>JBKPGF010000039.1:0-14050 GCA_046729255.1 Actinomycetota bacterium
GCGTCCGAGCTCTCGCGTCTGTCCGAGGAAGTCTTCGAGGAGAGTTGAGCGGGCTCTAACCTTTCGACGTGGCCGCGACCAGAAGGGACTACTACGACGTGCTCGGCGTGGGACGGAGCGCCGACGTCGACACGATCAAGAAGGCGTTTCGGCGGCTGGCGCGCGAGCTGCACCCGGATGTGTCGAACGCCCCGGACGCCGACGAGCGCTTCAAGGAGGTCGTCGAGGCCTACGAGGTTCTCTCCAGCACCGAGCGCCGCGAGCTCTACGACCGCTACGGCTTCGAGGGGCTGCAGAGCGGCGGCTTCGTGCCCACCGCTTTCGACCTCGGAAGCCTGAGCGATCTCTTCTCGGCCTTCTTCGGCGACGACCTGTTCGCCGCCGGCAGGCGTACGCGCCGCGGGGCGGACGTCGGCGCCGAGGTGACGGTCGAGCTGTCGGAAGCGGCCGAGGGAGTGACTCGCCCGGTCGTGTTCCAGGTCGCGAAGACGTGCACAACGTGCCAGGGGAGCGGCCTCGAGCCGGGCACGTCGCCCATCGGTTGCGCGACCTGTGGCGGGCGCGGACGCTTGGAGCGCGTGTCGCGCTCGCCGTTCGGCGACTTCGTGAGCACACAGACGTGCCCCACCTGCGGCGGGACGGGAAGCCTCATCGAGACACCCTGCGAGTCCTGCGAGGGCGCCGGGCGCAGGATCGAGGAGCGCATGGTCGACGTCGAGATCCCCGCGGGGATCCACGACGGCCAGCGCATCCGGATCTCGGGCGAAGGCCATGCAGGAATGCCCGGCGGCCCGGCCGGCGACGCGTACGTACTCGTGCGCGTGCGGCCGGACGCACGCTTCGTCCGCGAAGGCAACGACATCTTTTCGGCCGTCGACGTCACCTTCACGCAGGCAGTGCTGGGGGCGACGATCATCGTCCCGACGCTGGACGGCGACCACGAGCTCGAGCTCGAACCGGGCACGCAGCCCGGCGAGGTACGGGTCCTCCGCGGGCAGGGCATGCCCGTGCTCTCGGGCAAAGGCCGCGGTGACCATCGCGTGCTCGTCAACGTCCGCATCCCCCGGCGTCTCACGCCCGAGCAGCGGGAGCTGCTCGAGGCGCTGGCGGCGAGCGAGAACGGCGAGATGTACGAGGACGACAGCGGGCTGCTCGGCCGGCTGAAGGCGCACTTCCGCTAGGAAGGAGCCTCTAGCACGATGAAGCACGGGCCGTCTGACCGCGCCGAGCGGCGCGATGCGGCGTCCTCGGTCGCGCCCGTATCTGGACCGATACGAGCGCTCCCTGCGTCCTTGCCTCGCGGTCGCCTGTCGCGCGCAGCCAGCACGTGGTCGATGTGCTAAAAGCTCTGACGCGAATCGCCGTCGTCGTCTCCGAGGAGCGCGCGGAGGCGGCGCGGGCAGTCCTGCTCGAGCTCTTCCCTGAGGGCATCGAGGAGCGCCAATCGAACGCCGGCGTGGAGCTGGCCGCGTACACCGATGCGGCAGGCGTGAGGCGTGTTCGAGAGACGTTCGAGGAGGAGGTGTCGGCGACCGACGTCGCCGAAGGCTGGGAGGAACGCTGGCGGGAGTTTCACCACGGTGTGCAGATCGGTCAGTTGTGGGTCGGCCCTCCCTGGGAGCCAATCCCGACCGGTGTGCTGGCAGTCGTCATCGAGCCGGGTCGAGCCTTCGGCACCGGGGCTCACCCGACGACTCGGCTCTGCATCGAGTTGCTTGCAGAGCTGTCGCGCGGCTCGCTGCTCGACGTCGGCTGCGGGTCGGGAGTGCTATCGGTTGCGGCAGCGAGGCTCGGCTTCACGCCCATTCACGCCGTCGATCACGACCCTGTCGCCGTCGAGGCGACGGTCGCCAACGCAGAGGCAAACAGCGTCGACGTGGCAGCCCGTGCTGCCAACGCGCTCGCAGACGACTTGCCCGAGACCGATGTCGTCGTCGCCAACCTCACGCTCGAAGACGTCGGGCTGCTGGCGCCGCGCATTCGCTCCCGATGCCTGGTCAGCTCCGGGTACCTCGACACCGATCGGCCTGATCTCGGCAGCTGGCAGCACGTCCGCCGTTCGACAAATGACGGCTGGGCCGCAGACGTCTGGAAGCCCGCGGAGCAGTAACGTTTCCGCGAATGGCGACGTTCTCCATCGGCTTCCTCGGCTGCAAGGTGTCGCACGCCGACGCGCATGCGGTGCGCGAGCGCCTGCTCGCGGACGGCCACTCCGAGCGTGCGGATGACGCCGACGTCGCGGTGGTGAGCACGTGCTGTGTGACGAACGAGGCTGTTGCGAAGTCGCGCAAGGCCGTTTCGCGGCTCGCGCGCACCCACGGCCGGGTGTACGTCACGGGTTGTGCTGCAAACCTGCCGAAAGACGCATTCGCGGGGCTGGCGAGCAACGTCACTGTCGTGAATCGACGAAGCGAGGAGACGCCCGCGGCGGTCGCCGGGGACGTCGGCGCGATCGGCTGCGTGCAGGCGGGCGCCCGCCTCGACCGTGTGCGCGCCTTCGTGAAGGTGCAGGACGGGTGTAGCTTCTCGTGCGCGTTCTGCGTGATCCCGCTGGTGCGCGGCTCGTCACGTAGTCGTGCCGCGGGCCGTGTCCTCGCAGAGATCGGGCGCCGTGTCGCGCAGGGTCATCGCGAGGTCGTGCTGACGGGCATCAACCTCGGCTGCTATCGGGACCGCGACGCAGGCTTCGACTTACCGCGGCTCGTGCGCGAGGCGGGCGCGACTCCCGGCCTGGCGAGACTGCGGCTGTCGTCGATCGAGGTCAATCACCTCAGCGAGGCTCTGGTCGCCGCGCTCCAGGAGACACCCACCGTCGGCCGCCATCTCCACGTGCCGCTGCAGTCTGGCGACGATCGGATCCTCACGGCCATGGGTCGCCGCTACGACGTCGCCACATTCCTCCGGCGAACAGGTCACGCGCGGGGGTTCAACCTCACGACGGACGTCATCGTCGGCTTCCCGGGCGAGGACGAGACCGCATTCCGGAACACGCTGCGAGTCGTTGCGGAGGCCGGCATCACGAAGGCGCACGTCTTCCCCTACTCGCCGCGACCGGGGACGAAGACGGCCGACGCCGATCCGGTGAGCGCGCAGGAGAAGAAGGAGCGTTCTGCGCGGCTGCGAGAGCTCTCGCGGGAGGCGGAGCTTGCGCACTGGCGGCGGAAGCTCGGCGACGAAGATGTCGTGCTCATCGACCGTCCCGGCTGCGGCTACGGCGAGGACTACGCGCCCTGGCTCGTCGAGGGCGAGGTGGGCGAGCTCGTGTGCGTCCGCGCTGTGGAGACCACCGAGGAAGGGATCCTCGGTGGCCGCTGACTGCCTCTTCTGCCGGCTCTACCGCGAGGGTGATCACGTCGCTTCGGCCCCCGGCGTCGTCGCCATCCGGGACATCGCCCCACGGGCGCCCACGCACTTGCTCGTCATCCCCGAGCGGCACATCGAGACGTTTCACGACATCGCGGAGTTCCCGCCCGACGAGGTGAAGCAGATGCTCGACTTCGTCGCAAAAACGGCGGCAGATTCGGGCCTGGACGATTACCGTGTGATCGTGAACGTCGGCCCCGGCGCCGGACAGACGGTGTTCCATCTCCACTGGCACATCCTCGGTGGGCGCCCGCTGGGTGGGATGGGATGAGCCTCATCGCGCGCATGGAGGACGACCTCGCGGCGGCGATGAAGGAGCGCGACGGGGAGCGCCGTGACGCGCTGCGTCTCTTGCTGAACGCGCTCCGCACGGCGGAGAAGGAGCTCCAGCGCCCGCTGAGCGACGACGAGGAGCTCCAGGTGCTGCAGCGTGAGCGGAAGCGGCGGCAGGAGGCATACGAGGCATACGAGGCGGCCGGGCGTGAGGAGCAGGCCGACAAGGAGGACTACGAGCTCGAGGTGCTCGAGGAGTTCATGCCGGAGCCGCTCTCGGAGGACGACGTGGAGCGGATCGTCGACGACGCGATCGCGGAGGTCGGGGCCACGAGCATGCGCGACCTCGGCCGGGTGATGGCGGACGTCATGCCGCAGGTCGCAGGCCGCGCCGACGGCTCGGTCGTCAGCCAGATCGTCCGCGAGAAGCTCGCGTAGGTGGCCCAGGCCGTCCTCTCAGTCTCCAACGACGTCGCTGCCGAGCTCGCGGGAGTCTCGGACGGCGTCCTCGACTCACTGCGCGAGCGGCTGCACTGCTCCATCCACCTGCGTGGCAACCGCCTCACCCTCGAGGGCGAGGAGCAGCGCGTCCGGGAGGCCCAGGTGGTCGTCGGCGAGCTCGTGGAGCTCGTCGAGGGCGGGCATGACATCGGTCCGGGGACCGTCGATGCCGTGCTCGGCGCCCTGGAGCAGTCCGAGGACATCCGCGAGGTCTTCGAGGACGTCGTCTGGCGCCACCGCGGCAAGAAGATCGCGCCGAAGACCGTCAACCAGAAGCGGTACGTGGACGCGATGCGCGACCACACGATCACGTTCGCGATCGGCCCGGCGGGCACGGGCAAGACCTACCTCGCCATGGCCCTCGCGGTGCGGGCGCTTTCGGAGCGGGAGGTCGGAAGGATCATCCTCACGCGGCCCGCCGTCGAGGCGGGCGAGCGGCTCGGCTTCCTGCCGGGTGACATTCTCGCGAAGGTCGATCCGTACCTTCGCCCGCTCTACGACGCCCTCTACGACATGCTCGACGCCGACCGGCTGACGGCGTACATGGACAAGGGCGCGATCGAGGTTGCGCCACTCGCGTTCATGCGCGGCCGGACGCTCAACGACTCGTTCATCATCCTCGACGAGGCGCAGAACACGAGCCCAGAGCAGATGCAGATGTTCCTGACGCGACTCGGCTTCGGCTCGAAGGTCGTCGTCACGGGAGACGCAACGCAGATCGATCTCCCGCGTGAGCAGGGGTCGGGACTGCTCACGGTGGAGGGCATTCTCGGAGACATCGAAGGCATCGCGTTCATCCGATTCGGGCACGAGGACGTCGTGCGGCACAAGATCGTCCAGCGGATCGTCGAGGCCTACCGTCTGCACGCCGAGGAATCGCAGCCGGGTGATGGTGGAGATCGAGATCGATAACCGCAGCGGCGTGGAGGTCGACGAGCCGGCCGTCCGCGACCTGGCGACACAGGTGCTGACTGCCGAAGGCATCGACTCGGGAGAGCTCGGTATCGCCTTCGTGGGGCCCGATGAGATGAGAGCCCTCAAGGCCGAGCATCTGGGAATCGACGAGGCGACGGACGTCCTGTCCTTCCCGATCGACGGCCGCGAGCACGTGCCCTCGGGCCTGCCGCGGCAGCTGGGGGATGCCGTCGTGTGTCCGCAGGTCACGGGTGACGCGTGGCGAAGACCGCTCGTGCACGGACTGCTGCATCTGCTCGGCTACGGGCACGGAGCGGAGATGGAGAAGCGGGAAGAGACGTACGCGTGAGCCGGCGACGAGCGATATCGCTCCTCGAGAGCTTCAACTTCGCGATCGAGGGCATCGTGCACGTGCTCCGGACGCACCGAAACATGCGCCTGCACTTCGCGGCGGCGATCGTCATCCTCGTCGCCGCCGTCTGGGTCGGCGTGACACGCTTCGAGCTGATCGCCCTGATGCTCGCGATCGCGTTCGTGCTCGTCGCGGAGATGATCAACTCTGCCGTGGAGCAGGCGATCGACGTCGCGACGACGTCATTCGACCCGCTCGCGAAGCTCGCGAAGGACATCGCGGCCGGCGCTGTCCTGATCGCTGCGGTGACGGCTGTCGCGATCGGCTATCTCGTCTTCTCGCGTCGACTCGGCGAACCGGCGACGAACGCGATCGATCGCCTGCGGAACGCACCGGTGACGGTGACGCTTGCCGCCCTCGCGCTCGTCACGCTCATCGTGATCGCGACGAAGGCGTGGACCGGGCGCGGCACGCCGCTGCGCGGGGGGCTTCCGTCAGGTCACGCGGCGATCGCATTCGCGGGCTGGATGGCGGTCACGTACATCGTCGGCGCCGACGAGCACCGCTTCATCGTCTCCTCGATCATGTTCATTATGGCCGTGCTCGTCGCGGAGACGCGAGTCGAGGCTGGGTTCCACTCGACGCTCGAGGTCACGTACGGCGGTCTGCTCGGCGCGCTCGTCACGCTCGCCGTCTTCCAGCTCTTCTTCGATTGACGGATATGGGCGAGGTCATGTCTGCCGACCGCGAGCTCTACGACCGGGCCGTGGAGGTCGCGGCGCGCGCGTACGCTCCCTACTCGCACTTCTTCGTGGGTGCAGCTGCGCAGGCGCGAGACGGCGCGGTGCATGTCGGCGTCAACGTCGAGAACGCGGCGTACCCGCTGGGCGTTTGCGCGGAGAAGTCGGCGCTCACGGCCGCAGTCACGGCGGGCTGCCGGCCGGGTGACCTCGAGGTGATCGCCATCACCGCGTCGCCGTGTGGCGGGTGCCGGCAGTGGCTCGTCGAGTTCGGCTTCGATCGAGTCGTGTATGCGCAGGCGGGCGGCGAGGTGGTGGTCGCTACGCCGGCGGAGCTGTTGCCCGACACGTTCGAGCTGTGACGCAATTGGCGCAGTGCTGTGACCCACGTGGAGCTCTTCGCCCGTTACGCTCGCGCTATGGGACGGGGAGGTGGGGCGCTCCCACAGGCCAGGTTCTGAGGACACGTCCCGAACGGCCATGAGGAGCGGCATCGTCGCGGTGGCGGGCCGCCCGAACGTCGGCAAGTCGACCCTCGTCAACGCGCTCTGCGGCGCCAAGGTGGCCATCGTCTCCGACAAGCCGCAGACGACCCGTAGGCGCATCTTCGGCATCGCGAACGGCGAGGACTCTCAGCTCGTGCTAGCCGACATGCCCGGGTTCCAGCGGCCGCGCGACGCGCTGACCGAGCGCATGCAGCACACGGTCGATCGGTCGTTCGAGGATGTCGACGGCGTCCTCTTCGTGCTCGACTGCCGTGAGCGGATCGGGGCGGGCGATCGGTTCATCGCGGAGCGGGTCTTCGGTCTCGGTGTGTCCGTGGTCATCGCCTTGAACAAGATCGACCGGCTCAAGCCGGGCCACGTGGCGAGCCAGATGGCGACGGCTGCTGAGTTAGGCGACTTTGTCGCGCTCCATCCGGTGAGCGCGAAAACGGGAGACGGCGTGGCCGAGCTGAAGGCGCAGCTCGTCGGGTTGCTGCCCGAGGGACCAGCGTACTTCCCCCAGGACGCACGCTCGGACCTCCCGCTCGAAACACAGATCGCGGAGCTCGTGCGCGAGAAGGCACTTGCGCTCACGCGGCAAGAGGTGCCGCATGCGGTCTCCGTCGAGGTCGATGCGGTCGAGGACAGAGCCGTGCGCGTCTCGATCTACGTGGAGACCGAGTCCCAGAAGCAGATCGTCGTCGGCAAGGGCGGACGCGTCGTGCGCGAGATCGGCACACGTGCGCGGCCGGAGGTCGAGGCGCTGATGGGCAGGGAGATCTACCTCGACCTGCAGGTCAAGGTTCGGCCCCACTGGCGCCGCGACGACGCCATGCTCGAGCGCCTTGGGCTTTAGGGGTTCGAGCCGCTCCCACCGATGTCGTAGCCCGCAGCCTGTATGTCGTCCACCGCCTGCTGAAGCTCAGTGAGCTCCTCGATGCTGGAGAACTCGGCGAGCTCGTTCGAGATCTCTGCCGGCGTGGCCGCATTCTCGACTCTGTCGGCGACGCCTCTGATCTTGCCGGCCGCGGACGCGGTCTTGTCCACCATTACCTGGTGCGGTTCGGCGACGTCCTCGGGCGGCTCGATCTCGCTCAACGAGGTGGACGCGTCGTCGAAGATGTCGGCCGCCTCGTCGAGTCCAGCCGACACCGCAGGAGCGTCCTGCGGATTGGAGAACGCCCGCTGGAGCTCCGTCGCCGACTGCGAGAGGTCGGCCTGGAGCGCCTGCATCTGCCCTTCGTAGTCCTCCTTGGACAGAGCGCTCCCGTTGTCGCCGCCGCCGCCTCCTCCGCAGCCGGCGATCACGACGACCCCGAGCAGGCAGGCGACCATGACAACAGCGCGTCTCACGTGACCCTCCCTCCCGTCGCTGATGCCTGGAGCATACGCCGGGGCGACGGCCGCCGGGCCACGGACGGGGACTACACTCCGCCTATGGCCAGGACGCCTGTTCTGTCGGGCTTCGAGCTTCCACTCGAGCCGCGTCTGCCGCGCGTCGGCTCCGTTGACCAGGTGGCGGTGGAGGAGCGCGCCGCTTGGCTTGCGCGCCGATCGATCAAGCGGGAGTCGAAGCTGTTCGCCCTCGAGCTCGCGATCAGGATGATGGACCTCACGACGCTCGAAGGGCAGGACACGCCGGGGAAGATCTCGGCGATGTGCTCGAAGGCGGTGCGCCCGGATCCCACCGATCCGACGATCCCGCCCGTAGCAGCCGTCTGCGTCTATCCCAATCTCGTCCCCTTCGCCGTCGACCGGCTGCAGGGCACGGGCGTGAAGATCGCGTCCGTTGCCACCGCATTTCCCTCGGGACAGTCGCCGACCGACGTGAAGGTGGCCGAGGCGGAGGAGGTCGTGGCGATGGGCGCCGACGAGGTCGACATGGTGATCGATCGCGGCGCCTTCCTCTCCGGCCGGTTCGCGAAGGTGTACGACGAGATCGTGCGCGTGAAGGAGGCGTGCGGCGATGCCCACCTCAAGGTCATCCTCGAGGTGGGGGAGCTGGGGACGTACGACAACGTCCGGCGCGCGTCGATCCTCGCCATCGCCGCCGGCGCCGACTTCATCAAGACGTCGACGGGCAAGCTCCCGCAGGCGGCCACCTTGCCCGTGACGCTCGTCATGCTCGAGGCGATTCGCGACGTGTACGACGAGACCGGCCGCAAGATCGGCATGAAGCCGGCCGGCGGCATCCGCCAGTCGAAGCAGGCGGTGCAGTACCTCGTGCAGCTCTACGAAACGCTCGGCCCCGACTGGCTCACGCCCGACCTCTACCGGATCGGCGCGTCGACGCTGCTCAACGACGTGCTCATGCAGGTCCGGAAGGAGAGGACCGGCCGGTACCAAAGCCCGGACTACTTCACCGTTGACTGAGCTCGAGCGACAGCGAAGCGCCGTTCCTGTCCCCTCGACATGGGAGTACGCCGCCGCGCCGGAAGCGCGCGACATCGTCTCCATCGAGGAGCGCTACGGGCTGTTCGTCGGCGGGGAGTGGGTCGAGCCCGGCTCGGGAGAGTGGTACACGACGATCAGCCCGGCGACGGAAGAGCCCCTGGCTGAGGTTGCGCAGGCGGGTCCTGAGGACGTCGAGCTCGCCGTTTCGGCAGCGCGGGCCGCCCTCGCCGACGGTTGGTCGAAGCTCCCCGGCTCCGAACGCGCGAAGTACCTCTTTCGCATCGCACGCATCCTTCAGGAGCGCGCGCGCGAGTTCGCGGTACTCGAGTCACTGAACGGTGGCAAGCCGATCCGCGAGTCGCGTGACGTCGATCTCCCGCTTGCGGCGGCGCACTTCTTCTACTACGCCGGCTGGGCGGACAAGCTCGAGTACGCGTTCCCCAACCGCCAACCCCGACCGCTGGGCGTGGCCGGTCAGATCATCCCCTGGAACTTCCCGCTGCTGATGCTGGCATGGAAGATCGCGCCGGCTCTCGCCACAGCCAACACGGTCGTGCTCAAGCCCGCCGAGACGACGCCGCTGACTGCGCTCCTGTTCTGCGACGTCTTGCGCCAGGCCGAGCTGCCGCCGGGTGTCGTGAACATCGTGACCGGCGACGGCAGGACTGGGGCGGAGCTCGTCACCGCGGAGGTCGACAAGATCGCGTTCACCGGCTCCACGGAGGTGGGCAAGGCGATCCAGCGTCAGGTAGCGGGGACAGGCAAGAAGCTCACCCTGGAGCTCGGCGGCAAGGCTGCGAACGTCATCTTCGACGACGCGCCTCTCGACCAGGCGGTCGAGGGAATCGTCGATGGCATCTACTTCAACCAGGGACACGTCTGCTGCGCGGGTTCGCGTCTGCTCGTTCAGGAGTCGGTCTACGAGGACGTCATCCGCAAGCTCAAGCGGCGGATGGGGACGCTGCGGGTCGGCGATCCGCTCGACAAGAACACCGACGTGGGCGCGATCAACTCGCGCCAGCAGCTCGACAAGATCAAGGAGCTCGTGCGGGCCGGCGAGGAGGAGGGTGCGGAGATCTACCAGCCGCCGTGCCGGCTGCCGGAGCGCGGGTACTGGTTCGCGCCGGCCGTCTTCACGGAGGTGGCACAGAGCTACCGCATCGCGCAGGAAGAGATCTTCGGCCCCGTTCTGTCGGTGCTGACGTTCCGCACGCCCGAGGAGGCGGTCGAGAAGGCGAACAACACGCCGTACGGCCTCTCGGCCGGCGTGTGGACGGACAAGGGCTCTCGCATCCTCTGGATGGCGGAGCGTCTTCGCGCCGGCGTGATCTGGGCGAACACGTACAACCGGTTCGATCCGGCGTCGCCGTTCGGTGGGTACAAGGAGTCGGGCTTCGGGCGCGAGGGCGGCAGGCATGGCCTCGAGCCGTACCTGGAGTTCGAATGACGCAGGCTCGGCACAGCGGCGTCGCACATCCGCGCGAGGTTCCTCAATACGATCGCAGCGGGGAGGAGGCTCGGGCACCTACGAGGTGTCGATAGCGGACATGGCCCGCCTGCCCATCAAGAAGACGTACAAGCTCTACATCGGCGGGGAGTTCCCTCGCTCTGAGTCCGGGCGCTCGTACGAGGCCGAGGGCCAGAACATCGCCCTCGCCTCTCGCAAGGACCTTCGCGACTCCGTCAGAGCAGCGCGCCAGGCGTTCCCCGGCTGGGCCGACCGGACGGCGTACAACCGGGGCCAGATCATGTATCGCGCGGCGGAGATGATGGAGGCGCGCCGCGCCGACCTCGCGTCGGTGTCGACGGGGGCGAAGGAAGTCGACGCGGCCATCGATCGGCTCGTCTGGTATGCCGGCTGGGCCGACAAGCTCGCCCAGGCGCTCGGCTCGGCGAACCCCGTCGCCGGGCCGTACTTCAACTTCACCGTGCCGGAGCCGACCGGCGTGGTCGGGATCCTCTGCCCGCACGAGCCGCCGCTCCAGGGCATCGTCACCCGGATCGCGCCGGCGATCGTCGCGGGGAACACCGTCGTCGCCGTTGCCTCCGAGCAACATCCCGTGGCCGCCGTCGAGCTCGCGGAGGTGCTGGCGACCTCCGATCTGCCCGGCGGCGTGGTCAACATCCTCACGGGCCACCAGTCGGAGCTCGCCCCGTGGCTGGCCTCCCACATGGACGTCAACGCGATCGATCTCACCGGCGCGGACGGCGACCGGGCGGAGCTCGAGCGCTCTGCCGCGGAGAACGTCAAGCGGGTCGTACGAGGCGAAGCGGACGGCGAGAGCCTCTGGGACATCGCCGCCGTCGTCGAGCTGAAGACCGTGTGGCATCCGATCGGCCGCTGATCGGAGCAAGGCGGTCTAGGCTTCTCCGGTGGACACTCGGCGCCGCCTGAGCGAGGCGATCTCCGAAGGGGACTCGATCTCGACCCTCGTTCGCGTCGCGGGCGCGGCCGAGGCTGCCGCAGCGGAGGCAGCCGGTGCGGAAGGAGTCGCGACGAACGGTGTCGTCCAGGACCTGCGAGCTGCGACGGCGCTGCCGATTCTCGTCGCGGGCAGCACCCCTCAGGAAGTGGGAGCATCGGGCGCAGACGCGTGGCTGCTCGTGGCCGAGGCGGACGAGGACGACCTCGAGCAGCGTGACGCGCTCGCCCGTGAGCTCGGACTGGAATGCGTCGTGGACGTGCACGACGAGGAAGTGCTCGAGTCGGTGCTGGCCCGAATCGATCCCGAGATCGTTCTCTTGTCGCCGCGCGCAGCCGATCACGACGAGGAGGCCGTCGACCGGATCCTCGAGCTCCTGCCCGACGTGCCGGCGGGGAAGCTCGTCGCCGCGGAGCTCCGGACTCCCACCCAAGAGGAGCTCGTCGCCCTCGAGCGGGCCGGTGTCGACGCCGTGCTCGTCGACCAGTAGGCCTCGAGCAGCACACCGCTACCCTGTCTCGCTGTGAGGTATCTCGCCTGCATCGCGCTGCTCGCGGCTGTCGCCACGGGCTGCGGGGGTAGCGACTCGACCTCGTCGCCGGCCACGACGGCGACGGCCGTGGCTGCGCCCTGCCCGAAGGCCTGGAAGGCGGGCTGGCAACGGTTGGCCGACGACGTGGGATCGCCCGTCTACTGCCCGACGTGGATGCCTCCGGAGATCGACGCCAAGATCGACGGCCGGTTCAGAAACGGCCGCTGGGTGGACAAGGACAAGTCGTATCTCGTGAGCTTCCTCTGGCTCGACCAGGATGCGGGCGTCTCGCGGGAAGTCCACGTGAACCTCCGTGGCTACCCCGGAAAGACGGCGATCCCGAAGTGCCAGAGCACGCACACCGTGAAGGGGAAGACGCTGCGGAAGCCGATTCCGTGCTTCTCCGATCCGCAGCCGAAGAAGCGCCGCCTGGGCGACATCACCGCGACCGTGTACACGGCGAACCAGGGGATCGACGAGTGGCACGTGCTGTACGCGTGGACGCGTGACGGCTCGCTGTACACGGCGTCCGAGCACGTGGCGTCGCCCTACTCGTACAGCAGAGTTGTCGAGAACCTCGATCGGATGACCAAGGGTCTCGTCATGCTCCAGCCCTCCGCCTGAGCGCCATGGGTCTGACACGACGCAGGCTGCTCGGGACTGCGGCAGCGGGAGCGCTGGCCGCAGCGGGCATCTACGAGCTCGTCGACCAGCTCGCCGGCTCACCGGACCGAAGCAGTGCGGGCGCGCTCGATCCGGAGCAGCACCTGCTCGACGGTCTCTCGGTCGTCGTCGACTCAAACGTCGAGGTGATCGTCCCGCCGCTGCATCACGAGCTGGTGACGGCGAAGCTCCGCACCGGCACGGGCGCCGCCGAGCTGCAGACGGCACAGGCGGAGCTGGAAGCCGCCCTGCGCGATCTCGACGAGCGCTACGAGCCGACGCCGGCGGGTCTCGGCGTCACCGTCGCGTGGGGGTTGCCGTACTTCCGGCGCTTTGTCCCGGGGCAGGCGAGGACACACTTGCCGCTCGACAAGCGCGCCACGGCGACGCGCAGCGAGACTGTTCGGGCCCTGGAGGACGCGGTCCGCTTCCCCAGCGACCCGCCGGAGACGATCCTCGAGGAGAACGACGTCGCGGTCCTGCTCCGCAGCGACTCGCTCGACTCGATCGCCGACGGCTCGAAAGCGCTGTTCGAGGATCACGACGGGATGTTCCGCGTCACGAGCATCCGGCGCGGCTTCATCGGCGGCGGCTTCGAGGGTAACCGCAGCCTGCCCAAGCGCATGGCGATGGCCGCCGGTGTCCCGGGCGCCGATCTCATTCCGGAAACTGCGGAGCTGTTCCTCGGATTCACGTCGAGCCAGAAGGCCGGCCTCGGGCCGGCGCGCATCGCGAACTTCGAGACGCTCGGCTACGTCGACCTCCGCCGGAGCGGGTACTTCGCACAGGGCACGAACATGCACGTCTCACACCTCTTCGAAGACCTCGAACGCTGGTACCTGAACTTCGACCACCGCGAGCGCGTGGACACGACCTTTCGCCCGGGCCTCGACGTGCCGGCGCAGACGCTGACCGTCCCGCAGGGGCCGGACGACGTGCAGACGCCGGCGGATGTCTCGGCCGACTACGCCGTCACGAGGCGGATCGGCCACAGTGGCGCGATCCAGCCGTCGTCGAGGCTGGCCGAGGACGTCAACGGCCCGGACGGAACGCTCTACGCGAAGGGCACTGCGATCCCTCAGCGTGCCGACTTCAACACGCTCGACAACCCGTTCTTCTGGACGGCCGATCCGGACGGGGACGGTTTCTCGGGCGAACCGGCGGCGGGTCTGCACTTCGTCGTGTTCAACCCCTCGAGCGACGACTTCCGGCGCAATCGAATGGCGATGGACGGCGTGCTTCCGGACGGGACGGTGCTTCCGTTCGAGCCGCGCTCGCGCGGCCAGGGCTTTAACGCCGTGCTCCAGACGACGCATCGACAGAACTTCCTCGTGCCTCCGCGCGCCCACCGCTCGTTTCCGCTCGCCGAGCTCAGGGCGTGACGGCAGGCGGCTCGTCGATCGCCGAGG
>JBKPGF010000040.1:0-11197 GCA_046729255.1 Actinomycetota bacterium
GCGCTTGCCGATCTTCCGAGCCGTGAGATGGCCGATGCAGTCGACGTGCGGATTCTCCATCGCGTTGCAGATGCGCTCGGTCGGGTCGCGCTGGAAGGCCGAATGAATCGACGCGACGACCCAGTCGCGCTCTGCGAGCACTTCGTCCGGCACGTCGAGCGACCCGTCGGCACGGATGTTGACCTCGACGCCCTTGAGGAGGCGAAACGGCGCGAGCCTCTCGTTGACCGCGTCGATCTCCCGGTCCTGCTTCTCCATGCGGCCCTCACGCAGGTAGTGCGAGTGGTCGGTGACGGCGAGGTACTCGTACCCGCGGTCGAGCGCCCGGAGCGCCATCTCCTCGACCGTGTTGTGGCCGTCCGACGACCATGTCGTATGGGAGTGGAGGTCGCCCTTGAGCTGCTTCAGCTCGACAAGCTTCGGCAACGAGCCGTTCCGCGCCGCCTCCAGCTCGCCGGCGTTCTCCCGCAGCTCCGGCGGGATGAACTGGTAGCCCAGGAACTCGTACAGCTCCTTCTCCTCGCGGTGCGTGACCGTCTCCCCCGTCTCCTCGACGAGCACGCCGTACTCTGAGATCGAGAGGCCGCGACGCTGCGCCTCCTCGCGCATGGCGATGTTGTGGTTCTTCGAGCCCGTGAAGTGCTGGAGGAGGTTGCCGTAGCACTCGGGAGGAACGACGCGCAGGTCGAAGCGGAGGCCGTGGCCGGAGACCACCGTCGCTTTCGTACCGCCGCGAGCAGCGACCTCGACCACCCACGGCAGCTCGGTGAAGTGAGCGATGAGCGCGGCTGCATCGCGGGCCGTCGCGATGATGTCGACGTCACGCACGGTCTCGCGGCGCCGACGTGTGCTGCCCGCCTCCGAGACCTTCAGCGCGGAGGGGTGGGCGCGGAGCTCCTCGACTGCGGCGTGCACGGCCGGTAGCGCGACGCCGAGCAACGCCCGCTCTGGGCCGCCGCCGGTGTCACGCTTCTCGCTGAGTGCCTTCAGCACGTTTTCCTCGCTCCGTGGGCCCAGGCCGGAGAGCGTCCGCAGCCGCTCCGACTCGGCGGCCTCCCGCAGGCCTTCCAGCGTCGTGATCCCGAGCTCCTGCCAGATGCGACGCGCGGTCTTCGGCCCGAGCCCCGGGATGCGCAGAAACTCGACGACCTCGGCCGGCACTTGCTTCTTGTGCTTCGTGAGCGCGTGCACCTCGCCGTCCTCGACGATCTGGACGATCTTCTCCTCGATCGTCTTGCCGACGCCCTGGAGCTCCTTCGCCTTGCCGTCGAGCGCCAGCTGGGCGACGGATGTGCCCGTTTCGCGCATGCGTGTCGCGGCCCGGCGGTAGGCGAGCACGCGGAACGACTCCACGTTCTCGAGCTCGAAGATGTCCGCCAGGAGCTCGAACTGCGCGGCAACATCGGCGTTGGAAGGCAGGCTGGCCACGTCGACAGCGATCATAGGGCCGCCCGTGCGCGCGATCGTCTGCCTGCCCACGTACAACGAGCGCGAGAACCTCGAGCCCATGCTGCGCGCGCTCGCCGACGTGCTTCCCACTGACGGACGCGTGCTCGTCATCGACGACAACTCTCCCGACGGCACGGGGCAGCTCGCCGACGAGCTCGCAGCGAAGCTGTCGTTCGTCGACGTCCTCCACCGTCCGGGCAAGGAGGGTCTCGGCCGCGCATATCTCGCCGCATTCGAGCGGGCGCTCGCCGACGGCGCCGAGCTCGTCCTCCAGATCGACTGCGACTTCTCGCACGACCCACGCGACGTCCCGCGGCTGCTCGAGGCGGCGGAGAGCGCAGATGTCGTGCTCGGCTCGCGCTACGTCGAGGGTGGACGCGTGGAGAACTGGGGCGCCCTCCGTCGCTTCGTGTCGTCCGGTGGCTCCCTCTACGCACGCGTCTGGCTCGGTGTGGGCATCCGCGACCTCACGGGCGGCTTCAAGTGCTACCGCCGCTCGGTGCTTGAGGGGATCGACCTCGACGCCGTCGGCTCGACGGGCTACGCATTCCAGATCGAGACGACGTACAGGGCACTGCGCGCCGGCTTCCGTGTGGTCGAGATCCCGATCACCTTCGCCGACCGGGAGACAGGCACCTCGAAGATGAGCAAGCGGATCTTCCTCGAGGCCGTCTGGAAGGTGCCGCTGCTGCGCGCCCGAGCCCTTGCAGGGCGGCTATAAGTCGCCGATGGAAGCGGTCACAGACGTCACGTTCCAGGAGGAGGTGCTCGATGCCGACGGCCCCGTCGTTGTCGACTTCTGGGCGCCGTGGTGCGGCCCCTGCAAAGCGGTCGAACCGGTCTTCGAGGCATTGGCGGCGGAGCACGAGGGCCGTGTCCGCTTCGTGAAGCTCAACATCGACGAAAACATCTCCACCGCTTCCCGGTACCGCGTCCTGTCCATTCCCACCGCCATCCTCTTCGCGAACGGCGAAGAACGGGCGAAGGTGATGGGGGCCTACCCTCGCTCCCACTACGAGCGCGTGTGGGCCGACTGGCTCTCCGCGTGAGCTGGACGACGCTCACAGGCGCCGGTGGCATCGTCGTCGAGGACAGCCGAGTGCTCATGATCCGGCAACGCAGGCAGTACGGCGCCTTCTGGGAGTTCCCGTCGGGCTATTACGAGCCTGGCGAGTCGTTCGAGCAGGCGACCGCTCGGGAAGTGTTGGAGGAGACGGCAGTCGCCGTCGAGGTCGGCGAGCTCGTTTGCACGATGGTGTGGGAGCGCGAGCACGACAAGCGCCGCAATGTGCTCGCGTACTTCCTGGCGACGCCGGTCGATCCGGCCGCTGAGCCACGAGCGCAAGCGGAAGAGGACATCGACGACGCGCAATTCGTCGATCCGAGCGAGCTCGGCGTAGCCGAGATCCACCCGCTGCATCAAGCGATCCTCGAGCGCTGGTGGGAGAGCCGCGTGACCGGCTTCCACATTCAGGCGGACGTGACGGTGCACGAGAACGGTACGCAGTCGTACGCGTTCCGCTAGCGAACCGCGGCAGCGCCTGTCTGCAGCCGATCGAGGCGCTCGAGGTACGGCGTCGTCCGCAGCCGCTCGAAGATCTCGCGCGCCTCGGCGGCGAGCGGTTCGGTCTCTTCGAGCCGCCCGTCGCCGGCAAGCCACTCCGCGTGCTCGAGCAGCACCAGCGCGAGCTCGAACGGCGTCTCGATTTCTCGATAGATGCGAGTCGCAGCGCCAAAGCCCGCGTCCGCGCTGCCCCGGTCTCCGCGGAGAGCGGCCCTCCGGGCGCTGAAGTGCGCACCGAAGGCGCGAAGCTCCGGCGTCAGCTCGCCCGGAGACAGCCTCTCGACTATGGCGAGTAGCTCATCTACCTTCGCATCGTCCCGTAGGCTGAACGCCGCCTCGAGCGCCACCACATAGCCACCAATGGCGAACGACAGACCCGCAGCGAGGTCTTCACTGACGGCGACTGCCTCTTCCGCCGCCTCGAGCGCTTCCCGCGTACGACCCTCCGCGAGCAGCACCTCCGCCTCGGCGGACTTGAATCCCGCAACGGTCTGCGCCTCGTTCCGATCGTACTGAGGCCGGGCCTCCTCGATCCGTCGCTTCGCCTCCTCGATCTCACCTCGGTGCACAAACGTGAACACCGTGTTCAACAGCCACCACGGGGGCCGACCATCCTCCTCGGCGTCGAGCTTCTCCTCCTCGGCGAGCACCTCGTCCCACTCACCCAGTGCGAGGCGAATGGTGCGAACCCAATTGCCCAACCAGAGCTCGCCGTCTCGGTCGCCGATCCTCATTGCAAGCTCGCGTCCTTCGAGGCTCAATGCGAGGGCCTCGCGGTAGCGATTCCGGCCGACGATGATCGCCGTGAGGTTGATGTACGCGCGCAGCGCAGGACCGGACAGATCGTTGGTCAACGCAATGGCGAGCGCGTGCCGTGACAGCAGCTCCGCCTCCTCGTGCCTTCCCCGCGCCGACAGGATGAGGCCCTTCGTGTTCAGTCCATGCGAGAGCACCTCGGGCAGCTGCAGCGACTCGGCGATTTCGAGCGCCAACTCGTTGCGAGCCATGGCGTCGTCGACGCGGCGGCTGAAGAACAGCGGCCGTGCGAGCGTGACGGCCAGCATTGCGAGATCAGCATCCCGCTCCTCGCCTGCGAGCACGTCGAACGCGCCCTGCAGGTCTGCGATCGCCTGCTCGATACCCTCGAGCCGCCAGGTCAGCAGACCGATCCGCGACGTCACGCGAGCCGCGGAATGGGTTAGGCCCAGCCTCTCGAAGCCGTCGATCGCCGACTGGAAGTGCGAACGGGCATCAGCCCCGTGCAACCCGAGCACGGCCATCTGGCCGGCACGCTCGTGTAGCTCGGCTTGCCGCAGCGGACTCTCGGCGAGCTCGATCGCCTGCTCGAAATAGCGCTGCGCGCTCTCGGGGGCACCGAGGACTGCGGCCCGCTCACCAGCACGCACGAGGATCGCCTCGGCCCGGGAACGAAGCTCAGCCGCGTCCTTCGCGTCTGGGTCGAGGTCGAGGGCCGAGAGCACGTGGGCTGCGACGATCTCGACCAGCTCCCCGTCGCCGTCCAGCCCCTGCTGCTCGAGGTAGGCCGCCGCCGCAAGATGCCTCGCCTTGCGTTCCTTCCTCGGCAGCGTCTCGTACGCGACCTGGCGCAGCAGATCCTGGAGGAAGCTGTACTGGCCACGTTCCGGCGAGCGCGGGTCGGCTTGGAGCGACAAGACCTCCTTTCGGACGAGCGCCGCGAGCAGGTTGCCGAGCTCGCCGTCGCCGAGCCCTGACACGGCTTCCAGCGCCGGTTTCGTGAAGGTCTTGCCGAGCACGGCAGCGTCTTGCAACAGGCCGCGTTCGTCGGAAGGCAACCCGTCCAGCCGTGCGGCGATCAACGCCTGGAGCGTCTCCGGAACGTCGAGCGCCTCGATAGGACCGGTGGGCCGGTACTCGCCTCCGGCCTGCTCGAGCAAGCCGCGGTCCAGCAGCATCCGCACGGTCTCGACGGCATACAGCGGCACACCTTCCGAGCGCTCCTGGATCTGTCGACGAAGCTCGCCTGGAAGTCCGGGAACGAAGCCGTCGAGGAGCGCATCCATCGCGTCGGCGGACAGGGGCTCCAAGGACAGCGCCGTCGCATTCCTCAGACCGCCCGCCCAGTTGGCGTGCCGGTCAGCGAGCTCTGGACGCGCAAGAGCAAGCACGAGCACGGCGGAGTTGCGCGACCACTCGAGCAGGTACGCGACGAACTCGAGCAGGGGCTTGTCCGCCCACTGCATGTCCTCGAAGACGAGCACGACCGGCTCGCGCTCCGCGATCCGCTCGAAGAACAGCCGCCAGCCCGCGAAGAGATCGGCTTGCTCGAGGTTCTCGCGAGCCTCCAGGGAGGCCAACTGGAAGAGGCGCGGACGGATCCATCCACGCTCCTCCGCATCGTGGACGCTGCTTTCGAGCGCTGCGTCGAGCTTTGGCCCTGCCGTCGACGCATCCTCTCCCTCCGCAATGCCCGCACGCATGCGGACCATCTCGGCGAGTGCCCAGAACGTCACGCCCTCGCCGTAAGCGAGGCAACGCCCGCGGTGCCACGCCACGTCCTGGGTGATGCCGTCGAGGTACTTGTAGAGCTCCCACGCGAGTCGGGACTTGCCGATGCCGGCGATGCCGGTGATCGACAGCAGGTGTGCCTTGTGCTCGTCGGCGCTGGCGTGGAAGAGCTCCTTGGCGAGTCGAAGCTCACGATCGCGGCCCACGAACGGCGGCTCGAGTTGCTTAGACTTGAGGCCCCCCGCTCGGCCGGCAGTAACGCGCACCGCGCGCCAGAGCTGCATTGCGTCTGCCTTGCCCTTCAGCTCGTGAAGCCCCGCGTCCGCGTACGCGATCGCAGCTTCTGAAGCGCGTCGCGTGGACTCGCCCACGAGGACGGTGCCCGGATCAGCGGCGGCCTGCACCCTGGACGCGGCGTTCACGAGATCACCCGCAACCATCCCCTGACCCGCAGCGCCCAGATTGACCGCCGCCTCGCCTGTGAGCACGCCCGCCCGCGCCGCCAGGCCCTCCATCCCCGACTCGGGGCCGAACTCCGCTACGGCGGCCACGACGTCGATGGCTGCCCGGACGGCTCTTTCGGCGTCGTCCTCCTGGGCGACCGGAGTTCCCCACACCGCCATTACGGCGTCGCCGATGAACTTCTCGACCACCCCGCCGTAACGGCCGACAATGCCTGCCGCGAGCTCGAAGTAGCGCGAGAGGAGATCTCGCACGTCCTCCGCATCTCGTTGCTCAGAGAGCGGCGTGAAGCCGACGAGATCGGCGAACAGCACCGAGACGAGCCGGCGCTCGACCGCAACCTGCGGTGCCTGGTCGGCCGCCGCCGCTGTCACGCCGAGCGGGCTGCCGCACTCTCCGCAAAACTTCTGCCCGGGCGGATTCGTCGATCCGCAGACGCCGCAAGTCGCGGCCAGCGCGATGCCGCACTCCCCGCAGAACTTCTGCCCCGCCGGGTTCTCAGCACCACAGTTGGTGCAGGGCGTCATCAGAGCTCTTTCAGCATGCGCACACCCTGATCGTCAACCGTGAGTGTGGCGTAGCCGAGGCGCTCGTACAACTTTCGCGCTGGATTGTCAGTGTCCACAGAGAGGCTGATCTGTGCGAAGCCGGCGCCACGGGCGGCGTCCTCGATCGCTGTCATGAGCCGAGAGCCGATGCCCTCGCCGCGGTGGCCTTCCCACACCGCGACCGCCCAGCTCGGGTGTGTCGTCGTCCACGTAGCCGTGGCCGTGGTCGTCGGCCGTGAAGAGCCGGCAGAGTGATGCGCCGACGGCTTCGCCCTCGTGTTCGGCGATGACAGCCAGGTCGCCCCTACGGCCCCAGCCCTCGTGGTAGCGAGCCAGCTCCGGATGAGCGATGACGAACTCGTACGGCGGCAGCTCGCGCTCGGGATTCCAGGAGACGGCCTCGAACAGCGCGCGCTTGAGCACCTCGATGTCGTCGCCACGCGCCGCACGCAGGTCGATCACCGGAAATGCTCCCAGCCCCCCAGCTCGTATGGCCGACCTTCGCGTAGCAACTCGACTCCGCTCCCCTCCTCGCAGCGCCCGATCACGCTGAACGTCTCGGAGTCTCCGACCGCCGCCAGCAGCTCGTAGTCCTCGCCGAACCCGAGATCGTCGAGGCTGGCGCCTTCCGCCAGAGGGACGCCATCGAGGTCGATGACGACCCGGCACCCCGAGCGCTCGGCGATGTGCGCTGCATCGCGGGCGAGCCCGTCGGAGATGTCGATCATCGCGTGCGCGTGCCGCGCCAGCTGACGGCCCTCTTCGAGCCTGATCGGCGGCCGGGCGAGGCCTCCCTGGCGAAATGCCGCACCCGCAGCCCCGAGCTGCCCCGTAATGACGAGCAGGTCGCCAGGCTGGGCGCCGCCGCGTCCCGGAACCCGTGGGGAGCGTCCGAGCGCGGTTACAGAGAGGAAGATGTGGTCCGCGGCCGTAGTGTCTCCGCCGACGACCGCGACGCCGGTCTCCACGATCCCTTCGTAGAGCTCGAGCACGGAATCGAGATCCGTGTTGCCCGGTGCCCCCAGGCTCACGACGAGCCCGTCCGCCGCAGCACCGCTCGCAGCGAGATCGGAGAGATTGACCGCAGCCGCGCGGTAGCCCAGGTCGCGCCAGCCGATGCGGTCGAGCGTGAAGTGCACGCCCTCGACGAGCGCGTCCTGCGTGACGACGAGCCCATCGTCGAGAAGCGCCGCATCGTCCGCGATCCCCCGCGCTAGACCGCGTCGCTCGAGCTCGGCTAGCAGTCCGAGCTCGCCAATCTCAGAGAGTCTCATGGAGATGGAGGACGTCGACGGGCCCTTCGCCCTCTCCGAGCTCGGCAAGGCCATGGGCGACCGCGTCCGCCGCAGCCTCGGCGGCTCCTCGCGCGGCTTCCTCGAGGGACTGGCCCTGGGCGAGCAGCGCTGTGAGTGTCGCCGAGTGGGTGCAGCCGGCGCCGTGCGTCGCCGGCACGTCGTGCCGCTCGACGGGGATCTCGACGTGGCGACCCGGCGTGAAGAGGTGATCGACGGGGCGCTCACCGTGGCCGCCCGTGACGAGCACTGTAGGCGCTCCCAGGGCATGTACCTCCTCGGCGAGCACCCCCCGATCCTCGGTGTCGAGCTCGGCGAGCGCCTGCGCCTCGTGGAGGTTCGGGGTCACGACTGTTGCCAACGGGAAGAGCCGGGTCACGAGCGTCTCGACAGCGTCGTCCTGGAGCAGCTGCGCGCCGGTTGCCGAGACCATGACGGGGTCGACGACGAGGGGCACTGGATGCTCTTCGAGGAAGTCGGCGACCGCCTCGATGAGTGGGCGCGAGAAGAGCATGCCCGTCTTCGCCGCGTCGACGCCGACGTCCGAGAAGACCGCGTCCAGCTGTGCCTGCACGAACTCGGGCGAGACTTCCTGCACGGCGGTCACGCCGACGGTGTTCTGGGCGGTCAAGGCGACGATCACGGTCATCCCGTGGCAGCCTGCGCGCGCAAACGCCTTCAGGTCAGCCTGAATACCGGCGCCGCCCCCGGAATCGGAGCCTGCGATGGACAGGCAGCGGGCTACCGACACGGCGCGACGCTAGCAGTACGATCAATGCACCGCCGTCCATAGGAGGGCTGACATGGCCGAGACGTACACGCATACGACGTGGCGGGTGAAGCCGGGCTCGGAGGAGGAGTTCGTGCGGCGCTGGAAGGAGTGGATCCAATGGAGCCACCTGCAGGGCCTCGGTCCGCGGGCACGGCTCATGCGCGACACCGAGAGCCCGTCGACGTTCGTCAGCTTCGGCCCTTGGATGAGCCCCGACGCGGTGAAGAACTGGCGCGCGGCCTCCGGCTACCACGAGCGGGTGGCGCGCCTGCAGGAAGTGCTCGAGGGCTTCGAGCCGCGGACGCTGGACGTCGTCGCCGAAGCGTGAGCGTGCAGACAACACGCTACGACGGCCTGGCCGCGGAGTACGACGCGTTCGTCGACGCCAACTCGAGCTACTACCGGGTCGCAGGGCAGGCTCTTTCGCGGCTGGTCGGGCATGGGCAGGGAAGATGCCTCGATCTCGGGTGCGGCGGCGGCTACTTCCTCCGGGTTGTCTTGCCGCTCGGGTGGGACGTCGTGGGCGTCGACGAGTCGGAAGATCAGCTTCGGGTCGCTAGAGCTCGCTTTCCCAACGTTGAGTTCGTCCAATCAGATGCACGCACGCTCCCGTTCCCGAGCGAGTCGTTCGACGCCGCCTTCTCGACGTTCACCCACACGGATCTCGACGACTTTGCCGGTGCTATGGAAGAGGCGTGGCGCGTGTTGAAGCACGGCGGCCTCTTCGTCTACGTGGGGAACCACCCGTGCTTCGTCGGAGCAACCCAGGAGCACGTCGGGACGGGTACGCCGAAACTCCATCCGGGGTACCGCCGGGCGGGACGCTGGGACGCCACGGAGGCACCCGGAGCTACGCCCGGAGGATGGCGCCAGCGGCTGGGGTCGTTCGTGCATCTTCCGCTGGCAGCGTTCCTAACCGCGTTCGCCGGCTTCACCCTGGAGCGGGTGGAGGAACTCGACGACGGCTGGGAGTATCCCAAGACGATCGCCCTCGCACTGCTGAAGCCGTGAGCGCGCCGCGTCGGTTGTCCCGCCGGCACCGTCGTGGCGGCGGGACAACCTCGGTGTGAGAGTTCTAGGCGTCCGCTATCGCGTCTGCTTCAGAGGTGTACGTCCTGCAGTAATCGACCCTCTGGCCGTCGAATCCCTTTGCACCGTTCTCCGTGGAGATGCTCACCCAGCCTGCGGCGCTACCCGTCACCGAGACGACGATGTGGGTGTCCGCATCCGGCGTACCACCAGCGGCCTGCGAGATATTCACGCTCTCGCCGGCAGGCACGTTGTACGTCACTTCCTGGTCGCTCGTGTGCGTGGAGTCGTTCACGAACAGAACCTTGAACGTCGCACCGTCCGAGTTCGCGTCCTGCACGCTGATGTGGATGTCGAACGACCTGTCCGACTTGCACCCAGCCCCTGCTTCACCGCCCGTTGTGTCGAAAAGCGCGTGGTCGGTGGTGATAGAACCAGGCGTGTTCGTCGCCTGTGCAGTACCGAAGACTCCGAGGGCAAGAACGAGCGTCATGCTCAACGCCAGCGCAAGTATTCCTCCAATAAGCGCGAGATACCGCTTCATACGAATGACCTCCTTCTGCTCGCTGCCTGCGCATGACGTATGCCCACAACGGCTCGTACCTAACCTCGCAGCAACGGAGTTCGAGTGAGCGTCGGCGCGCTCTCGGAGGAGCTGCTCGCAGGAGAGGAGGTCGCCTACACCGGCGACGAGCCGGCCAGGAAGGCGACAACGGCGCCGCTTCCTCCTGAGCTCGACGCGCGTGTAGTCGCGGCGCTCGCGGCCCAGGGGATCACGAGCCTCTTCGAGCACCAGGCCGAAGCATGGTCGGCGGCCGCCCGCGGCGAGCACGTCGCCATCACGACGGGAACTGCCAGCGGCAAGACGCTCGCCTTCAACCTGCCCGTGCTCGACGCGATCGCCCGCGATCCGAAGACGCGCGCTCTCTACCTCTATCCGACGAAGGCTCTCGCGCAAGACCAGGTGCGAAGCCTCACGGCCCTCGGCGTCCCCGGCGTGCGGCCGGCGATCTACGACGGCGATACGCCGATCGCGGAGCGGCGGCAGGTGCGGACGTGGGCGAATGCCATCTTGTCCAACCCGGACATGCTCCACCTCGGCGTGCTGCCCCACCACGACCGGTGGGGCGATGTGCTCGCAAACCTCGAGTACGTCATCGTCGACGAAGCTCATGTGTACCGCGGCGTCTTCGGATCGCACGTCGCGAACGTCCTGCGCCGGCTCCGGCGCCTCGCAGCCGTCTATGGCGCGGAGCCGCAGTTCCTGCTCGCGTCGGCCACGATCGCGAATCCGGGCGAGCTGGCCAGATCGCTCACTGGTCTCGAGGCGACCGTCGTCGCGGGAGACAGCGCACCGCGCGCGGAGCGGACGATCGTGCTCTGGAACCCGCCTGTCACGGACGAGGAGCTCAACCTCCGTGCGAGCGCGCTCGGCGAGGGTGCGCGGCTCCTGGCGGAGCTCGTCGAGCGCGGTCTGCGGACGCTCTGCTTTACGAAGAGCCGGCGGTCGGCCGAACTCATCCATCGCTTCGCGCTCGATCGTCTGGGGCGCGAGTACGCCGACCGGCTCTCCCCCTATCGGGCCGGGTATACG
>JBKPGF010000041.1:0-5680 GCA_046729255.1 Actinomycetota bacterium
GAGGCCGGAGGCGATCGATCGCGCGACGCGCTCGCGGAAGGCGGGGCTCTCGAGCAGCCGAGCGTCGTGCCGGTTACGCATGTTCCCCGTCTCCACGAAGACCTTGGGCACGTCGGAGAGGTTGAGGCCGCCGAGATCCGACCTCATGGAGAGGCCGCTTCCGCCCACGTACGTCGCAGGCGGCAGTCCGGTTCCCGCACGGTAGGAGCGCCGCACGGCGAGTGCGAGGCACTTCGACGGCTTCGCGATGTCGTCTGTCAGGCCGCGAACGGAAGCGGGATAGATGACGTGGAAGCCGCGACCCGACGGCGGACCGCCGTCCGCGTGGACGGAGACGGCCGCGTCCGCCCGCGCGCGATTGCCGATCGCAGCTCGCTCGGTGATGCATGGGCCCCAGCCGGCGTTCGACGAGCGGGTGAGCACGACCCGCGCGCCAGCCCGATGAAGAAGGCGTCGCAACCGGACGGCGACGTCGAACGTGAACGCCGGCTCGGTGTAGCCCGACGCTGTGGCCGTTCCCGTCGTGTCGCAGGCTTTCCGCAGCGTGCCGGCGTCCACGAGCCGGTTGATCTCCTCGGGATGGGCCCAGTTGCGGCCGTTGTGGCCGGGGTCGACGGCGATCGTCGTACCGGCCAACGGGGATAGCTGGGAGTGCGCCGACGATGCCAGCATGAGTACGGCCAGCGCAACGAGGGCGATGCGAGCCACGCGCGCAGGATACGAGCCCGTAGGCTGGAGCCGCTGTGAGCTCGTCACACGACACCGATCGCCGCCTGGAGAGCGGCAAGCTCCCGCACGAGCTGCTCGCCGAGCTGCTCGGCGAAATGGCTCCGCCTCCTCCCGAGGTTCGTCTGGGAGCGGGAATCGGGGAGGACGCAAGTGCGATCGACGTCCCGAGTGGGACCCTCGTCGTCGCCGCGGATCCCATCACCCTCACGGCCGAGGATGCGGCGCGGCTGTCCGTGCTCGTCAACGCGAACGACGTGGCGGTGTGCGGCGCCCGGCCGCGCTGGTTCCTTGCGGTCGTCCTGCTCCCACCGGGGACGGCGGAGTCCACCGTGCGCGCGCTCTTTCGCGAGCTCGAGCTCGTTGCAGAGGAGATCGGCGTCGCTGTCGTCGGCGGCCACACCGAGGTCACGCCGGCCGTGAACCGTCCCGTCGTGGTCGGCCAGATGCTGGGCATCACCGAGCGCGGCGCGATCTTGACGACGAAGGGGTTCGCTCCCGGCGATGTCGTCGTCCAGGTTCGGGCGGCTCCAATCGAAGGGGGCGCGGTGCTCGCACGCGAGGCGGGCGAAAGGCTCGGCGCCCTTGACCACGACGTCGTCACGGCGGCGCGGGATGCCCTCGAGCGACCCGGCATCGTGCTCGTCGAGGCGGCGCTCCTCGCCGCCGAGCTGGGGGCAAAAGCGTTGCACGACCCGACCGAGGGTGGGTTGTCCGGTGGGCTGTTCGAGATGGCTGCAGCGGCCGGGGTACGCATACGCGTCGCCGACGATGCGGTGCTGTGGTTCGAGCCGGCCGTCCTCGTCTGCCGAGAGCTGGGCTGCGACCCCTGGTCGACGCTCGCGTCGGGCACGCTCCTTGCGGCCTTCCCGGTCGACGCTGCCGAGGCTGCGGTGTCCAACCTCAGCGACCGCGGGCATGCCGCGGCGCTGATCGGCACGGTCGAGGCCGGCGCCGGCGTTTGTCACAGCGGCGGCACACCGTTCGCCTGGCCAGAACGGGACGAGGTGGCCCGGCTCTTCGCAGAGCACTGACGCCGTCCGACGCGGGCGCGAAGATCCGCAGCGATGGATGCCGTACGCGCGCGCTGGTCGAGCTCCTCGTTCCTCCTTTACGCCGGCGCCTTCGTCGTCCTCTTCGCGGCCATCGCCCTGCTCACCTGGCTGGCGGGCGAGCACTCGGACGGAGCGTTCTTCGGTTGGACGGCGCTCGTCTTTGCCGTGCTCGCGATGGTCGCACTCGGGTTCGAGGCGGCGGGCGAACGGGTAACAGCCGGCCTGTTCGCCTTCGTCTCGCTCATCATGTTCTCGGTCTGGGTGGGCTCCTTCGAGGATCTCATCGGCATCCTCGACACCGGCGACGGGCCATTCGAGGGCTTCCGCTGGGGTCTCCTGCTCTTCGATCTCGTGATCATCGCCGCATCTCTCATCCTCCTTGCCCGCTTCCGGTTCCCCCTGCTCGTGCTACCCGCGGTCTTCATGAGCTGGTTCTTCCTGGTCGACCTCGTATCCGGCGGGGGGGACTGGTCAGCGGTCGTCTCGATCATTGTCGGCTTCTTCCTGTTGCTCATAGGAGCCGGGGCGGACCGGGTCTACGGCTTCTGGATCCACGTCGTCGCAGCCCTCGCCATCGGGGGCGGTTTCATCTTCCTGTGGCACTCGTCCGCGTGGGAGTGGATCCTCATCGGGCTCATCGCGCTCTTCTATTTCCTGCTCGCCGGCGGGCTCGACCGCTCGATCTACGCCGTGCTCGGTGCAATCGGTCTCTTCCTGGCGTGGACGTACTTCGTCCAGCGGTGGACGGACGCCGAGGTCAGCACGCCGCTCGAGGGCGATCCGGGCTTCTCGTCGGACACAGGTGAGCCGAACGTCTGGGGCGCGGCGCTGCTCTACGCGCTACTCGGGCTCTTCCTCGTCTCAGTCGGGCTCTGGCTCGAGCGTCGTAGGCCGCCCGAGCAGCCGGCGCCCGCCACCGTCTAGCGCTCCTACAATTGCGGCGTGGACTGCGCCGACCAGGGAGTTGAGCCCGCGCGCGTTCTTGGGGCGTCGCTGGCAAAGGAGGCAAGCGAGCGTCGCGGAGGCAGTACATCGGGTACGGCGACGCGCCGCGAGCGCAGGATCCTGCCGCCAGCGGCGTCAGCGGCCGGCGGAGGTGGGCTCCGCCCACCGCATGCCGGCCCCGTCCAAGGAGGCGCGCGTGTCAGGGCACTCTAAGTGGCACTCGATCAAGCACAAGAAGGGGGCGACCGACAAGAAGCGCGGCCAGCTCTTCTCGAAGCTCGCGCGGGCGATCATCGTCGCCGCCCGTGAGGGCGGGCCGGATCCCGCCGGCAACCTCGCGCTCCAGAACGCGATCGAGAAGGCCCGCGAGGCCTCGATGCCCAAGGACAACATCGAGCGCGCGATCGCGCGCGGCTCGGGTGCCGCCGCCGACGGCGAGGCGTTCGAGCACATCACATACGAGGGCTACGGCCCGGCGGGGGTCGCGGTCTTCGTCGAGGCCCTGACGGACAACCGCAACCGCACGGTGTCGGAAGTCCGGCATGTGTTCTCGAAGAGCGAGGGCTCGCTCGGCGAGTCGGGCTCGGTCGCCTGGCTGTTCGTGCGGACGGGGCTGATGCTCGTCTCCGCCGACGGTGTCGACGAGGACGAGCTCATGCTCGCGGCGGCCGACGGTGGGGCCGACGACGTGTCACAGGACGGGTCCGTCTTCCAGATCACGTGCGCGGCGGAGAGCGTCGCCGACGTGCGGCGCGGCCTCGAGGAGGCCGGCTACGCGGTCGAGTCGGCGCAGATCACCATGCTCCCCAAGACGTCCGTAACCGTCGAGGACGAAGCGGCCGCACGTAGGATCGTTCGACTGATGGAGTCGCTCGAGGACCTCGACGACGTCCAGGACGTGTACGCCAACTTCGATATCCCGGAACGGGTCCTAGAGGAGGTTGCGAACTGATGGCAGTTGCAACGAAGACCGGAGGACGTATCGAGTCGCTGCTCTCCGCGCGGCTCTTTCTCAATCCGCAGCTCGCCGGCGACAAGGTCTACTTCGTCTCGGACCTCGCGGGCAGGCTCAGCCTCTACCGCATGGACGTCGGCGGCAGCGTGCCCGAGCCGCTGCTCCCGCCGGGGATCGCGCTCCAGAACCCCGAGCTGCTCGGTGGGATTCCGTTCTACGTCCTGCCGGACCTCGACCGGATCGTGCTCATGCTCGACTCGGACGGCGACGAGAACTACCAGCCGCGCGTGATTCCCCTCGACGGTGGCTTCCCGGAGCCGCTCAACGAGGAGACGTTCGGCGGCTTGAGGACCCATCTCGTCGACGTCGACCCGGACACCGCGACTGGGTACGCCTTCGCCGAGTCCAGTGAGGAAGCGAAGCTCAGCGGCTTGCGCATCGATCTCGCGACTGGCGAGACGGAGGTTCTGGGCGAGGGCATGCACGGCCCGTTCCCCGTTGCCTGGACGCCCGACCACTCGCGTGCCGTGCTCGGCGACGGCTACACGGCCGGCGACGTCGTCCTCTACGAACGGGACCCCGACACGGGCGAGAAGACGATGCTCTGGGGAACGTTGCTCGAGGACCGCGAAGAGGGCGTCGAGCACCCGCTGCTCGGCCTGCAGTCGGGACACGTAACGGAGAGCGAGCAGGGGCTCCTCATCGGGACGAGCCTCTTCGACGACGCGTACGGCCCTGGCTACCTCGCCTTCGACAACCCGGGGGAGGTCGAGCCGGTGGAGCTGACCGGCGCCGTGCACGAGGGCGTCGGCGAGCTCGAGCGCTTCCAGCACATCGACGGCGACAAGTACCTGGCCGTCTTCAACATCGATGGCGTCTCGTGGGCGTACGAGGCCGACTTCGACGAGACCGCGCGGGCGATGAAGCTCGGCAGGGTGCTGGTCGGCGAAGGGGAGCTCGCGGGCGGCGTGTTGCACGGGATCGCCCGCGACAAGGAGACCGGACGCTGGGCGCTCTCGTTCTGCACGGCGACGACGCCGACGCAGCTCTTCGTGCTCGACGCCGACGGCACGCCCGCGCAGCAGACGCAAGAACGGCCGCTCGGGATCGATCCCTCGCTGCTCTCGGCCGGAGAGGACGCGTCGTACGTTTCCCACGACGGACTGCGGACATCTGCACGCCTCTACTTGCCGGCGCCGGAGCTCGGCTACGAGGGACCGCGGCCACTCGTCCTCTACGTCCACGGCGGCCCCCAAGGTCAGGAACGGCCGAACTTCGCGTGGTTCTCGATGCCGCTCATCCAGGCGCTGACGCTCGAGGGGTTCGCGGTCTTCGTCCCCAACGTGCGCGGCTCGACCGGCTACGGGATGGACTACATGAAGCGCGTCGACCACGACTGGGGCGGACAGGACCGCCTCGACCACGTGCACGCGCTGACGGAGGTGCTACCGAACGACGAGCGCGTAGACACGAGCCGCGCCGGGGTCGTCGGCAGGTCGTACGGCGGCTACATGACGCTCACGCTCGCCGGGCGCCACCCGGACCTGTGGTCCGGCGCAGTGGACATGTTCGGCCCGTACGACATGTTCACGTTCCTCGACCGCATCCCGCCGACGTGGAAGCCGTACTTCGAGCTCGCCATCGGGCACCCGGAGCGCGACAAGGACTTTCTCACGGAGATATCCCCGAAGACGCACATGGACAACCTCACTTGTCCGATGCTCGTCATCCAGGGGAAGAACGACCCGCGCGTCGTCGAACAGGAGTCGGCCGACCTCGTGGAGGCCATGCGCGCGCAGGGCAAGGACGTCGACTACCTCATGTTCGAGGACGAGGGCCATGACGTTCTGAAGCTGCCGAACAAGGTGCGCTGCTACGAAGCCATCGTCGATTTCTTCAAAAAGCACCTGTAGTACGCATACATTCGCCCCTCCGGGCAGGGATGTCCGGAGGGGTGCTTAACCTCATCGTGTGAAGGTCCTCGGCATCGACCCGGGCA
>JBKPGF010000042.1:0-7439 GCA_046729255.1 Actinomycetota bacterium
ACCGCCGCGGAGAGCGCCGAGCCCATCAGGCCGATCCGCATGTCCCGGCGCGTGGGCGTGTAGCGGACGAAGTCCGAGATGTTCGCGACGAGCGTGAGCGACGCCCCGCACATCACGGTCACGTACGTCGCGAAGCCGACCCACGTCAGCTGCTGCTCGGGCGAGTCGAAGACGTGGGCGACCGCGTAGTCCGGGTCGTCCGTCGCGAGGAAGAGAACGACGAGGAACGCGGTGAACGCGAGCGAGATGGGCAGCACGATCCTCAGCAGCCACCGCATGACGTCGAACCCGAGGATCGCGAGCACCGCGTGCACGGCGCCCAGACACAGCGCGAGTGGGACGAGTCGCAGCCGGTCTCCGGTCATCGCGCCGTAGAGCGCCTGGATGGCGAGCGCTCCCGTCAGCGCCTGCGCCGCGAACCAGTACGTCGCAGCGATGACGCGGTACGGCGACGAGAGCAGCCGCGAGCCCCAGTAGCCGAGGTGCGCCCGCATCTGCACGGGCCCAGTCAGGCCGTAGTCCACACCCGGCTGGGCGACGATGCACAGCATCGCGTACGCGAGCGCCTGACCGACCACCATCGCGAGCACCGCCCACCACAGGGGCAGGCCGCCGTCGACCACCGCCAGAGCGCCGAGCACGTACATGACAGGGTTGAGAAAGAACGTGAAGTTGATTGCGAAGAGATCGCGCCAGCCCGCCGTCTTCAGCTTCTCCGGGATCGGCTCGATGCCGTACTCCTCGACCGCCGGCATCGGTGTCTACTCGGCCCCGGAGTGGCGCCTGAAGAACTCGATCACGACGCGGTTGTGCTCATGGGTCCCGTCGAAGATCGTTGAGTGGTTCGAGCCCTTGATGACGTGCTTCTCGGCGCCCTCGATGCCCTCGTAGATGCCCTGCTGCCCGACGCCGCCGGGTCCCTGGTCCCAGGGCGTCATCACGTCCTCGTCTCCGCCGAGGACGAGCGCCGGGGACGTGATCTTCGACAGCCACGGCGTCACGTCCATGTCGCACATCGCCTGGCAGGCTGCGGTGAACACCTCGATGCGGTTCGAGTCGCGGAGGATCTGCTGGATCGTGTCGGTGAGCGCCTCTGCATCTTGCTCTTCCAGGAAGCGCTTGGAGATCGCCTGCCACGTGATCAGCTCGGCCAGGGTGCGGCTGCCCGCCCCGTCCGGGTCCATACGCGCGATGTCGATCCAGTTCTTGAAGATGAGGCGGCCCGTGACGCCGAGCTTCGCCGCCGCGCAGTTGATGACGACCGAGGTCGTGCGCTCCGGGTATTTGCCCGCGAAGACGATGGCAACCATGCCGCCCATCGACGTGCCGTGCACGTGCGCCACGTCGATCTCGAGCGCGTCCATGAGCCCCGCGAGGTCGTCCGCCCACACCTCCATGTCGTAGTCCTGAACGGGCCTGTCCGACGCGCCGTAGCCGCGCATGTCGTAATCGATCACGCGGAAGTGCTTGGAGAGCTCGGGTGTCACCGGATCGAAGTTGAAGTGTCCGAAGCCCGCGCCGTGGATCTGCACGACCGGCTCGCCCTCGCCCGTGATTCGGTACCAGAGGTTGACGCCGTTGACCTGGGCGGTGCCTTCCATCAGGCCTCGAACGTGATCGTGAGGCGCTCGGGCGGCGTGCCGAGAACGTCGGCCGTGCCCGACTTCGGCAGCACACGGCGCACGAGCGAGAAGCTCGCCGGCGATTCTGCGAACGGATACGGGCCGATGCGAACGCGCCACGGCGCCACCGGCTCCAGGGTGTAGCCCTGGAACTCGGCGCTCTCGCCACCTTCGACGTCCCGCATGCAGAAGTACAGCGAGAGACGGTCGTAGACCTGGAGCAGCTCGTACTCACCGCGCGCTTCACCCAGCTCGCCGCCGAACTTCGCCTCCTGCTCGGCGACGAAGGCGTCGATCTCCGCCTGCGCCTCCGGCGCGCGGGAGAGGCCGAGCGCCGGGTCGAGGCCGTAGCGCTGTCTGTAGATGCCGGCGCCGTGCATCGACACGAGCAGGCCGGCGCGTGAGTCCTGCTCGGTAATGGCGGCGATCCCGGCGCGGTAGAAGGCGAGGTGCGAGCGGACGTCGACGTCGAGGAAGTTAACCGGCCTGCCGTCGCCGTCGATCCTCGGCGCACGCTCCCAGACCGCCCAGCCGTCGTCGTGTCGCCTCGTCGCGATCTTCAGCGAATCGGACACGGGGTCAGACCAGCTCGCCGCGAACTGGCCGGACAGATCGGCGTGGTCCGTCTGGAGGACGACCTGCCACGCATCGCCGAGGTCTCTGACGATCACCGGGTACCGGCCTCCAGCTGCTCCCTTGCCCACGGCACGAGGCCTCCGGAACAGGCGAGATCGACGACGAACGCAGGCACCGGCTGCGCGTGGAAGACCTGGCCGTCCACCTCCACTTCCCCGGTGTCGGTGTCGATCCTGATCTGCGAGCCGGGCCGCGCCGCACCGGCCGCGCCCGAGCACTCGAGCACCGGCAACCCAAGATTGACGGCGTTTCGCCGCAAGATGCGGGCGAAGCTCGCGCCGACGAGACAGCGGACGCCCCACGCCTTCATGGCCTGAACGACGTGCTCGCGAGACGAGCCGACCCCGAAGTTCGCTCCGGTGACGATGATCGTGTCGGGGCCGAGCTGATCGCGGAGCGAGGGATCGTAGCCCTCGAAGAGGTGTGCCTTCATGAGCTCGGGGTCGTCGATGTTCAGGAACTCGCCCGGGTACATGACGTCCGTGTCGACATCGTCGCCGGGGATGACGACGGCCTTGCCCTCGATGATCATCGCGTTGCTCCGGTGAGGACCTCTGCCGGGTCCACCAGCTCGCCGGCCACCGCGGTCGCCGCAGCCACCCACGCGTTCGCGAGGTAGACCTCGGCCTCGGGCGAGCCCATTCGGCCGCGGAAGTTGCGGTTCGTGGTTGTCACGGCCCGTTCTCCGGCGCCGAGCACACCCATGCCGCCGCCGAAGCACGCCCCGCACGTCGGGGTGGACACCATGGCCCCGGCCTCGACGAAGACATCCAGCAGGCCTTCGGCAAGCGCTTCCCGGTAGATGCGCTGCGTCGCCGGCACGACGATCAGGCGGCTATCGGCGTGGACGCGTTGCCCGCGCAGCACCTCGGCGGCCTGTCGGAGGTCGGTCATCGTGCCGTTCGAGCAGTTGCCGATATACGCCTGGTCGATGCGGGTCCCGATCACGTCCGTGAGCGGCACGACGTTTCCCGGCAGATGGGGCTTCGCGACGAGCGGCTCGAGCGAGGAGAGGTCGACGGCGACCCGTCGGGCGAGCTCCGCGTCGGGGTCGCTTCGCTCCGCCCGCCACGGCCGATCGGTACGCCCTTCGAGGTAGGCGGCTGTCGTCTCGTCGGCGGGAAAGAGACCCGTGTCCGCGCCGGCCTCCACGGCCATGTTGGAGACAGCAAGCCGCTCGTCGACAGTGAGCGCCTCCGCGCCGTCCCCGACGAACTCGAGCGCGCAGTTGGTGGCGCCGCCCACACCGATCTCGCCGATCACCGCGAGGATCACGTCCTTGCCCGAGACGAAGCGGCCGAGCCGTCCGGTGAGCTCCACCCGGATGGTCGCCGGCACCGCCTGCCAGAACTCGCCGAAGGCGAGGCACGCGGCGATGTCGGTCGAGCCGAAGCCGCTGCCGAACGCGCCGAGCGCACCGTACGTGCACGTGTGGGAGTCGCCCCCGGCGATGACCGATCCCGGCACGACCCAGCCCTCCTCGCAGAGGAGCGTGTGCTCGATCCCGCCGCGACCCTGGCCGAAGAACGTCACGCCTTGCGAGTCCGACCACTCCTTGAGCCGCCGCTGGAGCTCGGCCGAGCGGGCGTCCTTCGCAGGCATGAAGTGATCCGCGACCATCACGACCTTTGCGGGATCGAAGACGCGCGCCGCGCCCATCTTCTCCATCACCCGGAACGCCACGGGACCGCTGACGTCGTTCGCCATGACGACGTCGCAGCGCACCATGACGACGTCACCCGGCCGCACGTCGTCCGCGTCCGCGTGCTCGAGGAGGATCTTCTCAGCGAGAGTGTGCGCCAGCCGCGGCCACCTCCTCCAGGTGGGCGAGCACCTCGTCCACGGAGACGACGTCTCCGTACTTCGTGTCGATGTCGTAGAGGTTGGCCGCGTGAGCCCCAGGATTGCGGTCGCCGACGGCCTCCCGCGGCACGACCGGGCGGTAGCCGTGCTGAATGGCATCGACCACCGTTGCCCTGACGCACCCTGACGTCGAGGCGCCCGTGACGATGAGGCTGTCGCACCCGTTGGCGGCCAGGAAGCTCGAGAGGGGCGTGCCGAAGAACGCCGACGCGAACAGCTTGTTCAGGACCGGCTCGCCCTCCCGCGGCGCGATCCGCGGATCGATCTCCACCCAGGGCGAGCCCGCCTCCAACGTCAGCAGCGCGGGAATCTTGTCGAGGAACGCCGCCGCGGTCTGCTTGTCTCCCTCGTCGAAGGAGACGGTCGTGTACACGATCGGCAGCCCGGCCGAGCGCATCTCGCCGAGCAGCCGCCGAATGGCGATGACGACACCGTCGAGGTCGCAGACGAGCGGCGACTCGGGGTCCGTGAAGCCGACGTTGACATCGACGACGATCAGCGCGGGGTGACGGCCGAGGCCTGCCCGCCCATGAAAGCCGGCATGACGTACCTCGCTCACGGCTACTCCGTTTGCGTCATTTGCCTGTCGCCAAACTCGCGGACGCGGCGCATTGCCTCCTCGGGCGACTCCATCGGCGCCCACGGCAGCGGTTCCTGCGTGACGGGCGGCTCGTGGCCCGTCTCCTCCTTCGCCGCGCTGAGGATCTCGTCGAGCGCCGGCCCCATGTCGAAGTCCTTGACCTCGCCGCGCTTCGTGCGTAGCTCCTCCCGCAGGCGCTCTGTCGCCTCCGCGTCGCCGACGACGACGCCGTACTCGTCGCGCGCCTTTCCTTCGGAGACGAGCCCCTTGGCGACGTCTGCTTCGACGTTCTCGACCGGCCGCTCGAGCGGGTCTTTCCAGCCCCCGCCGCCGGCGGTGCGATAGACGAGCATGTCGCCCGGCTCCACCTTGACCTCGTCGCACTTCGACGGCAGGAGCTCCTCCGTACCGTTGCTCCGGCGCAGGACCTTCTCGGAGCGGGAACCCGGCTTGCCGCCGAGGATCCCCCAGGGGTACGTGAGCCAGCGATCGTCGTGGATCGAGACCTCGCCGGGCTCCAGATAGACGTAGCGCTTCTCGATGCCGTTGCCGCCCCGGTGGAAGCCCGCGCCGCCGGAGTCCTCGATTGTCGTGTAGCCGTCGATCCGTACCGGGTAGTACGCCTCGAGGTACTCGGTCGGGATGTTCTGGAAGAGGGGCCACCACGAGTGCCCGTCCATCCCGTCCCCGATCGGCCTGCCGGGAATGCCGCCGTACGAGATCTCCATGAGATAGAAGAACTCGCCGCGGCCGTCCCAGCCCGAGTAGAGCATGTACGGGCTCGTCCCGTAGCCCGCCGCCGTCGTGTGCTCGGGGCTCTTGCGGGCCAGCGCCCCGCCGAGGATGTCGAACAGCCTCGTCAGGGCATGCGTGCGGCAGCCGAGCGCGGACGGGTACTTGGGGTGCAACAGCGAGCCGTCGGGAATGACGATGTGGAGCAGCGGATAGAAGCCGTCGTTGAAGAGGATCTGGGGGTCGAAGACCATGATCAGGTAGACCCCGATGAACATCTTGAACATCGCTTCCGAGAGGTAGAAGTTCACCGGGCCCATCGCCTGCGGATCGGTGCCCGACCAGTCGAAGTACGCGTGCTCGCCCTCGCGCCAGATCGTGAGCTTCATCTTGTACGGGCCGTGGCCGAGGCCGTCGTCGTCGATCCAGTCCTCAAAGGACTGAGGCTCCTCGGGTATCGCAGCAAGGATGAGCTTCGCCATCGCCTTGTACGTGCGATCGAGCAACTGCTGGCAGGCCGCGAGGTAGGTCTCCTTGCCGAACCGGCTACACAGCTCGTGGACTCGCTTCTCGGCCGTCCGGCAGCCGGCGACGATCCCCATGAGGTCGGCCCGGTTCATCTCGGGCATGCGGACGTTGTTGAGAATGACCCCGAGCACGTCTTTCGACAGCTCGCCCTTGCGGAAGATCTTCACGGGTGGGATGCGGATGCCCTCGCCGAACACCGTCTTCGCACCCGTCGGTAGCGACCCGGGGAGCGGACCGCCCGCGTCCATCTGGTGGCCAAACATGCTCGCCCAGCCGATGAGCTCGTCCTCCCAGAAGATCGGCAGGCAGACAAGCCAGTCGTTGATGTGGGAGATCGCGCCCCCGCACTTGTACGGGTCGCTGTTGAAGATGACGTCGCCTTCCTCGATCGGCTCGTCGAACGTCTCGAGCATCTCGGAGATGTAGGAGCCGAACTGGCCGACGACCATTCGCCCGTTCGGATCCGTGATCATCGGAAACTCGTCGTGCTGCTCCCGAATGACCGGGCTCATCGCCGTACGAAACAGCGTCGCGTCCATCTCGAAACGTGTGGACTTCAGCGCGCCCTCGATGATGTCGACGGTGACCGGATCCACCTGGATGTCAGGAATGGCTGCGACCTTCATCACGCCTCCTTGCCCTCGACGGGATTGATGATGAGGTTGAGATACCGGTCGACCTCGGCCGCGTAGCCTGAGAGAACGACGGTGGTGGAGTCGAACTCCGTGATGACTGCCGGGCCTTCGACGCGGTTGCCCGGCTGGAGCTGCGAGCGGTCGTAGATCTTCGTCGGCAGCCACTCGCCGCCGAAGTAGACCTCGTGCTCGTCGGTGACAGCGTGGGACGTGTCGGCGCCCGTGCCGTCCTCCGCCTCCGCGAGTCGCGGCTTCGGCACGTCGCCGTAGCCGATCGCGCGGAGGTTCACGATCTCGCAGGTCGTGTCCTCCATGCGGAAGCGGTAGTACTGCTCGTGGAGGTCGTTGAAGCGGTCGGCGAGCATGGCCATCCCGTCGCCGGCGAGCAGTGCCGGGTCGATCTCCACCGGGATCTCGTAGCCCTGGCGGTAGTAGCGCATGTCGACGTTGAACGACACTCGCTGCGACCCCTGCGGGATGCCCTCTCCCTCGAGCCATTGCACGGCCCCCTGGCCCAGACGGTCGAGAATCCCCCGCACCTCGTCTCCGCTCGTGCCGTCCACCGTGCGGATGAAGGTCTGCGCGAACTCCCCGCGGAAATCCGCGACGAGATCCCCCGTCGCACACAACAGGCCGGGCGCCGGGGGCACGATCACCGGGAACGACCCCATGACCCTGGCGCCGGCGTTCGCGTGCATCGGCCCGGCGCCGCCGAACGCGACGCGCGCGAAGTCGCGCGGGTCGTAGCCCCTCTGCACAGACACGAGGCGGAGGGCGCCCGCCATGTTCTCGTTGACGATGTCGAGGATGCCCTCGGCCGCCTGGTGGACGTCGAGGCCCAGG
>JBKPGF010000043.1:0-13285 GCA_046729255.1 Actinomycetota bacterium
CCTCGGCAGCATCCCACGCGTACGAGCGCTGGTAGGTCGGCACGCGGAACTCGTATTGGTTGAGCAGCGACGCGACGCCTTCGAGGTTGTAACTAAGACGTCCTTTTGACGCCACGGGTCGATCGTACGACTTTCGGTTTGATCGTGACGGTGCCCGATTGTCGGGCTGCAGATTTGCAGGCCCAGCAGGCTCTACACGTATGCGTTACTCGCCAACGCTGATCTTGATGAGGCCGAAGTGTCGAATCTCGCCGAGTCGCGTCGCGCCATTCAGTCCGGGAACGAAGGTCAGAGCAGAGCCAAGCGACAGACGCTAGAAGTGAAAGCAGTGTGCGCAGCATCGAGGTGTCCGACCCGTGGATCGGGTTTCCGAGGAACTGGTCCCGCCACCGCGTAAAGCCCCGGACGCAAGACGATCGCGCAGAGGCGGTCGCGGCTTGCATGGAAGACGGTTGTGCGCTCGGGAGCGGGCTTAGGCTTCCGAGACGTGGGCGGTACTAGCCTCGAACGCCGTTGTCGAACGCACGTCGGACACGTCAAGAGTCCGTCCCTGACGAAACTGCTGACCCAAGTGCTGACCCACGGGGCTGTCCAGCTGTTTCCGTCGCCGGCCTGGAAACAGAAACCCGCCGTTTCCGGCGGGTTTCCATGGAGCGGATGAAGGGGCTCGAACCCTCGACCTTCTGCATGGCAAGCAGATGCTCTACCAACTGAGCTACATCCGCCCGTCTCGGGCAGGGTAGCAACTCGCCTTCTCACGAGCCCACGTACGTCGCCCTCGCCCCGGCCGCCGCCACCGCCGCGGACAGCGACGCGATGTCGAAGGCACCGTAGTGGCGGCGACCGTTGATGAAGAACGTCGGGGTTCCGGAGACCCCGCTGAGGTCCGCCCCGTCGATGTCCTCCGCCACCCTGATCGCGCCTCCTCGATCGCGAAGCCGCTCCGCGAAGAGGTCGACGTCGAGCTCCAGCTTCTCCGCATACGCGATGAAGTCATCGAAGGTGAGCGCGTCCTGATGGTGGTAGAGCAGGTCGTGCATCGGCCAGAAGGCGCCCTGCTCGTCCGCAGCCTCCGCCGCCTCGGCGGCGAGCTCGGCGTGGGGATGGATGTCGTACAGCGGGTAGTGCCGGAAGACGTAACGCACGTCGCCGTACTCTCGGAGGAGCTCACGCACCTCCGGCTCGGCCTGCCCGCAGTACGGGCACTCGAAGTCGGCGTACTCGACCACTGTCACCGGCGCCGCGACCGGCCCCCGGATGTGATCACGCTCCGGATCGACGTCGATGTAGAGATCGACGAGCGCTTCGGACTTCCCGAAGAGGGCTCGAACCCGCAGGCGAGTAGGCAGCGCCGCAATCACGCGGAAGAGGAGCCAGCTCACGAGCGATGCGCAAAGCGCCGCGGCGATGATCCCGAGCTTCGCTTCCTCGAGCTGGGTTCCCTCGAACGCGAGGGTCGCGACGAGCAGCGCGACGGTGAAGCCGATGCCGGCGATCGCGCCGGCGCCGCCGAGCGCTCCCCAGCCGACGGGGGGACGCAGCCGCCCGCCGCTCACTCGTGTGACGACCCCGGACACGCCGATCAGGCCGAGCGGCTTGCCAACGACGTAGCCGACGAGGATGCCGAGGGTGATCGGTGACGTGAACGCCTCCCGCAGGAAGTCCGCATTGATGGCGATGCCGGCATTCGCGAGCGCGAAGATCGGGACGATGACGTAGCTCGTCCAGGGGTGGTAGAGGTGCTGGAGCCGCTCGTTCGGGGAGATCGCAGCTCGCAGCCCCTCCCGGGCCGAGCGCGCCAGCTCGGGCGTCGGCTGCTCGCGGAACTCCCGGAAGCGATCGGTCACTCGCTCCAGCTCGGACCGCCGAGCAGGATACGCGTACGCGAGGAGACCCATCGCCAGCCCAATGACGACCGGCTCGACGCCTGACTCCAGCAGGGCCACCCAGACGGCCGCACCGAGAACGAGATAAACGACGCCGTGGTGGATGCCCGCCACGCGCACGGCGAGCACGATGGCAAACAGCGCGATCGCGACGATCAGCGCCGTGGCGTCGACTGCCTCCGTGTAGACGGTGGCGATGACGACGAGCGCGAGGATGTCGTCGGCGATGACGACGGTGAGCATGAACGCCCGCAGGCGGTCGGGGAACCGCGGCCCGACGAGCGCGAGCATGCCCAGCGCAAACGCCGTGTCCGTCGACATCGCGACTCCCCAGCCGTGTGCCGACGAGCGTCCCTCGTTGAAGGCCAGGTAGATAGCCACCGCCGCGGCCATGCCGCCGGCCGATGCCAGGAGCGGGACCGCGAGCCGCCGCCGCTCACGCAGCTCTCCGAGGTCGAACTCACGGCGTGCCTCGAGCCCGAGCACAAAGAAGAAGAACGTCATGAGGCCGCTGTTGACCCAATCGCGAAGATCGAGCTCGATGCCCCACGAGTGGACGTCGATCCCGATCGTCGTGCCCCAGAACGAGTCGTACGACGACGCATCGACGTTCACCCACACGAATGCGGCAACCGCCGCGGCAAGCAGCACGGCAGCGCCACCCGTCTCCGTGCGCAGGAACTCCCGCAACGGGGTTTCGAAGCCGCGAGCGTGGTCGCTGTGGCCAGAGTACGAGCCGTCGCGACTGGGCGACGTCGAGTTCACGCCGTGAGCCTACGACGCCCATCGGTGTGAAGCGTTAGCTTCCCTCTCCAGGCACACGTCCCCGATCAAGGAGCTGCCTATGGCAACCGAGCAACAAGAGCGCAAGCGGTTCGCGATCGTCGGGCAGGGATCGATCTTCGACGGCATTGCGTACTGGGCCGCGCTCGCCGGCGTGTACATCATGGTCGGCGGGCTCATGTTCTACTCGGGCAAGGGCAAGCTGTTCGACGACGACGGCAACGCCCCGGCGTCGATCAAGGCGCAGTTCCAGGGCACGTGGATCGACACGTTCCCCGGGACGGATGCAGCCTGGGTGATCCTCGGCATCCTCGAGTTCGCCGTCTTCGCGCTCCTGCTGGCCAGCCTCGTCTTCCTCGAGTTCCTGCCGCATCGCGAAAAGCGGCTGCTGCAGGTGGGCCTGTCGGTGGCGCTGCTCGCGTTCGCCTTCCTGGCATTCGGGCAAACGGTGACCGCGCAGTTCGCCGGGGTCGCGTCGATCTACGCGTACTTCGGCGCGACCGTCGTCATCCTCATCCTCGTGAGCCTCCTACCGCCGAACCGCCCCGACCGCTGGCTGGGAGGGATCGGCAGCCGCGAGTAGTCACGTCATACACCCCGGCCCGTAGTCGTGGCGCGTGTGCGGCTACGGGCGCGGGGTGCGCGGCTGATCGATGGCTACCTTCGTCCTGATCCACGGCGCCGGGGATGTCGGCTGGTACTGGCACCTGGTCGCGGCTGAGCTCGAGAACCGCGGCCACGGCGTCGTCGCACCCGACCTTCCCTGCGAGGACGACTCGGCTGGTCTGTGGGACTACGCCGACGCGGTGGTCGACGCCGTCGGCGACCGGCACGAGCTTGTTGTCGTTGCTCAGTCGTTCGCCGGCTTCGTCGCACCGCTCGTCTGCGTGCGGATCCCGGTCGAGCTGCTCGTGCTCGTCGCGGGCATGATCCCGGCTCCCGGTGAAGCGCCCGGCGAGTGGTGGACGAACACGGGCTATGAAAGCGGTGCGGGAGGCGGGGACGTCATCACGACCTTCTACCACGACGTCTCGCCGGCGCTCGCGGCCGAGGCAGTCGAGCGAGGGCGCGGTCAGTCGGAGACGCCGACGCGCGAGGCATGGCCGCTCGACTCGTGGCCCGACGTGCCGACGCGCTTCCTGCTCTGTCGCGACGACCGTCTCTTCGCCGCCGACTTCCTACGTCGGGTCGTACGCGAGCGTCTGGGCATCGAGCCCGACGAGATCGACGGCGGACACTGTGTCGCCCTCAGCCGCCCGAAGGAGCTCGCCGAACGCCTCGACGCGTACCGCACCGCCTAGTCCAGTCGGTCGAGCGCCTCGTTCACGAGCCGGTCGGCGAGCTCGTTGTGCTCCCGGCGCACGGCCTCGAAGGTCACCGTTTTGAGACGGGCAGCGAGATCCTGCGCCTCGTGCCAGAGCTCGCGCAGAGCGGCATTCTTCACCTTGTACTCCCCGCGCATCTGCTTCACGAGCAGCTCCGAGTCGGAGATCACGTCCACCTCGTCGACTCCCATCTCGGCGGCCTGGGTCAGCCCGGCGACGAGCGCCCGGTACTCCGCGACGTTGTTCGTCGCCACGCCGATCGCCTCTCCGTGTGCGGCGAGCACCCTGCCGTCCTCCGCCTCGAGCACATACCCGAACGCCGCCGGGCCGGGGTTTCCGCGCGCGCCACCGTCCGTGAAGAGGCGTGCCTTCACGCACGCAGTCTTCCACGGCCCCGACCGCCTTCGTCATCCTTCACGAATGTCGTTGAAGCCCGGACCGTGGGCGTGGATTCTAGCCGGCGGCTTTGTCGTCGGCGGCTTTCTCTTCGCGATCGCATCGCCGAACACCCGGTTGCTCGGCTTCATCTGGCTTGGTGTGGGTCTCTGCGTCCTCGCGCTGTTCGGATTCTTTGCCTACAACGACTATCGCGCCCGAGAGCTCCGGCGCGAGGGCATTCCCGGTGTCGCGGTCATCCAGTCGATGAGCGAGACGGGCACCGAGATCAATGGGCAACCCGTGATGGACCTCGAGCTCGAGGTCCGTCCCAAGGGGCTTGCCGTCTACAGCGTCCGCAAGCGCATGCTCGTGGTGATGGACGAGGTGGGCGTCGGCAGCGAGGTGCTCATCTTCGTCGACCGCAGCGACCCGCAGGAGCTCGTGGTCGACTGGGGCTCGATGTGAGCCGCAGGCTTAGGAGGATATGGCGAAACAGCGGCTGAGCCGCCGGAACACGCTGGATCGCCGTCCTGCGGCGTCCTCGGTCGCCCACGTACTTCGTTCAGTACGCAGGCTCCCTGCGTCCTTGCAGGACGACGCCCAGCGCGCCCCGGCGACGAGCACCGTTCCGCCAAATCCTCCTATTCGGTGTCGATCTGCGCGCGCTGGAGCTTGCCCGAGTAGTCGACGTAGATCGACTTCCACTCGGTGAAGACGTCGAGCGCGGCCTGGCCCGCCTCACGGTGGCCGTTGCCGGTGTCCTTCGTGCCGCCGAAGGGCAAGTGCACCTCGGCGCCGATCGTGCCGGCGTTGATGTAGGTGATCCCGGCCTCGAGGTCCCGCATCGCCCGGAAGGCGCGGTTCACGTCGGCTGTGAAGATCGAGGAGGAAAGGCCGTAGCGGATGCCGTTGGCGACCCGAATCGCCTCGTCGAAGTCGTCGACGGGAATGAGCGCCGTCGTCGGACCGAAGATCTCCTCCTGCGCGATGCGCATGTCCCCGTCGACGTCGGCGAAGATCGTCGGCCGGTAGAAGAAGCCTGCGTCGAGACCGTTGTCCGACGCGACCTCTCCGCCGGTCAGCAGCGTCGCGCCTTCGTCCTGCCCGATCTCGGTGTACGAATGGATCTTCTCGAGCGCTTTCGCGTTGATGACCGGGCCAACGTCGGTCTCGGCCTCCCACCCGGGCCCGAGCCGCAACCGCTCGACGGCTGCCACGAGCCGCGAACGGACATCGTCGTACACCGCGCGGTGCACGATCACCCGGCTCGCTGCCGTGCAGCGCTGGCCCGACGTCCCGAACGCCGACCAGACGATGCCGTCCACGGCAAGGTCGAGATCGGCGTCGTCCATGACGACGATCCCGTTCTTGCCGCCGAGCTCGAGGTGCACGTGCTTGAGGCCTTCGGCGGCGGCCTCGAGCACGGCCACGCCCGTCTCGCGCGAACCCGTCAGCGTCACGACGCGCACGTCGGGATGTCGGACGATCCTGTCCCCCACCTCACGGCCGAAGCCATGGACGAGGTTGACGACGCCGGCCGGCACGCCCGCCTCGACGAGCAGCTCCACGAAGCGCTGCGCGAGCATCGGCGTGTCGTTCGCTGGCTTGAAGACGACGGTGTTGCCGCAGACGAGCGCGGGGACGATCTTCCACGACGGGATGGCGATGGGGAAGTTCCAGGGCGTGATCACGCCGACGACGCCGATCGGCTGGCGGACGCTCATCTGGAACTTGTCGGCCAGCTCGGACGGCGTCGTATGGCCGAAGAGCCGCCTGCCCTCGCCGGCCATGTAGTAGCTCATGTCGATCGCTTCCTGGACGTCGCCGCCTGCCTCGGCGAGCACCTTCCCCATCTCGCGCGCCATCAGCTCGGCGAGCTCGTCCTTGTGCTCGGCCACGAGGGCGCCGAAGCGGAAGAGGACCTCGCCGCGCTTGGGAGCCGGCACGAGGCGCCATGTCGCATACGCCTCCTTCGCAGCCGCGACAGCCCGATCGACGTCCTCCGCCGTCGACCGCGGGAACGTCCCGATCAGGTCGCCGTTGGCGGGACTGCGGCTCTCGAACGTCTCGCCGGACGCATCGACCCACTCGCCGCCGATGAGGTTCTCAAGTGTCTGCGTGCCCGTCGTCACCGGGCGCGAGTCTAGCGGCCGCTAGTTGAGAGGGGCCTCCACAGAGGGGAACGTGCCCGGTATGCGCTGCCGGCGACGCTCGCGGATCTTGCGCGCCTCCGGGGTCGCGGCCCGTTCCTCGCGCGCACCGCGACGACGGCGACGGTCGACGATCACCGTGACGTCGGGATTGTCCTCGTAGTACGCGGTGAGCTTCGCGAACAGCTCGTCTTCGAGCTCCGGGGGAATCACGCAATAGATCACGCCAGTCGCAGTCTACGACTGTCGGCGTACAACGCTAGTCCCTGAACGAGCGATTCCGGCGCGGCTACTCGGGAGAGACTCTCGGCACGAGCCGTCCCGCGGAGTCGACGTCGGCGTTCCACTCGACCTCGTCGGCGGACAGCTCCGCCGCATCGAAGCCTCGCTCGATCATCTGCACCGGGTCGGCGGCGTCAGGCGTGACGCGGTACCGATACCAGGAGATGTCCCAGCAGACGAGGATCTGCGTGTCGCCCTCTTCCCCTCGCCCCACGGCCGCCCGCGGGGTGCCGAGGCTCCGCATGAGCCCTTCGATCGTCCGCGGTGTCGTGCTGCCGTTGAAGAGCGCGACTGCCTCCACGATCGCCTGTTCCTGAGGGGAGAGCCGGCTGAGAATGGGTTGCGCGACAGCCGGCGACGGCGGCTGGGGCGTGCCGAACAGCCGGCCGAAGAAGCCGCGGCGGGGCGCGGCCGGCGGCACGGGCAACGTCGAGCCGCCTTCGCGATACCACCCGGCTTCCACGGCCTGACCGCGGCAGAGCGGGCAGACGTCCACGTACTCGATCCCGTCGGGCGAGAAGCGGGTCGTGTCCTCGCCGACGAGCAGCGTGCGCCCGCAGATGGCGCAATTGACTGCCGGGGCAGCACCAGTCACGGCTTAGTCTTTGTCGGACTCGCGCGCTTTCCTGGCGTCTTCGATGAGCTTCTGCGCGATGTGGGTGGGGACTTCCTCGTACCGCACGAACGACATGTGATAGTCGCCGCGGCCACCGGTGAGCGACGTCAAGGACTGCGAGTACGTCAGCACCTCGGCCATCGGCACCTCGGCCTTGATGGTCGTCATGCCGCCCAGCGGCTCCATGCCGTGCAGCCGTCCACGGCGGGAGTTGAGATCGCCGTTCACGGCGCCCACCGCCTCGTCCGGAACAGTGACCTCGAGCTCCATGATCGGCTCGAGGAGCATCGGATCGGCCTTCTGATACGCGTCCTTGAAGGCCATCGAGCCCGCGATCTTGAAGGCCATCTCCGACGAGTCGACGTTGTGGTACTGGCCGTCGACGAGCCGCACGGTCACGCCCTGGACGGGAGCACCCGCGAGCTCGCCGTGCAGCATCGCTTCCTGAATCCCCTTGTCGACGGCTGGCCGAAAACCCTGCGGGATGACGCCGCCGACGATCTTGTCCACGAACTCGTAGCCCTCGTAGCCCGGCCGCGGCTCGATGACGATCTCGCAGTCGCCGAACTGCCCGCGACCACCCGTCTGCTTCTTGTACCGCGCACGCGCCCGTGACTCGCTTCGAATGGTCTCGAGGTACGGCACGCGCGGCTGTGTGAGCTCGACGTCGACGCCGAAGCGCCGGTGCAGGCGATCGACCGCAACCTCCACGTGCATCTGGGAGAGGCCGGCAAGCAGCTGCTCGCCCGTGCGCTCGTCGCGGCGCAGCACGAGCGTCGGATCCTCCTCCGCCAGCCGCCGCAATGACGCGGCTGCCTTGTCCTCGTCCCCCTTTGCCTTGGGATTGACGGCGAAGCTCATGACCGGCTCGGGGAAGTCGATCTTCGGCAGCTCGACGGCGCGCTCCGACTCGAGCAGGAGATCGCCGGTCTGCGTCTCCTTGAGCTTTGCTACCGCCCCGATGTCGCCCTCCGCGAACTCGCCCTCCGCCGTGTGCTCCTTCCCCTGAAGCAGGAGCAGCTGGCCGAGGCGCTCCTTTGCATGAGCGCGGACGTTGGCGAGAGTCGAGTCCGCCTTCACCGGGCCCTTCAGCACGCGGAACAGCGAGATGCGCCCGGCGAAGGGATCGGCGATGGTCTTGAAGATGAACGCGGCCGCCCCGCTCCCGTCGACCTCGATCGGCGAGCCGCGCTTGGCGGGCGACGCGACGCCCTCGACGAGCAGGTCGAGCAGCGCCACCGTGCCGAGGTTCTTCGTCGCCACGCCGCAGGCGACAGGAAAGATCTCGCCGCGCGTGACCGCGTCCTTCAGCGCGTGCGCGACCTCGTCGACGCCCAACTCCTCGCCCTCGAGGTACCGCTCCATCAGCGCCTCGTCCGTCTCCACGACGGCGTCGAGCAGCTTCTCGCGGTACTCGGCCACGGCGTCGGAAAGCTCCAAGGGGATCTCACCGGGCTCGCCCTCCTTACTGCCTTCGGGGCTCGAGTACGCCTTCATGTGCAATAGATCGACGATGCCCGTCAGCTCGTGCTCGGCGCCGATCGGCAGACAGACGGCGACGCAGCGGGTCGAGAACTGCTCCTGGATCTGCCCGAGCGCGCGGTAGAAGTCGGCGCGCTCGCGATCGAGCATGTTCACGAAGATGACGCGCGCGAGGCCCCCAGCTTCCGCGCGCTTCCAGACGCGCCCGGTGCCGACCTCCACGCCCATGACGGCGCTCACGACGACGAGCGCGCCGTCCGCGACGGTCAGGCACGCGATCGCATCGCCCTGAAAGCCGGCGTCGCCGGGCGTGTCGATGAGGTTGATCTTCCGCTCCTGCCACTCGGCATGCGCGAGCGAGGCGGAAAGCGACATCTGCCGGCGTTGCTCGTCCTCGTCCCAGTCGGTGACGGTGTTGCCGGCCTCGACCGTCCCGAGCCGGTTCGTCGCGCCGGACTGGAAGAGCATCGCCTCGACGAGCGACGTCTTCCCCGTCCCGCGATGACCGACGACGGCGACGTTCCGGATCTTCCCTGGATCGAAGGCAGGCATGGGGCTACGAGTTCCTTCCGTGCGTTTTGGCGAGTTTCCGGGCGATACTAGCCGCGCGCGGCTAACCGGCCGGGGCCGTGCGCGACGAAGCGCCGGAGAGGCGCGCGCGGAGGCGGAGGATCGCCTTCGTGTGCAGCTGCGAGACGCGAGACTCGGTGACGCCGAGCACCTCGCCGATCTCGCGCAGCGTCAGCTCCTCGTAGTAGTAGAGGGTGACGACGATCTTCTCGCGCTCGGGAAGGCCCGCGATCGCCTCCGCCATCGCCTCCTTCGTCTCGGTCGCGTCGAGCGCGGACTCCGGCTGCGGCCCTTCACGATCCTCGATGGTGTCGATGAGGGCGACCTGGTCGCCGGTCGAGGACGACACCGTCCACAGCTCGTCGAGCGCGGCGATCGACGAGCGCGAGATGTCGAGGAGGTTGTCCTCGAGCTCCTCCAGCTCGACTCCGAGCTTTGCGGCGATCTCCTCGTCTGTCGGCGAGCGGTGGAGCTCTGCCTCGAGCTTCGCGATCGCGCGCTCGATCTCACGCGCCCGCGAGCGCACCGACCGCGGCACCCAGTCCATCGCACGCAGCTCGTCGATGATCGAGCCTTTGATCCGCGCGATGGCGTACGTCTCGAACTTCACGTCACGGTCCGGGTCGTAACGCTCGATCGCGCCAATAAGGCCGAGCAGGCCGTACGAGACAAGGTCGTTCTCGTCGACGTGCGCCGGCAGGCCGCTCGATATACGGCCCGCGACGAACTTCACGAGCGGGGCGTACGTGAGGATGAGCCGGTCCCGGAGCGCCGGGTCTCCCGATTGGCGATACTGGCGCCAGAGAGCTTTGGTGTCATCGGGCACGCCGAGAGAATACGCCGCGCCGCGGCGGAAGCCCTCTTATTCGTCCGCCAGCCCCTCTAGTTCGCCCGCCAGGCCCGCAGCACGAGCGTCGCCATCCACGCCGCGATGACGCCCGCCGCGACGAGGATGATCCACTGCTCGGCGCGATACGCGGCCCACGCAATGCCGAGCATCACGGCCGTCAGTAGGAGGAAGAGCGCCCCGAGGCCGCGGCGCTGCGACGGGCTTGCCATGCGCGGAATCTAGCTATCGTGACCCTGCAACCCAGCAGCGCACAGGGGCGTAGCTCAACTGGCAGAGCACCGGTCTCCAAAACCGGGGGTTGCAGGTTCGAGTCCTGCCGCCCCTGTCCCTCTAGTAAAGCCAAAACCTCCCTTACGCAGGGGTTTTGGCGTCTCTTAACCCTCCTCCCTCAGTCCGCTAAAGTCCGTCAAAGTCCGTAGACGGACGGCTGCGTGGACTGATCGACGGGATAGATGACTTCGTCGGGGAGCGCCAGCCGCGCTGGAAGCAGTTTCGCTCCCTCGGGCCCGGGAAGGTGACGTTCTCAGCACACTACAGAAACCCGGTTACGCAACAGAAGGCGCTCGTGACGACGAGGACGGCTCGGAGGAGATCCCGCAGTCGGATAGCCGAGGTGGCGTTCGGGCAGTAGCCGAAGTCCCCACAAAGTCCACAAACGGTCTGAACTCGAGCCGCTCAACCACGCGCGCAGATGCCCGGAAACGGCGGAGCCAAGCCACTTCGCGCCACCTCCGAGCATGACCCGCCACCCTTCCTCCAACCCCCCAATCGTTGGCGATGTTGGCCTAGGAGCGCATGGTTACGCACTATCAGTGCCAACTAGGTGCCCAAACATCCTCCCGCCCAGCCTGTGAGCCGTGGCGTGGCGCCCCGCCCTCGCTCAAGACCTAGGGCCTCCGCGAATCAACCTCCGCGGAGCCGCGTGAGGTTTCGCTGCCCGCTTCCATCCGCGTTCATCACATAGATCTCGCCGTACCCGTCTCGCTTGCTGACGAAGAGGATCTTTCTTCCATCGGGCGACCAGACAGGCTCGGTGTCGGGCGCCGGGTTGCGCGTAAGGTTCCGCTGACGGCTGCCGTCGGCATTCATGACGAAAATCTCTCCCGTGTCGGTGCCTTGCACGAACCCCCAGCGAACGAAGAGGATCTTTTGCCCGTCCGGAGACCAGGCCGCTGACGACGGAGCTGCACCGCCCTTGGGGGTGCGCGTGAGCCTCCGCAGTCCGGTCCCGTCGACATTCACGACGTAGAACTCCCCCTTCCCGTCCCGCAGGCTGCGAAAGGCGATCTTCCGGCCGTCGGGTGACCAGGACAAGGCCTCGCCACCTCCAGGCCCCGGAGTGAGGTTGAGGAGTCCCGTGCCGTCCGCCCTCAGCACGTAGACGTCGCGTGGGCCGCGGCGTGCGTGGCTGCCGAAGGCGAGCATGTGACCGTCTGGTGACCAGGCGAGCTCTTTGGGCTTCGCGTACCGAGTCAGCCGCTGCTGCCCGCTCCCGTCGGCGTTCATGACGTACACCTCGGCTGAACCGGCGCGGTCGCTGACGAAGGCGATCTGCCGGCCATTCGGCGACCACGTAGGAGACGCGTCGTACTCGCTCACGAATTGCCCAGAGAAGATCTGCCGGTACCTCACGCCGCGAGCAAGCTTGCGCACCGCGGTCCCGCTCGCGTTCATGCGGTAGATCTCGGTCGTGGCTCTGCACGCACCGGGCACGCCCGAACAGGGGTTGACGACGTAGGCGACTCTCCGCCAGTCGGGAGACCAGATCGGGACGAGCTCCCGCCCCCACCGGCGGGTGAGGTTCTCCCTTCCCGTCCCGTCGGCGTTCATGATCCAGACTTCCCGCGGGCCGACGCACGCCGGCCCGGGCGCGCAGTCGCGCGCCACGAACGCGATCCTCCGACCGTCCGGCGACCACATCGGCATACCGCCCCAAGCACTCCGGGCACTGCCGAAAATGAACTCGCGTACGGTGCCGAACGCCGCGGCGGTTCCGACGCCCACGAGAAGCGCCGCTGCAGCGAGCACGATCACCCGCCGCCGACCGACCAATCGCGGCCGCTCGGCGTGGCGGGCAGGAAACGTCCCGTCCGGGTCACGTACGCCCGAGATCTCCAAGAGCAGGTGCTGCCTGCGCGCGGCCAGTCGTCCCGCCGGCAGGTCGCGAGCCACGGGGATCGAACGATCACCCGTCACGGCTTTGCTGCCTTCTCGACAATCTGCATCTTCGCTTCTTCATGTCCGCGGGAAGCGGCGAGTTCCCGCAAGCGGCGGCGCGCCCGTGACAGGCGCGAGCGCACCGTCCCAACCGGTACCCCTAGCGCGACGGCCGCGTCCTCGTAGCTGAGCTCGGACCAGACACAGAGCGCGAAGACCTCCTGCTCCCGGCGAGGCAGATGGGCCAGGAGGTCGAGCGCACGCGCCATCAGCTCCTCGTCGTCGATGCGCGCGTCGCTATCGTCCTCGAAGCTCGGCGAACACTCAGGCGCCGCAACGCGCCTCAGCGCCGCCGCGTAGCGTCGCTCGGAGCGACGCCGGTTTCGAATGACATTCGTGGCGATCCCGTAGAGCCAGGGGAGCTCTTTCCCGATCGGGAGCCGCTTGCTTCGCCGCCGCCATGCCTCGAGGAAGACCATCGAGACGAGATCCTCGGCGGCGTCCCAGGTCCCGGTGCGCCGGAAGCAGTAGTTGTAGATCGTTCGCGCGTGCCGCTCGAAGAGCAGGCCGAAGGCATCACGGTCACCCTTGCGCGAGCGCGACCAGAGAACGGAGTCATCGACGACCACTGCTCGTTCATGTCCGACGACGCGCGCGAGGTTCCCAATGAGGGCATCAGCGCGGCTCACATCACGTCAGTTTGTATGCCCTCTGGGCGAGGAAAGCCAGGCGACATCTCCGCGGCACGGGCCGACGAGCCGAGACTCGTCGGCCTGGCTTCACGTCAGCCTGCGCTGGCCGCTGCC
>JBKPGF010000044.1:0-76910 GCA_046729255.1 Actinomycetota bacterium
CTCAAGGGGAAGTCACAGCCGGTCGAAGCGTTCCAGCTCATCGAGGTGCTCGCAGACGCCGAGCCGGTCGCGCGGCATCTCGAACGGCCGATCGTGGGGCGTGAGCGCGAGCGCCGGCGAATCAGGCGCGACTACGAGGACGCCGTAGCCGACCGGACGATCCGGCTTTTTACGCTCCTTGGCCCGGCGGGGATCGGCAAGTCACGCCTCGTCGCCGACTTCCTCGAGCATGTCGGCGAGGAGGCGGACGTCCTCCACGGCCGCTGCCTTCACTACGGCGAGGGGATCACGTACTGGCCACTCGTCGAGATGCTGATGGGAATCGGCGTCGATCCGGACAGCGTGCTCGGGACGTCCGCAGCCGAGACGCAGCTCGCGTTCCGCCGCCTGCTCGAGGCCCGCGCGGCGGAGCGGCCGCAGATCGTCGCGCTCGACGACATTCAGTGGGCAGAGCCGACGTTCCTCGAGCTCGTCGAGCACGTCGCCGACATGTCACGAGACGTCCCGATCTTCGTCCTCTGCGTGGCGCGTACCGAGCTACTCGACGCCCGACCCGGCTGGGGCGGCGGCAAGCTCAATGCGACGTCGCTCCTGCTCGAGCCGCTCGACGAGAATGACTGCCAGCAGATGATCGAGAGGCTCGTTGCGGACGCGCCGCTCGACGAGGACACGCGCGAGCGGATGGTTGCCGCGTCGGGTGGCAATCCACTCTACGTCGAGGAGATGCTCGCGATGGTGCGCGAGCAAGGAGGGAACGGCGAGATCGTGGTGCCCCCGACCATCCATGCATTGCTCCAGGCACGTCTCGATGCACTCGACGGAGACGAACGCACCGTCCTCGAGCGTGGTTCTGTGGAAGGCCAGGTCTTCCACCGCAGCTCGGTAGCGGAGCTGGCGCCGCCTTCGGTGAAGCCGGCAGTCGACGCCCATCTCGCGACGCTCGTGCGGAGAGAGCTCATCCGTGGCGACGCCGCGATCTTCGAGGACGACGAGGGTTTCCGCTTCCGCCACATCCTCATTCGTGACGCGGCGTACGACTCGATGTCGAAGGCTTCCAGGGCTGAGCTGCACGAGCAGTTCGCCAACTGGTTGGAACGCCATGAGCTCGTCGAGCGCGACGAGGTGCTCGGCTACCACCTCGCACAGGCGCACGCGTATCGCACGGAGCTCGATCCCGGAGATCCCGTCCTCCACGACCTCGCCGGTCGCGCGGCCGGGCATCTGGTTATCGCCGGGAGGTCAGCGCTCGACCACGGAGATTTCCACGCGGCGCGCTCGCTGCTCGAGCGTGCGACAGCCATCCTGCCCCCTGACCACGAGCGCACCCACGCCCTCGCACCTGACCTCGCGGCCGCGTACTTCGAGACAGGTGACGAGCGGTTCACCGAGATTCTCCGCGCCGCGCGAGCCGCAGCCGACCGGGGTACGAGCGCGCGTGCTTCGATCGCACTCGCCGCCTATCCCGTGTCAGGCCGGCGCGGATCGGCCGATGAGCGCGAAGCACTGAGGGAGGAGGCCCGGGACGTGTTCGAGGCCCTGGGCGACGACAGCGGGCTCGCCGAGTACTGGCTGGCGGTCGGCTGGGAGGCATGGGCAAGGTGCAGGGCGGTCGAGACCGCGAGCGCGTGTGAGAACGCCCTTGCCCACCTCGACCGGGCAGCCGCCTCGCACAGCCGCCTCGGTCGCAGGGCGCGCTTCCTCCTGCTCAGGACGTATATCTACTCGCCGATGCCGGTCGACGAAGCGCTCGAGCGAGCGAGGAGCATGGTGGAAGAAAACCAGGGCCCGCTCGCCGAGGCTCAGCAGCAAGCGGTCGTGGGGCGACTCCTCGCGATGGGGGGCGAGATCGATAGAGGGCGCGAGATGATGCACGGCGCCCGCCAGGTGTTCGCCGACGCCGGTCTGCTCGTCTCTGCCGGCTCGATGGCGCTCGCCGAGGGTGAGATGGAGCTCGAGGCCGGCGACTGGGAGCGCTCCGAGCGCGTTCTCCGCGATGGGCTCCGCGTCCTCGAAGAGATCGGCAATCGGGACTTCTACCCAACGCTCTCGGCCGTGCTCGCTCTCGTTCTCCTCAACGAGGGCCGCTTCGCGGAGACCCGAGAGTGGCTCGATCGGGCGCAAGAGACCACCGACGCCGACGACCTCGTCAACTTCGTTTTCATGGGCTTCATCGACAGCGCCCTGCTTGCCCGTGAAGGCAGGCTGGCGGAAGCCGAAGCAGCAGGGCAACGTGCGGTCGACCTCGCCGACCAGATCGACTTCGTCCTCGCACGCCCCATGGCCTACTCCTACTACGCGGAGACGCTGGCGCTGGCAGGGAAGCACGACGAGGCGGTCCGTCACGCGCGCACCGCAGTGGCGATCACCTCGGCAAAGGGAGCCGTCATGCGCAGCAAGCACCTACGCGAGCGGCTCGCGGCCGTGGGAGTCGACGTCTAGCGGAGCACCGCTTCCTCGACGAGCGCGTCGAGGAGATTCGCGTACTCTGGGTCGCGCTCGGGGTCGTAACCCGGGACGAGATGGCGGCGGACGTGGAGCTCGGCGGTCGGCGCGTCCGCGCGCACGAGGCATGCCGCCTGGACCGCACGAACAAACGCGTCGAGCTGGCGGCGTAAGTGGAGCGGGTCGTAGGCCGCCATCCGCTCGGCGAGCGAGTCGAGCGCCGCGTCGACTCGCGGCTCGACCCCACGCGAGCGCTCGAGGACGAGCTCGAGCGTCCCGAAGCGCTCGAGGTCACGTGCCACCTGCGCGCAGAGGACGTTGTGCGTGCCCTCCCAGCTCTCGAAGACGATCGCGTCCCGCCAGAGCCGCGGCAGCACCGAGAAGTCCTCGATCGTACCGTTGCCGCCGAGCACCTCGATGCCGCGACGCACGGCCCGGGTCGCCGCGGCGGACGTCGAGAACTTGTTCGCGTTCACGAGGATGCGGTGGTAGGCGACGTCGTCGACGTCGCTCGAGTCGACGAGCCTCGTCACGTTGAGGCTCGAGGCGAGCGCCGCCTCCGCCTCTGACCGCATCACCGCGAGGCTCTCGCGCACGAGTGGAAACTCGACTATCGGTTGCCCGAACGCCACGCGCTCACGCGCGAACGACGCCGCCTCGAGGTACGCGCGCCGCATGACAGCTGCCGAGCCGACGGCGTTCAACCAGCGCGACGTGTTGAGCACGACGCCCGCCGCGATCCTGAACCCGTCCTCGAGCGCGCCAATCGGGTACGCGACGGCGCCGTCGAACACGATCTCGCCGGTGGCGAGCGCGCGAGTACCGAGCTTGTCCTTGAGCTTGCGGATGGTAAAGCCGTTCGGCCGCGCGTCCACGTCGCGAGGGACGAGGAAGCAGCCGATTCCGCGCGTGCCCTCGGCCGCGCCCTCGGGCCGGGCAGTGACGACGAACTCGTCGGCGTCGGCCACGGAGCAGAACCACTTCTCGCCGTGCAGGCGCCACCGGTCTCCGTCCGCGACAGCCCGCGTGAGGTTCGCGCCGACGTCGGAGCCGCCGTGCTCCTCGGTGAGGAACTGGGCGCCGCGCTCGCAGCGATCGTAGTCCGTGTCCAGCAAGGGCGGCAGGAAGCGCTCGCGCAACTCGTCGGAGCCGTGCACGCGGAGCGCCCGAATCAGCCCTGCGGTGCAGGTGACCGGGCACGCGTGCCCGCCCTCGCCCGCGTGCGTGAGCAGGAAGAAGAGCCCGGCCTGCTCGAGCGGCTCCGCGTCGAGGATCCCCGACGCCCACACAGCGCGCCCGGCCTCCGCGTAGCGCGCGTCGAACTCGACGCTCGTCCCGTCGGTGGCCGGGCCGTGCCGCTCCAGCTCGTACACGAGCGGGTCGATCTCGCGTGCGACGACCTCGCCGAAGGCGGCGACGCGCGGCAAGTCGCCGAACCAGCGCTCGAGATCGGCACCCCAGAAGGTCTCCACGCGGCTCAATGTACTCCGCTAGGTTCTCACCGTGCAGCTCCGCGACACCGCCGACGAAGCCGCCTTCCGCGCCGAGCTACGCGGCTGGCTCGAGGCCAACAACCCCGGTCTCGAAGGCCTCCTCGACATCGAGGCCAAGAAGGAGTGGAGCCGCAAGATCTACGACGCCGGTTACGCCGGCCTGACCTGGCCGAAGGAGTTCGGGGGCCAGGGCGCGTCGTACTCGCACCAGGCGATCATGCTCGAGGAGTGGGCGCGCGCCGAGGCCCCGGGCCCGCTCGGGGTGATCGGCCTCGGCATGGCCGGTCCGACGATCATCGTCCACGGAACGGAGGAGCAGAAGCAGCGCTACCTCGCGAACATCCTCTCCGGCGAGGACATCTGGTGCCAGGGCTTCTCCGAGCCGGGGGCCGGCTCCGACCTGTCGGCCGTGAGGACGAGCGCCGAGCTCCGGGACGGCCACTTCGTCGTGTCGGGCCAGAAGATCTGGTCGTCGTACGCGCACATCGCCGACTGGTGCATCCTCGTCACGCGCTCCGATCCGGACTCCCAGCGCCATGCGGGTCTCACGTACCTGCTCGTCGACATGCACGCCCCCGGCGTAGAGGTGCGGCCCATCCGCCACATCACCGGCGACGCGGACTTCAACGAGATCTTCTTCGAGAACGTCGAGGTGCCCGTCGAGAACGTCCTCGGCGAGATCGGCGACGGCTGGGCGGTCGCGATGACGACGTTGCTCCACGAGCGCGGGACGCTCGGCTTCGCACTGACCGGCACCCTCGAGGTGTCCGTCCGCAAGCTCATCGCGCTCTCCAAGGAGCGCGGCCTCGACGACTCGCGCCTGCGCGACCTCGTCGCGCGCGAGTGGATCGAGCTGCAGGCGCTCAAGCTCACGAACTACCGGGCGCTGACGAAGCTCGTCGAGACCGGCATCCCCGGGCCGGAGGGCTCGGTCTCGAAGCTCCACTGGTCGGAGCAGAACCAGCGGCTGATGAAGCTCGCGCTCGAGATCGAGGGCGACGAGAACGGCAACGGCTGGTGGCGGCACCAGCAGCTCCGCTCCCGCGGCAACACGATCGAGGCCGGCACGTCGGAGATCCTCCGCAACATCATCGCCGAGCGCGTGCTCGGCCTCCCGAGGTCCCGCTGATGCGATTCGCCTTCACGGAAGAGCAGGACGAGCTGCGGCGCCAGGCGCGCGCGCTTCTCGACGAGCGCGAGCCGTCGTGGGACGAGCTGGCGGAGCTCGGCTGGCTCGGCGTCTCCGTGCCCGAGGAAGCGGGCGGGGCTGGCCTCGGCTTCGTCGAGGAGGCCGTGCTGTTCGAGGAGCTGGGAAGGGCGCTTTATCCGGGCCCGTACTTCGCGACGGTCGCGCTCGCGCTGCCGGGGCTGGCCCCGGACGAGCAGGCAGCAGTGGCGCGCGGTGAGCGGAAGTTCGAGGACCACGAGGTCTCGCTGGACGGCGCCGTCACACGGACGCGCGCGTTCGCCGCGCTCGCCGCGGAGGCCGTCGGGATCGCGCAGAAGGCGCTCGAGCTGGCCATCGAGCACGCGAAGTCGCGCGAGCAGTTCGGCAAGCCGATCGGCATCTACCAGGCCGTCTCGCACCCGATCGTCAACACGTACGTCGAGACCGAGCTCGCCCGCTCGCTCGCCTACTGGGCAGCGTGGTGCGTGGCCGAGGGCGAAGAAGATGCCGAGGTGGCGGCACTGGGGGCGAAGTCGTACGCCGCCGAGGCGGCCGTCGCCGCGTGCGAGCGCTCGATCCAGGTGCACGGCGGCATCGGCTTCACGTGGGAGCACCCGCTGCACCGCTACTACAAGCGGGCGCAGTGGATCGAGGCGTTCGGCGGCTACCCGGCGAAGCAACGTGCCGCGGTCGCCGCCAGGCTGCTCGACTAGGAGCGCGTGAAGACCGTCCTCGTCACGGGCTCGTCGACAGGCATCGGCAAGGCGTGCGCAAAGCGATTCGCGGCACGCGGCTGGCGTGTGCTCGCCGGCGTCCGGAAACCGGGAGACGCACCCGCCGGCACCGAGGAGGTGCTCCTCGACGTCACGGACGGCGACGCGTGCGTGGCAGCGGCGAGCAAGGTCGACCGGCTCGACGGCCTCGTCGACAACGCCGGCATCGCTGTCGCGTCACCGCTCGAGTACCTGCCTCTCGCGGAGCTGCGCCGCCAGCTTGAGGTGAACGTCGTCGGACAGCTGGCCGTCATCCAGGCGCTCCTGCCGGCCCTTCGCACGGCGCGAGGACGCATCGTCATCGTCGGCTCGATCGCCGGCAAGAGCGCGCTGCCGTTCCTCGGCGCGTACGCGATGTCGAAGCACGCGCTGGAGGCGATGGGCGACTCGCTGCGCCTGGAGCTCGCGCCCGACGGTGTCCACGTGGCACTCGTGGAGCCTGGAACGATCGCGACGCCGATCTGGTCGAAGCCTCAGGAGAACGTCGACGCGCTGCCACCGGAAGCGATCACTCGCTACGGCAGGCGAATCGAAACGTTCCGGACGGCGGCGGCGGCGCGTGCGGCGAAGGCCGCGCCTGCGGACAAGGTGGCGGACGCGATCGAGCATGCGCTCACGACCGAGCGGCCCAAGACCCGTTACCTCGTGGGCCGTGACGCGAAGATCAGGTCGACCATCGAGAAGCTCCCCGACCGGCTGCGGGATCGCGTGATCGCCAAGGCGTTGCTAGGCAAGTAAGTCCCGGTTACCGTTCCGCTCATGGACGGCTTGATGATGGACTTCCAGCTGACGCTCCCCCCGCTCCTGCGGCGCGCGGAGACGTACTTCCCGAACAAGCAGATCGTGACGCGGCTCCCCGACAAGAGCTTTCACCGCTACACGTACGCGGACTGCTGCCGCCGCTCGCGCCAGCTCGCAGCGGCGCTCCAGAAGCTCGGGCTCGAGCGCGGCGATCGCGTCGCCACACTGGCCTGGAACCACTACCAGCACATGGAGTGCTACCTCGGCATCCCGTGCGGCGGCTTCGTCCTCCACACGCTGAACCTCCGGCTGCACCCCTCCGACCTCGCATACATCGCCAGGCACGCCGGCGACAAGGTCGTCGTCGTCGACCGGATGCTCCTGCCGTTGCTCGAGCAGTTCAAGAACGACACGCCGATCGAGCACGTCCTCGTGGTCGAGGACTCGTACGAGGAGCTGCTGGAGACGGCCCACGCCGACGAGTGGGAAGACCCCGAGCTCGACGAGAAGGAAGCCGCGGCCATGTGCTACACGAGCGGCACGACGGGGATGCCGAAGGGCGTCGTCTACTCGCACCGGTCGACGATCCTCCACACGCTCGGCGTCGCCTCCGGCGCGCCGCTCGGCCATCCGCTGTCGGAGGCCGACACGTTCCTGCCGGTCGTCCCGATGTTCCACGCGAACGCGTGGGGCTACCCGTACCTCGCGACGATGATGGGCGCGAACATCGTCTACCCGGGACCGCACCTCGACGGCGAGAGCCTCCTCGACGCATTCGAACAGGAGCAGGTGACCTGGACGGCAGGCGTGCCGACGATCTGGCTCGGCATCCTCGCGCAGCTCGACGCGAACCCCGGCAAGTGGGACCTCTCAGCGCTCAAGGGGATGCTCTGCGGCGGCTCGGCGCCGCCGCGGGCGATGATCGACGCCTACAAGAAGCACGGCCTCTCGGTCGTCCACGGCTGGGGCATGACCGAGACGTCGCCCGTCGCATCCGTCACCGACCTCCCCGGCGAGCTGAAGAACGCCGACTGGGAGGAGCAGCTCGACTACATCGAGATGCAGGGCAGTCCGCTGCCGTTCGTCGAGCTCCGTGCGCGCGACGCCGACGGCAACGAGATCCCGTGGGACGACGAGACGATGGGCGAGCTCGAGATCCGCGGGCCGTGGGTCGCGGCCGGCTACTACAACTCCGACGAACAGGCCGACCGCTGGACAGAGGACGGCTGGTTCATGACCGGCGACATCGTCACGCTCCACCCGAGCGGCTTCATTCGCATCCAGGACCGGACGAAGGACGTCATCAAGTCCGGCGGTGAGTGGATCTCGTCGGTCGCGCTGGAGAACGCGCTCATGGGCCACCCGGCCGTGACGGAAGCGGCGGTGATCGCCGTGCCGCACGAGAAGTGGGCCGAGCGGCCGCTCGCCGTGTGCGTCCTCTGCGGTGAGGTGACGGAGGAGGAGCTACGCGAGTTCCTCGAGCCGCAGTTCGCGAAGTGGTGGCTACCGGACGGCTTTGAGTTCGTCGACGAGATCCCGAAGACGGGCGTCGGGAAGTTCCGCAAGACGGCGCTGCGCGAGATGTTCGTCGCGCAGGCGGCGCCAACGGACTGACCGCCACCACCCGGCGAAGACACCGACGTTCCGCTCGGCCACCCAGGCCGCGTGTAGCTCGGCGGTGGAGCGCGGGACGCTGTCACGTGCACTTAGCACGATCGGTCGTTCTCCATGCCTCCATAGTACGACCGGTCGTGCTATCTTGTCAAGGCGAATTTTGGGCGAACTGCTCACCACCCCCTCCGAGTCCTCCTCGAAACGACGCCGCTCCGACGGCGAGCGCAGCCGCGCGGCGATCCTCTATGCGGCAACGCAGCTGGCGACCGTCGAAGGCCTCGACGGTCTGTCCATCGGCCGTCTCGCTGAGCACACGGGCATGTCGAAGAGCGGCCTCTACGCGCACTTCGGCTCGAAGGAGGAGCTGCAGCTGGCGACGATCGACACCGCAAGCGAGATCTTCGTGCGAGAGGTGATCGAGCCGGCACGGGTAGCCGAGGGTGCGGCGCGCATCGAGGCGCTTGCGAACGCCTTCCTCTCGTACCTCGAGCGCAGGGTCTTTCCCGGTGGCTGCTTCTTCGCGGCCGCGCAGGCGGAGCTCGACACGCATCCCGGCCCGGTGCGCGAGAAGCTGCGCGAGGCAAGCCGCAGCTGGTTCGACTACGTCGAGCGGCAGGTACGCGGCGCGCAGGACATGGGCGAGCTCCGCCCGGACGAGGATCCCGCCCAGCTGTCGTTCGAGATCGACGCGATGCTGAAGATGGCGACGGCGATGTTCGTCCTCCACGACGACGCCGAGGCATTGGAGCGCGCGCGACGCGGCGTCGAGGTGCGCGTCGCCCGTGCGAAGATCGGTGCGTGACGGAGCCTCACCTCTGGGACACGCTCGCGCCTGAGGGCGCGCACATCTGGAATACGCTCGGCTACCGCTTCGGCGAGCGCGATGCCGACGTCGGGAAGCTGACCATCGAGTGGGACGCGCCCGACGAGTACTCGTTCCCCGACGGCCGGCGACGGATCGTCCACGGCGGCATGGTGGCAACGCTGCTCGACACCGCAATGGGTCACGTCTGTCTCGCCGACCTCGAGCCCGGCCAGGTGTTCCTGACCGCCGATCTCCACGTCGAGTTCTACCGCGTCGTCTCACCGGGAACGATTCGGGCCGAGGCCGAGATCGTCCACCGGTCGCGGCGCGTCGTCTTCTGCACCGCCTCGCTGTACGACGAGGACGGAACGCTGCTCGCGTCCGGCCGCTGCACGCAGATCGTCCGGAGCCTCGCGTGAAGGCGATCGTCATCGAGGAGACCGGCGGGCCGGAGCAGCTGCAGCTTCGCGATGTCCCCGATCCGGACATGTCAGGGGCGGAGGTTCTCGAGATCCGCGCCGCGGGGGTGAACTTCCTCGACGTCCTTGTCCGACAGGGCAACTACGCCCAGGCTCCGCAGCTGCCGACGATCCCCGGCGTCGAGGTGGCGGGAGAGACGGCGGAAGGGCGCCGTGTCATCGGGCTACTGCCCGGAGGCGGCTATGCAGAGCGAGTGGCGGTCGACGAGGAACGACTCTTTCCGCTTCCCGATGGAGCCTCGTTCGTGGAGGGCTCATCGTTCCTGCTGACGTTCCTCACCGCCTGGATCCCGCTGACGCGTCAAGTGCGTCTCGAGGCTGGCCAGACGGTGCTCGTCCACGCCGGGTCGGGTGGCGTGGGCACGGCTGCCATCCAGTGCGCCGCCCATCTGGGCGCGCGCGTGCTCGCAACGGCGTCGACGGAGGAGAAGCGGAGCTTCTGTGTCGACCAGGGCGCGACGGACGCTTACGGCTACGACGAGTTCGCCGAGGCCATCCGCCCCGACGTCGTCGTCGATCCGGTGGGTGGCGAGGTCTTCGCCGCGAGCGTTGCCACGCTCGCGCCGATGGGGACGATCATCGGCGTCGGCTACGCCGGCGGCTGGTGGGAGGACCTCAATCCGGCACTGCTCGTGGGCCGGAACGTCGGCGTACAGGGCTTCTATCTCGGCCGGCTGATGTCGCGCCGACCCGAGCTCGTGGCCGAGGCGGCGCGCGAGCTGCTCGACCTCTGGAGCTCGGGCGCGGTGAAGCCGGCCGTTGGCGCGGAGTTCCCTCTCGCCGACGCCGCGGACGCTCACCGGTTGATCGAGGAGCGCAAGCACGTGGGGAAAGTTGTCCTCGTTCCGTAGCGCCATCGTCACGGGCGGCGCCTCGGGCATCGGCGCTGCCGTCGTCCGGGTGCTCGAGGAGGAGGACACGGCCGTCGAGTCGCTCGACCTTGCGACAGGCTTCGACGTCTCCGACCCCGCGGCCTGGGACGCGGTAGGCGACGTCGACTTCGCGTTCCTGAACGCGGGCGTCGGCCACTCCGGCGACGATCTTGCGGGCTATCGACGCATGCTCGGGACAAACGTCGACGGCATCGTCTTCGGCGTCCGACGACTCGAGCAGGTGATGAAGGAAGGCGGCTCCATCGTCGCGACGGCCTCGCTGGCGGGGCTCGTCCCTTTGCCGGCCGACCCGATCTACACGCTCACGAAGCACGCCGTCGTCGGCTACGTGCGCGCGGTCGCGCCGCAGCTCGCGGGACGCGATATCCGCATCAACGCGATATGTCCCGGCTTCGTGGACACCCCCATCGTCTCCGCAGAGCTACGCGAGTGGATCGACGGCGAGGGCATCCCGCTCATGCAGCCCGAGCAGGTCGCGGCAGCCGTGCTCGTGGCCGCCCGCTCCGGCGAGACCGGCCAGGCGTGGGTCGTGCAGCCCGGCCGCGAGCCCGTGCGCTACGAGTTCCGCGGGGTGCCGGGGCCAAGGTGACGGACGTCTACCGCACCCCCGACGAGCGGTTCGCTGCTCTCCCGGCGTTCCCGTTCGAGCCTCACTACCTCGATCAGGACGGCCTCCGCATGCACTACGTCGACGAGGGCGACGGCGACCCCGTACTCTGCCTGCACGGCGAGCCGACGTGGTCGTTCCTCTATCGCAAGATGATTCCCGGGCTCTCGCGCGTCGCCCGCGTCGTCGCGCCTGACTACTTCGGCTTCGGCCGCTCGGACAAGCCGATGGACAAGGACTGGTACACGTTCGACCGCCATTACGCGTCGATCCTCGGGCTCGTGACGGCACTCGACCTCGATCGGCTGACCGTCGTCGTCCAGGACTGGGGCGGGCCGATCGGGATGCGACTGGCGGTCGAGCAGCCGCGACGCGTCGCACGACTCGTCGTCCACAACACCGGCGTCGGCGGCGGTCGGGCACCGAACGAGGTGTGGCTTCGCTTCCGCGAGGTCGTGCGGGCGGCCGGCGGCGACTTCCAGCCGGGCCGCCTGATCCGGACCGCGTGCGTGCGCGGACTAGCTGACGACGTCGTCACGGCCTACGACGCGCCGTTCCCGACACCCGAGTCGAAGGCCGGGCCGCTGATGTTCCCCGAGCAGGTGCCGACCGAGCCGGCGCACCCCAACACGGTGCCGCTGATGGCGATCCGTGAGGGCATGCAGGCCTTGGAGAAGCCGACGCTCGTGCTCTTCGGCGACTCCGACCCCATCTTCCCGCCGGAGGTGGCCCAGAGGATCGCCGAGCTCATCCCCGGCGCGCTGCCGGCGGAGACGATCGCGAACGCCGGTCACTTCGTCCAGGAGGAGGCGGGCAAGGAGGTCGCGGGGCGTATCGTCCGCTTCTTGCAGGAGACATGATGGACACCGACGCGCTCAATCAAGCCATGCCGTTCGGAGCCCGGCTCGGGCTGGAGCTCGTGTCGGCCTCGCCCGACGAGGTCGTGCTGACGCTCGCCTGGGTGAAGGACCTCTGCACGTCCGGCGGCGTGCTGCACGGCGGGGCGCTCATGGGCCTCGCCGACTCGGGTGGCGGGCTGTGCGCCTTCCTCAACCTGCCGGAGGACGCAAAGGGCACGGCGACAATCGAGTCGAAGACGAACTTCTTCGGCGCGGTGCGCGACGGACACGTGACGGCGACGTCCCGACCGCTGCACAAGGGCAAGAGGACGATCGTCGTCGAGACGGACGTCCACGACGCAGCGGGCCGCCACGTCGCCCGCGTCACGCAGACGCAGGCCGTCCTCAGGTAGTCAGCGTGATCTCGCGAGCGCCGCTCGCGTCACCCGCAGCGGCGCCAGCCCCTCCGTGAGACGGCGAAGCTGCCGCGCGGCTTTGCGCGGTACCCGATACCAGCGCCCCGCGTCGAATCGGCCGAGATTGACGCCGTAGCTGAGGAACCGGTCGAGTCTCCCCGGAGCGACGATCCCCGTCACGTAGCCGTTGTCGAAGCGAAGCTCGAAGGCAGCGGCACCGAGCGGCGGCCGTGCGACGAGCGCGGGAGGCCTCGGGTCCGTGTAGTAGAAGGCGCCGAGTGCCGTCACCGCGGGCCGGTACATGATCGGCTTGCAGCGCGCCGCGTTGCACACCCGGAGGTCTCCGGGCTCGAACCCCTTCGCCGATGCCGCAGGAACAGCCGCGAGCACCACGATGACAGCGAGGCAACGCATGTACATGAACTGATTACACGGGCTAGCCCGCCGCGGTTCCTAGCTGAAGCGCCAGGTGCCGCCGGCGGCGTACTCCTTGAGGATCCGGCGGCTGACGACCATGCGGTGTACCTCGTCGGGCCCGTCGTAGATCCGCCCCGCCCGCGCGAGCCCGAACATGGTCGAGAGCGGCGAGCGGTCGGTGAGCCCGAGCGCGCCATGCGTCTGGACTGCCCGGTCGATCACCTCGTTCAGCACGCGGGCGGCGTAGAACTTGATAAGCGAGATCTCGACGCGTGCCTCATCGCCTTCGTCGATCTTGTGCGCCGCGTCGATGGTCATCAGCCGGCAGGCCTGGATCTCCGCGGCCGAGTCGGCGATCCAGTTCTGGACCGTCTGCTTCTCCGCCAGCGGCCCGCCGAAGGCCTCGCGCTGGAGGGAGTACGAGCACATGAGATCGAACGCGCGCTGCATCTGGCCCAGCCAGCGCATGACGTGGTGGATGCGGCCCGGCCCGAGCCGTTTTTGCGCGATGCGGAAGCCGGCGCCCGGCTCACCGAGGACGTTGGCCGCGGGCACGCGCACGTCCTCGTATGTCACCTCGCAGTGCGTCGTCCAGCCACGCCCGCGATGCCCCATGACCGGCACCGGCTCGATCGTGATCCCCGTCGTGTCCGCGGGCACGAGGATCTGGCTGGCGCGGCGGTGCCGATCGCCGTCCGGGTCGGTGATGGCCATGACGATCGCGAAGCCTGCGCCCTCCGCGCTCGACGAAAACCACTTGCGACCGTTGATCACCCACTCGCCGCCGTCTCGCACCGCGCGCGTCTTGAGGCCGGTTGGATCCGACCCCGAGACGTCGGGCTCCGTCATCGAGAAGAACGATCGCGTCGCCCCCTCCACAAGCGGCCTGAGGAACTGCTCCTTCTGCTCCTCGGTGCCAAACAGGTGGAGGATCTCGCCGTTGCCCGCGTCGGGCGCCTGGCAGTTGAAGACGAGCTGGCCCCAGAAGCTCCGCCCGATCTCCTCGTTGAGGTAGGCGTACGCGAGAAAGCCTTGCCCTGTGCCGCCTGCCTCAGGGGGCAGATGCGGCGCCCAGAGCCCTTCTGCCTTGGCTCGCGCGCGCAGCGAAGTCATGAGCTCCTCCGCTGCGTCGTCCTCGCGGTTCAGCGCCTGCTCGGCTGGATAGACGTGCTCCTCGAGGAATGCGCGGTACGTCCCGCGCAGCTCGTCGAACCGCTCGTGCGTGGGCAGCTCCGCAAGCGCCACGACCCTATGATCGCACGGTGCGCCTCGGCGTGAACCTCGGTTATGCGTCCCCGGGAACGAACCCGACCGAGCTGATCGACTTCGCGGTCGAGGCGGAGGGGCTGGGCTACGACTCCGCGTGGGCGGCCGAGGCCTGGGGCACGGACGTCGTCACGGTGCTCTCCTGGCTCGGCGCGAAGACGGAGACGATGAAGCTCGGCGCCGGGATCATGCAGATTCCCGCGCGGAGTGCCGGCATGACAGCGATGACAGCGGCGACGCTCGATCTCATGTCGGGCGGACGCTTCCTCCTCGGCCTCGGCCTCTCCGGGCCGCAGGTCGCAGAGGGCTGGCACGGCGAGCCCTGGGGCCCGCCGCTCCAGCGCACGCGCGAGTACGTCGAGCTCGTCCGGCGGATGCTGCGGCGCGAGGTCGTCGACTTTCACGGCGAGGTGTACGACGTGCCGCTCACCGGCGACGGGACGTCGGGGCTCGGCATCCCACTGAAGATGATGCTGCGGCCGCTGCGGCCCGACATCCCCGTCTACCTCGCTGCCATCGGCCCAAAGAACGTCGCGCTCGCCGCCGAGATCGCCGACGGGTGGCTTCCGATCTTCGTCTCGCCGGAGCACTTCCGAGACGTGTTTCCTCTTGACGGAGCACGAGAGGGCTTCGACATCGCAGCGGGGGTCAACGTCGTGCTGACGAAAGACCGCGAGGGAGGCCGGGAGTACGTCAAGCATCATCTCGCGCTCTACGTCGGCGGCATGGGCGCGCGTGGGAAGAACTTCTACAACGACCTCGTCTGCCGCTACGGCTACGAGGAGGACGCCGCGCGGATTCAAGATCTCTACCTCGACGGCAAGAAGCTGGAGGCGGCGACGGCAGTCCCCGACTCCCTCGTCGACGAAGTGGCCCTCGTCGGCTCGCGCGAGCAGATCGCCGAACGGCTCGACGCGTGGCGCGAGTGCGGGGTGACGACGCTCATAGTCCAGACTCACGACCGCGAGACGCTGCGCGTGATGGCCGAGCTCGTTTTGTGAACTCGACCGAGCAGCCGCTGCTGATCCTCGAGAACGTCGAAGCCTTCCTCGACGAGCACGGGCTCGGCTCGGGGCCGGTTCGTGCCAGCCGCATCGGCCAGGGCGGCGGCTCGAACTTCTCGTTCCTCCTCGAGCGCGACGAGGGGCGCTTCGTGCTCCGCAGGCCGCCGCGCCCGCCCCTGCCGCCGTCCGCGCACGACATGGTGCGCGAGGCGCGGCTCCAGCTCGCGCTCGCGCCGCACGGCATCCGGCTGCCGGTGATTCGCGCCGTCTGCGAGGACGAGGGCGTGATCGGCGTCCCGTTCTACGTCATGGACTTCCTCGAAGGACACGTCGTCACGACCGAGCTGCCGGCGGGGCTCGACACGGAGGACGCGCGGCGTCGGCTCGGCCTCGACCTCGTGGACGCGCTCGTCGAGATCCACGCAGTCGACGTGTCGGCGCCGGGGGTAGCCGAGTTCGTGCGTCCGGGCAGCTACCTCGAGCGGCAGGTGCGCCGATTCACCCAGCTCTGGGAGATCAATCAGACGCGTGAGTTGCCCGACGTCGAGGCGGTCGGCGGTTGGCTCGCTCAGAATCTTCCCGAGCCCTTCCCGCTGGCGGTCGTTCACGGCGACTACCGGCTCGGGAACGCCATGGTGGCGCCTGAAGACCCCGCGCGAATCGCCGCCGTCCTCGATTGGGAGATGGGCGCGATCGGCGACCCGCGCGCCGACGTCGGCTACCTGCTCGCGACGTACAGCGAGCCGGGCGGTGACATCAATCCGCTCGGCGCCTCACCGGTGACGGCGCTCGACGGATTCCCGACGAAGCGCGAGCTCGTCGAGCGCTACCGCGAGCGGAGCGGTCGCGACGTCGAGCCGCTCGGGTGGTTCCAGGCGCTCGCGCTCTGGAAGGCGGCGGTGTTCTGCGAGGCGATCTACGGCCGCTACGTGCGCGGTGAGCTCGCCGCGGAGGACGCGAACGCGGCCCGCTTCGAGCAGGGCGTGCCACTGCTCGCGCACACGGCGCTCGAGCTAGCCGGGGCCGGCTGAGCTCTCGACTCGGTCGAGGAAGTCGCAGACGATCGCGGCGAACTCGGTCGGCGCCTCGAGCATGGGTACGTGGCCCTGTCCTGACAGGATGGCTAGCTCGGCGCACGGCATGCGCGCGGCGAGCAGGTGGCCGTTGGCGACGGGGACGACGTGGTCGAGGTCGCCGTGGACAACGAGGGCGGCCACGCCGATCCGCTCGACCGGCAGGCCCTGTTCGAGATAGGCGCGGCTGGCCTCGAACTGCGCCCACCAGCACTCGGGCGGCGTCGGGGGATCGAGTCGCGCAGCCAGCCACCCCTCGTACTCGTCCGGATGCTCGTCCATCCACCCCGGCGCGAACGACGTCGGGAACGTGCGCCGGATCGCCTCCTCGAGCGGCAGCCCGACGACGGAGAGCCACGTCTCCAGCGTCTCCGGGGGCAACGGCTCGTGCTCCGGACCGCCGGGGCCGGTGCCGACGAGGATGAGCGAGCGCACAAGATCGGGCCTTCGCAGTGCGAGGGTCAGCGCGATGAAGCCGCCCATCGAATGACCGAAGACGTCGGCGCGCTCCAACCCGCGGGCGTCGAGCACGGTCGCCGCGTCGTCGGCCAGCTCCTCGATCGTGTAGGGGCCGGCCGGCTTCGCAGAGAGGCCCGTGCCGCGGTTGTCGAACGAGAGCACGCGGCGCAGCTCCGCGTACGCGGGAATCTGGGCCCGCGACCCCCACTTCGACCAGCCCAGGCCCTGGATCAGGAGCAGCGGAAACCCATCGCCGTGCTCCTCGACGTGGAGCTGGACCGCGCTCGTGCTCAGAGCCGCTCGACGATCATGGCCATGCCCTGGCCCCCGCCGACGCACATCGTCTCGAGACCGACCGTGCCGTCGACGGCCTCGAGGTCGTTAAGCAGCGTGCACATGATCCGCGCGCCGGTCATGCCGTACGGGTGCCCGAGAGCGATCGCGCCGCCGTGCGGGTTGAACCGGTCGTCGAAGGGGTCGATGCCGACCTCACGACAGACGGGGATCACCTGGGCCGCAAAGGCCTCGTTCAGCTCCATGACGTCGACGTCGTCGATCGTCATGCCGGCCTGGCCGAGCACGCGCCGGACAGCCTGGATCGGCCCCACGCCCATGATCTCGGGACTGACGCCCGAGACGGCGGAGGCGACGATCCGCGCCTTCGGCGTGATGCCGAGCTCCTTGGCCCGCGAGTCGCTCATGACGACGACAGCCGCGGCGCCGTCGTTCAGCGGGCAGGAGTTGCCGGCCGTCACCTTCCCGCCTTCGACGAAGGCGGGATCGAGCTCGGCGAGCTTCTCGAGCGTCGACTCGCGGCGGGGCCCGTCGTCGCGGGAAACGACCGTGCCGTCTTCCGTCGTGTACGGCGTGATCTCACGGGCGAAGTGGCCGGAGTCCTGCGCCGCGACCGCCCGCTCCTGCGAGCGCTGTGCGAACCGATCCATCTCCTCCCGCTCGATGCCCCAGCGCTCGGCGACGTTCTCGGCCGTCATGCCCATCGGGATGTAGACGTTGCCGATCGCGTCGTCCGAGCCGGTCAGCCGCGGATGCAGCTCCTCCGCGGACTTCGGGTAGCCGTTCACCTGCGAGATCGACTCCACCCCGGCGGCTACGTACGCATCCCCCTCGCCGGCCTTGATCGCATGGAACGCCATGCGGATCGTCTGCAGGCTGGAGGCGCAGAAGCGGTTGACTGTCGTGCCGCCCGTGGTCGCCGGCAGATCGGCGAGCAGCGATGCGCGCCGCGCGAGGTTCATGCCCTGCCGCTGCTCGGGGTAGCCGCACCCGAGCATGACGTCCACGATCTCCGACCCCGAGAGCTCGGGCACCTGGTCGACCGCCGAGCGGATGGCAAACGCCGCGAGGTCGTCGGGGCGGGCATCCACGAGCGACCCCTTTCGCGCCCGCCCGATAGGCGTACGCGTGGCGGCGACGATCACTGCCTCAGACATGCCCGGAGCCTACCGCTCGAAACGCTGAGGGCCGGCGGGTGCCGGCCCTCAGAGTCGCCAGTGATCGGTGCCGCTAGTTCGTCTTCTTCGACGGCCGCGGATCGACCAGCTGGCCGATCGGCTTCCAGCCGCCGTTCTCGAACTCGATCAGCCGCTCGGCCGAGATCGGGAACTTGTCGTTCTTTGACGTCGTCGACCGGACGCCCGGGAGGAACCACGGGTTCATCGCGTTCGTCTCGGTGAAGTTGTTCGCCTTCGCCATCAGCGAGGCGCGCGTGAGCTTGCCCTTCGGGATCGAGTCGAGCAGGTTGCAGAAGCTCCTGCCCTTGGCGAACCCGTAGAGGTACAGACCGTCAGTCACCCGCCCGCTCGGCAGGTACTTGCCCATGATCTGCTTGTAGAGGTTCACACCCGCGTCGTTGGCGTTGTCGGGGCTCGCCGGGTCCTTGAGGTACTGGACGCTGATCGACCCGTTCACGTATCCGGGGGTCGCGAGTCCGACGGCCGTGGTCATGAACGTGTCCGTCGCAGACACCGAGTTGAGGTAGATCTGCTGTGGCTTCCACTGGATCGTCCGCAGCGTCGCGTACGTGCGAATCGTGTGCGTCGGCGTGGCGAAGATCATCAGCGTGTCCGCACCCGATGCCCGGAGTGCGAGCAGCTGCGGCGCAACGGATGCGTCGGTGAGGTTGTACCCGCGCGTGGCCACGATCTGGCTCTTCCTGGGGCCCAGGCCGGCCTCGAGACCCGCGATGTAGTCCTTGCCGTAGTCGTCGTTCTGGTAGAGGATCGCGATCTTCGCGTTCGGCGTTTGGGCCCTGATGCGCCGGCCGTAGATCGTGGCCTCACCCTGGTAGTCGGGCTGCCAGCCGAGCGACCACTTGTATTCCTTCTGCTCGGCACCCCAGAACGTCGCGCCCGTGGAGACATAGAGCTGCGGCACTCTGTTCAGGTTCAGGTATCGCCGAACCTGCTGCTGCGGCTCGGTGCCGAGGCCGCCGAGTGTTGCGAACACCTTGTCCTGCTGGACGAGCCTGATGGTCTGCGTCACTGTTTGCGGCGGGTTGAAGAGGTCGTCGTAGACGATGTACTTCACCTGGCGGCCGCCGCAGCCGCGCGCCTTGTCCGCCCCTCGCTTCGTCGCGTTTTCGTAGCTGAAGTACGCGGTGAGACCACGGGCGATCGGCGCATAGCTGGCGGCTGGGCCCGAGAGCGGGAACGTCCCGCCAATCTTGATGGTCTTTGATGTCAGGCCAGGCGCCTGCTCGGCATTGCCCGACGCGCTCGTGAGTCCGAAGACAAGCGAGCCGGCGACAGCCGTGAGCACAAGAGCTGCCTTCCTCATGTATCGCTCCTTTGTGTCGTTCCCTCCCCTACGGTGGGACGAGTGTAACGCCCTTTTGTTGCCCAGAACAGGCCTCGCACGCGGAGGACGAGCTGAGCAGCGCCGCCCGGTATGAGAAACAGCACGACGAGCAGGAAGAGCCCGTAGGTGACCGAGGGCGGCAGGGTCGTCGACAGGTCGAGCCGGTTGGCCGCGTCCTCGGCCTTCAGTGGCGCGTAGACGACGAACAGCGCGCCGAAGATCGTCCCGAACAGGTAGCCGAAGCCCCCGAGGGCCGTACCCACGAGCAGCGTGATCGAAAGCACAGCCGGGAAGGTGAGCGAATTCACGAAGCCGATGTGGATCGCGAGCAGCGACCCGGCAACGCCTGCGTACGCCGCGGCCATAGCGAACGCAGTCGTCTTGAAGACGGCAGGGTTGAGGCCCGCCGAGACCGCGGCCAGCTCGGCGTCGCGAACCGCCCGCAACGAGCGGCCGAGCTTCCCGCTCAGCACGAACCATGCCAAGAGCAACAGCCCCAAAGCGATGCCCCAGGTCTCGTAGTAAGGAGCCGTCGGCAGACCGAAGGAGATGCCCTGGTTCCCGCCGAGTGTCCCGGAGTAGCGTTCGGACCGGACGAGCTCGCCGAAAGCGACCGCGAGCGCAAACGTGCCGAGCGCGAGATACGGGCCGTGCAAGCGCAACGCCGGCAGGCCGAACAGGAAACCGGCCGCACCGGCGATTGCGGCAGCGACGGGGATCGTCCACCACACGCCCCAGCCGTGCTCGAAGACGAAATACGCGGTCGTATACGCCCCCACGCCCATGAAGGCGCCCTGCCCAAGCGAGATCTGCCCCGAGTAGCCGGTGACGATGTTGAGCCCGATGAGGGCGATGAAGTACAGGCCGACCTGCGACATGTTGCGCGTCTCGAACTGGCCGAGGAAGCGCGGCAGCACAGCGATGATGGCGATGCCCGCCGCGAGGCAGATGGCACTGGCGACCTGCGCGCGGAGAATCGCTCTCACACGCGCCTCGCGATCGTGCGACCGAAGAGGCCGTCCGGCTTGATCACGAGGACGAGCAAGAGCACGCCGAGCGCGATCGGCAGCTTGAACTCCGGCGACTCGCTGACGAAGTCGACATACGTCTGGAGGAGCGCGATCCCGACGCCGAGGATGTATGCACCGAGCACGGCGCCGATCGGGCTGTCGAGGCCGCCGAGCACCGCGGCAGCGAACGCGTAGACGATGATGATGAGCATGTAGTTCGGATCGAGCGGCGGCGCCGCGACGACGGCCATCAGTCCCGCCACGGCGCCGAGCGCGGCCGCGAGCCCCCAGCCCAGGGCGAGCATGACGGCCACGCGAATACCCAGCAGCCGGCTCGTGTCGGCTCGCACGGCGGCGGCGCGCATCATCAGGCCCGTGCGCGTGAAGCGGAAGATGAGGTAGACGACGAGCACGCATAGGAGCGACACGCCGAAGATGTAGATCGTCTGCTTGGGAATCGACACGTCGCCGACGGTGATGGGGTCGTACGGGAACGGGCTCAGGATGTACTGCGGCTCGGAGCTCCAGATCCAGGCGGCCAGCCCGTTGAGGACGATGAGCAGGGCGATGGTCGCGATGACGATCGTGATCTGGCCCGATCTCGCCAGCGGGCGGATGATCCCGCCGTAGATGAGCGACCCGCCCGCGAACGAGATGGCGAGCGTGATCGCAAAGCCGATCCAGAAGGGAAGCTCCCAGCCCTCAGGGTCGGAGATCAGCCAGAACGCGATGTACGTCGAGAACATAGCCATCTCGCCCTGCGCGAAGTTGATCACGCCGGTCGCCCGGTGGATGAGCACGAGGGCGAGGGCGAGGATGGCGTAAATGCCCCCGTCGGCGAGACCTGTGACGACCGTCTGGATGAGCTTCGACCAGTCCATCAGCCGAGGTAGGACTTTCTCACGCGTTCGTCACGGCGAAGCTCGGCGCTCTCCCCCTCCATCACGACCCGGCCAACTTCCAGCACGTACGCGCGCTTCGTCGACTGGAGCGCGATGCCCGCGTTCTGCTCGACCACGAGCACCGTGAGCCCCATCTCGCGCGTGAGCGAGGAGACGAGCTCGTAGAAGTCGCGCACGATCGTCGGCGCGAGCCCGAGCGACGGCTCGTCGAGCAGCAGCAGCCTCGGCCGCGCGGCGAGCGCCCGTCCGAGGGCGAGCATCTGCTGCTCACCGCCGGACAGCGTTCCCGCCTGCTGGTTCCGCCTGCCCTCGAGCCGCGGGAAGTAGCCGGCGACGTTCTCGCAGTCGCGTTTCGCCTCGCGCCAGTTCCGGCGATGGTTGGCGCCGATGAGGAGGTTCTCCCACACCGTCAGCTCGGCGTAGATCTCCCGGCCCTCGGGCACGTGCGCGATGCCCAGCCGCGCTACCGCCTCGGGCGACTTGCGGTGGATCGGCTTACCGTCGAAGACGATCGAACCGGAGCGGCGTACGGTGCCCGAGATCGCCCGCAACGTCGATGTCTTGCCGGCGCCGTTCGCCCCGAGGATGGCGACAGACTCGCCGTCGTTCACGGTCAGGGATACGCCGTGCAACGCCTGGACGCCGCCGTAGCGGGCGTCGACCCCGTCCAGCTCGAGCAGCGGCGTCACTTGTGGTCTCCGTTCCGCGCGCGGTCTTGCTCGGCCGAGCGAGAACCGAGCAGGCCAAGGACGCAGGGAGCGCGCGTATTGGGTGAAATACGGGTGCGACCGAGGACGTAGGCATGCGACGGTTCGCAGCCGGCCGAGCTGGGCGCGTGCGGGGCGGCGACCACTAAACGTCCTCCTCGTCCGTCGTGCCGAGGTACGCCTCGATGACCGCGGGGTCCGAGCGCACCTCGTCGGGGGTGCCGCGGGCGATCGTCTTCCCGAAGTCGAGCACGTGCACGGTCTCCGAGACGCGCATGACGAGGCCCATGTGGTGCTCGACGAGCAGCACGGTGAGATCGAGCTGCTCGCGCAGGTCTAGGAGGAAGTCCCCGAAGGCCGCCACTTCCTCGTGGCTCAGGCCGCCGGCCGGCTCGTCGAGCAGCAACAGCCGCGGCTCCGAGACAAGTGCCCGCGCGAGCTCGATGCGCTTCAGCGTCGGATAGGGGAGGCCCGACGCGAAGTGACCCGCGAGCTGGTCCAGGTTGACCATCTCGAGCGCGTGGAGCGCGCGGTCCCGGGCATCGGTCTCGCGGTACCAGTCGGTGCGGGCGTGTGCTCCGACGAGGACGTTTTCGAGCACGGTCATCCGCGAGAAGAGCGCGATGTTCTGAAAGGTGCGGGAGATGCCGCGGCGCACGACGTCGTACGGAGCGACCTTCAGCAAGTCCTCGCCGTCGTAGAGGACCGCGCCGGAATCCGCCTTGTAGAGTCGGGTGATGACGTTGAACGCCGTCGTCTTGCCCGCTCCGTTGGGCCCGATCAGGCCGAGGATCTGACCTTGGGGGACCGCGAAGGAGACGTCGTCGAGTGCGACGACCCCGCCGAAGCGACGGGTGAGATGCTCGACGGTGAGCAACGCCACGAGGCGCGCATCTTACGACGGGGCGGCGAGACCTTGCCGGTCGTGGTGCCGCTCGACGACGGGATCGTGCGCATCACCTTCCCGCTGCCGCTCGGCATCGACCACGTCCATGCCTACGTGCTGCCGGGAGACGACGGGACGATCGTCGTCGACACGGGCCTCGGCCTTCCCGGCGCCCGGGAGCGCTGGGAAAGGATCATCGACCAGGTCGGGCGGCCGGAGCGAATCGTCGTCACGCACTTCCATCCCGATCACGTGGGTGCCGCAGCGTTCGTCGCCGAGGTGGCCGACGCGCCCGTCTCCCAGGGCGTCCTCGACTACGAGTACTGCCGCCGGGCGTGGACAGCTGACGCGGCGGAGCGGTCGGAGCAGCACATGGTCGAGCACGGGATCCCGCCGGAGGAGGCGGCCGCGGTGCGCGCCCAACAGGAGCAGCTGACCGCGTTCGTGCACTACGCGCCGGATCCCGACCCGCTCGAGCCCGGAGACACGGTCGGCGGTTGGGAGGTGCTCCACCTGCCCGGGCATGCCGACGGGCACCTCGCGCTCCACCGAGACGGCGTGCTCATCGCGGGCGATGCCCTGCTCGGCGGCATCACGCCCAACGTCGGCCTCTGGCCGGCATCGGCCCCGGATCCGCTCTCTGACTACCTCGGCTCGCTTGCGCGCATCGCCGAGCTCGACCCGACGCTGGCGCTGCCGGGGCACGGGGAGCGCATCCTCGATCCGGCCGGCCGCGCGCGCGAGATCGTCGAGCACCACGCGGACCGGCTCCAGCGAACCCTCGCGGAGCTCGGCCCCGAGCCCCGCTCCGGATACGACATCTCGCGGACGCTGTTCCCGGACGCGCTCGCGCCGCCGCTACGCCGGTTCGCCATGGCGGAGACGCTCGCGCACCTCGAGCACCTCGTGCACGCGGGGCGGGCCACCCGCATCACCGAGGCAGGTCGCACCACCTACGCAGAGTGACATCCGACGTCGTGATCCGGCCCTACACGGACGCCGACGAGCGCGGCTGGCTCGAGTGCCGCGTGCTCGCCTTCCTCGACGGTGCGTACTACGACTCCGTCGAGAAGGTGAAGGAGCGCTGGGAGCGCCCGAGCATCGAGCTCGTCGCCGAGGCAGAGGGCCGCATCGTGGGGTTGATCGACCTCGAGTGCGAGGAGGAGCCGGGGACTGTCTGCCGGGACGGCCCCGGTCTCGGCGCGATGATCTGGCACCTGGCGGTGCTGCCGGAGTTCAGGCGGCGAGGGCTCGCGTCGCGGCTGCTCGCGGACGCGGAGACGGAGCTGCAAGCGCGCGGCATCGAGCGGGTCGAAGCCTGGACGCGCGACGACAAGTGGGTGCAGCGCTGGTACGAGTCACAGGGCTTCGAGCAGGTCTATTCCTACCTCCACGTGTACGTGCAAGGGCGCTCCGAGGTGGAGGGCACGTTGCAGTCCCTGCTGCCGGACCTCAAGCCCGTCTCCACGTTTGCGCACTACGAGGGCGACCGTAAGGACGAGATCCGGGCGCGCTTCGAGCGCGTGCACGACTGCGTCTGCTACGAGCGGCGGCTCTAGGCGTCGTTGACGATCGGCAGGCGTGCGGCGACCTGCCTGCGACCGCCCGCCGTGTACACGACGTCGACCGAGTCGTTCTGGCGGTACGTACCCGCGACGCCGAGGAAGAGCGACAGCCACCGCCAGGTGCCGAGCCGGCCTTCCTGCTTGAGAAGACGCGGAAACACGAGCACGCCGCCCTCCCGCGTGAAGTCCGTCCCCTCCACCTGCCGCACGCCGTTCACGTAGACCTCGAATGAGCCGCCGACCGCGGGCGGCAGCACGACACGCGACCGCTCTGACATCGACTCGATCATAGAATCCCTCCCGTGCGCCTGACCGCCCTCGCTGCCGTGCTCGCAGCGCTCGTTTTCTGCGCGCCGGCCTTCGCGGACAACGGCGGCCTGACGCCGGTGCAGCCGGCATCGGAGAACGCCCAGGCAATCCACGACACGTACATCCTCATCCTCATCATCACGGCCGTCATCTTCGTCCTCGTGGAGGCGACGCTCGTTTACTTCATCGTCCGCTATCGACGTGGTAACCGGCCGCGCGAAGGCGAGGGGCCACAGGTGCGTGGCCACACGCGGGTAGAGGTTGCGTGGACCGTCGTTCCCGTGCTGATCCTCGCCGTCATCACAGCGTTCGTCTTCCTGCAGCTGCCGGACATCGAAGACGCGCCCGCGGCCGGCCCCGCCGGCAGCCTCGAGATCACGGTGGAGGGACATCAGTACTACTGGCTCTACCGCTATCCGGACGGCGAGATCGCCATCGACGACCTCGTCGTGCCCGTGAACCGCGTCATCGACCTCGAGGTGGTGGCCAACGACGTCATCCACAGCTGGTGGATCCCGTCGCTGGGCGGCAAGATCGACGCGATCCCGGGGCGGACGAACCACACGTGGTTCGAGGCGCAGCGACCGGGGACGTTCACCGGGCAGTGCGCAGAGCTCTGCGGCGCCCAGCACGCCGCCATGAAGGCCTCCGTGCACGCCGTCAGCGCAGCGGACTTCGACGTCTTTCTCGCTGCCCACGGGGAGTCGAGCCCTGCCGTGGGTGAGGAGACGTTCGACGGCGTCTGCGCGAAGTGCCACGGAATGGAAGGCCAGGGCACGGACGAGGCGCCGCCTATCGCCGGACGGCGCTTCGACGCGACGACGATTCAGCTGATCAAGAACGGCGGCACGCGCATGCCGGCAGTCGGGGAGGAGTGGTCGGACGCCCAGATCGCGGCCACCATCCGCTACCTCAACGCCTCGATCGGAGCGCCCTAGCCATGGCGGCCACGCAGGAAACCCACGCGCCGTCGCTCGACTGGAAGCGGGGTCGCCTCACGAGCTGGCTGACGACCACGGACCACAAGCGGATCGGAATTCTCTACATCGTCACGAGCCTCGTCTTCTTCGCGATCGCGGGCCTGCTGGCGCTCCTGATCCGCCTCCAGCTGGCCGCCCCCGACCAGGACTTCATCACCGGAGACCGCTACAACCAGCTCTTCACGGTGCACGGCACCGCGATGGTCTTCCTCGTCGTCGTGCCGATCCTCGCCGGGTTCGGCAACTACGTCGTGCCGCTGATGATCGGCGCCCGCGACATGGCGTTTCCGAAGCTCAACGCTCTGTCGTACTGGCTGTTCGTGCTCGGCGGCATCGTTCTCTATGGCAGCTTCTTCGCGAAGGGGGGCGCTTCGAGCGCGGGCTGGACCGGGTATCCGCCGCTGTCGGAGAAGGAGTTCAGCCCCGGCAACGGCGTCGATCTCTGGATCCTCTCGCTGCATCTCCTGACACTGTCGTCGCTCGCCGGGGTCGTCAACTTCGCCGTGACGATCCTCAACATGCGCACGCGCGGGATGACGTTCATGCGCATGCCGCTCTTCGTATGGGCGATCTTCACGTACTCGATCCTCCTCATCCTCATCCTGCCGGTGCTCTCGGGCGGCTTGACGTTGCTCCTGCTCGACAGGCAGCTGGACACGCATTTCTTCATCCCGGACGAAGGCGGCAGCGCGCTCCTGTGGCAGAACGTCTTCTGGTTCTTCGGCCACCCCGAGGTGTATGTGATGATCCTGCCCGCATTCGGGATCGTCTCCGAGGTGATACCCGTCTTCGCGCGCAAGCCGATCTTCGGCTACGCGGCGATTGCCTTCTCGACGCTCGGCATCGCCTTCGCCGGCATGCTCGTGTGGGCGCACCACCTGTTCACGGTCGGCTACAGCACCGGGCTCAACAGCTACTTCATGATCGCGTCGTTCCTCGTGGCGGTGCCGACGGGGATCAAGATCCTCAACTGGCTGGCAACGCTCTGGCGCGGGAATATCTTGTTCGACACGCCCATGCTCTTCGCGCTCGGCCTCATCGCGCTGTTCGTGATCGGCGGCCTGACGGGGATCTTCGTCGCTGCCTACCCGGTGGACTGGCAGCTCCACGACACGTACTTCGTCGTCGCCCACTTCCACTACACGCTGTTCGGCGGCGCGATGTTCGGGATCTTCGCGGGGCTGTACTACTGGTGGCCGAAGATGTTCGGACGCCGCCTCGACGAACGGCTCGGCCGGTTGCAGTTTTGGCTGATGTTCATCGGCTTCAACCTCGCGTTCATGCCACAGCACTTCCTCGGCCTGCTGGGCATGCCGCGCCGGATCTACACGTACTCGGAGGGCGGCGCCTGGGAAATTTACAACCGCATCTCGACGATTGGTGCTTTCCTGATGGGCGCAGCGATGATCGTCTTCGCGGTGAACGTGCTCCGATCGAAGCGGTATGCGCGGGTCGGCAACGATCCGTGGCTCGGCAACACGCTCGAGTGGTTCGCGACGTCGCCGCCGCCGCCGGGGAACTGGACGCAGCCGCTGCCGTATGTCGCCAGCCCGAGACCGCTCCGCGACTACCGTATTCAGCTGGAAGAGAGGCGTCGTGGCTAGTCCCTGGCTGAGGATCCTGTCGCTGTGGGCCGCGGCCGCGGTGTTGCTCGCCGTCGTCTCGGGCGCAGCGAACCTGGGCACAACGCACGACGTGCTCGCCGCGCTCGCCTTGCCTCCCCTGACGGCGCTCGTGATCGGAGCCTGGCTCCGTCACCGGCCGCTGCTGCCGTACGCGATCAGCGCGTTGGCCCTGTTCGGAGCAGCTGCCCTCGTGACGGCGCCCTCCATTCACCTCGCATTGGCGGCGGCGGCGCTCGCGGCGGCACTCGTGCTCGCCGCCCTCGTCCACCGCGAGCGCTGGGCGCCGTTCGGATCGCTCCGCGACTACGTGGCGCTGACGAAGCCGCGGATCATGTCGCTCCTCCTCGTCACCGGCTTCTGCGGCCTCGTCGCGGGCGCCGGCGGCCCGCCGCCCTGGGACCTGACGCTTTCGGCCATGGTCGGGCTGGCCCTCGCCTGCGGCGGCGCGAGCGCGCTCAACCACGTGATCGACCGCGACATCGACAGGCTCATGGGCGCTCGGACCCGGAGACGGCCTGTCGCGGCCGACCGGCTCTCCGCCGAGCACGCGCTCGAGTTCGGGCTCGTGCTCTCGGCGCTCTCGTTCACGCTGCTGGCCGGCGCCGTCAACGTCCTCACGGCGACGCTCGCACTCGTCGGCAACCTCTTCTACGTCCTCGTCTACACGGGGTGGCTCAAGCGCTCGACGCCGCAGAACATCGTCATCGGCGGTGCGGCCGGCGCGGTGCCGCCGCTCGTCGGCTGGGCGGCGGCGACGGGCTCGCTCGCACTGCCGGCGCTCGCGCTCTTCCTCATCGTCTTCCACTGGACGCCGCCGCACTTCTGGGCGCTCGCGCTGTTGATCAAGCGGGACTACGCGGCGGCGGGGATCCCGATGTTGCCCGTCGTTCGCGGCGACAGGGAGACCGCGAGGCAGATCGTGCTCTACTCAGTCGTGCTCGTCGCCTTCACGGTCGTGCCGTTCGCTGCCGGCTGGTTCGGGGCGCTCTACCTCGGGGCCGCGCTCGTGCTGGGGGCGGCGTTCATGTGGCTCGCTGTGCGGCTACGCCTCTCGATCCAGCCGGCACGTGCCTCCGCTCTGTTCCACTACTCGCTGGTGTACCTCGCGCTCATCTTCGTCGCCGCTGCCCTCGACCCGGTAATTACGTGATGGACCCTGAAGTCGAGCGGAAGAACCTCGTCCTGGGCTTGTGGCTGTTCGGCTTCTCGATTGCGCTGCTCGTGCTCACGGCCGTCATCGCCATCGTCGTCGTATACGGCTAGCGGCTAGTAGCCGAGCAGCCGCTGATCCGAGCGGCGACGGGCCGCACGGAAGGCGACGAGAAGCCCTGTGGCGACCAGAATGAACGGCGCCGCCACGACGGCCGCATAGACGACGGCGACCGCCTCGGCAGCCAGGACGTTGCCGGCGCGGTCGAGAGCCCGCTCGATCCTCCCGGGCGCGGCCGGCACGACCGACTCCTTCTTCGTCGTGAGGACGAGCGCCGCCGTGGCGAAGGACGCCTGCCGGCGATCCTGCGCCTGCGCCGCACGCAGAGCCTCGAGCTCCGCCTGCGCCGCGGTTTTTTCCTCTCCCGATAGCGTCGGGACAAGGCGGTTGAGCTCGGTAATGCGCTGGAAGCGGCGGTCGAGCTTCGGCTGCACGTCCCGCACCGACACCTGCTGATCGAGGATCTTGCCGAGTTCCGAGAACTGGAGGATGGCGGTCTGCACGCGCGCGATGGGAACGCGGACGACGAGCCGGGCCGTGCCTTCGCCGTCGCCCTCGCCGTAGTTCACGCTGCGCACGTAGCCGCCCAGTGCACGGGTGCGCCGGAGCGCGGCCTGCGTCGTCTCCGAAAGATCCTTCACGCGCAGCGTGATCTCCGTCGAGTACAGCTGTGCGCGCCTGGCCGGCGTCACCGGCGCCTGGTTGGCGGCAAGCCCCGCGGCGTCACTCGACTCCTTGCTTGCCCGCTCGACGAGCGGCGCCGAGACCTGCTGGGGCTGCTCGTTGCCGTCCGAGAGCACGCCGACCGCGACTGCACCGGCGGCCAGCGCCGCCGCCGTCGGTGCGAGCACCCAGGTCACCCGCAGCTTGCGCTTGGGTGGAGCGGGCCGCGCCGCGATTGCGGCTACGCGCTCGCGAAGCGAATCCGGCGCCACCGGCCGCGCAGCCCGGAGCTCGCTCACGAGGCTGTCGTACTTCTCCATGGAATCAGGCGAGGACATCGTCCCTCACTTTCTCCTCGAGCTTGCGAAGGGCACGGCTGAGGCGCGTGGAGCACGCCGTCCGGCTGATGCCGAGTACGCGTGCGGCGGTGTCGCCATCGAGGTCGCAGACGACCCGGAGCACGATCACCTCGCGTTCGCCGGGCGAGAGGGTGTGCAGCGCCGCTTCGAGCTCCGGAGACATGCCTTCGCCGAAGACGTCCTCACTGACGCCGACGTCCTGGAGCACATACGACTCCTCGCGGCGACGGCGGCGCGATTCGGAGCGAAAGTGATCGAGCGCCGCCGACCGCGCGATCTGGCACAGCCACGTCCTCGCCGTGCCGCGGCGCGCGTCGAAGCGGCGCCAGCGGCCGAGCGCCCGTTCAAAGGTCTCTCCTGTCAGGTCTTCGGCCACAGTCCGGTCTCCCGTCACGTAGAGCAGGAAGGCGTAGACCGCGTCGAGGTGCTCCTCGGCGACAGTTGCGAAGCTCGTCTCCGCCACCCGCACGCCTCCTATACGGCGCCGGCCGTCGCCCGCGTCACACGTCGTCGGACGACTTCACCGCGTGGCCGCCGAACTGCTTGCGCAGCGCCGCGTTGACCTTGGCTGCGAAGGACTCGTCCTGACGAGATGCGAAGCGGGAGAAGAGCGCGAGCGTGATCGCCGGGGCAGGAACGCGCTCGTCGATTGCCGTCTCCACCGTCCAGCGGCCCTCACCGGAGTCCTCGACGTAGCCGCGGATGCCGCTGAGGTCCGGGTCCTCGGCGAACGCGCGCTCCAGCAGCTCGAGCAGCCAGCCCCGCACGACCGAGCCGTGCTGCCAGAGATCGGCGAGCTGTCGAAGATCGAGCTCGAGCTCCGACGACCGCATGATCTCGAAGCCCTCGGCCAGCGACTGCATCATCCCGTACTCGATCCCGTTGTGGACCATCTTCACGAAGTGGCCCGCACCGGAGGCGCCGACGTGCGCGTAGCCACCCTCCTGTGCGAGATCGCGTACGAACGGCTCGATCAGCGCGAACCCGTCGGCCGGGCCGCCGACCATGACGCAGTACCCCTCCTCGAGGCCCCAGACACCGCCGGAGACGCCGGCGTCGAGGAAGTGGATGCTCTTCGCGCTTGCCACCTCCGCTCGGCGTTGCGAGTCGCGGAAGTTCGAGTTTCCGCCGTCGACGATGCTGTCGCCGTCCTCGAGCAGCGGCACGAGCGTCTGGAAGGCGTTCTCCGTCGGATCGCCCGCGGGGATCATCAGCCAGACGACGCGGGGATGGTCGAGCATGCCGACGAGCTCCACGAGCGAGCCAGCGGTGCGCGCCGGATCCGTGCGCGCGTACGTCTCGACGACGTGCCCCGCCCGCCGCAGGCGCTCCGTCATGTTGCCGCCCATCCTCCCCAGCCCGACCATGCCCAGGTTCATAAGTCCTCCAGTTTGACTCGTACGACGGGACGCCCGCGCGCCTTCAGCGCCTCGTAGTCTCCCGCGGCCTGCGCCTCGATGAGGCGGCGGAAGCCGAACTTCCGCTTCGGAATCGACACATCCTTGCCGGGGTCGTCCACCACCTGGATGAAGTGCCCGAGCGGCGGGCCTCCTTTGTGCAGCTGGCCAGTCGAATGGAGGTAGCGCGGGCCGAGGCCAACCGTCACCACGCAGCCCGTCGAGCGGGCGCGCTCGACGAGCGGCTGGAGCTCGTGCTCCCGGTCCGGGTCGATGAATGCCTGGACGGCGACGTAGTCGCCGTCCAGGACATCGGCGAGCAGCGCCTCCACTGTCCCGTTCGGACCGGTTCGAGGGACTGTCCTCGGGACATGTCCCGAATCGAGGATGACGCGCGTCCGCTCCTTCGCCTCCTCGACGTCGGGCTGATCGAACGGATTGATGCCGATGACGGCGCCGGCCACTGCGGTCGCCATCTCCAAGCGGAAGAACTCGGCGCCGAGGTCGGCCTGCGCGTCGAGCTCGAGCTCCAGGTACTGCCGGTCGACGCCGTCCGCCGACTCCCCCGCTGCAGGCACGATGCCCTTCCCTTCCTTGCCCGTCGACTCCGCGAGCAGCTGCTCGAGCCAGAGGCCGAGGCCGGACGGATTCTCGAAGACAACCTTGTCGCGCCCCTCCTCCCAGCCTTCCCCGAGCGCGAGGCCGAGCTCGAGACCCGGGTTCGCGTCGGCGACCCGGCAGGCGTCGTGCATCTCCTCGGCGGCATCCAGCAGCGCGCCGAGATCGACACCGGCCAGCGCTGCCGGCAGGAGCCCGAAGACCGAGAGCGCCGAGTAGCGCCCGCCGATGGTCGGCTCCCCAGCCACGGTCGTGATTCGACGCTCGCGCGCGAGTTGCTCGAGCGGCGACCCCGGGTCGGTGATCGCCAGGAACGCATCCGCGCGCTTGCCGGTGCGCTCCCAGAGATGGTCGAAGTGACAGCGCGTCTCGACCGTCGACCCCGACTTCGACGAGATCACGAAGAGCGCTCCCTCGACGTCGAGCCTCCGCAACGCGGCCGGATGCGTCGTGTCGAGCACTTCCAGCGGCGCGTCGAACGACCCGCCGAGGACGAGCGGCGCGAGGCTCGAGCCGCCCATGCCGCAGACGACAACCCGCTCTCGCCGGTGCGACTCGACGAGACGCTCGAGCTCCTCGGAGCGCTGCCTCATGCGCAGCGGCTCGTCGAGCCAGCCCAGCCACTGTGCCTCGTCCTTTCCCGTCCAGACGGTCGGATCCCGCTCCCAGATCCGCTCCAGCAGTTCCCCCGCCTCTATGTCAAGCAGTGCTCAGTGCTCCCTGCTTCTGCCGAATTCCTTCGAGCGCCTCGGCGAACGAGTCGGAGAACTTCTCCACGCCCTCACGCTCCAGTGCGTCGGTGACGTCGTCGTAGTCGATACCGGCCTCGGCGAGCCGCGCGAACAGCTCGTCAGCCTCCTCGAGGCTCTCCTCGAGCGTCAGCGCGACCTCGCCGTGGTCCTGGAAGGCGCTGATCGTCTCCTCGGGCATCGTGTTGACCGTCTGCGGGCCGATCAGCTCCTCGACGTAGAGGACGTCCCGGTACTCGGGGTTCTTCGTGGACGTCGAGGCCCAGAGGCACCATTGCTTCGAGGCGCCCGCGGCCTCCAGCTTTGCCCACCTCTCTCCGCCGAAGACCTCCTGCCAATTTCGGTATGCGAGCTTCGCGTTTGCGACGGCGAGCTTGCCCTTCAGCTCCGGCCGGCCGATCTCGTCCAGCCGCTTGTCGGTCTCCGTGTCCACCCGCGAGACGAAGAAGCTCGCCACGGAGCTCACCGGAGCCGGATCGTCGCCGCCGGCGACGAGCCGTTCGATGCCGCGGATGTACGCGTCCATCACCTGGCGGTGCCGCTCCAGCGAGAAGATGAGCGTGACGTTGATCGAGTGGCCGGCAGCGATCACGTCCTCGATGGCCGGTAGCCCGGCCTCCGTCCCCGGGATCTTCACGTAGAGGTTCGGCCGGTCGATCCGCTCGTGCAGCTCCAGTGCCTGCTCACGCGACCCGTCGGTGTCGTAGGCGAGCGTCGGATCGACCTCGATCGAGACGTAGCCGCGCAGACCGGCTCCGCCGTCCCACACCCGCTGCATGAGGTCGCACGCGTTGCCGACGTCCCGTGCCGCCAGCTCGAAGAACACGTCGCGCGGCTCCGAGCCGTTGAGCCCCCGCAGCTGGCTGTCATAGCGCGTCCCCTCCGACATCGCTTTCTGAAAAATCGTCGGATTGGAGGTCACGCCGCAGACTGCGTCGGCATTCATCATCCGCTCCAGCGTCCCGGTCTCGAAGAGATCGCGGGAGAGGAAGTCGATCCACACGCTCTGTCCGAGCGCCGACAGTTGATGCAGGCGCGATTCGGGCATCTCTCTTCGGGTTACGTTACACCCATGACCACGAGTGAGCGCTGGCGCGAACTGGGGCAGCAGCTCCGCGTCGACGCGATTCGCCCCAGCGCGATCGCCGGCTCCGGCCACCCGACGTCGGGCATGTCGGCGGCGGACCTCATGGCTGTGCTCGTCGACGGTCACCTGCGCTACGACTGGGAGAGCCCCAAGGCGCCGACGAACGACCGCCTCATCTTCTCCAAGGGTCATGCATCGACGCTGCTCTACGGGATCTTTCGTGCAGCCGGCGTGATCTCGGCGGACGACTTCGCGACGTACCGGCAGTTCGGATCGCAGCTGGAGGGACATCCGACACCGGTGCTGCCGTGGGTCGATGTCGCCACGGGCTCGCTGGGACAGGGGCTGCCCATCGGTGTCGGCATGGCGATCGCCGGCAAGCACCTCGACCGGCTGCCGTACCGCGTCTGGGTGCTCTGCGGGGACTCGGAGCTGGCCGAGGGATCGATGTGGGAAGCCTTCGAGCATGCTGCCCACTACGGGCTCGACAACCTCACTGCCGTCGTCGACGTGAACCGGCTCGGCCAGCGTGGCGAGACGATGGTCGGACGTGACACGGGCGTGCTCGCCGAGCGGGCGCGCGCGTTCGGCTGGCACGCCATCGAGATCGACGGCCACGACGTCGACGAGATCGACAGCGCGTACAGCGACGCCGAGGCGCTGACGGGCCGGCCGACAGCGGTCTTCGCAGCGACCGTGAAAGGCAAGGGGGTAAAGGCGGTCGAGGACGAAAACGGCTGGCACGGCAAGCCGCTCGACGACCCCGAGGCAGCGATCGCCGAGCTCGGCGGTGTACGCGACCTGCGCCTCGAGCCGAGGCTGCCGGAGCCCGCCGAGCCCCACCGCTTCGAGACGGGACCGCTCGAGCTGCCGCGCTACGAGCTCGGCGAGGAGGTCGCGACTCGCAAGGCCTACGGCGAAGCGCTCGCTGCGGTCGGCGCCGCCCGGGGCGACGTCGTCGCCGTCGACGGCGAGGTGTCGAACTCGACCTTCGCAGAGGTGTTCGCGAAGGCGCATCCCGACAGGTACTTCGAGATGTACATCGCCGAGCAGCAGATGATCGCGGCGGCAGTCGGCCTCCAGGCGCGCGGCTGGCGACCGTTTGCCTCGACCTTCGCGGCCTTCCTGAGCCGCGCGTACGACTTCATCCGCATGGCGGCCATCAGCCGCGCGACGATGTGTCTCTGCGGGTCGCACGCCGGCGTCTCCATCGGAGAAGACGGCCCGTCGCAGATGGCGATGGAGGACATCGCGATGCTGCGCGCGGTGCACGGCTCGACCGTCCTCCACCCGTGTGACGCGAATCAGACGGCAAAGCTCGTGGCCGCGATGGCGGACGTCGAGGGCATCTCGTATCTCCGGACGCTGCGGCCGGCGACACCGGTGCTCTACGGGCCGGACGAGGAGTTCGCGATCGGCGGCAGTCGGGTGCTGCGCTCCTCGGACGACGACGCCGTGGCCATCGTCGCGGCGGGCATCACCGTCCACGAGGCGTTGAAGGCGGTCGACGCACTCGCCGAGGACGGCCTCGCCGCCAGCGTGATCGACTGCTACTCGATCAAGCCGATCGACGCGGCGACGCTGCTCGCCGCCGCCGAGGCAACCGACGGTCGCCTGGTAACGGTGGAGGACCACTGGCCCGAAGGTGGTCTGGGCGAGGCCGTTCTAAGCGCCTTCGCCGAGAGCGAGACTCGGCCGCGAGTTCGGAAGCTCGCCGTTACCGACATGCCCCGCTCGGGCAAGCCCGCCGATCTCATGAAGGCGGCCGGTATCGATGCGGAGGCGATCGCCGCCGCCGTGAAAGCGCTAGCGCTAGAACGCGTCCGCTGACGCGCCGTCGCGGATCAGCTCTTTGATCCGCTCGTTCTCGTCGTCCTCCTGACCCATCGTCAGCGCGGCGACGATGCGGCCCTCGGCGGTGTGCAGGCAGACGGCCTTGCCCTCGTGGAAGTCACCGTGCTGGACGACGTCGTCGTGTCCGGTGGCGTCGCCGAAGAAGCGGATGCTCGCGCCGAAGATCTCCGAGAAGAAGCTCGAGACGGTGTCGTAGCCCTTGCCCGCGTCGGCGAGGAGCTTCCCGAGCTCGGCGCCCTGGTAGTTCGCGTTCGACCAATGCTCGATCCGACGGCTGCGGTCGAAGATCGGGTCGTGGAAGCGCGCGACGTCACCGACGGCGTAGATGCCCTTCCGGGATGTCTCGAAGCGCTCGTTGACGATCACGCCGTCATCTACATCGAGGCCGGACCCGTCGAGGAAGCCCGTGGTCGGGGTGACACCGATGCCCGCGATCAGCAGGTCGGCGTCGCGCTCCTCGCCCTTCCGCGTGACGACCGACGCGATCTGGCCGTCTCCGCGGACATCGGCCACCTCGTCCTCCCAGAGCAGCTCTACGCCCTTCTCCGCGTACAGCTCCTTCAGGTAGTCCGAGTACGCGGGGGTGTCCAGCGCGCGAAACAGCTGGCTGCCGCGATCGCAGAGCGTCACCTGCAGGCCGAGCTGGGTCAGCGACGCCGCGGTCTCCAGGCCGATGAAGTTCGAACCGACGATGAACGCTCGCTTGGACTGCTCTGCGCGCTCGCGGATGACCGTCGAGTCGGTGAGCGTCCGCAGCGTGAAGACGCCGCCGAGGTCGCCTCCAGGGACGTCTAGCCGGCGTGGCGAGGCACCGCTCGCGATGACGAGCGTGTCGTACGGCACGCGTTCGCCGGTCGACAGCTCGACCTCGCCGTCGTGAACGGCGGCCACCGTCATGTGCAGATCGCACTCGCACCCGTGCTCGGCGTAGAACTCGGGCGGCTCGACGAGCGTGCCCTCGGCGTCGATCTCGCCACGGAGGTACCGCTTCGACAGCGGCGGGCGGTGGTACGGGAACGAGACATCCGCGCTGAGCAGGCGGAGCGGTTCCTCGCCGCCCGCTTCGCGGTAGGCGCTGACGGTCTTCGCCGAAGCAAGGCCGCCGCCGACGATGGCGATCCCGGCGCTCACGTGGTGCTCTCTACCCTGTAACGCGCCATGGCAGTCGTCATCGCTTCAAGCCTACGCAAAGAGCATTCCGGGACCCCGTTGTTCGACGGCGTCTCGTTCAGCGTCGAGCGCGGCGACGTCGTCGCCCTGTCCGGCCCGAACGGCGCGGGCAAGACGACGCTCCTGCGCATGCTCACCGGAGAGACGAGCGTCTCCGCCGGAGAGATCGCGTTTGCGAAGGGCACGCGCATCGCGCTGCACGACCAGCGGCCTCCGTTGCAGAGCGGCCTGACGCTGCGCGAGTACGCGCTCTCCGGCGCGGGCGACCTCATCGCCCTCGAAGACGAGCTGCGGGCCCTCGAGGCGGCGATGGCCGGGGGCGACCACGAGCCGGCGACGCTGAGACGCTACGCCGAGGCTCAGGCCCGCCTGGAGCACGCCGGCGGCTGGGACTGGCGCGAGCGTGCGGCATCGGGACTGCGAGGCCTCGGCTTCCGCGACGAGGACTTCGACCGGTCGCTGGACACGTTCTCGGGCGGCGAGCTGACGCGCGCCTCGCTCGGGCGGGCCCTCGCCGGCGATCCCGATCTCCTGCTGCTCGACGAGCCGACGAACCACCTCGACGTGCGGAGTCTCGAGTGGCTCGAGCGGACGCTTGCGGGGCTCGACGCCGCCGTCATCCTCGTCGCTCACGACCGCTGGTTCCTCGAGGCCGTCGCGACGGCGGTGCTGGAGCTCGAGGCCGGGAGGTCGCTGTTCTTCCGTGGCCCGTGGCACGACTGGCGGCGCGAGAAGGCGGCGCGGACAGTCGCGGCCGGTAAGGCGGTGGCGCGCCACGACGCCGACCTGGCCAGGCTGGAGCGGTTCGTCGCGCGGTTCCGTGCCTCGACGCCGAAGATGGCGCGGAAGGCCCAGGTGAAGCTCACGCAGATCACCCGCGTGGAGAAGGAGCGGGCGAGGGTCGCGGGAGAGCTCGATGCGCTTACGCGCCGCTCGAAGTCCCTCGGCTTCGACTTCCTGAAGCCTCCCCGCTCCGGGCGCACGGTCCTCTCGGTGGAAGGGCTCGACGTATCGGCCGGCAGCCGGCCGTTGCTGCACGACGTGACGTTCGCGATCGACCGGGGTGAACACGTCGGGCTCGTCGGCCCGAACGGGTCAGGGAAGACGACGCTGCTCGAGACGGTCCTGGCGCGGCCGCTCGGCTACGGCGTCGTGCCTGCGTACTTCTCGCAGCAAGGAACCGAGCTCGACGAGCGAGGCAGCGTGCTCGACTGCACGCAGCGCACGACCGGCCTTCAGCGCCCACAGGCTCAGAACCTCCTCGGCCGCTTTCTGTTCTCCGGCTGGGACATGCACGAACGCCCGGTGACGGCACTGTCCGGTGGCGAGCGCCGGCGTCTCTCGCTCGCGCTGCTCGTTGCCTCCGGCGCGAACTTCCTCGTCCTCGACGAGCCGACCAACCACCTCGACCTCGAGAGCCGCGAAGCGCTGGAGGAAGCGCTCGAGGCGTTCCCAGGCACGGTGCTGATCGTCTCCCACGACCGCGCCGTGCTCGACGCCGTCGCGCAGCGGACCCTCGCCATCGAGGACGCAACGGTGCGCTCCTACGACGGTGGCTGGGCCGACTACGTCCGCGCCCGCGCCGAAAAGGACATGTCCAGGGGACAGTCCCAGAGACAGTCTCAGGGACAGTCCCCGGTGGCCCGAAAGGTCAAGGAGCCGCCGCCCGCGCCGGCGAAGCGGCCGCGCGCGGTGCTCGAGGTCGAAGCGGAGATCGAGAGCAAGGAGCGCGAGGTGGCCGAGCTCGAGCGCCGGCTCGCAGAGGACTGGGCAAACGTCGACACGGCTGCCGCGTACCGCCGCGCGAGGGAGGAGCTGGAAGGCCTCCTGGCGAGGTGGGAGACGTACTTCGACGAGACACCGGTGTAGGGTCGGGCCCGTGGGAGATCGGCTTCGCCCCGTCTGGGACTTCAACGACCTCGGCGCTTCGCGACAGCGGTTCCGCGAGCTCCTCGAGAGTGAGGAGGCGGATGCCGGCCGCGCCGAGGTGCTGACGCAGCTCGCGCGCGTCGAAGGGCTCGAGGACGGCTTCGAGGAAGGCGACCGGCTGCTCGACGAGGCCGCCTCGCTCGCCGGCGACGATCCAACCGTCAAGGCGCGGCTCGATCTCGAGCGCGGCAGGCTGCGCCGCTCGGCAGGAGATCCCGAGTCCGCGCTGCCGATGTTCGAGCGGTCGTTCGAGACGGCGCTCGCAATCCCGCACGAGTTCATCGCGGTCGACGCCGCGCACATGGCGGCGATCGCCGCACCGGACCAGGAAACCCGCCTCGCCTGGGCCGACCGCGGCATCGAGCTTGCGAAGTCGTCGGGCGATCCCGACGTCGTCGGGTGGCTCGGCTCCCTCTACAACAACGTCGGCTGGGACTACTTCGACGCGGGCGAGTACGACATCGCCCTCGACTGGTTCGAGCGCGCGCTCGTGGAGCGCGAGCGCAGGCCGGACGAGACCGAGCGGATCCAGCTCGCCGTCGAGGCGGTGGAAGAGGCTCGCCGCATGCTCGAGTCCACGGCGACGCGTGAATAGCGAGGCGGCCGTCTCGCTCCTTCGGCGGCTCGTCGAGATCGAGTCGCCGACGGGCTCTGCCGGTGTCGTCGAGGTGGCAGGGGTGATGGCTGCGGAGCTGCGGGCGCGCGGCGCGCAGGCGTCGGTCCTGCCAGGCGGCCATGTCCGGGCAGACCTGCCCGGCAACGGCGAACCGCTCGCGGTTTTCGGGCACACGGACACCGTCTGGCCCGAGGGCACCCTGGCGGCGATGCCCTTTGCAGTCGACGGCGGCGTGGCACGCGGCCCGGGCGTCTACGACATGAAGGCGTGTCTCGTGCTCATCTTGGCCGCCCTGGACGAGACCGGACCCCAGCGTCGCGCGCTCCGGATATTCCTCACGGCGGACGAGGAGCACGGCAGCCGCACGGCGCGAGACGCGCTGCGCATCGCGGTGGACGGGGTGGCTGCCGCATTCGTGGTCGAGCCGCCGACGGCTGCCGGTCATCTCAAGACTTCGCGCAAAGGTCTCGGACGCTTCCGGATAACGGTGGAGGGACGCCCGGCGCACGCCGGCACGAACCTCGCCGACGGCGTGAGCGCGATCGAGGAGCTTGCTCATCAGATCATCCGCGTGCACGCGCTCACCGATCCCGAGCGTGGCGTCACGGTGAACGTCGGCACGATCGAGGGCGGGACCACCGAGAACGTCGTCGCGGCGCACGCCGAAGCGAGGCTCGACGTGAGGGTCCGGCATGCCGCAGATGTCGGGGTCATCGAGCGAACGCTGCGAGAGCTCGAGCCTGTCGTCCCCGGAACGACGCTCCTGGTCGACGGCGGCTGGACGCGGCCGCCGCTCGAGCAGTCGCTCGCCTCGCGCACGCTCCTGGAGAAGGCGCAGGAGCACGGTCGCGAGCTCGGGCTGGAGCTACACGGCGAGGCCTCCGGAGGAGGCTCCGACGGGAACCTCATCGGCGCTCTCGGAGTGCCGGTGCTCGACGGGCTCGGGGCGCAGGGAGGCGGCGCACACGGGTACGACGAGCACGTCCGCCTGGACACGATCGGCGTGAGGGCGCATCTGCTTGCGCGCCTGCTCGAGGAGCCTGGTCTGTAGGAGGACTGCTAGCTCGCGAGTTCCTCGGGCGGACGCCGCTTGTCCGCGTACATCGCACGATCGGCGCGCCCGAGCGCGTCCCCGGCTCCGCTGCCCGCCGCCGCAACGCCGATCGACACGCCGCCGCGCACGCCGAGCGGCCAGACGGCGGTGACCGCAACGCGGATCTTCTCGGCGACGACCCGCGCCTCCTCCGGAGTCGCTCCTGGGAGGAGCACCGCGAACTCGTCTCCGCCCGTTCGCGCGACGAGGTCTGCACGCCGGACGCAGCCGTGGACGGCCGCGACGACGCGGCAGAGCAGCTGATCACCGGCCGCGTGGCCGAGCGTGTCGTTCACGAGCTTGAACTCGTCGAGATCGAGCACGAGCAGAGAGCCAACCCCGCCGCTGCGGTTCAACCATTCGAGCTCCTCCGTCAGTCGGCGCTTGTTCGAGGCGCCGGTGAGTGCGTCGCGCGCTGCAAGGTCGTTCAGCCGGCGCTCCCGCCGCTTGCGATGGGTGACGTCCGTGGCGACGAGCAGGCCGGCTTCAGGGCCACTCGGCGAGACGGTGATGAGCCAGTCGCGGCCGGCGATGGGGAGCTCCAGCTGTGTCTCGGCGCCGTCGAGCGCCGCGCGATATGCCGGGCCGAACACCATGCAGACGTCGGCGGGGAACGTCTCGTAAAGCGTCTTGCCCGCGGGATCGACACCCATTGCGGAGACGCCGCGACCGATGGCAGCCGAGTGGCGCAGCCGCCGGTCGAAGACGAGCAGCACGCCTGGGAAGCCCGCCAGCAGCTCGTAATCGCCATCGCGTCCGCCATGATCGGCGCGTGTCAGCCGAGCGCCCACGAGTAGGAGTCCGGCGAAGAACGCCAGACCGATGGCGACGGCAATGCCCACGGTCCTCTGATCGGCGGATGCCGGTTCCCCCTTTAGAGTGATCTGATGGCGACGACGCGCCAGCTTCTCGAGGCCGCCGGGCTGCCGGGTGCCGATCTCCACGAGCTGCCGACGTCCGCGAAACGCTTCCCCGACGGGGCCCACTATCGCGTCGAGATTCCGAGCACGGAGGGGCCGCGGTGCCTGGAAGCGGTGCTCGAGGCGACGGACGGGCTCGACGTCCGCGTGCACCGTGTCTCACAGGGCTCGGGCGTGTTCCTTCTCACCGACGCCGAGCTCGACGAGCTGGCCGCGCTTGGCGCCGCAGCACGGGTCGAGGTGAGTCTCTTCACGCGGCCGAACGCCGCCTGGGGCGTCTCGGCGATGGCGCGAGCACCGGCCGGAGCAGCCGTCGCTGCCGCGGCGCACGGTCAGGAGCAGGTCGTGGCGTGCCTCGACGACGCGCGAAGAGCGGCCGATCACGGCTTTCGGAGCGTGCTCATCGCCGACCTCGGCGTGCTGTCGGCATTCTCCGACCTGCGAGCGAATGGCGGTCTGCCTCAGGACATGCAGGCGAAGATCTCTGTGATGCTGCCCGCCGCGAACGCCGCGAGCGCGCGCGTGCTCGAGCAGCTGGGCGCGAACACAATCAACCTTCCCACGGATCTGTCGCTTGCCCAGATTGCAGCCATCAGGGCGGCGGTCAACTGCCCGCTCGACGTGTACGTCGAGGCCCCGGACACGGTCGGTGGGTTCGTTCGGATGCACGAGATTCCCGAGCTGATCCGCGTGGCGTCCCCCGTGTACGTGAAGTTCGGCCTCCGCAACGCGCCCGACGTCTATCCGTCTGGAACGCATCTCGACGAGACGACGGTCGCGTTGTCGCGCGAGCGCGTGCGCAGAGCTCGGCTGGGCATGGAGCTGCTCGCCCGCTCCGGCTACGAGGCGGTGGCGTCCGAGCTCGGGGCCGACGGGCTCGCGGTGCCCGTCGGCCGCGGCTAGACCGATTCAAATGTTGCGATCAGCGCTTCCGCAACTACTTTCAGAGGCCTGCCTGAGATCTGGCTTGCCCGCCGGAGGCGTTCGAAAGCCTGCTGCTCGGTCAAGCCCTCCTTCGTCATGAGGACGCCCTTGGCGCGCTCGATCGCCTTGCGCGTGGCGAGTGCCTCGGCCAGAGACTCGGCCTCCGCCCGCAGGGCCTGCAGCTCTTGGTGTCGTGCGCGCGCGGTCTGAATCGCAGGCACGAGATCCTGCTCGCGAAACGGCTTCACGAGGTAGCCGAACACGCCGGCCTCGACCGCGCGGGAAACGATCTCGTCCTGCCCGTACGCGGTGACCATGACGATCGGAATCGGCCGTTCCTCGAGGATCCGGCGCGCGGCTTCGATGCCGTCAAGGCGCGGCATCTTCACGTCCATGACTGCGAGGTCAGGCTCGAGCTCGCGCGCAAGCTCAACCGCCTCGACGCCGTCGCGCGCCTCGCCGCAGACCTCATGGCCCGCCTGCTCGAGCAGGTCGCGGAGATCGAGTCGGATGATCGTCTCGTCCTCGGCGACGAGGATTCTCACGCCCGCGCACTTTCGTCACAGAGCTGCCATACACGAGCACGTCTTTTCGCCGTAGGCTGAAACCGGGAGGAGGCATGGGGTGGCCCCGGAGGCGGCCGTTGGTGCGTCATGCCGGAAAGGCCACTTCCGCGCGAAGACCGCCAACCGATTCGAGCGTGAGCGTCCCGCCCAGCTCGTCGCGTACGAGCGCGCGGACGATCGAGAGGCCCGTGCCCTGCGCCGGATCGCCGTCGATCCCCTCCCCATCGTCGGTCACCGTCAGCACAACCTCACCGTTTCGGCCTGAGAGATCCACCCGAACGCTCTGCCCGCCATGCTCGAGCGCGTTCTGAAACAGCTCCGTGAACACGAGAGCCAACGCCGTCGCGCGGTCGCCCCCGACGGCGACGGGCTCGAGCGACTCCTCCACCTGCTTCCCGGGCGCCAGGCCCTGCAGGAGCATCCCGCGCAAGCGCCCCAGCAACTCCCCCACGTCCACGTCGTCCTCGCGCTGCTCGGTCAGCACCTCGTGCACGGCCGCGATCGCGAGCACCCGATTGACCGAGTCCTCGAGCGCCTTGCGCGGATCCACGCCCTCCGCCCGCGACTGGAGCCGCAGCAGTGACGCGACGGTCTGGAGGTTGTTCTTGACCCGGTGATGGATCTCCTGAGCGAGGACACCGCGCAGCACCGCTCGGCCGTGCTCGAGCGCGACCGCCGCATGATGGGCGATCGACGCGAGTAACTGCTTCTCCTCGTCGGAGAAGGGCGTGTCGCGGTCGCACACGAGCTCGCCTATCTGGCGGCGCTTCCAGCGCAGAGGCAGGCGTACGGCGTATGCGCCGGCACGCCCCTCCGGCCACGCGATCTTCCCGTCCTCGAGCACGAGAGCAGCACCCGCCGCGTCCACTGCGGCCATCGTCGTCTTCACGATCGCCTCGAGCGACTCCTCGAGATAGAGCGACTCGGACACCGCTTCCGAGATGCGCGCGAGCGCCTCCAGCTCTTCCACGCGTCGCTGGGCCTCGTCGTACAGCCTCGCGTGCTCGATGGAGAACGCCACCTGCGAGGCGATCGCGACCAGGAGGTCGATCTCGGCCGGCGTGAACTCGCGAGCCTCGCGTGTGCGGACGTTGAGCGCGCCCTCCAACCGGTCGCGCGCGAGGATGGGCACTGCGAGGATCGACTCGTATTCGTCCTCCGGCAGGTTCGCGAAGGTCTTGAAGCGCGGATCCAGATGCGCCTGGGCGGGCAGCATCACCGGCGCTCTGTCGCGCGCGGCCGAGCCCGTGATTCCCTCGCCCGGCTTCATCCGCGGCCGCCGGGTCATCTCCTCGACGCGTGTGCCGTGTGTCGCACGCAGCACGAGCTCGTCGGCGCGCTCGTCGTAGAGGTAGACGAAGCAGGCATCGGCGCCCAGGGCGTCGGCCACCTTGCGCGCCACGAGCGAGAGCACCTCCTCGAGGTCGAGCGTCGAGTTGACGGCGGCGATGGTCTCCGTCAGCAGCCGTAGGTGACGCGCCGTCTGGTCGATCGAACGATTGTAGGCGCGGGCCCTCGGTCCTCCCTTACAGAAGCCTTACCGGATCAGGAGGTTATTTCTCAAACAACGGGAATACGGTGCGCACGAATGAGCTCGTTTGCCGTCGACCTAGCTTCCACCCAGGGCTTTCTCGTCGCCGATCGCCGTGGACGTCTGGTAGGCAGGGTGGTGAGCCCGATGTACGGCACTGCTCCAGACGAGCCCGATGCGCTCGCCGTCCGCTCCGGGATGTTCTCGCGTCGGCGAATCGTCCCGGCGACGGCCATCGAGGAGATCGACGGCGCGAGCGGCGTGATCGAGCTCCGCGTCGAGCGCGACTCCATCCGAACCTTCTAGCCATCCACAGCTGGAGTCCGTTGGGACCGGGGAGGGGCCCGGCCCCTTCGGGTGGACCGGCGAAAGTCCGATTGGCTTACCCCCCGAACTTTTCGCCGGGAGGCCTGTCCGCGACGCATCTGCACTCGTAGGTGCCCAGTCGGCCTCTGGCCGGAAATCCAACGCGTAAGCGAACTGGATTTCCGGCCCACTAGACGACCACGAGCTGCCAAGAGAGCAGCTCGCAGTCGGCCGTCAGTCAGCCCCGCCGCCGCAAAGTGGCGGGGCGTACTGACGATGTTAGAACACGTCGCCCGCGTGAGGCGGGCCGCTTCGAGTTCTTTACAAAGCCGCCAGGTAGCGCTCCATCTCCCACTTCGTGAGCTGCACTCGGTACTCGTCCCATTCCTTCCGCTTGATCTCGACGTAGCGGTCGAAGATGTGTCGCCCGAGCGCCTTGCGGGCGAGCTCGGACTGCGACAGCTCGTCGATCGCCTCGCCGAGCGTCTCGGGCAACGACACGATCCCTCGCTCGCGCCGCTGCTCGGCGGTGAGGTGGTAGAGGTTCGTCTCCATCGGGTCGGGCAGCTCGTAGCCCTTCTCGATGCCCTCGAGCCCCGCGTGGAGGAGGCACGCGAACGTGAGGTACGGGTTGCAGGCCGGGTCCGGGCAGCGGATCTCGGCACGCGTCGCCTGCTCCGACCCCGGCTTGTAGAGCGGGATGCGGATGAGCGCCGAGCGGTTGCGCTGCGACCACGCGACGTAGACGGGCGCCTCGTAGCCCGGCACGAGCCGCTTGTACGAGTTCACCCACTGCGCGAACACCGCTGCGATCTCTCTCGCGTGCCGCAACTGGCCGGCGATGAACGCCTTGCCGACGTCGGAGAGGTGCCACTTGTCTTCGGCGTCGAAGAACGCGTTGCGCCCGTCGGTGAACAGGGACTGGTGCGTGTGCATCCCGGAGCCGTTCTCGCCGAAGATCGGCTTCGGCATGAACGTCGCGTAGACGCCGTTCTTCGCCGCGATCTCCTTCACGATGAGGCGATACGTGAGCACGTGGTCGGCCATGTCGAGCGCGTCCGCGTACCGGATGTCGATCTCGTGCTGGGACGGCCCCACCTCGTGGTGCGCGTACTCGACGGGGATACCCATCCCCTCGAGCGCGTGGATCGTCTCCTGGCGCAGCTCCGTGGCCGCGTCGAGCGTCGTCTGCGCGAAGTACCCGCCCTCGTCGAGCGTCTCGGGCGAGTCGGCGCTCGAGAAGAGGAAGTACTCGAGCTCCGGGCCGATGTTGAACGCGTCGAAGCCCATGTCCCGCATGCGCTCGACCGCGCGCCGCAGGACGTGACGAGGATCTCCCTCGTACGGCTCGCCGTCAGGCGTGACGACGTCGCAGATCATCCGCGCCACCTTCGAGCGGTCGCCCTCGGAGTGCGGCATGAGCTGGAACGTCTTCGGGTCGGGGATCGCCACCATGTCCGACTCCTCGATGGCGTTGAAGCCGGTGATCGAGGAGCCGTCGAAACCCATGCCGTCGTCGAGCGCGTCCTCGATCTCGGCCGGCGTGATGGCGAAGCTCTTCAGGTGCCCTTCGAGGTCGGTGAACCAGAGGAGGATGAAGTCGACGCCCTCCTCCTTGATGCGCTCGAGCACTCGCCCTCGCTCGGCCGGATCGCTCGTTGCCCTGTCCCTCGTCTCTGCCATCTGCGTCATCGCTCCTCCTGTAGTCGGCTTCCGAAATGCAAAAAGCCCCGGGCAAAAAACTGCCCGAGGCCACGTCGCCTCAAACGACCGTGTCAGTCTACAGGCGCCGGGAGGACGGTGCGGAGATCGGGCTCGCGGCCGTGATGGCGAATCGCCCTGCCGTAGAGCGCGAGCGCCTGCGACAGCACGATCGCGCCGGCGCTACGGCTTCCGGGCAATGAAGACGACGATGTCATCGTCCGCGGTGGGCGGCCGGTCGGCGAGCGCTCCATGCACCTCGACGTCCACGAAGCCGGCTCGCTCGAGCAGGAGCTCGAGCTCATGGGTGAAGTAGCAATTCTCGGTCAGCGCATGCTGCTCTTCTGCGATGAGCTCGCTGTCACGCCAGAGGAACGCGCGGATCTCGCGCGAGGTCGACTGTTCGATCGGATCGAAGTCGACGATCCGCGCGCGAAGTTCGATCTCGTCTCCGTCCGCCGCCCGTTTGCGGTGACCCTCGGCCGGCCACGTCCGCGGTAGCTCGCCGCGTTCGGCCTTCTGCCAGACCTTCCAGGGCCTGCCGTTCGCGTACGGCACCTCGTTGTCGAGGACGAGCGTGCCGCCGGGCTCGAGGTGCTCGTAGAGGCGGCGCAATCCCTCGAAGTCGTCAGCGCGCCGGCCGCCCAGACCGAACCCGCCGCACACGACGATCGTCCGGTAGCGGCGCGGCAGGTCGAGCTCGTGCATCGCCTGCGCATAGAGGTTGGGCGGAGCGAGCCCCTCTCGCTCCGCCCGCTCGCGGACTCGCTCGAGCATGTCCGCCGAGATGTCCGAGCCATCGACGTCGAGTCCTGCATGGAGGTACGGGATCAGAAGCCGCCCGGTTCCGCACGCCGCATCGAGCGCCGGCTGTCCGGCCTCGACGAACTGCCGGAACCAGTCGATCTCCGGCCCGTCGAGGTTGAACTCAGCCCACCACCGCGAGACGAGGCCGTAGTGCCAGGTCTGCGCAGCGGTGGCGGTCATGCCGACGCACCGGTGTAATTGCGGAGCCCGAAGCGCCAGAACCAGCGTGTGACCGCGAAGAACACGACCGCCAACGCGGCCGCGAAGGCCAGCGTCTGCCATTCGAGGCGCGATGTCACCGCCTCGGCCGGCACCGTCACGGCAAACGCGATCGGGACGAGGAACGTCACGCCGAAGCGGAGCCAGGTCGGGTAGATCCCGACCGGCCAGCGACCCGTCTGGAACACGCCCTCGAAGAGATCGGGCAGATGCCACAGGTTCACGACCCAGAACGCGAGCGTCGCCAGCAGCATCCAGAAGCAGTAGAGAAGGACGGCCCCGAACACGAGCGCAACGGCGAAGCCGAGGACATCTAGGAGGCCGAGGTCGCCCTCGAGCCGCACGAGCGCGACGCCGATCACGGCGGCCCCACTGAGAATGTCGACGGCCTGCCAGATCTCCACCTGGCGGACGCTGACGAGCATCTGCGCGTCGACGGGCTTGGTCAGCGCGTAGTCGAGCTTGCCATCCCGGACCTCTTCGGTCAGGCGCATCATGTTCGGCTGGATAAGGGCGCGGATGAAGCCCCCCACGAGGATCTGCACACCGAGGACGGCGAGAAGCTCGGACTCCGACCAGCCGTTCAGCTCCGTGGTGTGCGAGTAGACGAGCGCGAGCATCACGAGGCCCACAGCGAGAGACAGCAGGGACTGGAGCAGCTGGAGCGCGAAGTTCACGCGGTACTGGAGGTCGGTCATGACCCCCACGCGTAGGTGCAGCAGCGCCACACGCAGCGTCGTCATGCTCGCCTCTCGCGCATCAGTTGTTCACGGCCGTGTAGTGCTTGATGGCTCGTCGCCAGACGAGGGAGAAGATGCCGATGCCGACGACCGTCCAGAACGCCTGCATGCCGATGCCGGCCAGCAGCTCGGCGTTGGAGAGGTCGCCGACGAGCGTCTCGATCGGGAAGTAGAACGCCCACTGGAACGGCAACGCCCAGGCCAGGGCCTGCACCCAATCGGGCATGAGCGTCATCGGCACGAGCCGTCCCGAGAGCAGGAGCTCGACCGTGATGTAGAGCGAGAATGCCGCTCCCACGCGCGTCGTCCAGAAGCACAACATGCCCACGGCCGTCTGGTTGAACGTGCGGATGAGGTACGCACCCCAGATCGCGATCGCGAAGGCGACGACCTCGGTCGCATGGATGTCGAACGTCGGATCGAAGAGCAGCGTCAGCGCGACCGCTATCGGCAGGTACATGATCATCCAAGGCAGCTTCGAGCCGGCGAAGCCCGCGATGTCGTAGTGGATCGGATGGATCGGCCTCAGCAGCTGGCCCGAGAGCTCGCCCTCGCGGATCCGCCACTCCCAGCCGAACGGTGTGAAGACGACGTTCATGTTGCGGACGAACGTCCAGACGATGTAGTACGCGGCGAGCTCCCCCGTCGTCAGCCCGCCGACCGTGCCGCCCGAGTCCTCGGCGATCGTCGTCCAGACCACGAGGTAGATCACGGGCTCGGCAACCATCCCGAGCAGGTACATGTACGCGGCGGCGCGGTACTGGAACTGGGACGACAGCTGCGTCCGCATCGCCGTCAGGTAGAAGTCGACGTACGAGCGGAGCCGTCCTTCCTGGGGTAGTGCGACTGGCGCCGTGCTCATTGCTCCGCCTCGCGCGCGAAGACGAGCTCGATGACGTCCTCGATCGGCGGGTCCTCGACGTTGAGGTCGAGCACCTGTTGCTCGGCGAGCAGGCGCGCCGTCACGCGTGCGGTCTCCGCCTTGGGGACGCGGAGCGTGACGAGGTCTCCGTCGCGGTGGATCACCTCGCCGTACGCCGAGAGGTCACCGGCGCCGTTCTCCAGTGCCACGGCCACCGTCTTCCACGCGGCGACGGTGTCGGCGAGGGCCGCGAGGTCGCCGTCGAAGAGGATGCGGCCGTGGTGGATGACGATCACGCGCTCGCAGAGCGCCTCGACATCGGCCATGTAGTGACTCGTCAGCATCACCGTCGCCTCGTGCCGCTGCCGATACTGGGCCACGAACTCGCGGATGCGCTTCTGCATCGTGATGTCGAGCCCGATCGTCGGCTCGTCGAGGAACAGCACCGGTGGCCGGTGGAGCAGCGAGCCGACGATCTCCACCTTCATGCGCTCGCCGAGCGACAGCTGCCGCACCGGCTTGCGCACGAGGTCGGCGACATCGAGCAGCTCGATCAGCTCGTCCCGCGTCTCCAGGAACTGCTGGCGCGGGAGGCGGTATATCGACCGGTTCAGCTCGAACGAGTCGAGCGCCGGCAGGTCCCACTGGAGCTGGTTGCGGTTGCCCATGATCAAGGCGATCCGGCGCAGGAAGTCCCGCTCGCGCTTCGAGGGCACGTGGCCGAGCACTCGGGCTTCCCCCGAGGTGACGTAGAGCAGCCCCGAGAGCATCTTCAGCGTCGTCGTCTTGCCGGCGCCGTTCGGGCCGAGGAAGCCGACGATCTCGCCCGGCGCGAGGTCGAACGTGATGCCGTCGACCGCCCTGACCTCGCGCATCTTCCGCCGGACCAGGCCTTTCGTGGCCGCGCGCAGCCCGGCCTCGCGCTCGGGCACCTCGAACGTCTTCCGCAGCTCCGCGACGTGGACGACGGGCTCGCTCATCCGCTTCGCTTCAGCTTCCCGTGCCTCTTGGCGTAGACCTCGCCGCGATGGAAGGTCCAGAGGCCGAGCGGGATCGACACCACGCCGATGACGATCATTGGCCAGATGTCGCTCCACAGCGTGTCCAGTGCGGCCCCCTCCATGATCGCCGCACGGATGCCGTCGAGCGCATACGTCGCCGGTGACAGCTTCGCGAGCCATTGCATCCACTCGGGAAGCACGGACACCGGGTAGTACACGCCCGAGACGACAAGCAGCGTGCCCTGCGCGACGAACCCCAGCTGCGTCCCCTTCTCCGGTGAGATGAGCGGCAGGACGGACACCATCATGCCGATACCGATGAACGAGACCGACGAGATGACGAGGATGACGAAGGCGGCGAAGTAGTCGGCGTTGGGCACGGTGAGATCGAAGAACAGGAAGGCGCAGATCGCGTACAGGAGCAACGCCCTGATCAGCCCGTAGAGGACCGCGAAGACCCCCTGCCCGGCCAGGTGCATTGCCCGCGACAGCGGCGCCATGAACGTGTACTCGATCGTCCCCTCCCAGCGCTCCCATGCCACGGTCTCCATGAGGAAGGCGAAGAGGATGCCGAGGTACGCCCAGACGACGGCGCCGATGAGCAGGTACGTCATCGTCTGGTCGACGTCGATCTTGACGCCGCTCGCCTCGATACCCTTGGCGATGAAGACGATCGTGAGCGTATTGGCGATGGTCCAGACGAGCCACGCGACGTCCCACCAGATGTAGCGCTTCGTGAGGTAGGCGTTCCGCTCGACGACGCCGCCGGCGCCGACGAGCTCGGCTCGCACTGCTCCCAGCATCGCCCTCATGCAAACACCTCCCGTTCCAGATCCTCCTGACTCATCTCTTCCTCGAACGCGCGGCCGGTGGCGGCGAAGAACGCCTCCTCGAGGGTCTCGGCGCCGTAGCGCTCCTTCAGCTCGTCCGCCGGCTCGAGTGCCAGCAGCTCGCCGCGGTCGAGGATCCCGACGCGGTCAGCGAGCGCCTCAGCCTCCGCGAGGTCGTGCGTGCAGAGCAGGATCGTCGACTCGTGCGTGTCCCGGATCTCGCGAATGAACTCCTGCACCTCGAGCTTCGAGCGCGGGTCCAGTCCCGTGGTCGGCTCGTCGAGCAGCAGCAGCACCGGCGAGGTCAGGAGCGCCCTGGCCAACGCGACCTTCTGCTGCATGCCGCGCGAGAGGTTCTCCATCGACTCGTTACGCCTCTCGGCGGGGAACCCGACGCGATCGAGGATGCGCGGGATCTCACCGCGAGTCTGCTTCGCGGTCATCCCGTAGTAACGGGCGGCGTAGCTGAGGTTCTCAGCCGCCGACATCTTCTTGAAGAACGAGGCCTCGACCGAGACCCGGTTGACGAGCTTGCGGACGGCCCGCGACTCCGCGAAGACGTCGTGGCCGAACACGCGCGCCGTTCCGCCGTCGTGCAGGAGCAGCGTCGAGAGCAGCCGGACCAGCGTCGACTTGCCCGAGCCGTTCTGGCCGAGGATGGCGACCGTCTCACCGCGCTCGATGGTGAAGGAGATGTCCTTCAGCGCCGCAAACGGCACGCGGCGGCGCCCCCGACCGCTTCGGCGGCGGAACTCCTTGCGCAGGTTGTGAACTTCAACTGCGGACATGCGGTGCTCCTAGTCGATGGAACGGCGACACGAGGACGTCACCCGGCGAAGCGCGGGCGGCGCACGGGGACTCAGTGGTCAGCCGAGGAGCAACATCGCGACGGCCACCTTAGCAGCCGAGGGCGACGCGGGCAATCTCGCCGTAGGGTTCGGCGCGTGGACGTGCGCTTCGCCGACTGCCGCTACAGCCTCGCCGATCCTCCGTCGGCACGGCGCGCCTACCTCGAGGGGCACATCCCCGGCGCGGCGTTCCTCGACCTCGACACCGAGCTCTCCGACATCTCCATTCCACCGCAGGTCGGCGGCCGTCACCCGCTGCCCGCTGCGGAGCAGTTCGCCGCGGCCGCAGGTCGGGCCGGCATTGGGGCCAACACGCTCGTCGTCGCATACGACGACGCGATGACGGGCGGCGCGGCGCGGCTCTGGTGGCTGTTGCGGCACTTCGGCCACGACCAGGCCGGCGTGCTCGACGGCGGGCTCGAGGTCTGGCTCGGCCCCCTCGCGACGGGCGAGGAGACGATCGAGCCTGTGCCCTTTACGCCGCGCGAGCGCAGCGACGACGTCATCACGACCGGCGAGATCACGGATCGGCTCGGCGATCCGAGCCTGGTGCTGGTCGACGCGCGTCCAGCCGATCGCTATCGCGGCGAGGCCCTCGGCCTCGACCCGGTGGGCGGCCACATTCCCGGCGCCGTCAACGTGCCGCTGTCGCCCGGGACGAAGGTCCCTGCCGAGCTGCTCGAGGCCGAGGAGCTCGCGTGCTACTGCGGCTCGGGAGTGGCGGCCTGCGCGACCGTCCTGGCCCTCCACCGGGCTGGCCGCACGGACGCCCGTCTGTACGCAGGATCGTGGAGCGAGTGGTCCCGCAAAGGCTTGCCGGCGGAGCGGTGACGGCGACCAGCGGCAGCTTGCGAGTTGCCTATCCCGGGCAGGACGGCGCGCACAGCGCAGCGGCCTGTGAGCGCCTGTTTGCCCCGGAGTCGGAGCTCGTGCCCTTGCCGAGCTTCCTCGCGGTCGCCAAGGCGGCCGTCGCCCACCGGGTGGACTTTGGCGTGCTGCCGATCGAGAGCTCGCTCGTCGGGCCGGTGAACGAGACCCACGACCTGCTCCACGAGCTACCGCTCTCGATCGTCAATGAGACAGCGCTCCGCATCCGCCACTGCCTCGTGGGAATCCGGCCGGTTGCCCTCGAGGAGATCCGCGAGGTGCACTCGCACCCCGTCGCTCTCGATCAGTGTCGAGTCCTACTCGCCGCGATGCCCTGGGCGACGGCGTTTGCCACGTCCTCGACGGCTGCGGCAGCACAGGACGTCGCGGACAGCCGCGATCCGACGGTTGCCGCGATCTCGAGCGAGCGTGCTGCTCGGCTACACGATCTCGCGGTCATCTCCGGGAACGTGGGCGACCACCCCGATGCCTATACGCGGTTCGTGGCCGTCTCGACGTACACGCGCCTCGACCCGCCCACCCAGGACTGGAGAACGGCCTTCAGCTTCGTCACCGACCACTCGCCGGGCGCGCTCCATCGCACGATCGAGCCCTTCGCACGCCACCGAATCGATCTCGTCCAGCTCGTGTCACGGCCGATCCCCTCGACGCCCTGGCGCTACCGATTCGATGCGGTGCTTGCGGGTCACCCTCGATCCGCCGGTACACGAGGCCCTGGCAGAAGTCCGGGCGCAGGCCCGGATGCTGCGCCTCTTCGGCTCGTACCCGGCCGGCGTAGAGCCATACGACGAATAGGCGAGCCTCCGTAGCTGCTTGACGCAGCCGGGTGCGTGCACCTACCCTGCCGAGACGATGACGTTCCCGATCTCGACCTGGGCGTGGCGCTGTGAGCGAGGCGGGAGCGTCGACTGACCCGACGTCCACAGCCGCCTCGCTCACGAGACCTTCCAGCCGGAAGGTCTTTTTGTTTCCCGTGAACCCATGAATCCGACCACTGTCATCCCCACAGATCTCGTCACCCCCCTCGGGGCGTACCTGCGGCTGCGCGAGCGGGGAGAGGCTGCGTTCCTGCTCGAGTCCGTCGAGCACGGCAGGCTCGGTCGCCATTCGTTCGTCGGATGCGGCACGGAGCTCGTGTCCTTCGACGAAGCGGAGGCACGGCCGGAGCCGGTCGTCGGCTACCTCGCGTACGACCATGCCGCGACCCTCGAACCGACGGTACCTCTACCCGATGCCGGCCCCAGCGCTCCCGAGAGCCGGTTCGTGGTCGCGGACACGCTCGTCCGGTTCGACCACGCGCACGGCTTCGCGGAAGTGCTGTGGGGCGATCCCGACGCAGCCACCGACGTGCTCGAGGGACCGCGGCCCGAGCTGCCCGTCACGCCCGACGGCAGGGGCCACACGCGTCGCTTCCCGGCACGGCTCGACTACGAGCGAGGCGTCCGGCGAGCGATCGAGCACATCCGCGCGGGGGACGCGTTCCAGATCGTGCTGTCCCAGCGCGCGGAGCGGCCGACGGCAGCGGGCGCGATCGCCGTCTATCGCACACTGCGGCGGATCAATCCGTCGCCATACAACTTCCTGCTCGACCTCGGCGACATCTCGCTCGTCGGCTCGTCACCCGAGACGCTTGTGAAGCTCGACGGGCGACGCGCCAGCGTCAACCCGATCGCCGGCACGATCCGCAGAGGACCAGGCGACGTCGAGAAGCTGCTCGCCTCGGAGAAGGACAGAGCCGAGCACGTCATGCTCGTCGACCTCGGCCGAAACGACCTCTCGCGGGTGTGCGAAGCCGGCTCGGTGAAAGTCGAGCGGTTCCTCGAGGCGGAGCGCTTCTCGCACGTCACGCACCTCGTCTCGGAGGTCGCAGGGGTCCTGCGAGACGGTGTCGAGCCGTTCGACCTGCTGCGGGCATGCTTTCCGGCGGGCACCGTCTCCGGTGCGCCGAAGGTGCGCGCGATGCAGATCATCTCGGAGCTCGAGAGTTACCGCCGCGGCCCGTACGCGGGCGCCGTCGGCTACCGCATGCCCGACGGCTCGCTCGACACGTGCATCGCCATTCGGACGATCGTGCTCGCGAACGGCGTCGCGTACCTCCAGGCGGGCGCAGGCGTCGTCGCCGACTCGAGCCCGCAGTCGGAGCACGAGGAGTGCCTGCGCAAGCTTGCCGCGCTCGAGACTGCCCTCAACCTTGCGGAGGCACAGCGATGAAGGTTCTGCTGGTCGACAATTACGACTCGTTCACCTACAACCTCGCGCATCTCCTGGAGGAGCTCGGCGGCGAGGTCGTCGTCCGCCGAAACGACGAGCTCGATGCGGATGCGGCTGCCGAGCTCGAGCCCACCCACCTTGTCGTCTCGCCGGGCCCGGGGCGGCCGGGAGAGTCCGGCGCCACCCTCGACATCATCCGGCAGCTGGCGCCGACAACGCCCACGCTCGGCGTCTGTCTCGGTCACCAGGCGATCGTCGAGGCGTTCGGCGGTGACATCGCACAGGCAAAGCGTCTCCTCCACGGGAAGCCGTCGGAGATCGAGCACGACGGCCGCGGCATCTTCACCGGGCTCCCGCAGGGCTTCAGCGCCGGGCGCTACCACTCGCTGGCGGCGACGCGGATCCCCGACGAGCTCGAGGTCTCGGCGCACTCAGAGGACGGCGAGGTGATGGGCGTCCGGCACCGGACGCTCCGCGTCGACGGCGTGCAGTTTCACCCCGAGTCGGTGCTCACGCTGCCGCTCGGCCGCGATCTGCTGCAGAACTTTCTGGAGGGGACGCAGTGATCCAGCACGCGATCGCGCAGCTGCTCGACGGCCGGGATCTCGAGCTCGCCGAAGCGAAGGGCGCGATGCACGAGATCATGTCCGGCGAGGCAACGACCGCCCAGACCGCCGGCTTCCTCGTCGCGCTGAGCGCGAAGGGTGAGACCGCCGACGAGATCGCCGGCTGCGCGGAGGCGATGCGGGCGCACGTCGTTCCCGTTGTGCCCGCCCGCGACGACCTCGTGGACACAGCAGGGACCGGCGGCGACGGCGCGCGGACGCTGAACATCTCCACGGCTGCGGCGCTGGTCGCGGCGGCTGCCGGCGCAGCCGTGGCGAAGCACGGCAACCGCGCGGTCTCGTCCGCCTCGGGCTCGGCCGACGTGCTGGAAGCACTCGGCTTCGATCTCGAGCTCGAGCCGACGCGGATCGCGCAGTCGATCGACGAGCTCGGCTTCGGCTTCATCTTCGCGCCGGCCCATCATCCGGGCTTCCGCCATGCCGCTCCCGTGCGCAAGGAGCTCGGCGTGCGGACGGTCTTCAACGTGCTTGGGCCGCTGACCAACCCGGCCGGCGCCCGCGCGCAGGTTGTCGGCGTCTACTCGCCGGACCTCGCGCCCGTGATCGCCGACGTGCTCTGCCGGCTCGGGGCGAGACGCGCGTTCGTCGTGCACGGCGCGGCCGGGATCGACGAGCTCTCGCCCGCCGGGCCGAACCTCGTCTACGAGGTCGAGGGCGGGAACGTCCGCTCGCGGACGATCGACCCAACGGAGCTGGGCGTCGAGCGTTGCGCGCCGGAGGCTCTCCGCGGCGGCACGCCGGCGGAGAACGCGGCGGCGATCAGAGCCGTGTTCGGTGGCGAGACGGGCGCACACCGCGACGCCGTGCTGCTCAACGCAGCAGGCGCGATCGCCGCCGCCGGGCACGCCCACGATCTCGCAGAAGGCATCGCTCTGGCGCGCGACGCCGTCGACTCGGGGGCGGCCGCGGAACGGCTCGAGAGCCTTGTCGCGTTCACGCGGGCCGAGGTCGCACGCTGATGGGACGCTTCCGCGACGCGCTCGCGCAGGACGGCCTGCAGGCGATCGCGGAGGTCAAGCGACGATCGCCGTCGGCGGGCGACCTGCGCCCGGATGCCGATCCGGCTTCCCTGGCGGCGGGCTTCGAAGAGTCCGGCGCCGCCGCACTGTCGGTGCTGGTCGACGAACGTTTCGGCGGCGACATCTCGGACCTGCGGGCCGCGCGCGCGGCAGCCGGCTTGCCTCTCCTGGCCAAGGGGTTCTTCTCCACGGAGGACGAGCTGGCGGAGCTCCGCGATGCGGGCGCCGACGCCATCCTGCTGCTGCTGCGCGACCTCGACGACGATTCGGCACGGCGCCTGCAAGCTCGGGCACGCGACCTCGGCATGGACGCCCTTGTCGAGGCCCACGACGAGGCAGAGCTGGCACGAGCCGTCGCGCTCGACGCAGACCCGATCGGCCTCAACGCGCGCGATCTGAAGACGTTCGCGATCGACAGGCACGCACAGCTCGAGCTCGTGGCCAGGGCGCCACGGGAGCGCGCCATCGTCGCCGAGAGCGGCATCGTCACACGCGTCCAGGGCGTCGAGGCGGAGCTGGCCGGTGCGGACGCGATCCTCGTCGGCTCGGCGTTGATGCGCGCTTCCGATCCGGCAGCGGCCCTCGCATCGCTCATCGCGCGGCCCCTGGCGAAGGTCTGCGGCCTCACGCACCAGGAGGACGTCGACGTGGCAGTCGAAGCGGGCGCCGACCTGTGCGGGTTCGTGCTCGTGCCCCAGAGCCCGCGCGCAGCCGAGGCCGTCCTTGACGTCGGCGACTCGGCGCTGACGGTGGCGGTGGTCGTCGGAGAGGCGGAGGAGCACGGCACCGACCTCCTCCAGGTCTACGAGCGCGAGGAGGGTCGGGTTCGCGGGCGCGACGCGGTGCTCCTGCGGGACGGTGCTCCTGTCGCGACCGTCGTCGATCTGCCCTGGCACGAGGAGGACGCGACGCTTCACGACCGCGCCCGTGCCGTCGAAGGGCGACTCATGCTCGCTGGCGGGCTCGGCCCCGAGAACGTGGCCGAGGCGATCGCAGCATGTCATCCGTGGGCCGTGGACGCGAGCTCGAGCCTCGAGTCCGCGCCGGGCGTCAAGGACCACGACCTCGTACGCGCCTTCGTCGAAGCAGTGCGCGGATGAACGAGGGTTGGTTCGGCGAGTACGGCGGCCGCTTCGTCCCCGAGACGCTGATCCCGGCGCTCGACGAACTGGAGCAGGGCTGGCGCGTGGCTGCGGAAGACCCGTCGTTCGCGGCCGAGCTCGACGCCCTCGGACGTGAGTACGCAGGACGCCCGACACCGCTGACGCTCGCGGAGCGGTTCCTGCCTGGAAGGCGGGTCTATCTCAAGCGTGAGGACCTGCTGCACACGGGCGCCCACAAGCTCAACAACGCGCTCGGACAGGCCGTTCTCGCCCGCCGGCTCGGCAAGCCGCGGATCGTCGCTGAGACAGGCGCCGGTCAGCATGGCGTCGCTGCGGCCACCGTCTGCGCGCGATTTGGCCTCGAGTGCGTGGTCTACATGGGCGAAGAGGACATGAAGCGGCAGCGGCCCAACGTCGAGCGGATGGGCCTGCTGGGCGCCGAGGTTCGCCCGGTCGACTTCGGGACGAAGACCCTGAAGGAGGCCACGAGCGAGGCGATCCGCGACTGGATCACGAACGTCCGCACGACCCACTACCTCATCGGCTCGTGCGTCGGTCCCCACCCGTACCCCACGATCGTGCGCGAGCTCCAGGCCGTGATCGGACGCGAGGCGCGCCAGCAGATGCTCGCGGCCGAGGGCAGGCTCCCCGACGCCGTGGTGGCGTGTGTCGGTGGCGGCTCGAATGCGATCGGCATCTTCGCAGGCTTCGCCGATGACGAGGACGTGCGGCTCGTGGGAGTCGAGGCGGCCGGCGCCGCGAGCCTCGCCTCCGGACGGGCCGGAGTCCTGCACGGTGCCCGTTCGTCGCTGCTGGCCGATGCCGACGGACAGGTCGAGGACGCCCACTCCATCTCCGCCGGCCTCGACTACCCGGGCGTCGGGCCCGAGCACGCGCTGCTCCGCGACTCAGGGCGAGCCGACTACGTGACGGCGACGGACGAGGAGGCGCTCGCCGCGTTTCACCGCCTCGCCGAGACGGAGGGCATCATTCCCGCTCTCGAGCCTGCGCACGCGCTGGCCCGCGTCGCAAATGTGGACGCCGAGCTAGTCCTCGTCGGGCTCTCCGGCCGAGGGGACAAGGACCTGGCCGCTGTCCTCGGAGTCTGAGCGGCGATGCCAGTCGATGAAGCTCGAGGCGTACGCGGTCACGAGCGCGAAGGCCGTCATCATCTCGATCACCGTCGCCGCGCGCGCTCCCCGCGAGTGCGCGAGGATGTCACCAGGCGGGGAGACGAACGCCGTCGATACCGCGGTGTAGAAGAAGTCCGCGAAGCGCGGCTCCGGGTCGAGGCCGCGAAACGCGTCCTCCGGGTGCGCCCACCACAGGGCGATGTACACGAACGTCCAGCCGAGGAAGAACGTGAGGGCGAGCACGGGCAAGCCGATGCGCCTGAGGGTGATGAACACTGCCTCGGTGGCGCGACCGGTGGTACTGGTCGACGGCTCCCGCGCGGCACGGCGGGTCGCAATGAGCAGGAGGATTCCGAGCGCGACCGCGCCGAGCGCCCCGCCGAGGACGACCCAGCCGGCGTTGTCCGGGGTCAGCCGCGGCCGAACCATGGCAACGAGGATCACGAACAGCGCCAGCAGTGCGAGACGAATCGCGCCTGCGGTGATCCATCCCGGGCGCGGCACCGCCAGATCGAAGTGCTGAGACTTCAGCATCGCGTACGCGATTCGCCGTTCCGCCGTCAACGCCTTTCCTCGCGCAGTCATGCCTAGCACCCAGAGAGACCACAAGCAGCTCGTCATCTACCTCATGGCCGGGCGAGAGACTCCGGCGCTGGCGGAGGCCGCCGTACGCGGCGGCGCGGACCTCGTCGAGATCGGCTTCCCGTTCTCGGATCCGCTCGCCGACGGCCCGGTCATCCGGCGGGCTGCCGAGCGAGCCCTTGCCGATGGCATGCGGACGGCTGCGTGCCTCGAGTGCCTCGCCGACGTGCGCGCACGCGTCGAGACACCCATCGTCCCCATGACGTACGCCTCCCTGCTCGAGGCATACGGCTACGAGCGCTTCGCGAAGGACGTCCGCTCGGCCGGTGCAGACAGCGTGATCGTCGCGGATCTGCCGGTGGACTCACATCCGGAGCTGCGACGGATCCAGCTCGTTGCGCCGACATCGACCGACGACCGCCTGCGCATCGCCGCGGAGCAAACCGACAGCTGGCTCTACCTCGTCAGCGTCACGGGAACGACCGGCGCCCGGGAGGCGCTCTCCGAAGAGGCCGCGGAGCTCGTATGGCGCGCGCGCGCCATGACAGACGTGCCGCTCTACCTCGGCTTCGGCATCTCCACTCCCGAACTCGCCCGGGCAGCTGCCGAGATCGCGGACGGCGTCGTCGTCGGCTCCCGCGCGGTCGAGATCGCCGAGGAGGGCCCCGAGGCCCTCCGCGAGTACGTGAGCTCGCTTCGTGACGCGCTGGACGGCTAGGCACTAGCGTTCCTGGGGCCCCGCTGGTCAGAGAGGCAAGCGAGCGGCGCGCAGGGCAGTACTCGGTACGGCCAAGCGACGCGAGTGCCGCGTCCCGCCGCCAGAGGCGTCAGCGGCGCGCGAAAGCCCGGCTTCGCCGGGCGTTGAGCAAGCCGCGGCCAGGGACGCTAGCGGACTGCGAACTCGACGGTGACGGAGGCCTCGATCCGCTGCGTGCCCGGCTCGATCGGCGCGCCTGCGTCCCTGGCCGCCGCCGCTTTCTCCGCGAGCGGCACGGGCCCGGTCGAGGACTCGATGATCGACAGCACGCGGCCCAGTCGTACCTTGCCGGCGCGCGCGAGCGTCTGCGCCTTCCCGCGCGCGTTCGCGACGGCTGCCGTCAACGCGCGGCGGTAGAGCACTGTCTCGTCGGATCGTGTGAACGACGGCCCGTACACCTGGTTCGCGCCTGCGCCGACCGCCGCATCGATGACAACGCCTGAGCGGGAGACATTCCTGATCGTCGCGTTGACGGTGTTCGAGGCGGTGAAGCCGGCGATGTCCTCTCCGTTCGGGGAGTAGCGGGGCGACAGGGAGACACTCGACGTCTGGATGTCCCTCGCGGCGACGCCGAGGCGCTTGAGCGCGTCGATCACCTTCCGCATCTCGGTGTTGTTGCCGTTCAAGGCCGTCGCAGCCGACCGGGCCTGCGTGGCGACACCGAAGGAGAAGGCTGCACGGTTCGGCGCGGAGAGCGCGGCTCCCGAGCCGATGGCGGTGATCGACCGTCGGCCAGCTGCGGTCGCGGTCGCGTCACTCTCGGCGCCGGTCGCTCCGCCGACGACGACCACGGCCAGCACCGCCGCCGCTCCGAGCGCGAGCGCTCCCATCCGCCTCCATGTCATCGCTGCCCTCCTGGTCACGGGTGTGTCCCGACTACGTCACCGGGACGGGCTCGTGTCACGCAATCGCCGCTGCCGCCCGCGGCTCGAGGTACGGGCGCCAACCGGTGGGAATGCGAGGCGTGTGCAGCCTGATGAAGAGCGCCGGTGTGGGAGGCCGCGGCGGCTTCGGCAGCACCATCGACACCTCCTCCGGTAGACGGTTGCCCTTACGGAGGTTGCACGGGGCGCACGACGTGACGACGTTCTCCCAGACGGAATCGCCGCCACGGCTGCGCGGAACGACGTGGTCGAGCGTGAGGCGGACGTTGGTCTGCCCGCAGTAGACGCACTCCCAGCCGTCGCGTGCGAAGAGCGCCCGACGCGAGATGCGCCGCTGAGCCGCGCGCGGCACGCGCACGTAGGTGCGTAGCCGGACGACGTGGGGCCAGGCGAAGGTGGCTTCGGCCGATCGCAGCGGGCGGTCGAGAACCTCGACGAGCTCGGCCTTCTGCTTGTGCACGAGCACGTGCGCCCGCCTGACGGAGCAGACGTTCAGGGGCTCGTAGCTGGCATTGAGTACGAGTACCTGCTGCATCAGGCCGCGAACTGTAGCGGGGCGTTGCAGCCCTTCCGCACCGAGGCGTCTCCTGAGTTCCTGGGGCGCCGCTGGACAGGGAGGCGAGCCCGAGGGCCGAAGGACAGTACGTCTGGTACGCCCGAGGCCCGAGCGGCGATGCATCCCGCCGCCAGCGGCGCCAGGTCGACCGGAGGGCGGCTCCGCCGCACGGGGTCGACCGTCCAGGGACTCAGGAGGCCATGGCTCGTTCGACGGCCTCTTGCTCCTCGGGCGAGAGGGCGATCACGGCCTTGCCCTGGTCGAGCTCCTTCACGTACACACGGGCGTAGTCGCGGCCCTGGATCGCGCTGAGCACGACGCCGCTCCGGCTCGAGTCGAGGAACGCGACCGACGCCGACTGGCGGCCGCCCGCGCCGTCGTACGCGTCGTAGCGCACGACCGACACTCGTGAGAGCGTCACGTCGGCCCGCCGGTCGACGCGAGCGATCGCCGCCGCCACCTCGTCGACCGCGCGGTGCAGGTCTTCGACGCGGGCCTGAAGGGACACGGCGAAGTCGGCCAAGTCTCGTTTAGCGCCGCCGAGCAGCACGCTCTGCGCCGCGCGCAGCCGGCGCACGTCGCGGACCACGAGCACGAGCAGCACAAGTGCAACCACGGCGATGGCAACCGCTCCGATGGCGATCCACCCGGCGACATCCGTGGAGAAGCTCACTCCAGCCGGTTACCCCTAACCCAGCGAGAAGATAACCGGGTACTCCGCTGAGTTGTTGTCGGTGTTCGCCTCGCCTTCGACCGGCTGGACGTCGACCTTGACGGTCGTCTTCGTCGCGAACGCGACCTGACCCAGGTCGCTGAACGTGACGGTCTTCGTCTCGCCCGGATTGATGACGTCGACCGTCTTCGTCGCGACGATCGGCGACGGCTGCTGCTGGATCGTAAGCGTCACCTTGATCTGGACTTCCTGGTTGTCGCCCGTGTCCTCGATCGTCACGGCGAAGGCGAGGTCGGTGCCGGCGGTGACGATGTTCTCGATGTTGGGATCGAGCACGACCTCGCTCGGCAGCGCCTTCGTCTCGACGATCCCGGTCCCGTGCAGGCCTCCGGTCGACGTGCCGCCGTCAGTGGCCGCGCCGTTCACCCGCTCGAATACCGGCTCCCAGTAGGCGGGACTTCCGAACTCGGGGTTCTGGACGAAGTCCGACTCTGGGACGGGAACCCCCGAAACGCCGTCCGAGCGCATCTGGGCAAGCGAGGCCGCGCGGAACAGGTCCGCCCATACGACGTCGCTGGCCACGAGCCGGTTTGCCTGCGTCGCCAGCTGGAGCGCCGCCCCGGACGTGTCGTCTGACCCTGCCGTGGACCTGAAGACATCCGCGAGCCTCCGCATGCCGGTCACACGGAAGCTCAGAGACTGGAGCGCAGCCGCCTGCTCCTCCGCGAGCGCGCCCGGCTCCTCGACAGCTTCTGCGTCGCCCAGCTCCTGCTGCTGGAGATCCGCGAGGCCATCCAGCTGCGTTGCCAGCTGGTTCGGCTTGATGCCCGGCGTCGTCAGCGCTGCGTCGAGGTCGCGTCCGATCTTGTCCGACCCGCTGGCCACCGCGGTCATGTCGTCCATGTAGCTCTCGTAGCGACCGGCCTTGCCCTCACCCGTGCAGCTGAGGATGAGGAAGACGAGCAAGATCGCGATGACGACCGCCCCGCCGATGAGGGCGATCAGCCGGCCGCGTGGGCTAAGCCCTGGTCCGCCGCCTCCACCACCCTCCTGGCGGCGCGGAGGTCTCGGCTGCTCCTCCTGCTCCCGCTGCTCCTCGTGCAACCAGTCGGGCGGCGATTGCTCGCTCGTCTCGACGTCTTCGAAGAAGTCGAACTCGATGTCTTCGTCGGGAAACCGCTCACTCATGAGGTAACCGGGGCCGCGATTCGGCCCACTGTAGCCCATTGACCGGCCGGGACACTCGGGGAGGAACTGGCAACATCGTCTTTGTCGTCCTTGAGGCGCTGCTCGCCCCGATGCGGTGTCCGGGGTCGCCCCCGTATCTAGTTCGATACGCGGGCTCCCTGCGTCCTTGCCTCGGAACGACCATCGCGTCCCGACGACGAGCGACGTTCCGCCAGCCCCTCCCGTAAAGGAGTTCTGGTTCCTATGGCCAAAGCGGACGGTGTCGATGGCGCGGACGGCCGCAGCAGTCGCTCCCGGATCGCTCGTGCTCGGGCGCTTCCGGCCGATCCGACCACTCGGTTCTGGCAGCTCGGGATCCGTGTGGCTCGCCGAGGACGAGGAGCGCGGCCGCGAGGTCGCGCTGAAGATCGTCCCGCGCGAGGGCAACGCCGGCGAACGCGCCGAGCGTGAGGCCGGAGCGGCCGCGAGGCTTCGTCATGAGCGCTGCCTACGCGCACACGCGCTCGCACGCGACCCGGGGCACGTCTACATCGTCTACGAGTACGTCCCCGGTCGAACGCTGCGCGAAGCGATGCGCTCCGACGGACTCGACGACGAGTCGGTGATCGAGACGGGCGCACAAATCCTCGACGGCCTCGCGAACGCGCACGCACACGGGATCGTGCACCGCGACGTCAAGCCCGCCAACGTCCTGCTCGCCGACAGCCCCGAAGTGCGCGTGAAGCTGTTCGACTTCGGCCTCGCAGTGATGCACGAGGACGAGGCCCTGACGGCCGTAGGCGACATCCCCGGCACGCTCGCATACATCTCGCCGGAGCGTCTGCGGGGCGATGCCGCCCGGCCCGCGGCGGACGTCTGGGCCGTCGGCGTGCTGCTCTGGGAAGCGCTGGCGGGCCGCCACCCGTTCTGGGGCGGCTCGCTGCTCGACACCGCCCGTCGTATCGAAGAGGGACCGCCCTCCCTCGCGACCGAGCGTCCGGACCTCGATCCGGCCATTGTCGAGTGCGTCGACCGCGCGTTGGCGCAGGATCCGCGCCGGCGCCCGCCCGCGCATGTGCTCGCCGCGAGGCTCCGCAAGGTCAGCCCTCGGCTACGCCGCGCCGGCAGGAAGCCTCCCCGGATCGCGCTGCAGCCTACGACGGCTGCTCGAAGGCTCGCGCCCGCCGGCGCCGCTGTGCTGTTCGCCACCTGGAGCGCCGCCGCCCTGCCGTTCTACCCCGCGGGCTGGGCGCCCGCCCTCGGCGCCGTCGCGGGCGTACTGGCGCTGTTGCAGCAACGGCTGGCGCTCGCGTTCTGCCTCGCGGTTCCCGTCCTGCCGCTCGGGAACTACGCGCTGGGCCTCGCCCTCGTGTACGCGGCCGCAGCCCTCGTATGGCTCATCCTCAACTGGCGGCGCCCGGGGGACGGGCTTTTCGTGACGATCGGGCCGCTGCTCGCCTCGGTGGGGCTCGTGGCGGCGCTGCCCGTCGCCGGCCTCGTCATCGCAAACACCGTGCGACGCGGCGTGCAGGTCGCGATGGCCGTCCTCGTCACCGCCGCGGTCGCAGGCGTAAGCGCACTCGATCGCCTCGGCATTGCGGCGTCCGACCGGCCTGGAGAGGCGGCGTCCGCGGTCGTGCGCGCGCTCGAACGGGTGACGATCGTCCAGGCGATCGTGCTCGGGCTCGTGGCTGCGGCATTGCCCTTTGCGCGAGCCCGCGGACCCTGGGCTGCAGCCGGCCTCGCCGCGTTCTTCCTCGCCGGTCAACTGCTCGCAGCGCCGTCGCTGACCGCCCTTCCCGTCGTCGGGATGGGCTGGCTGATCTGCCTCGCGCTCGTCGCCGAGCCGTACGTCCGCGCCCGGCTCGAGGCCGAGCCCGAGCACCAGACCATGGACACCGTGGCGACAGTGCGTCAGTTGAGAGCCGTCAGCGGCGGGTAGCGCCCGTATCCTTTCCGGTACGAACGCTCCCTTCGTCCTTGACATGCTCGGTTCTCGTGGGGCCGGGTAAAAGCCGTCCGTACGACGGAGACGACCAGTGATCCTGCGGACTATCGAGCAAAAGATCGAAGCGCTCGTCGAGGGCGTGTTCGGCCGTGCCTTCAAGTCGAGCGTGCAGCCGGTCGAGCTCGCGCGCAAGCTCACGAAGGAGATGGACGACCACCGCACGGTCTCGGTGTCACGCGTCTACGTCCCGAACGAGTTCACCGTCTATCTCTCGACCCCCGACCGCCAGCAGTTCGAGGCGTACGAGGCATCGCTGAAGCTCGAGCTCCAGGAGTACCTCGCCCAGCACGCCCGGCGGGAGAGCTACGTCATGCTCTCCCCGCCCGTCGTGCTCATGACGACCGACGACGACCTCGCCGTGGGCGAGTTCGGCATCGCCACGCGCATGATCCAGCAGCGCTCGGCGCGGGATGCCGAGCCCGAGCCCGCGCTGGAACCCGCCCAGACGATGGTCTACCGGCCGACGGAGCCGCCCGGCTCCGATACTGCGGGAGAGGTCGCCCGCGAGACCGTCGCGCTCGTGGACGGCCAGACGAGGCACGAGATCACGAAGCCCGTGACGGTGCTGGGGCGTTCTGCGACCTGTGACGTCCGTCTCGACGACCCCAACGTGTCGAGGCGCCATGCCGAGCTGCGCCAGCAGGGAACCTCCTACTGGATCATCGACCTCGACTCGACGAACGGCGTCGAGGTGAATGGCGCACGCGTCGAGCGCGCGAAGCTCGACCAGGGCGACAAGGTGACGGTGGGAGAGACCGAGCTCGTCTTCACGCGCGAGCTGCCGTGATCGCCGCTCAGATAGCGGTCGACGAAGCGCTCCTGCTGCTGAAGATCGGCTTCCTCGTGCTCCTGTACCTCTTCCTCTGGCGGGTCGTTCGTACCGCGAGTCGCGACCTGCGCACGCCACAGGAGAGCTTTGTGCTCGCGCCCCAGCAGGTGCGCCAGGCGGCGCCTCAGAAGCGGAAGGTCACCGGTCGGCTCGTTGTCCCGAACGGCGACTCCAAGGGCGACTCCGCCGTGTACGAGATCGACACGATGGCGGTCACCGTCGGGCGGGGCGCCGGCAACGACATTCCGCTGGACGACGAGTTCGCGTCGATGCTCCACGCCCGAGTCGAGTCGCGGCCGGACGGCGTCTGGCTCGAGGACGTCGGCTCGACCAACGGTACAGCCGTGAACGGCGTCCCCATCGACCAGGCCCGTAAGCTCGCCCCGGGTGACGTGATCCGTATCGGCGAGACCGACCTCCGGTTCGAGCGATGACGGTCCTGCACTCCGCCGGGCTTACGGACCCCGGCCGCCGGCGACGCCACAACGAGGACGCTTTCATCTGCGAGCCGCCGCTCTTCGCCATCGCGGACGGCATGGGCGGCGCCCAGGCAGGTGAGCTCGCGTCGCGACTCGCAGCGGCGGCGGTCGGCCGCGCGGAGACGACCGAGGGCTCAGGGAGAGATCGCGTTATCGCGCTCATCGAGGCCGCCAACCGCAGTGTCTACGAGCGCGCGTCCGGCGACCAGTCGGTGTCCGGGATGGGTACGACGATGACGGTGGCGCTCGTCGAGGACGACCAGGTCTGGGTCGGGCACGTCGGCGACTCCAGGGCGTACCTCCTCCGCGACGGAGCCCTCGAGCAAATCACGGAGGACCACTCGCTCGTCGCCGAGCTCGTGCGCTCGGGCCGCCTCACGCCCGACGAAGCCGACCAGCATCCACATCGCTCCGTCATCACCCGGGCTCTCGGTACGGACGCGGAGGTCGCAGTCGACGCGATCGCCGTCCCCACGCAGCCGGGGGACGTGTTCGTGCTCTGCTCCGACGGGCTGAGCTCGATGGTCGATGACGCGGTCATCCTCGAGCAGCTCGAGCGGCACAGGGAAGATCTCGAGGCTGCCGCCCGCTCGCTCGTCGACAGGGCCAACGACGCCGGCGGCGAGGACAACATCACCGTCGTTCTGTTCGAGGTCGCGGGCAGCCCGGAGGCGCTCGAGCGGACGGGCGAGATTCGGTTACGGGACGACGAGGAGACTCTCCACGGCATCCCTAGCCCGTTCGCGGACGGCGCCGAGGTCGAGCACGCGCCGCGACGTCGCCGCGCGCGGCTCGGTCAGACGCTCGCCGCGACCGCGGCGGTCGTCATCGTCGTCGGCGCACTGGCCGTGTTCGGGCTCTCCCGCTCGCACTTCGTAGGCGTCGAGGACGACGGCACCGTCGCCGTCTACCAGGGGCTGCCCTGGGACCTCGGCTTCGGCGTCAAGCTGTACCGGGTGGTCTGGGAGAGCCCGATCATCGCCGCGAACCTCTCGCAGGCAGAGCGGCGACGGCTGTTCGACCACGAGCTCCAGAGCCGAGGCGCCGCGATCCGCGAAGTGAACTCTTACGCCCGGGACGTCGTGCCATGAGTTACAGAAATCGCGAGCTAATGAGCCTCGCCGTGGTGGCCGTGATCACCTGCCTCGGCTTCGCGAGCGTCTATATCGCCCGCCAGGACGTGATCTCGGGCGCATCGCTGACGTACGGCGTGTTCTTCCTCTGCCTCTACCTCGCCGCGCACATCGTGCTGCGCCTGGCGGTGCCGTATGCCGATCCCTACCTCCTGCCGCTGGTGGCGCTGCTGACGGCGATCGGCGTCACCGAGATCTACCGGATCGACCCCACGGACGCGCTCCGCCAGACGGCGTGGATCGTCGTCGGCGTCGTCGTGATGGCGGTCGTGCTGCTCGCCTTCGGTCGGGACTACCGGCGGGTCGAGAGCTACAAGTACGTCTGCGGCGTTGCGGCCGTCGTGCTGCTCGCGCTGCCCGCACTGCCGGTGATCGGGCAGACGGTGAACGGCGCGCGGCTCTGGGTCGACATCGGCCCGCTCGGGTTCCAGCCCGGTGAGCTGGCGAAGGTCTTCCTCATCGTCTTCCTCGCCGCGTACCTGCGGGAGAAGCGGGAGGTGCTCGCCCAGGCGAGACTCAAGGACCTCGGGCCGCTGCTGCTGTTCTTCGGCGCCGCGATGCTCGTCCTCGTCGAGACGAACGACCTCGGCAGCGCCTTCCTCTACTTCGGGATCTTCCTCGCCATGCTCTACGTCGCGACGGGTCGCGCCCTCTTCGTGGCCGCCGGGCTCGCCCTCTTCACCGGCGGCGCCGCGCTCGCGTACACCTCCATCGGCCGAGTCGGGCAACGCGTCGACACGTGGCTCGACCCGTGGACCGACGTGCACGGCGCGGGCTATCAGCCGGCACAGGCGCTCTACTCGATCGGCAACGGCGGCTTCGGCGGCACCGGCCTGGGGCGAGGGACGTTCACGAGCCCGGAAGGGAACCCGTACATCCCCTACCTCGACACGGACTTCATCTTCGCGGCGCTTGCCCAAGAGCTCGGCCTGATCGGCATTGCGGCGTTCCTGCTCGTGTTCATGGTCCTCTGCCTGCGTGGCTTCCGCGCGGCGATCCTCGCCGAGGACGGCTTCTCGAAGCTGCTCGCCGTCGGCTTCACCTTCGGCCTCGCCCTCCAGGCGTTCATCATCGTCGGCGGCGTGCTGCGCGTGATCCCGCTGACGGGGATCACGCTGCCCTTCGTGAGCTACGGCGGCTCGAGCGTCGTGGCGAACTTCGTGATGGTCGCCGGACTGTTACTCGTCTCGAACCGCGCTGAGGCGCGCGCGCAATGAACGCCGAGATCCGCAGGGTCGCGTTCGTCGGACTGGTGCTCATCGCCGTGCTCGTCGTGGGCACCACGTACTGGCAGGCGTGGGCAGCCGGCGACCTCGCTGCGCGACAGGACAACGCGATCAAGAGCGTCGCCCAGTTCAAGATCAAGCGCGGGCTCGTCTACGCTGCCGACGGGACGGTGCTCGCCGCGAACCGAAAGCGGAAGGTGGACGGCCAGACGTTGTACTTCCGCCGCTATCCGCACGCAGACCTCGCGTCGAACATCGTCGGCTACTCGACCCAGGCAAGGTCACGCGCAGGGCTCGAGCGCTCGCTGAACGACTATCTCACGGGCTCGAACGGCAGCCTGCGCACGGTGCTCGGCTCGAAGCTCGACGCGCTGACGGGCCGGACGATCGTCGGCAACTCGGTCGTGCTGACCATCGATCCCGATCGCCAGAGAGTCACGCAGCGCGTCCTCGCAGGGAAGTGCGGCGCAGCGGTCGCGCTGGAGCCGTCCACGGGACGGGTGCTGGCGATGGCGACATCCCCCGGCTACGACGCGAACCAGGTCGAGCGGAACTTCCAGAGGATCACGAGACGACCGGCGGCCTGCTCGCCGGCCGCACGACTGCTCAACCGGGCGACCACCGGCCTGTACGCGCCGGGCTCGACATTCAAGCTCGTGACCGCCACCGCCGCCCTGGACTCGGGGAAGGTCGGACCGGGTACGACCTTCAACGACCCCGGATACTGCACCGAGTACGGGAAGCCCGTCTACAACTACGACACGAACAGCCCCTTCGGCACCGTGAACTTCCACCAGGCCCTCCAGTACTCCATCAACTCGGTCTTCTGCAATGTCGGCAAGCAGCTGGGCGCGACCGCGATCCTCGACTACGGCCGCCGCTTCGGCATGTACGCGAGCCCCGGGCTCGAGACACCGAGCGACGAGCAGCGCCCCAGCGGCCTCTACCAGCGAGGCAAGCTCTTCTTCCCCAAGCAGGACTTCCAGGTCGACCCGGGGCGCCTCGCGTTCGGGCAGGAGCGGCTGGGGATCACGCCGCTGCAGATGGCGATGGTGGCCGCGGCGATAGCGAACGACGGCGTGCTCATGCAGCCGTACGTCGTCCAGCTCATCCGCGGGCCAGGCGGGAAGGTAGTCCTACGGCACGAGCCGAAAGAGGTCGGACGCGTGATGAAGGAGTCGACGGCCGCAACGCTCACCGACATGATGGTCTCGGCCGTCTCTGCAGGCACGGGCACGGCCGGCCAGATCTCGGGCGTCGAGGTGGCCGGCAAGACGGGAACCGCCGAGACGGGCGTGGCCGGCCGGAACACGACGTGGTTCGTCGCCTTCGCGCCGGCGGACAAGCCTCGCATCGCGGTCTCGCTCGTCCTCGAGAACCAGGCCGGTACGGGAGGCTCGACGGCGGCGCCGCTCGTGCGGGAGATCATGACGAGCGCCCTGAGCGGGAAAGGCGCGTAGCTGTGGCGTCCTCCGACTTCCAGCCCGACGAGGTCTTCGACGGCCGCTACCTCATCGTGAAGAAGCTCGGCACGGGCGGCATGGCGACCGTGTACCTCGCCGAGGACCAAGAGCTCGGCCGCCCGGTCGCGATCAAGACCCTCGACGAGCGTCACGCGCAGGACGAGCAGTTCGTCGAGCGGTTCCGCCGAGAGGCGAAGAGCGCTGCCGTGCTCTCCCACCCCAACATCGTCGCCGTCTACGACCGCGGGCACTCCAACGGGACGTACTACATCGCCATGGAGTACCTCGAGGGGCGGACCCTCAAGGAGCTCCTCGTAGCCAGAGGCGCGACGCCGATCCGCGTCGCCGTCGACTACGCGCGGCAGATTCTCGCGGCGCTCGAGTTCGCTCACCGGAACGGGATCGTCCACCGCGACATCAAGCCGCACAACGTCATCGTCGCGCCCGACGGGCGGATCAAGGTCATGGACTTCGGAATCGCCCGCTCCGGGTCGAGCCAGGTGACGGAGGCAGGCTCGATCATCGGCACGGCGCAGTACCTCTCGCCCGAGCAGGCGCGCGGTATGCCTGCAGGCCCGTCGGCCGACCTCTACTCGACCGGGATCGTGCTCTACGAGATGCTCACGGGCAGCGTCCCGTTCACGGGCGAGACACCGCTCGAGGTGGCGATGCAGCACCTCTCTGCGGTCCCCGAGGCGCCCTCGGCGAAGCGGTCGGAGATCCCGCACGAGCTGGACGCCATCGTGCTCCGAGCGCTCGCGAAGGAGCCGGGTCGACGGTACGAGAGCGCCCGCGACATGGACGCCGATCTCGCCCGCTTTGCAGCCGGGCTCTCCGTGTCGCCGGCCACGGAGGAGGCGGCGACCTCGGTGCTCGCGGGGGCAGGCGTCGCAACGGCGGCAACGTCTGTCATGTCCGGCTCGGAGGCGCCGACGACGTACAGGCGAGACCGCTACTACGACTACGACCGCGCGGTGCGGCGTCGGCCGTTCTGGCCATGGCTCCTGGCCGGCTTGCTCATCGTCGCCGCCGGCTTCGCGGCGTACTACGTCTACGACCGCGTCGCCGACCAGCTTGCTGGAGCCGATCTCATCTCCGTCCCCTTCGTCGAGGGCAAGGTGCAGCAGCTCGCGGTGAACGAGATCAAGCAAGCCGGACTCGTCCCCAAGGTGCAAAAGCGGCCGAACGAGAACGTCCAGGACGGGTACGTCTTCGACCAGGATCCTGGCGCAGGGACGGAGGTCGACAAGGAGTCGACGGTCGTCATCTTCGTTTCCAGCGGCAAGGCGAAGACGACAGTCCCGGAGGTCGTCGGTCAGACCCGTGACGACGCGGTCGCGGCCCTGACAGCCGCCAATCTCAAGGTGAGCGTGGTCGAGGTCTTCTCGGAGCAGGAGCCCGGGGTCGTGACCGGGCAGAGCCCCGGCGCCGGCACGAGGCTGGTCGAGGGCGAGACCGTGCGCATCAACGTCTCCAAGGGCGTGCAGCTGATCGCGGTGCCGTCTGTCGTGGGGAGCTCGCTGGACGATGCCGTCGCCGAGATCGAGGATACCGGCTTCACAGCAGGCTCACCCGTCTTCGAGAACTCCGACCGGCCGGAGAACACCGTCATCAGCCAGAACCCCGCCGGCGGCTCGCAGCAGCGGCCCGGGACGACGATCGCGCTGACGGTGTCGAAGGGGCCGGCGCAGGTGCCCGTGCCCGACGTCGAAGGCTTCGACGTCCAGACCGCCCGAGCGACCCTCAGGAACGCCGGGTTCAAGGTCGTCGTCGTCACCGCCGACACCGACGTCTTCGAGGAGGACGGCATCGTCCTCGCGCAGACGCCGGCCGGCGGCATCGAGGCCGACCCCAGGTCGACGGTCACCATCACCGTCGGTCGCTTCGTAGAGCCACCGCCGGAGGAGACGACGACGACGGACACCTTCCCTACGGACACGCTCCCAACCGAGGAGCCGCCGCCTCCGTGAGGCGTGTCGCCATTCTCATGGGGGGTCGCTCGAGCGAGCATGGAATCTCGCTCGCCTCGGCGCGCTCCGTCGCCGACGCGCTCGATCCGGCCCGCTACGACGTCGTCACCGTGGAGATCGGCCGCGACGGGCGTTGGGCGCTCGGCGAGGGGACGAGGAAGGAGCTGGGCTCGGCAGCGGAGACGCTCCCCGTTCCCGCCACAGGCGGGACGGTGACGAAGACGCTCGGCGACGTCGACGTCGTCCTGCCGATACTGCACGGCCCGTTCGGCGAGGACGGCACCGTGCAGGGGCTGCTCGAGCTCGCGGATGTCCCCTATGTCGGACCGGGCGTCACCGCGTCGGCGGTCTGCATGGACAAGGACCTGTTCAAGGCGGTCATGCGAGACCAGGGCGTTCCGGTGACACGGAACATCACCCTGAGGAACGGCACCCGTCCCGAGAATCCGTTCGGCTACCCCGTTTTCGTGAAGCCGGCCCGCCTTGGCTCGTCAGTCGGCATCACGAAGGCTCATGACGAGGACGAGCTACGTGCCGGCGTCGAGCTCGCGTTCACCCACGACGAGAAGGTGCTCGTCGAGGAGTTCGTCTCGGGTGTCGAGGTCGAGGTCGGCGTGCTGGGCAACCGGGAGCCCGTCGCGTCGCTCGTCGGCGAGATCGTCGTGACGCACAACGAGTGGTACGACTACGAGGCGAAGTACGACGAGGGGGAGATGGACCTCGTCGTCCCGGCGCGCATCACCGATGGGCAGGCGCGTCGCGTCCAGGAGCTCGCCGTCCAGGCCTTCGTCGCCACCGAGTGCGAGGGGATGGCCCGCGTCGACTGCTTCGTGACCGAGGGGGGAGAGGTGCTCGTGAACGAGCTGAACACGATCCCCGGCTTCACGGCGACGAGCGTGTACGCGAAGCTCTTCGAGGCCTCGGGCATCTCCTACGTGGAGCTGCTCGACCGCCTGATCGAGCTCGCGCTCGAGCGGCACGAACGCCGGTCGCGGCTTGTGTTCTAGGCGCGGCTAGTGGGTGTCGGCCGGCGGCATTCGCTCGGCCATCGCCCCGAGCACCTTCACGGCGATGCTGGCGTCTTCCTTGAGCAGCTGCCGGAAGTCGCGGTCGACGACGATGAGCGCGCGGATGGGCGTCGTGGCCGTGACGGTCGCGGTGCGCGGGATGTTCGAGATGAGCGCCAGCTCGCCGAAGAAGTCTCCGGGGCCGAGCGTCGAGACGTGCTCGCCGTTGCGAACCACGTCGACCGTCCCGTCCAAGAGCACGAAGAACTCCCGGCCGAGAGCGCCCTGCCGGGTCAGCACCTTTCCACTGCGTAGGTCGATCTCGTCGGCGAGACTCGCGATGCGGCGCAGCTCTTTCTTCGAGCAACCGGAGAACAACGGGACCGTCGCCAGCAACTCGACCTTCCCGTCCTTGTGCAGCCTCATGCAAGGAGTCTATTGCGGAACGCGACCGAGTTCTACTCCTCGGGAGGCGTCCGCGCAGCGAGAGTCTCGTGCACCTTGCCGGAGATTCGCCCGTCCGCTAGCAGCAGCTCGTTGAAGTTCGCGTCGGTGATGACGAGGGCGCGCAGCGGAGACGTCGCGGTGATCGTGGCGTTGCGGGGCTTCCGAAGCACGAGCGCCCCCTCGCCGAGGAAGTCGCCGGGCCCGAGCTGGTTGATCTGCACGCCGTTCCGCTCGACCTTAACCGAGCCGTCGAGGAGGATGAACATCTCCCGCCCGGGGCCGCCCTGCTTCGTCAAGATCTTCCCCTCGCGGAACGCCAACTCGTCGGCGATGGCGGCGATTCGGCGCAGCTCCTTCGTCGAGCAGGCGGCGAACAGGGGAACGTTTCGAAGAAGCTCCACCTTCTCGTTCCGCGGGCGCATCAGCGCGTGAGTCTAGTGCGGTCGATCAGCTACAGGACGCTTCGAGAGCCGCTTCCCACACATCGAGGGCCTCGTCCAGCTCTGCGTCGGCGATGACGAGCGGGACGAGCACGCGGATGCAGTTGCTGTGGATCCCCGACTTCAGGAGGAGGAGTCCTGCGCGCATCGCCTGCTCGGCGACGGCTGTCGCGACGTCAGGGGCGGGCTGTTTCGTGACGGGGTCGCGTACGAGCTCGATGGCGAGCATGGCGCCCAGTCCCCGCACGTCGCCGACCTGCGAGAACCGCTCCTGCCACGCGAGCATTCGCTCACGGAGCGTGTCGCCGATCGCCGAAGCCCGCGCGACGAGCCCCTCGTCCTCGATCACGTCCAGCACCGCCAGCGCGGCCGCCTGGGCGACCGGATTTCCCACGTAGGTGCCACCCACGGCTGAGTCGGCGGGAGCGTCCATGATCTCCGCCCTGCCCAGCACTCCGGAGAGCGGGAGCCCGCCCGCGATCGACTTCGCGACGACCATGAGGTCGGGCTCGACGTCGAAGTGCTCGATCGCGAACAACCGGCCGGTGCGCGCGAAGCCCGTCTGCACCTCGTCGACGATGAAGACGATGCCGTGCTCGTCGCAGAGGCCGCGAATGCCGGCCATGAACTCCGGGGGGCTGACCACGAAGCCGCCTTCCCCCTGCACCGGCTCGATGACGATCGCCGCCACCTGCTCGGCGGCTACCTGGGTGACGAGCGCCCGCTCGAGCGCGGCGAGGGCCTCGGCCGCGGTCGGGCCGCGGTAGTCGTTCGCGAACGGGGCGCGGTAGACCTCTGGCGCGAACGGTCCCAACCCGGCTTTGTACGGGTGCGTCTTGGACGTGAGCGTCAGCGCCAGCAGCGTGCGTCCGTGGAAGCCACCCTCGAACGCGATCACCGCCGGCCGCTCCGTGTAGGCGCGAGCGAACTTCACGGCGTTCTCGATCGCCTCCGCGCCGGAGTTGAAGAACGCCGCCTTCGTCGGCGCGTCGATCGGCGTCAGCGTGCAGAGCCGCTCCGCGAGCTCGAGGTACGGCTCGTAGGGCACGACTGTGAAGTCGGTGTGCGTGAAGAGCTGCATCTGCTCCTGCGCGGCGGCCACGACTCGCGGGTGCGCGTGCCCGACCGCGAGACAGCCGACACCGCCGGTGAAGTCGATGAACGTGTTGCCGTCGACATCCGTGAGCGTCGCGCCTCGACCCTCGGCTGCGACCACCGGCACGTAGATCGAAAGCGGCTCGGCGACGACCTGCTCCTTACGGGCGAGGATCGCGGCCGAGCGCGGCCCGGGCACGCTCGTCACGAGCTCGATGGTCTTTGTCGCGGCCACGGGAAACGCGAGGATATCCGAGCGGTCGGCGGCCAGAAAAGCCATGTCTAGGGGACAGTCTCAGGGACAGTCACTGAGACTGTCCCCACGACGAGAGGTGCCTCGTAGAATCGGGGCCGATGGTGCTCTCGGACGTGACGATCCGCCGGCTGCTCGACGAGCGCCGCATCGAGATCGAACCCTACGACGCGTCGCTGCTCCAGCCCTCGAGCGTCGACGTACGCGTCGACCGGTACTTCCGGGTCTTCCACAACGCGCGCTATCCGTTCATCGACGTCAAGCAGCCGCAGGAAGAGCTCACGGAGCTCGTCGAGATCTCCGGAGACAATCCGTTCATCCTGCATCCCGGCGAGTTCGTGCTCGGCTCGACGCTCGAGCGGATCAAGCTCCCCGACGATCTCGTCGCGCGGCTCGAGGGAAAGAGCTCACTGGGCAGGCTGGGACTGCTCATCCACTCGACGGCCGGCTTCATCGATCCCGGTTGGGACGGACACGTGACGCTCGAGCTGTCGAACGTTGCGAATCTCCCGATCACCATCTACCACGGGATGAAGATCGGCCAGCTCTCGTTCGTGCAGCTGACCGAGCCCGCGTCCGCTCCCTATGGCTCCGCCGGCCTCGGCTCGAAGTACCAGGGCCAGAAGGGCCCGACGCCGAGCGCCTACTGGCGCAATTTCGCTGACGAGGAGGGCCGGTGAAGGTCCTCGTCACAGGCGGCACCGGCTTCGTCGGGCCGAAGATCGTCCACGCGCTCCGGGCGCGCGACCATGACGTTCGCGCGCTCGTTCGCGACCCCGGCGATGCGAAGACCCTGGAGGCGTGGGGCTGCAGCCTGCTGGACGGCGACGTGACCGATCCGGAGAGCCTTCGCGCCGGAGTCGAGGATGTCGAGTGCGTCGTCCATCTCGTCGCGATCATCAAGGGCAGCCCCGAGGAGTTCGAGCGCGTGATGGCGCAGGGCACACGGGACCTCGTCGCGGCGGCCGGAGCGGCGGGCGTGCGGCGCTTCGTGCTCATGAGCGCGCTCGGCACGAGCGAGGCGAATCGCAACCTCGTTCCCTACTACCGGGCCAGGTGGGACATGGAGCAGACCGTGAAGGGCTCGACGCTCGAATACGTCATCTTCCGGCCGAGCTTCGTCTTCGGCGCCGACGGCGGCGTCCTGCCGATGTTCATGCGGCAGATTCGCTGGTCCCCCGTGACACCCGTCGTCGGCGAAGGCGCGCAGCGCATTCAGCCGATCTGGGTCGACGACGTTGCGGCGTTCTTCGCAGAGAGCGTGAGCGCTGCCGGCGTTGGCGGACAGACCTTCGAGCTCGGCGGGCCGGACGTCGTCACGTGGGTCGAGCTCTACGAGCGGATCCGCAAGGTGCTCGGTAAGAGACGGGCAACGCTGCACATCCCCGTCGGTCTGATGCGAGTTGGCGCGACGCTCACCGACCGGCTCCCGTTCGCGCCGATCACGCGCGACCAGCTGAAGATGCTCGACGAGAGCGGCGACCAGGTCTGTGATCCAGCTCCTGCGATCGAGGCCTTCGGCGTCACACCGATCGGCCTCGACGAGCAGATCCGCCGAGCCGCCTAGACCCGAGAACGACTCGGGGGCCCGGTGGCGGCCCCCCAGCCCCGGAAAACCCCCGGGTTAGTAGTGGCGCGTGCCTCCCGCCCGGGGAGGGGGCGCCTAAAACG
>JBKPGF010000045.1:0-4926 GCA_046729255.1 Actinomycetota bacterium
CTCCGGGTCGCTGGCCCGATACAGCTCGCCCGCGACCATCCGCTCCCGCTCGACTGAATTCACCGGGCGACTGTACTGGCCATCCTCCCTTGGGACGAGGTGGGGATCTCAGCCTGATGTGGCGTCGATGCGGTGACCCGCCTTGATCTTTTACCGAGATATGTAACGATCCTCACGTATCGTGGCTCATGGGAGAGGTTCGAGCCATTTCCCAGTAGGAGAGGAGGGGGTGTGATGAAACGTCTTGTGACGTTGCTCGTCTTGTGTTGCTCTCTGGCCGTCAGCGTGTTCGTGCCGGCGGCGGGCGCAACCCCTGTTCCTGTCGGCGGCCTCTGGCAGGAGTTCCATTTCGCGGGCACGGGTAGCTTCGCCGATGCCTGCGGGCCCTGTGTTCCGAGCAGCGCTGGAAACTCCCAGTTCGTGGGAGCTCCGCCGTGGACATTTACGCTCAGCGGACCGGGCAGATTGACCGTCACCGACGCGTTCCAACGCGGCGACGTGTTCGAGGTCTTCGACTTCGGCGTGTCCCTTGGTACTACATCGGCAGTGCCGATCGATGCCGGGTGCAACGCCAGCGATCCCGTCGTGTGCCTGGGGGTCAACAGCAGCCGGGTGTATGCGTTGGCTGCAGGGCCGCACAGCATCACGATCCAGATGACTGCCAGCCCGTACAACGGGGGCGCCGCGTACTTCCTACCGCAGCTAACGATCTTCGCCGGGACGCCCGGCAAGCCGAATTGCTTCGGGAAGGGCGTCTCGGCGCTCAGCCAGGAGTTCGGCGACCAGGAGGCTGCAGCAGCAGCGTTGGGCTACGAGAGCGTCGACGCCCTACACGACGCCATCAGGGACTTCTGCAATGCCTGAGGATCGGGGCTAGCGAGCCGTCCTGAAGTAAGCCCCAGAGCGCACGTCCGCCGGACGGTCTCGAAAGGGGGTAACCCGGAGAGGCCGTCCGGCGGACAGCCCCCCTGTCAGACTCGCGGGCTGTGCTGGACACGAGTCTCCCGGCACCGGCCCGCGGAAGGGCGTATTCGGCGCGTCGTCGCGTGCGCCTGTCCGACATGGACGCCGCCGGCCGCGTCCGGCTCGATGCCGTCGCGCGCTTCCTCCAGGACATCGCCATCGACGACGTCGAGGAGACCGGGTGGGGGATGCCGGATCACCTGTGGTTCGTGCGCAGCATCCGCATGGACGTGGTCGAGCCTCTCGTCGGCGACCGGGAGCTCGAATTGACGACATGGTGCAGTGGCGTCGCAGCGATCGCTGCCGGGCGGCGTTGGTCGATCACCGGTGATCGGGGAGGGCGCATCGAGGTCGACAGCGTCTGGATCCATCTCGATGCAGACCAACGACCCGTGCGCATCGAGGACTTCGGCGTGTACGCGGAGGCCGCCGGCGATAGGCGCGTCTCGACGAAGCTCGCGCTACCCGATCCGCCGCCTGATGCACCACGCACGCCCTGGCCGCTGCGCGCGACAGACGTCGACCTCCACGGGCACGTCAACAACGCCGTGCACTGGCAGGCCGTGGAGCACGCGCTGTCTGTCGCCGGACGGCTGCGGGCCGAGCTCGACTACCGGCAACCCGTCGACCTCGACGATGGGCTCGAGCTCACGACGTTCGACAGCTGTGTCGCCCTCATGGCCGGCGATACCGTGAAGGCCGTCGCCCGGATCGGACCTATTTGAGCAAGAGCTTCTCGAGGCGGCGGTCGGCGATGGCGAGGCCGACCACTGTCATCACTGCGAGGTAGGCGACATGTACGAGCGTCACCCAGCCGACTGTGCCGAGCGTCAAGGCCCGCAGCAGCTCGACCCCGTGATACAGCGGCGTCAGCGGGACGATCCACTGCGCCGCCGGCGGGTACTCCGAGAGAGGCACGAACGTCGCCGAGAAAAGGAAGAGCGGCAGCGAGACGAGCTCGATGAGCGCGAAGTCGGGCCACGAGCGCATGAACGTCACCCCGATGAGCCCGACCGCCGCGAACGCCGCCCCGATGAGGATCGACGCCGGCACGGCGAGTACCGCCCACCACGAGGCGATGAGGCCCATCGCCAGCATCACGACGACGAAGCCGACGGCGTAGACCCCACCACGAATGAGCGCGTACGTCAGCTCACCGAGGGCGACATCGCGGATCCCGAGCGGGGTGGCGAGGACGCCGTCGTACGTCTTCATCCACTTCAGCTTCGCGAAGACGTTGATCGTCGATTCGTACACGGCGCCGTTCATCGCGGACGCGGCAAGCATGGCCGGTGCGACGAACTCCTTGTACGGCACGAGCATGCCGCCGTGGCTGACGTCTCCCACGAGCGCGCCCACGCCGAGCCCGATGCCGAGCAGGAAGAACACCGGCTCGAAGAAGCCCGAGACGAACAGCAGCCAGCTGCGGCGGCCGACGAGGACGTTGCGATAGACCAGGCGCCCGGCGAGCGGTCCCCAAAGCGGGATAGAGCGGCGCGGGGGAGGAGCGGCGATCGTACTCACGAGAGCAGCTTTCGTGAGATGAGCCGGACGGCGAGCACCGAGCCGGCGAGCGTGAACGCCGTGAGGTAAGCGAGGTGGCCGAGTGTGGGCAGGGCCTCGACGTCACCGGTAGCGAGGTCCCGGCAGAGCTCCACGCCGTGGAAGAGCGGCGTCGCCCAGGCGATCGGCTCGAGCCAGTCGGGCAGGCGCTCGATGGGGAAGAACGTCCCTGAGAAGAGGAAGATGGGGAGGAGGGCGAAGCGGAAGACGGCCGTCAGCGCCGCGTGGTTGTCGACGCCGCCGGCGAGCGCCGCCATCGGCGCGGCGAACGCCAGCCCGCAGAACACCGCTGCGATGGGGGTGAGCGCGGCGAGCGGCGAGAGGAACGCACCGGCGATCGCCGCGACGACGGCGAAGAGTGATGCCGCCGCGACGATCCGCGCCGCGGTCCAGCCGAGCAACCCGCTGAACAGTTCGTGCACGCGCACCGGCGTGGCGACGACGGCGTGGTACGTCCGCGCCCACTTGATGCCGGCTGCGACGGGGAAGCTCCCCTCGTTGGTGCCTATCTGCATGGCGAGCGCCGCGATCAGCCCGGGGGCGACGAACTCGAGGTAGCTGAGGCCGCCGAGGTTGGCGCTGCCGTCGTCGACGAGCTGGCCAAGGAGGATGCCCATGGAGAGAAGGAAGAAGATCGGGTTCAGCAGGCCGGTCGTGATCGTCGCCCGCCACACGCGGCGGTACGAGCGCGCGTACCAGAGGAAGACCGCGGCCGACTGCTCGGCGCGGTTCGGGACCGCGCTAGTCGACAAGAGTCCTCCCGGTGAGCGTAAGGAAGACGTCCTCGAGCGTGCTGCGGCGGACGAGGATGCTCTCCGGCTCCAACCCTCGGTCATGGACGGCGCTGACGGCGGCCTCTCCGTCGTCGGTGTCGACGAGTATGCGATCCGGGAGCACCTCCAGGCGGGCGCCGAGGCCCTCGAGCCGGCGCTCCACGCCGTCCCGCTTCCCGTCGGCGAATCGGAGCTCCACGACCTCACGCTCGACGTGCTTCTCGATGAGCTGGCGCGGGGAGCCCTCGGCGACGATCTTGCCCTGGTCCATGATCACGAGCCGGTCGCACAGCTGCTCTGCCTCGTCCATGTAGTGAGTGGTGAGCACGAGCGTGACTCCCTGGCTCTTCAGCCGGTAGAGCCGGTCCCAGAGCACGTGGCGTGCCTGCGGGTCGAGACCTGTCGTCGGCTCGTCGAGCAACATGAGGTCGGGGTCGTTGATGAGCGCACGCGCGATCGTCAGCCGCCGCTTCATGCCGCCGGAGAGGTGCTCCACGCGCGCCTTGTGCCGGTCGGCGAGCTGGACGAACTCGAGCAGCTCGATCGCCCGCTCGCGGACGGTTCGCGTCGGCATACCGAAGTACCGCCCGTAGACGAGGAGGTTCTCGAAGACCGTCAGCTCCATGTCGAGGTTGTCCTCCTGCGGCACGACCCCGAGCCGCTGGCGGATCCGCGGGCCGTCGCGCTCAGGGTCGAGCTCGAAGATCGTCAGCTCACCGCCGTGCCGCGGCGACACGGCGCCGATCATGCGCATCGTGGACGTCTTGCCCGCGCCGTTCGGGCCCAGGAAGCCGAAGGTCTCGCCGCGCTCGACCGCGAAGTCGATTCCGTCGACTGCGGCGAGCTCTCCGAAGCGCTTCACGAGCCCTTTCGCGACGACAGGCGGTGGGGAGCTCACGGACTCCGAGGCTAGCGGAACGCTGCCATCATCCGACTCGTGCTCGGCCGTCTCGTAGTCGCCATTGCCGCCCTCACGATGACCGGCGCAGGGAGCGGCGACGCCCTCGCCGATGACGCTGCTTCAGCGCCACGTGCCGGTCGTCGTCCTCCATCCTGCGGAGCGCTTCCAACCCGTGCCCGTCGACGGCTTCCTCGCCGACTCGGACGTGAAGCAACGCCAGGCAGACGGCACGTGGACGACCGTCGCCGGTCCGTTGCCCATCTCCGGCGGCCCGTGGCGCCTCGACCAGCGGCTGTGCAGCACGAGGGACGGGCTCGCCGCGACCGATTGCTACGCGGCGGCAGAGGAGGCCCGCGGTGCCGCCCCGACGGTCTACGGCGCAGACCACCGACGCGCTGAGCGTATCGCGCTCCAGTACTGGCTCTTCTCCCCGCTCAACCCTACAGCCCTGAGGTCCCGCCGAATCCGCTCGTGCCGACGGGGCCGGCCTTCAAGAAGATCTGGAAGTCCCCGGTCAGCGTGCCGCTTGCGTGGTCGAAAGGCTGATGGCCGAGGGCACTTGACAACCGCCGTTCGGTCTGACAAATTCCCTTTCGCCAAGTCCCGCGGATCTTCGGATCAGCGGGATTTGGCATTTCTGGAGGCTGTTTCGAGGGCATCGACGAGCCGCCGGCAGTCTTCGTCGGTCGTGTACGGGGCGACTGAGATCCTGACCAGCGACTGCCC
>JBKPGF010000046.1:0-68110 GCA_046729255.1 Actinomycetota bacterium
GATGCGACGCCGGTCGATCGGCTACGTCTTCCAGGACTTCAACCTGCTCGCGGGACTGACCGCGGCCGAGAACGTGACCCTGCCCCTCGAGCTCGACGGCGTCCGCGCCAAAGCTGCACTCGAGATCGGGCTGGAAGCGATGGACGAGCTGGGCATTGCAAGCCACGGGGATCGCTACCCGGACGAGCTCTCGGGCGGCGAGCGCCAGCGGGTCGCCATTGCGCGGGCGATCGTCGGTGAGCGCGGCTTGCTGCTCGCCGACGAGCCGACGGGCGCACTGGACTCCGTGAACGGAGACGCCATCATGCGCCTCCTCCGCGCCGCGACCCAGCGTGGCGTGGCCGGTGTGGTCGTGACCCACGAGGCGCAACTCGCGTCATGGGCAGACCGCGTCATCTTCCTGCGCGACGGCCGAATCGTCGATCAGACGGTCGCCCCTCCCGGCCCCGAGTCGCTGCTGGCGGCCGGTGGTCGCCAGTGACGACGCTGGCTCACCGGGCAGCGCCGAGCGGACGGAGAAGCGCCATCGCCCCCCGCCGAGCCGTCGTCCGGTGGGCCGGTCGCATGTTCCGCCGTGAGTGGCGGCAGCAGCTCCTGGTGCTGGCGCTGCTCACGGTCGCCGTCGCCGCCGCCATCGGCAGCATCACCATCGTCGACCACGTAGGCCCGGGAGACGACGGCGAGGTCGGCTTGTCCAAGCAGCTCCTGACGTTCGACGGAGCCGATCCGCAGAAACTGGCCGCGGGTCTGGCCGCCGCCGAGAGGTTGGGAACCGTCGACGTCATTCGTCACCGCACGGCCCTCGTCCCGGGCAGCGTCGAGCGCGTGGACTACCGGGCGCAGGATCCCGAGGGCGTCTACGGCGGCGTCCTGCTCTCGCTTCGGAAAGGGAGGTATCCCACGGGATCGGAGGTCGCGGTCACCGACGGCGTGGCGAAGCTGCTGGGGCTCGAGATCGGCGACTCCTTGGCTCTCGACGGCCACCGCAGGACCGTCGTCGGCTTTGTCGAGAACCCGCGCAAGCTCAGCGACGAGTTCGCGCTCGTCTCGCCGTCGTCCCCGTTCACCCCGGACTACGTGAACGTCATGGCCAACGTGAGCGACGAGGCGTTCGAGTCCTTCTTCGGACCCGGGGACGAATCCCCACCGGCGTTCGCCGGGGCCTCGATCACGCGGAACGATCACCCGGAGGCGAGGCCACTGGCAATGGTCTCCGTGGCGACGGTCTTCTTGCTCCTCGCCTCGCTGATCGCAGCCGCAGGCTTCGCGGTCTTCGCCCAGCGACGGCTCCGGCAGCTCGGCATGCTCGCGGCGGTCGGCGCCACACGCAAGCACGTTCGACTCGTGCTCCTGGCCAACGGCGCGATTGTCGGGCTGATCGGCGCGATCCTGGGCACTGCCGCGGGTCTCGCCGCCTGGCTCGCGTTCGCGCCGACACTCGAGTCGGCGCTCGACCGGCGCGTCGACCGGCTGAGCCTTCCGTGGGCGCTGATCGCCACCACCATGCTCCTCGCAGTCCTCGGAGCAGCCGCCGCCGCGTGGTGGCCCGGGCGAACGGTCGCCCGTGTGCCCGTCGTCCTCGCGCTTTCGGGCCGGCCGCCGAAGCCCAGGCCTGCACGCCACTCGGCCATTGCGGCCGCAGCGCTGATCGCCGTAGGCATCGCGTGTCTCGCGCTGTCCGACCGAGAACGAACGCTACTCGTCGTCGCCGGGATCGTCGCCACGATCATCGGCGGCCTGCTCCTCGGCCCCTTGGCGATCCGCATGTTCTCCGGTGTCGCCGGCTGGGTCTCCATCGCCCCACGGTTGGCGCTTCGAGATCTTGTCCGCTACCAGGCCCGCTCCGGAGCGGCGCTGGCGGCGGTGGCGCTGGCGCTCGGGATCGCCGCGACGGTCGTCGTCATCGCCTCGGCCGAAGACGCAAAGGCCGCAGCGGAGCCACCCGGCCTGTCCGCGCGCCAGATCCGGGTCTACCTCGGCCCAGCGCAGGATCAGAAGCTCATTCCGACCGATGCACCCACCGAGCTCGAACGCATGTCCGCCGGCGCACGACGGCTCGCCTCGCTACTCGACCGGGCGACGCTGATCCCGCTCGCGAAGGTAGTTCAACCCGGCGTGTCTCCAGGCGTGATCGGCCGCACCCGATTCTTCCCGACGATCGAGCTGTCGAGACGAATCGATTCCCCCGACGGACGGAGGAGCTATCGCAACGAGTCGCAGCTCTACGTCGCGACGCCGGCGGTCCTCGAGTACCTCGGGATCGATCCCGCCTCGGTCGATCGGCGCACGGACTTCCTCGCCGATCGCAGCGTCGCGACCGATGCGCTCGTCATCCCGAGCTGGACGAGCGAAGAGGAGCTCGCGGTTGCGAACGTCCAGAAGGTCGACTCGAGGCAACACCTCTTCGGCGCCGAGAGCGGGCGGACGCCGCCGAGCTTCATCACGCTCGGCGGACTGCGCCGTCACGGGTGGAAGCAGATCCCGGCCGGCTGGCTCGTCGAGTCGAGCCGTCCCTTGACGGGTGACCAGATCAGCAGCGCCCGTGACGTCGCGGCGGACGCCGGCCTCTCGATCGAGGTCCGCCGAGAGGGGAGTTCCCGCGAGCAGGTCATGGCCATCGCCACAGCCGCCGGCGCCGTCCTCGCTCTGGTCATTCTCGCGATGACGGTCGGCCTGATCCGTAGCGAGAGCGCCGGTGACCTTCGCCTGCTGACCGCGACCGGCGCCTCTTCTCGAATACGCCGCACGTTGACCGCCACGACCGCCGGTGCGCTCGCCTTCCTCGCCGCGCTCCTCGGCGTCGGCGGGGCATACGTCGTCCTCGCAGCGATGTACCACGACGACCTCGGCTATCTGAGCGACGTGCCCTTCCTGTACCTCGGCCTTGCCGTGGTCGGCGTGCCGCTCGCTGCAGCCGCCGCGGGGTGGCTCGTCGCCGGCCGCGAGCCGCCGGCCATCGCCAGGCCCGTCTTCGAATGACCGTCTGAGCAGCGCGTTGACGTACGTCGGCGTAGCTGTTTACCTTGGGCGGTGTCGCTCTTCACGAACCTCACGGAAAAGATCGACCGTCGCTGGGGCTGGGACAGGCTCCCGTGGCCGTTGGGTCTCGTCACGCTGATCGGGCTGCGTAACCGCCTGCGCGAGGAGAACCTCTACGACACCGGCCGGGGACCGCTCGACAAACCGGACATCTCCCAGCACCCGCGCTACATGACTGCGCGAACGCTCGACGGCACGTACAACGACCTCGACGACCCGCTCATGGGCAGCCTCGGCAGCCGCTTCGGCCGCAACGTTCCGCTCGAGGCGACTGTGCGCGAGCCGGAAGACCGGCTGCTCGAGCCGAATCCGCGGCTGGTCAGCCGCGAGCTGCTGACGCGGAAGGAGTTCCAGCCGGCGACGACGCTGAACCTCCTCGCCGCCGCCTGGATCCAGTTCGAGGTGCACGACTGGCTCAGCCACGGCAAGAACGAGGCGAAGAATCCGTGGATCGTCCCGCTCGAGGCCAACGATCCCTGGCCGGAGAGCCCGATGCGGATCGAGCGGACGCGTGAGGACCCGAGCCCCGAGCTCGGCGAGGCGCCGACCTTCGTCACCGACGACACGCACTGGTGGGACGGCTCCCAGATCTACGGCCGCGACCCGGCATTCGCCGAGGCCATCCGTTCCGGGACCGACGGGAAGCTGCGGCTCGACGAGCGTGGGCTGATCCCGCCCGACATCGAGGCGCACGTCGATCTCACCGGCGTCGCGAGCAACTTCTGGGTCGGGCTCGCGCTCCTGCACTCGCTCTTCATGCGCGAGCACAACGCGGTCGTCGACCACCTGCGCTCCAAGCATCCGGAGCTCGGACCTGACGAGCTGTTCGACAAGGCGAGGCTGGTCGTCTCAGCGCTGATGGCCAAGATCCACACCGTCGACTGGACGCCGGCGATCATCTCCCATCCCACGTCGGTTCACGGCCTGTGGGCGAACTGGTGGGGTCTCGAGGGCGAGAAGCTCGTCAAACGGCTCGGCCGCCGCACGTCGAACGAGGTGATCCGCGGCATCCCGGGCTCGCCGACGAACCACCACGGCGTCCCCTACTCGCTGACGGAGGAGTTCGTCGCGGTCTACCGGATGCACCCGCTGATCCCGGACGAGTACAGCTTCCGCTCGCTCGGCAACGACGCAGTGCTGCAGGAGCGAGCGCTCGACGAGATCGGCGTGCTGAACGTGCGCGAGCGGCTCACCGAGATGTCGATGGCCGACGTGTTCTACTCGTTCGGCACTTCACACCCCGGCGCGATCACGCTGCACAACTATCCGCGCTTCCTCCAGGACTTCCACCGCGCGGACGGAACGCACATCGACCTGGCCGCGATCGACGTCCTGCGCGTGCGCGAGCGCGGCGTCCCACGCTACAACGAGTTCCGGCGACTGTTTCACCTGAAGCCGTTCGACACCTTCGAGGAGATGGCGGACACGCCGGAGCATGCCGAGGAGCTCGAGCGCATCTACGGCGACGTCGAGCGGGTCGACGCGATGATCGGGTTCTACGCCGAGCGGAAGCCGAAGGGGTTCGGCTTCAGCGACACTGCCTTCCGCCTCTTCATCCTCATGGCGTCGCGCCGGCTGAAGAGCGACCGGTTCTTCACGCGGGACTACCGGCCGGAGGTCTACACGCAGGCGGGGCTCGACTGGGTGGAGGGCAACTCGATGCGGAGCGTGCTGCTGCGCCACTTCCCGGAGCTCGAGCCCGCGCTCGCCGGCGTCGCGAATCCATTTGCGCCCTGGAGACGCGTGAAGTAGAGCAGGTGCCAAGAATGGACGCGACGGAACTGGCTCCTGGTGTGTTCGGCCTCACCCAGAAGAAGGGGGGGCACGTTTACGCATTCGTGCTCGACGATGGCACGAGCCTGACGCTCATCGACACGCTCTACGACACCGACGGCGCGCGAGTGCTGGCCCAACTCGCGACGATGGGTCGAGCGCCGGAGGACCTGACGCAGATCGTGATCACGCACGCGCATCGCTCGCATCTCGGGGGGGCACAGGTGTTACGGGAGCGCACGGGAGCTCGGGTCTACGCCCACGAATGGGAAGCCGACATCGTGCGGGGTGAGCGAACGGCCCAGCCGGTATCGATCGTTCCCAAGCGACCGCTGCGCGCGTATTTTCCGTTTCAATTCGGGGCGGCGCTGGGACTTGGCAAGCACCCGCCATGTGCCGTCGATGCGTACATCCATGAAGGCGACCGGATCGGTCCTCTGCACGTGGTGCATGCGCCTGGCCATACGCCTGGGCACCTCGCTTTCTACTGGCCAGAAAGGCGCATGCTGTTTTGTGGCGACGCGGTCGTTACGTGGCCGCGCTTCGAGGCCGGGTGGCCGGCGTTTCGCCTGAACCCAAAGGAGCACGAGGAGTCGCTCAAGCGGATGGCTGAGCTCGACGTCGAGGTCATCGGTGTGGGCCACGGCGACCCCATCCGAGCCCAAGCAGGTCGGCGACTCCGCGACCTGGTAGATCGTCTTGGGAAGTGATGTCTGCGGGCGGCGTCCTCTTGCCTATGCCCGCGCGCGACTCAGGAGGTCAGAGGCCGCTCTTGCCGCGACGACGTTGCCCTTCTGCTCGAACAGGGTTCGAGCACGAAGCAGGAGTGAGGTGACCTCGTTCGTTCGTCCGGCAAGGTCGAGCACCTCCGCGAGGTCGCGGATGGCAGTGGCCTGGCTTCCGATGTCGTCCGTCTGCCCCGCGAGCTGAACCGCTTCACGCGCGAGGCTTTCCGCTTCGTCGAAGCTGCCACGGTGAGCAAGTACTTTGGCGCGGATCGAGCGCGACTCGATTCTTGAGGCCGCATCGCCTCTTCCACCGAGTTGCTCGCTCGTCTTCGCCAGTTTCTCGGCCTCGTCGTAGCGTCCCTGAACGTAGACGGTCCTTGCAAGTCGGCTCGCGACCCATGACAGCACTCCTCGCTCCCCCATCTCCTTGAGCACGTCAAACCCGTGGCGGAGCCGCCTCTCCCCGGCTGCCGGGTCGCCGGCCAGCAGCTCCACGTCGGCCGAGACGAGCGAGAATCCCGCGAACCACAGCATGAAGCCGAGCTCTTCGGCAATACCCTCGCCGCGCTCCAGCAGACCGCGCGCTTCATCGAAACGATCGCTCATGGCCTGTAGACCGGCGAGACTCACGAGAAACGCCGACTCCACGGCAGGATTTCCCTGGGCTCGTCCCAGCGCCTGCTCGGCGCGCTCGATCGCCTCGGGGGCGGGCGTCGGCCCCCAATAGAGCGCCATTGCAAGACGCATGAGAATGCTCCCCGTCTCGCGCGAGTCGCCTGCCTTCTCCGCGTACGGCAACGCGCGCTCGAGCGCCTCTTCCTGTTCCCGCCATTGACTACCCATCCAGTGCACGTCGGCGATCCGACGCCAGGCCTTGGCGAGGCCAAGGTCGTCGCCGGCCGCTTCGAGCTCGGGAATCGCATCGTCGGCAACGCGCCGAAGTTGTTCGACGCTGACGTCCGGATCCGTCAGCGCTCGGAGAAACGCGTGCTCGAGCCGCGCGTGCAGCTCGACTCGGCGGTCGCCCGCGGCAGCTCCAGCCGCAATCGCCTCCTGTAGGACGTCGTCGGCTTGTGCAAGCTCTCCGGCAACGACGAGCGCGCCGCCCAACGCAGGCAGCAGCCGCGTCCGCTCGGGCGCATCTGGCGGCAGCAACGCCGCCGCACGACCGAGCAACTTGGCAGCGGCGGAGACGTCGCCCCGGGCGAGCGCCCGTCCACCCGCCGCCGCGAGGCGATGCGCCGCGCGGGCGGCAAGATCCGCCCCGTGATCGTCGATGGGAGCGAGCTCGGCGCGGAGTGCGGACGCCTGCTCCAGGTGGTAGCCGATGATCTCTTCGATCTCAGTAAGCCGGTCACCGGCAGTCGCCTCGATTAACGTCGCGAACCGCTCGTGCAAGTCTGCCCGGACACTCTTCGGGATCGCGGCGTACGCGGTGTCCCGGATGAGGATGTGGCGAAAGCGATACCCCTGTTGGCCCGCGACCTCCGCCGAATCATGGCGAATGAGTTCCTTCCGGATGAGGACTTCGAGCACGCTCGGCAAGGCCTCTCGCGCCTCTGGGGGAAGGAGATCGGCAACTGCCCCCTGCCAGAAGCGCGTCCCCATCAAGGCCGCCCGCTCGATTACCGTCCGTTCGGCATCGGTCAGGCCGTCCAGGCGAGCGGCAATCAGCGTCTGAATGTTCGGCGGCACCGCGACGTCCGTCCCCGGGCGCTCAGCGAGTAGCGCCAGCATCTGCTCGACGAAGAGGGGGTTTCCGCCACCCTCTTCTGCGATCCGTCTACGTAGCTCGGGCGCCAGCTCACGATCTCCGACCAGATGGTCGATCAGCGCGCCGGCCTCATCATCGGTGAGGGCCTCGAGCATGAGTGACGTCGAATTGAGCTTGCCCCCTCCCCAGTTGGCTCGGGTATCGAGCAGCTCGGGTCGCGCGAGGCAGAGGAGCAGGATCGGCGCGTCCCGTGACCACTCTGCAACGTGATCGATCAGATCGAGCAGCGTCGGCTCCGCCCAGTGAATGTCTTCGAACACGACGATCAACGGGTGTTCGCGCGCGACTGCTTCGAAGAGTCGTCTGACCGCCCAAAAAGCCTCCTCAGCTGTCGCAGTACCCTCGGAGCGGCCGATCGCGCCGGAGATCCGCGCCGCGATGGCGTCGCGGTCCGCGTCATCCTCGAGCAGCGCGCTGATCGATGCGCCTGGTCGATCTCGAGATAGGTCCAGGACGATCTCCCGGAGCGGCCAGAAGGTGATTCCCTCCCCGTATGCGAGGCACCGTCCGGAGACGATCGTGGCGGCCTCGGAGAGTGTGTTTACAAGCTCCAAGGCGAGTCGGGACTTGCCGATTCCGGCGGGGCCAAGGATCGTGAATAGATAGTTCGTCTGCTCCTCGACCACCCGTTCGAACACGAGGCGTAGCTGGGCGAGCTCGCGAGCCCGACCGACGAGCGGTGTGTCCAGTCGGCGGGCGAAGCTGGGGGCTCCCTCGACGACGCCGACCAGACGCCACGCCGTACTCGAATCGTCGTTCCCCTGGACGTCCAACGAGTCGACCCTCTCGACGACCACGGCATCTCGAGCGAGGCGATATGTGGCATCACCGATCAAGACCTCCCCGGGGCCTGCCGCCTCTTGAAGCCGCGCCGCTCGATTGACGGCGTCGCCGGTCACCAGAGTGTCTTCCTCCGTGCCTCCGCCTACGAAGACCTCGCCGCTGTTCACGCCGATGTGGATCTGAATCCGTACGCCGCGCGCCGACTCGAGTTCGGCGTTCAGTGTCTCGATCGCCTCTCGGACCTCGGTGGCGGCGCGGACAGCTCGAAGCGCATCGTCTTCGTGCACGGTGGGGACGCCAAACACGGCCATCACGGCATCGCCAATGAACTTCTCGACCGTGCCACCGTGACGCTCGAGCACGCCCGAGACAGTCTCGAAGTAGCGAAGCATCACTTCCCGCAACCGTTCAGGGTCGAGACGGGACGCCAGCCGCGTCGACTCGCTGACGTCGACGAAGACGACGGTGACGGTCTTGCGAAGCCCATGGGACATGGCGCGAGTGTAGGCCTTGTCCGTCTTGGACCACGACCGCATTAGCCGCTTGCAGCTAGACAACGGCGGTTGCACCGCGCTCTATCGCTCCGGCGCGATCACGCTGCACGACTACCCCGCTTCCGGCAGCACGGTAAGCGCCGGCGCCCTGCGCCTAGGCCCGGGTGCCGTCGAGTAGCTGCAGCAAGTCGTGTGCGACCAGCTCGATGTCCTTGTGCTCCCACTCGGCGGCGCGGTAGTGGCAGGCGATGAGTCCGGAGCGGTGCACTCGGCGGAAATCTCCATAGACGAAGGCGTAGCGGGCCTTCGTCTCGTCGGGCGCGCCCTCGGTGAGCCCGAGGTGCCACTCCGCGTATTCCTCCCATGTGTGCTCCTCGAGGAACGCGTTCTCATCGGCGGCCCGCGGTTGCACTTCACCCCATTCGCTGCGAACGACGTACTGGCGGGCTGCGATCAGCTCCCCTGCTCGAGCGACCGCGCGTTTGTTTACCGCGTACGAAGCCATGGTGGGGTGAGAATGCCCGTGTGAACAGCTTCGTGCCAGCCGAAGATCGTTACGAGCGGATGCGCTATCGCCGCACGGGCCGCAGCGGCCTCAAGCTGCCGGCGGTCTCGCTCGGGCTCTGGTGGAACTTCGGCGGCGACGGCCCGTCCGACACGAGTAGGGCGATCGTCCGTCGCGCGTTCGACATCGGCGTCACGCACTTCGACCTCGCCAACAACTACGGGCCGCCGTACGGCTCCGCGGAGGCGAACTTCGGACGGCTCATGCAGGACGACCTGCGGCCATTCCGCGACGAGCTCGTCATCTCCACCAAGGCGGGCTACGACATGTGGCCCGGGCCGTACGGCGAATGGGGCTCGCGGAAGTACCTGCTCGCGAGCCTCGACCAGAGCCTCGCGCGCATGAACCTCGACTACGTCGACATCTTCTATTCGCACCGGTTCGATCCGGAGACGCCGCTCGAGGAGACGATGGGCGCGCTCGACACCGCCGTCCGGCAGGGGAAGGCGCTCTACGTCGGCATCTCGTCCTACTCGGCCGCGAATACGGCGGAGGCAGCGGCGATCCTCCGGGAGCTGGGACCGCCGCTCCTCATCCACCAGCCGTCTTACTCGATGCTCAACCGCTGGATCGAGGACGAGCTGCTCGATGTGCTCGGCGAGCTCGGCGTCGGCTGCATCGCCTTTTCGCCGCTGGCGCAGGGGATGCTCACCGACAAGTACCTGGGCGGGATCCCCGAGGGCTCACGGGCGAGTCGGCCCGAGTCGCTCTCACCCTCGCTCATCACGGACGAGGCGATCGCGAAGATCCGCGCGCTGAACGAGATCGCCGCCGGACGCGGGCAGACGCTCGCGCAGCTGGCGCTCGCGTGGGTGCTCCGCGACGAGCGAGTGACGTCTGCGCTCGTCGGCGCCTCGAGCGTCGCCCAGCTCGAGGAGAACCTCGCGGCGCTCGACCGTCTCGATCTCACGGAGGACGAGCTCGCGGAGATCGACAGCTACGCGACGGACTCCGAAATCAACATCTGGGCCGAGTCGAGCCGGACGTGACGATCAGAGACCGGCCCGTCGTACGATGCGGGGAGCCGACCGAAAGGAGACGCTCCATGACCACCGTTACCGAGACCGAGGCACGCGATCGTCTGGCCGCGATTCCCGCTTCCTACTTCCGCGCTGTCGACTCGCTCGACGTCGACGCCGTGCTCGAGCACTTCGCCGAGGATGCGACGCTCACCGTCCAGACCGCGCGCGTGACCTTCTCCGGCCACGATGAGATCGCCCGCATGTTCACCGACTTCTTCGCGGACTGGGACTCGATGGTCCACGACATCACGAACATCGTGGTCGAGCCCGGCGCCGGCAAGATCGCAACCGAGCAACACGTCGATCTCGTCCGCAACGGCACGACGAAGATGCACAACTGCAACTTCTTCGACGTGAACGGGGAGGGGAAATTCTCCCGCGTCATCATCTGGATGGACGGGACGAACCCGCTGAATTAACGCAGCAGCAGCCCACGGCCGTAGTCCGGCATTGATCATCCTCAGGCGACTTATACGATCGACCGATGCAGACGACGCGCATCGAGGAGTGGGGCGACCTCGCCAGCGCCATGGCCGAGCTCGGTTTTGCGCGATCGACGCCGACGCTCGTCAGTACCGGGGCTGCGAGCAGCCTGGGCGCGGACGAGAGCGAGCGTCTGGAGCCGCTGTACGCAGAGTTGACCGAGGTCGTGGAACGCAGCGGTGCAGTCGTGGTCGACGGAGGAACGGATCGCGGCGTCATGCGACTCCTTGGTCGTGCACGTGCGCGCAGGCATTCCTTCCCGCTCCTCGGAGTCGTCGTCGCCGAGCTCGTCGCGCCCACAGAGACCGGGCCTGAAGACGACCGGTGTCCGCTCGAACCGAATCACACCCACGCGCTCCTCGTTCCGGGCAAGGAGTGGGGCGACGAGGTCCCGTGGCTCGCGAGGGTGGCGACGGTCCTCGCCGACGGGAAACCCTCGGCGACCGTGCTCGTCAACGGGGGCGAGATCTCGTACGCCGATGCGGAAGCGAGCATCGCCGAAGGCCGCCCCGTCCTCGTTGCGGCGGGCAGCGGCGGGACCGCTGACAAGCTCGCGGCCGCCGTCCGCGGCGACGCGACGCTCGAGCGTGCACGGGCTCTGGCGGACTCCGAGCTGGTGCGAGCCGTCGACATGAGCAATCGTGCCGAGCAGGCGTTTACCACGGAGGTCGAGCGCATCCTCTCCGAGAGGAGCTAGACAATGGCCGGACGAAGCAAGCGGGAGACGAGCAGGAAGCGAATGCAGCGGCAGTTCGAGGAGATCATCGACTCTCTCCAGGTTGGCGACCTCCAAAAGCGTTTCCTGCACGATCGATGGCTCGAGCAGCTGATGTGGTTCGAGACCAAGGCGGACGTCAATCAGCGCCGGTTCTACGCGCTCCGGCTCGTGATCATCGTCGGGGGACTGATCGTGCCCGCGCTTGTCAGCCTCAACGTCCGCGACCCCGACGCCCTAAGTGCGCTCGCCTGGACGACGTTCGGCCTCAGCCTCGTCGTCGCAACTGGCGCGGCTCTCGACGGCTTCTTCAGACCCGGCGAGCGCTGGCGGTCGTTCCGGCGGGTGGCCGAGCTCCTGAAGGCGCATGCGTGGCAATACTTCGAGCTGGCGGGTCCGTATCAGACGGCCGACCATGCCAGTGCCTTCACGACGTTCGCTGCGCAGGTCGAGGCGTTGATCCAGGAGGATCTCAAGGCCTTCATCGCCCAGGCGACGCAGGTCAAGCTGTCCGAGCAGCGGACGGGAGAGACGCCCGCGGAGGACCCGAAGGCCGGGCAGTAGCGTCGCTCGAGTTGACAGGGCTACCGCGATCCGCGAAGCTCGTCGCAAGGAGGACCTGATGGCTGCGTCCGCCGCACGGTCGAAGTACATCGCGCTCGCTGCCGCCGCTGTCGTGGCGGTGGGATTTAGTGCGGCGTCCGCGCAGTCGCAGGGAGAGCCGCCGGCCGAGCTCCACCTCGTCACCGCGGGTCCAGGGACGCTCACGGTTACGCCCGCGCAATTCGAGCCCAGTGCCATCTGCGAAGTCGACGCGCAGGTCGACAACGGGAGCTGCGACCACGAGTTCGCCGAAGGAACGACTGTGAAGCTCGAAGCCGAGCCGAAGCCTGGTCACTCCTTCGTCGGCTGGAGTGACTTCAAGTGCGCCCGCCAGTCGAAGAGCTGCACGATGACGCTTGCGCCCGGCCCGCGCTATGTCACCGCACGCTTCAGTCCCGTCACCCTGAAGACTCTCGACAACGAGACGTTCGGGCGGGTTACGGTGACCCCGAAGGCCAGCCGCGCGTGTGCACTCGACGACGACCAGAGACCGTGTGAGTACCCGGCGGGCACGGTCGTCACACTCCGCCGCGAACACGGGTCGCCCGGGAACTTCTGGATCGGCGCCTGCGCCGGCAACCGCGGCGGCGCCCTCGACGCGGCCGCCTGCACGCTTCGGCTTCAGAGCAACGAGGTGATAGGGGTCGGCTACGACGACCCAGGCGACATACCCCCGGTCAAGGGATCGGGCATCGAGGTCAGGCTGGCCGGGAAGGGGAAGGGCAAGGTGACCGGCGGCTTGGTCAATGGCGGAAAGAGACTTGCTTGCGAGGGCGTGCGCTGCTCGATCACCGGGCTCACGCGGTACGACTACGTCCGACTCAACGCGCAGGTGGTAGCCCGCAGCCGGTTCGATCGATGGAGCGACGGAGTGCGGGCCACGGTGCGGGTTGTTGGGCTGGCTTCCACCAATCGGCTCTGGGCGAAGTTCGACAAGAGGCGCTGATCACGAGGACGGCAGCAGAGTCTGCGCCAACCGCACGAGCTCGTCCAGCGCCAGGCAGGCCTCACAACGAAGCTCCTCGAGACGGGTCTTCCCTGCGACCACGATCTGGTTTCCGTCCGGGCTGAACTCGGCTTGCGCGCCGTCCGTGGGGGAAAGGAGGACGAGGACGCGTTGCTGCTTCCAGTCCCAGAGTCTCGCGGTCGGTGTCTGCTCGGCGGTGACAAGCATGAGGCCGCCGTCGTGGCCGCCGAATCTCGCGCCCGTGACCTGGCCGCCCGGGGCCGAGAGGGGGGTCGGTGAGAGCGTCCGAGCGTCCCAGACGACGGCGTTCCCCCTCTGGCCACCGGTGGCGATCACCGCACCCGTGCGATCGAAGGCGATCCTGTTCACCCCACGGCCGGATGCCTTAGCCGACCGCAGTCGCATCCCGTCGCTCGAGAAGACGAGGAGCTCGCCGCCAGTCGTGCCCACGGCGATCCGCTGGCCGTCTGCGGCGACTGCCACGCCTGCCGGCAGGGCGCGTCGGGACAGCACGACGTTCGCTCCCGTTGCCGGATCGGAGAGCTGTACGCGCTGAGATGAATCGACGATCAGCACCCGTGGCGAGTTCGGGACGAACTGCGCGCTGAAGGGAAATACGCCCGCTTCCCGCAGGGCCGGCACCACAGGTCCGGGCCTGCCGGTCGCGACGTCCCAGATCCTTGGCCTCGGCCGATCGGCGTACACGACGAGGATGCGGCGGCCGTCCGGGCTGAACGCAGCTCCGAGCGCGGTCCCCGTTGCCTCTCCGACTCGACGAGCTTTTCCGGTGCGGGCATCCCAGATGACCGCGTTGCCGGCGCCATTCACGCCGGTGACGAAGCGGCTATCCTGGCTCCACGGCGAGCAGCCGGCCGCGCGGCCACACGGCCATGTCCCGCTGTCGGGCGAAGCGGGAACGCCACCCTTCAACGGCACGATCCTGCCCGTGCGCGGGTTCCAGACGGCGCTGTCCCACGCGTTGCCCCGGCGGCGGACGACGAGGACGGCGCGCGAGTTCGGGCTGTACGCTGTGCTCACAGCGCCCTGCCAGTGGAGGTCGATGGGGCTCCGTGGCCGCGACGGCCACAGCCGCCCGCTACCGTCGTCCGAGACGGTGGCGACCCACAATGCGTCCGGGCCGAATCTCGCTCTAATCACGCCGTCCGTGTGCCCGCTCAGCACTGCGAGCAGCCGCTTCGGCTTCACGCGCCAGACCCGCGCGACTCCGTTGTCGCCGCCCGCGACCACATACTCGCCGCTGCGGTCGAACTGGGCCGAGACCACCGCGGCGCCGTTGCGAAGTACGGCGATGAGCTCCTTGCGTCGTGAGCCTACGTCCCAGACCTCGATGCGGCCGCTCTCGTACGCGCGAAGGACACGCCGACCGTCACGGCTGAAGTCCACATCGAGGTCGGCCTGCCCGCCGGGGACGCAACGGCGTGACTGCACGCGGCCGTCGAACCAGACGCAGAATCTGCCACTCGCGTAGAACGTTGCGGCCCGTCGTCCATCCCTGCTGAGCAGCGAGTACTCCAGCGCATCGGCCTTCCTGCCTGGGAGCTTCGTCGGCTCTCCGCCGGTCTCGAGGTTCCAGAGCAGCGCGCTCCCGGCTTCGCCAGCAGTAAGCGCTCTCCGGCCGTCCAGGCTCATCCTGCTCGTACGCGGGTCGCCGCTTGCGCTTCGGAGCCTGTAGAGGCGTGTGTCCCGTTCGGAGTCCCAGACCTCTGACGCGTTCGAGCCGGCTGTGAGAATGCGCCGCCCACGAGCCCCCCACGTGGCTGTCAGCTCCGACGCGTCCTCGGAGGCGGTGTCGAAGTCGTGGAGGAGGCGGCCGGTGGAGCTGTCCCAGGTCCGCGCGACGCCGTCCTCGGAGGCCGTCAGCAACTGACGGCCGTCCGGGCTGAACTGGACCGTGTCGACGGGGCCTCCTGGGGTGACGATCGTGACCCGGCGTCGACCTGATCGGGTGTCCCAGACAGCGACCCTGCCATCGGAGCCGGCGGTTACCACCCGGCTGCCGTCGTTGGAGAACTCGACGTCTGTCTGCGCCACTCGCTGCGACTTCGGTAGGCGCAGGATCGACCTCCACCCCGCGGTCGAGACGGCCCTCCGTAGTGCGTACAGCGCCTCGGGCTCGTCCGAGCGGACGTCGACCGCAGCGAGCGCGTCTCGCACGCTTTGCTCCGGGTCTTCGGACAAGCCCGCACTCGACTGGGCTGCGAGCGCCTGTGCACGCGACGTCTGCTCACGGTCGATCGCTCTCGAGCGTTGCACCACCGCGACGACCGCGAGCACGGCCGTGATCAGGAGCGCCAGCGCCACGCCCCCCAGGAGGGTCTGCTGGCGGCGGGCGGCTGCACGCCGGCTCGCGGTGATGTACGTGACCTGCTCCGCCGTCGGTGCCTCGCGGTGTCCGGCCTGGTCGTCGAGCCAGCTCTCGGCGTCCCGCAGGTCGCTGCCGCGGAGCAGGTAGCTGCCGTCACGATCGTGACGGAGCCACTCCCCGGTGCGCTGCGTGAGCCGGGCGTGCTGCTCGACCCATGCCTCGTCGAGCTCGAGGGCGTCGATGAGCAATGTGACGCTCGTCTCGAAGTCGTCCTCCGGGCGCGCGTAGACCCAGTTCGGCCGCTCGAGCGCGTCCGGGATCGGCAACTCGTCCACCGAGCGTCGCAAGACCGGGATGATCCGCTTGTTGAGCCCGGCCGCGTGCTGCAGCTCTTCGCCGCACACCTTCGACGCAAGCGAGTCGGGCGTGAGCACGAAGACCATGACCGTTGCCGACTCGATCCCGGCCCACACGCTCGCACGCCAGTCAGACGCGCCGCCGCGGATGTCCTCGACGTCGATCCACACGTTCTTTTCGCGAGCGACGAGCGCACTCGTCAGCTGATGCTCGGCGAAGTCGATGTCCTCGCGGGCGTAGGAGAGGAACACGTCGGGACGGTCCGGGGGCGGCACGACGGCGCCTACAATCGCAGCAGCCAGCGAGTCGCCCTTCCCAGAAACGACTCCGTCGGAATGAGCAGACCGCGACTGGCGAAGCCGATCGTGCGATCAAGCGCGGCGACGAACTCGTCCGCGAGCGCAGGCTCTCGGCGGAGCGCCCACAGCGCCTCTGCGTTCGTCCAGGCCGCGTCGCGGGCGCGCTCGACGTTCCACATCGCGATCACGTCGTCCAAGCGGCTGGTTCGGAGCAGAAGGCGGTCGAACGGTCTGAGCCACCGTGGGAGATAGCTCTCTTTCTTGATCTTCGCCTCGACGTCGGCGAGCAACGCATTGATGCGAAGGAAGTCAGCGTGCTCCGGCGAGCCAGACCGCAGCTCGATCCCGAGCTCGCTGCACGTAGCCACGAGCGCCACTGGCAGATCGCGGTTGATGTGGGCGTTCATGCCCGCAAGCACGAATTGGATGGGGGCGATGCCACGCTGCGAACGGGACGCGAACAGCGGTCGCCAGGCCGGTGGCGCGGAGCCCGCGCTGCGCGCGTCGGCATCCACGGCAGTGAAGAACAGGCTCGCGAAGACGAGGTCGAGCCGTTGCAGAAAGCGCGGACTCGCGAACGTGCTCTTCTCCAGGCCGTCCTGTACGTCCTCGGTCACCTGCCGGTAGAGGCCAACGAAGGAGGCGACGCCGTCGCCGGACGGCAGCGAGCGCTCGATCTCGCGCATGCGAGCCACGACCTCGGGAACGCTCGCCGGAAACCCCGGGCTCCCCTCGTTCAACGCGACGACTCAAGCACACGCCGGTCGCGGCGTCAACGGGTGCTGTCCGACTAGCTCGAGCGCAACCCGCTGACGTTCGCGACGGAGCGCGGATCTCACAAATAGCTGCCTGTCGCCGTTGTAGCGGTCGTGAGCGTGCGAGCCGAGTCCGCGCCGGCGGCGACCGTCGGCAGGAGGACGGACGTCGCCGCGCTCGCCGCAGGGCTCGTGACCGTGACGGCATGGGGCTCGGCGTTCGTCGGCATCCGAGCCGCCGGCGAGGAGCTGTCGCCGGGCGCGCTCGCGCTGGGCCGGCTGCTCGTCTGTAGCGCCGTTCTCGCCGTCGCCGCGCTCGCCCGGCGCGAGCCGCTGCCGCAGCGGCGTGACCTCATCTCGATCGCGGTGTTCGGCGTGCTCTGGCTCGGGCTCTACAGCGTCGCCCTCAACGCGGCCGAACGGCGGGTGGACGCCGGCACGGCGGCAATGCTCGTCGCGACTGGGCCGATCCTCATCGCCGTGCTCGCCGGGTTCTTGCTCCGCGAGGGCTTCCCGCCCGGGCTCTTCGCGGGGCTGGCCGTTGCCTTCGGCGGCACGGTCCTGATCGGCATCGCCACGGGCCAGTCCGGCTCGCGTGCCGGCCTGGGCGCGGCTCTCTGCGTGGTCGCGGCGCTCGCCTGGGCGTTCGCCGTCATCGTCCAGAAGCCCGTGCTGGCACGTGTCTCGCCCCTTCAGGTGACGTGGCTCGGGTGCGCGGCTGCCACCATCGCCTGCCTTCCGTTCGCGCCGAAGCTGGCCGCCGAGGCATCGAACGCCGGCGCCGGCGCGATCGTGTGGACGATCTACCTCGGCCTCGTTCCCACGGCGCTGGGCTTCGCGACGTGGTCGTTCGCGCTGCGCCGAACGAGCGCGGGCAGGATGGGATCGATCACCTACCTCGTTCCGGCGGTCGCGATCGTGCTCGGCTGGGCGCTGCTCGGCGAGACGCCGCCCTGGCTCGCCGTCGCCGGCGGCGCGGTATGCCTGGTCGGCGTCTATCTCGCGCGGCGTCCCTAGGGACGCCCGAACGGCCGAGATCCCTGCGGACCGCGGCCGTTCACTGGTCTACGCAGCGCGAGCCAGATCCTCGAGATCGACGCTGAGGGCACCTTCCAGGTCACCCTCGAGCCGCTCCAGCGCCTCGTCCTCCAGCTGCCGCACGCGCTCCCGAGAGATCTTCAACTCACGGCCGATCGCGTCGAGCGACATCGGCTCAGTGTCGAACCCGAAGCGAAGCTCGACGACACGGCGCTCGAGCTCGGGGAGGTTCGCGAGCGCTCCCTGCACGATGAGGGCCCGCAGCGTTGCTGCGGCGGAGACCTGGGGATCGGGCGAATCGGGATCGGCGAGGAGCTCTCCGAGCTCTCCCTGGTCGTCGCCGACCTGGAGGTTCAGGGAGACGGAGGCCTCGACCGCCTCGAGTGCCTCCTCGGTGTGCCGAAGCGACAGCTCGGCAGCCTCGGCCAGCTCCTGCAGGCTGGGCTCGCGACCGTGCGCGATCTCGAACCGCTCGCGGACGCGCGCGAGCTTCTTCCGCCGCTCGTCCACGTGCACCGGGATGCGGATCGTCTTCGACTGATTCGCGATCGCCCGCTGGCACGCCTGCCGGATCCACCAGGTGGCGTACGTCGAGAACTTGAAGCCCTTGCGCCAGTCGAACTTCTCAACGGCGCGGTTCAAGCCGATCACGCCGTCCTGGATGAGATCGCCGAGCGAGACGCCGTGCCCCGTGTAGCGACGTGCGTTGTGCACGACGAGGCGCAGGTTCGAGTTGATCATCCGCTCCTTCGCCTTCCGGTCGCCGCGCTCGATACGCTTGGCCAGCTCGACCTCCTCGGCGGCGGTGAGCAGCGGCCAGCGGCCGACCTCGTTCATGAACAGGGTCAGCGAGTCGGGCACGCCGCCGGCGGTGGGCTCGTACGACAGGTCGAGCTCCGGCTCGTCGTCTGCGTCATCGACTCGGACGTCGCGGGCCTCGAGCTCTGCGCGGAGCCGATCGAGATCGTCCGCGTCGAGATCGTGCTCGAGCGCAAGCGCTTCGAGCGTCGCCTCGGCCACGAACCCGTCTTCCTCCGCGTGGTCGAGAAACGCGATCAGGTCAGACGTCAAGACAGTACTCAGTGTTCTCACTTCCTTTCGAGAGGGATTCCGGCGTACCGGTCGGATGGGCACGCGGATACGCGCGCCCGAAGGTTTAACGACGGGCGCGCGGCGCACATTCCTGATTAGCGACCCTAGGCGGCCTCGTCGAGCTCGAAGGCCGGCTCGAGCCCGGCCGCCTCCACCTCACCCTCGACGAGGTCATCGCGGCGCACCAGGAAGAGCGCAGCGAGAACGCCCACGAAGGCGATCCCTGCTCCGCCGATGAAGGCGGCCGAGAACCCGTCGGTCAGCGCGGCGGGAAGTGCAGATCCGGAGGCGGTCGCATCGTCCGTCCACGAGGTCGCAACCGTCGAGAGCACGGCGACGCCGAGCGCGCCCCCGACCTGCTGCGAGGTGTTGAACAACCCCGAGGCGAGGCCGGCGTCGGCGTGTCGCACGCCGGCGAGAGCGGCGAACGAGATCGACACGAACGAGAAGCCGAGTCCGATCGCGATCAACAGGAAGCCGGGCAGCAGGTCGGTGACGTACGAGCCGCCGACCGAGACCTGCGTGAAGAAGACGAGGCCTCCGGTCAGGATCGCCAGTCCCGCGACCACTACGGGCTTCACGCCGACGCGGTTGACGAGCATCGACGCCACCGCCGACCAGATGATTGCCGTCCCGGCAACTGCCAGGTACGCGACGCCGGTCTTCATCGGCGAGTACTCGAGCACCTGCTGCATGTAGAGGGTGAGCATGAGGAACATCGAGAAGACGGCGGTGCCGAGGACGAGGCCGGCGACGTTGGCGCCTGCGACCGTGCGTACGCGGAAGATCGAAAGGGGCATCAGCGGCTCGGCTGCGCGGGCCTCCCAGAGGACGAACCCGACGAGGAGGGCGGCGGAGAGCGCGAAGATCCCGATCGTCGTGCCGGAGCCCCAGCCGTAGTCGTGCGCCTGCGTAATCGCGTAGACGAGCGCGACGAGGCCGCCGGTGACGAGTACGGCTCCCGGCACGTCGAAGCTCTTGACCCTGAGGTCACGGCTCTCGGCGAGCAGGAACGGCGCCAGTGCCAGGGCAGCCAGGCCGACCGGCACGTTGATGAAGAAGATCCACTCCCAGCTCAGCAGGTCGGTCAGGACGCCGCCGAGCAGCACGCCTGCCACCGCCCCGAAGGCGCCGACGCCGCCCCACGCGCCGAGTGCGGCGTTGCGCTCCTTGCCCTCGGCGAACGTCGTCATGAGGATGGAGAGGGCCGCGGGCGTGATGACCGCCGCACCGAGACCCTGGAGGCCGCGCGCCGCGATCAGCGACGCCTCGCTCCAGGCGAAGCCCGCGAGCAGCGACGAGAGCGTGAAGAGGATCGTGCCGCCGATGAACACGCGCCGCCTGCCCAGCAGGTCGGCCGCGCGCCCGCCGAGCAGCAGGAAGCCGCCGAAGAAGAGGGCATAGGCGCTGATCACCCACTGGAGGTTCTCCTGCGAGAAGCCGAGGTCGACCTGGATCGAGGGAAGGGCGACGTTCACGATCGCGATGTCGAGCACGACCATGAACTGCACTGCGCAGAGGAGGGCGAGCGCCAGCCATTTCCGTTCGGCGGTGGCGAGCATGTCAGTCCTTTCGTCGCTGGGCATTCATCGAAGTTGCCAAAATAGCAGGATTTACTATCGTTTTGCAAGTTTCTACTGTAAAACATCAAGCGAGCGCGCTACAATGCCGCATGTGAGCAAGCGATTCGAGCAGTACTGCCCCGTCGCACATGCGATCTGCCTCGTCGGCGAACGCTGGTCGCTGCTCATCGTCCGCGAGCTCATGCACGGGCCGAAGCGCTACACCGATCTCCGCGACGGTCTGCCGGGGATCGGGACGAACATCCTCGCGGCGCGTCTGCGCGACCTCGAGGAGGGGGGTGTCTTGCGCAAGCGCAAGCTCCCTCCGCCGGCTGCATCGACGGTGTACGAGCTCACCGAGTACGGCGCTGAGCTCGACGAGGCCGTCTACGCTCTCGCGCGCTGGGGCGCCCGGTCGTTGGGACCGCCGGGCCCGGACGACGAGCTCTACCCAGAGTGGGGCCTCAACGCGTTCAGGGCGCTCTTCTCGCCGGAGGCAGCCAGGGGCCTGACCGAGACGTATGTGCTGCGGATCAACGGCGACGTCTTCTCGGTGCACCTCGAGAACGGGCGCGTGCAGACGTCCGTCGGAGCAGCAGATGACGCCGAGGTCACGATCGAGATGGACATGGAGACGTTCTTCCGACTCGCCGGTCAGGAGCTGCCGGCGAGTGAGGCGCTCGAGCGCGGGCTCGTCGCGATCGAGGGCGACCCCGAAGCGTACGAGCGCTGCTTCGAGGTCCTCAGCATGGCGCCGAGAACGCCCGCCGCTTCAGCAGCCAGCTAAGGCCCGCGAGGGGCCGTGCGGCCCGGCCCCCGCGGTTTCGCGACTAGGAAGCCGCCTTCCCCTCCTTCTCGTACTCGGCGACGGCCTCCTTGCGCGAATCCGGCCGAAGCGCCTCGGCCAGATCCCCTTCTCGCGGCCTCCCCTTCTCCTCGCGCTCCTCCTTCGCGCCCACCTGGAGGAAGACGATGTCGGGAAGGAGCACGCGCAGACGAAACGTGTTCGTCTTTCGAACCGACCGACTCGCGCCGCGCCACGAGCCGGAGCGACCGCGTGCGGCACGACGCTCCTCCCCTTCGTTACGTCCGGCACAATGACAGGTCTCGCGCCGAAGTCAAGCGCTCGAGCGGGGCACCCCCGCGCCACTCGTCGGCGAAAGCAACTCGCCGGCACGCGCGATCGCCTTCTCGGCATCGTCGCTCGGGAGGTACGCCGCGAACGCCTGCGCCTTCGCAGCCTCCTCCTGCATACCCTGAACCGCTCTCTGGGTGCTGTCGCTGCCCAGCTTGACGCCGAAGTACGCCCCGACCATCGTGCCGATCACGCCGAAACTGCCCGTTGCGATCGCAACGACGTTCTGGCTGTCCGAGACGAGCGACATTGCCACTACCGCGACGACGCACACGGCGGCCAGTCCCACCATGACGGCAGCGAGGCCGGCGACCGTCTTGAGTGCCTCTGCCATGAGAACACCTCCTTGCTCTCGATCGACAGCACATGATCGAGGAGGCAGGGGCAGGTGGCCAGCGCGGTTACTGCGGCGGGCCGGAGGCGAGGCGGACCGTGGCGGACGTCCGGCCCGCGTACGGATCGACCCACGTGACCCGCACCGTCTGCCCGGGTGAAGCCTTACGGACGAGCCCCCTGAGGCTCAGCGGGCCCGTGACGCGCTTGCCGGCGAAGGCGACGATGACGTCGTTCGCGCCGAGGCCCGCCTTGTCCGCGGGAGATCCTGACGCCACGAGCTCCACGAACGCTCCCAGCACGTCGCTGTCACCCGGCCGCCCCAGCCTCACGCCGAGGAAGGCGGTTGGGCCGACGTGCACGATCGACGAGCTGCGGCCTGCGTCGATCTGGCCGGCGATCTTCAGCGCCCGGTTGATCGGGATCGCATAGCCCTGGCCGCTGCCGCGGAAGAACGCGCCGGCCGACGCGGCGGCGTCGATGCCGATCACGCGTCCGTTGGCCAGAAGGGGGCCGCCCGAGTCCCCGGAACGCAGCGGAACGGTCGTCTCGATCAGCCCGGGCAGCGTGAAGGGCGTGCCGTCGTCGCTGAGCGTGATCCCCTGATCGAGCCCGGTCACCCTGCCGCTCTTCGTGCTCAGGCCTCGACCGCCGCCGTTGCCCACGGCCACGACGCGGTCACCGACCCGGACGGTGCTCGAGTTGCCCGTCTGCACCGTCTGCAGGCCCGTCGCGTCGCGCAGCCTGAGCAGCGCGATGTCCTTGGACACGCTGTAGCCGGCGACGGTTGCTGCATACGACTGACCCGTCGAGGGCACTGTCACCCGGATCGAGCCCGCTCCGCGGATGACGTGGTTGTTCGTCAGCACCGTGCCCGACGACGTGATCACGATCCCCGTCGCGGCGCCGGCTCCTCCGCCGTAGGCAAGGCGGGTGTTGATGACGACGACGCCTGTCGCTGTGGCGGTCGGGGCCGCGAGCGTCACCGACGAGCTCGCGCCGAGCGCGAGCGCGACCATCGAGAGCGTCAGGAACCTGGGCACTGCCGTAAAGGAAAGCAGTCGAGGCTGAGAAGAGGCTGAGGATGCGCAGATGTCACGGGCCCGCTCGCCGAAAGCGGGCCCGTGAATGTTGTGCGCTAGCCGGCGGCTCGGATCGATCCGAACAGGCCGTGCGTCTCGTCGTCAGGGCCGGCGGTGAAGAACAGCGTGTCGGTCGGCCCGTTTACGACAGTACCCTTGCCGAAGTCCAGCGCCCATAGGCCGTCGATGACGATCGGCTTGTGGTCGGAACCGCGCAAGGCGCCGACGCGCTCGTAGCTTCCGTCCGGCTGCTGCTCGTAGGCGTTGATCTCGCCGTCACCGAAGTTCCCGACGAGGAGATTCCCGCCGAACACCCCGAAGGTTGCCGGAGCTTGCGCGATACCCCACGGCGCATTGAGCTGTCCGTGCGATGCGACGCGCCGGATGAAGTTCCCATCCAGGTCGAACTGGCTGACGAAGCCGCGTCCCTGCCCGGCGACCTCGTCCTCCTGGTCCGCGTCCTGCTTGGCATAGGCGACGAAGATAAACCCGCCGAGGTTGGCGATCCCGAAGGGCGCGTATCCGTCGGGAAGCTCGGGATCGACGAATGCGCCGGGAAGGTTCAGCAGGTTGAAGGTGCCGTCGAACACGTCGACGTGCGCGTTCTTGAAGTCCGCCGCGTACAACCGATTGCCCGCCGCTGTCGAGCCGATGGCGAGGCCCTTGTAGATGGAGCCGGGCCTGTTGACGGCGGCGATCGCCTCGGTCGGATTGACGACGGGGCTCCAGCCCGCGATCACGCCTGCCTCGGTGTCGAAGATGAACAGCGCGACACCTGAGCTCGTACCGTTGCTGACGACGAAGCTCCCGCTCGCGTTCCCGACGAGGCCCGTCGGAGCGCCGCCCGGGATCGAGATCTCGAGCGAGAGCTTCGTGCCGTTGGCCTGATAGAGCGTGGAGAGGTCGGTCCCGTTATCGGCAACCCACCACGGGCTCGCCGAAAGTGCCGCGAGACCCCAGGCATTGACGAGGTCCGGATCGGTGGTGGTGGCTACCCCCGGCACGTCCGAGACGAGATTCGTCACGACGTACGAATTCGGGCTCGCGGCGCTCGTGGCGCTCGCGAGCACCGAGACGGCTACGACCACCAGAGCCGCTGCCGTAATCCAGCTGCGGAGTCGTGTGTGCTGACCCGCCATATGTCACACCTCCTTCGCGCGCGGCCCCCGGTTCGCGGGCGACAGACAAACGCCGGCGATTGTCAGGCGTTACCTGAAGCACTACGCGGGAAACGCGGCAGCGGATCGGCTGCGAGCCGACCGGACAGGCGATACCCCCGCACTCCGTCGGGCTGTCCCAGGTACGATCGAAACCCTGCCCAGGCGTCGCTCAGCACGTCGCCGGCGGGGCTTTTCATGGCAGAGCTTCCCAGCGGCACCGTCACCTTTCTGTTCACGGACATCGAAGGCTCGACCGTGCGCCTGAAGGAGCTCGGCGCGGAGCGCTACTCCGAGGTGCTCGAGCGGCACAACCAGCTGTTGCGCGGGACGTTCTCGGCCCACCGCGGCGTGGAGGTCGAGAGCCTCGGCGACGGGCTGTTCGTCGTCTTCCAGAGCGCAGGGGACGCACTTGCGGCAGTGGCGGAGTCGCAGCGCTCGCTCGCGGCGGAGCCCTGGCCGACGCGCATGCCGATCGGCGTTCGCATGGGCCTGCACACGGGCGAGGCACTCGTCCGCGGGGGGACCTACGTCGGCTATGCCGTTCACCACGCGGCGCGGATCGGCGATATGGGTCACGGCGGGCAGGCACTGCTGTCGGAGGCGACGACGGCGCTGGTGGAGCACGACCTGCCCGCGGGCGTGCGGCTGCGGTCCCTCGGCGAGGTCGCGATCGCCGATGCCGACCGGCCGCAGCACCTCTATCAGCTCGAGATCGAAGGGCTGCGCATGGACTTCCCGCCCCTGCGCGTCAAGCAGCGTCGCGTGCTCACGCCGACGCCCGAACGCATTGTTGAGCGCACCAACGAGCTCGCCGCCCTGAGCGAGCTCGTGGATGCGGCACACGGGGGCTCCGGTCGCTTCGGAGTCATCGTCGGCGACGCCGGCATCGGCAAGACGACGCTCGTCAGCGAGGTTCGCCTTGCAGCCGAGCTGCGCGGAATGGCGGTGCTCCAGGCCCGCGGGGGAGAGCTCGAGCACGACTTCTCGTACGGGATCGTCCGTCAGCTCTTCGAGCCTCGGATCGCGGGTGCCTCCTTCGACGAGCGGCGGGAGATTCTCGCCGGCTCGGCCGCGATCGCCGACCAGCTGTTCGAGGAGCGCGCCACTGCGACGCTGGAATTCGGGCCGGTCGACACGTCGTTTGCCTTGCTCCACGGCCTCTACTGGCTGACGGCGAATCTCGCATCCGAGCGCCCGGTGCTCATCCTCATCGACGATCTCCACTGGGCGGACGAGCCTTCACTGCGCTGGCTCGGGTACCTCGTGCGGCGGCTCGAGGGCCTCCCCGTGCTCGTGGTCGTCGCGTTGCGGCCGCCCGAGCAGGGGTTCGAGAAGGTGCTGCTGACGGAGCTCGTCGCCGATTCGGCGGCGGAGCTCATCCTCCCGAAGACGCTCAGCTCCGCCGCCGTGGAAGCCCTCGTGCGGAGCGTCCTGTCCGCTGACGCGGACCAGGAGTTCTCGCGGGCGTGCTTCGAGGCGACGGGGGGAAATCCGCTGCTGCTCCGCGCGCTGCTCGACGCGCTCGCGAGCGAGCGGGTGCCACCGCGCGCAGAGTACGCAAGCGCCGTCATGGAGATCGGGCCGCGCGCCGTCGCCCGCGCCGTCGAGCTGCGGCTGGCGCGCCTGCCGAGCGAGTCGGTCGCGCTCGCCCGTGCCGCGGCCGTGCTGGGGGAGGACGCGGAGCTCGGAGTGGTCGCGGCGCTCGCGGAGCTCGATCGCGACATCGCTGCGCACGCGGCCACCGCCCTCGTGAGAGCGACGATTCTCCGCTTCGACGCGACGCTCGGCTTCGTGCACCCGGTCGTCCGCGCCGCGCTCTACTCCCAGCTCACCCAGCCGGAGCTCGAGCGCGAGCACCTGAAGGCAGCGCGCGTGCTCTCCGACCACGGTGCGTCGGCGGAGCGCATCGCCGCCCAGCTGCTGCTGGCGCCTCCATCCGGCGACGAGTTCGCCATCGACGCGCTCGCGGAGGCGGCGGACGCCTCACTCCGTCGTGGAGACCCCCGCGGCGCAGCCAGGTACCTGCGCCGCGCGCTCGACGAAAGTCCCGACGACCGTGCCGTCCAGGGAGAGCTCTACACGCGCCTCGGTCGCGCCGAGCGCCTCCTCTCGAGCCCCGGTGCCGCCGAGCCGCTGCGTAAGGCCCTCGAGCTCGCCGAGACGCCGGAGCAGCGGGCGCTCGTCGCCCGCGAGCTCGGCACCGCGCTCTTCTACGGCCAGCACGTCGAGGAGGCGATCGGCGTCTTCGAGCAGGCAATCGCCGACCTCGACGAGGAGCACGTCGACCTGCGGCGCCTGCTCGAGGGCGCGCTCCTCAGCGTCACGAGTATCTTCCCGCCGCTCTATCCGATCGCGCAGATGCAGAAGCAGCGGATTGCCGCGCTCGGCCTCGGCGACGACGTCGGCTCGCGGATGATCAACGCGATCCTCTCCTACGACGACGCCCGGCGACTCGCCCCCGTTTCGGAGGCCGTCGGGCGCGCAGAGCGGGCGCTCGCCCACGGCCCGCTCCACTCGGAGGACAACGCCGCCTACATCTTCGCCGTCTACGGCCTCGCGCTTGCTGATCGCTTCGCGGACGCAGAGGCGGTGTGGGACCAGGCATGGGTGGACGCGCAGGCGCGCGGCTCGATCTCCGCGTACGCGATCGTGTCGACGTTCCGTGCCTTCGTCGAGCTGCACACCGGGCGACTGGACGAGGCGCTGACCGATTCCACCAACGGCCTGCAAGCCTGCCAGGAGTACGGCTTCGTCACCGGCATCCCGTACGCGGTCGCGCACATCGCGGACGCGGCGCTCGAGCTCGGCGACGTCGAGGTCGCGCGGACAGCGGTCGAGCAACTCGACGCCGTCGGCGACGGCACGCACCTCGTGTGGGCGTTTCTCGACTCCCGCGGCCGAACGCGAATCGCCCAGGGCAACACGCGCGCTGGGCTGGAGGACGTGCTCGCGGCAGGTCGCGAGTACGAGGGGCTCGACGGCCGCAACCCCGCACTGCTTGCGTGGCGCTCGACCGCCGCGCTCGCGCACTTCGAGCTGGGTGAGCGCGAGGAGGCCGTTCGCCTGGCGCGTGAGGAGGTCGAGCTGGCGCGCGAGTGGGGCTGCCCGCGGGGGATCGGCCAGGCGCTCCGTGTCGCCGGCATGGTCGAGCCAGATCCGGAGGTCGGCTTGGCATTGCTGCGCGAGGCGGTAGCCGTCCTCGAGGGCTCGCCCGCCCGGCCTGCGCGCGCGAAGGCGCTCATCGAGCTCGGCATCGCTCTCGGCGCGTTGGGGGAGAACGGAGAGGCGAAGGATGCGCTGCTCGACGGCCTCGAGCTGGCGCGGGCGATGCGCGCGTCCGCCCTCGTGACGCGAGCCGAAAAGGCACTCGTCGCGCTCGGCGCCGCGGTGCCCGAGCGGCCGACCGCAGGGTTCGATGCCCTCTCGGCGAGCCAGCGCCGAGTCGTCGCCTATGCGGCCGAGGGGTTCGCCGTCGACGAGATCGCGCAGTCCCTCTTCCTCACGCCGGGCACTGTCGAGGACTACCTCGATCGGGCCCGCAGGACGCTCGGCGTCCGGACGAACGACGAGCTCGCGCGTGCGGTCACGTCGTCGGGCAGCGACGCCTCGGAAGTCCACGTACCGGTCTAGGCCACCTGCTCGAGCACGCCGCGAGGCGCGAATCTACTCGTTGGGAAGAGGCTGAGATGATGGCGGGCGTGTCCAGTCGTCCCGAGCGCGTGATGCGCGTCTCGACGCTCGAGCTCTTCTTCGACCTCGTCTTTGTCTTCACGATCACGCAGCTGACCGGCGTGCTCGTGAGCGGCGGTGATGCCGAGTCGGTGCTCCAGGTAATGGTGATGCTGCTCGTCACCTGGTGGATGTACGACGCGTACGCCTGGTTGACGAACGCGATTCCCACGGACCGCGTGCGCTACCGCCTGTCGCTGATCGGGGGGATGGGTGCCTTCCTCGTCGCCGCGCTCGCGATTCCCGGCGCCTTCGATAGCAGCGGGCTCGCGTTCGGGCTCGCATATCTCGTGATCGTACTGCTCCACGGCGCGATGTACGCGAAGGGCACGTCGGTGTCGGAGGTCGCGGCCATTCTTCGGATCATCCCGTTCAGTCTCGTCGGCGCGATACTGCTGATCATCGGCGGCGCGCTCGGAGGCACGCCGCAATGGGTGCTCTGGTCGTCGACGGCGGTGTTTCTGTGGTTCACGCCGAAGCTGACGGGCACCGAGGGTTTCGTCGTCTCGCCGGCGCACTTCGTCGAGCGCCACGGGCTCGTCGTCATCATCGCGCTCGGCGAGTCGATCGTCGTCATCGGCGCCGGGGCGGCTGGTCTCGCCGTGGACGGGGGGCTCGTGCTCGTGGCGCTGCTCTCGCTGGTGCTGAGTGCCGGCCTATGGTGGCTGTACTTCAGTGACGAAGAGCAGGTGACGGTCGCGATGGTGGACGCCCCCGCCGAACGGCGCCCACAGCTCGCGCTGACGGCCTTCGGCTACTGGCATTACGGGCTGCTGCTCGGGATCGTTGCCCTGGCAGCCGGCGTGAAGACCGCCATCGGCCATCCCCATGACACGCTCGACGGCTGGATCGCGGTCGAGCTGGCGGGAGGCGTGGCGCTGTTCGCTGCGTGCGACGTCGGTTTCCGACGAGCGCTAGGCATCGCCGGGAGCACAGTGCGGCTCGTAGCGGCCGCCGCCGCGCTCGCGACGATCCCGCTGGGCCTGACCTTGTCGGCGTCGACCCAGGTCGGATCGCTCGCGGCCGTTGTCACGGCAGCGCTCCTCGCCGAGGGCCTGCGCCGGTAGCGTCGCACCATGGACGTCGAGGTAGTTAGGGGCGAGCTCTCTGCCGAGGAGGCGCTCGCGAGCGTCGGCGGCTTCGTCGGGATGCATCCCGCGAAACCGGGCGAGTTCGAGCCGATTGCCGAGGTCGAGCTGCCCGACTCGCCGGCGTATCGCCTCGAGGACGTCGATGCCGGCGCAGAGTTCTTCGACGTCACGCCCGACGACGCGCTCACGCTAATCCTCGAACGCGGCCGCTCGCCGCTGACGATCGACGAGGGCATCGCCGTCCTCCTGCACTTACCCGGCGTGCTCGAGAAGACGGCGTTCTCACTGCTCGGCTCGCGGCGCGGAGATCGCCGCGTGGCCGCGCTGTGGCTGAGCGGCCGTCGCCCACGGCTCGGCTGTGCTGGGCGGGCGCGCCGCACTCGTGGCTCGGCTCGGCCTCGTGCGCGGAGCGGGTCGGCTAGTGCGCCTTTTCGAGGGCCGGCTCTCCGTGCGGAGCCTCGGCCGGCACGGGCCGTAGCAGCATCCCGGCTGCCAGTGCGCCCAGCGCCGCGAACAGCGCCCCGAGTAGGAACGCAGCGTGGTAGCCGCCGGTCAGCGCGTCCGCAGTGCTCTCACCTGAGGCGAGCAGCTCGTCGGAGCGCCAGGCCGCGAGGCTCGCGAGCACGGCCAGGCCGAGCGCGCCGCCCATCATGAACGACGTGTTGACGAAGCCCGATGCGAGTCCCGCCTGCTCGGGCGGAACGTCTCCCATCGCCGCCAGCAGCACCGGGTTGAACGCCATGCCCGCGCCGATGCCGAGCAGGACCATCGCGAGCAGCACGTCCGTCCCGAACTCGCCGTCGGCCGGCGCACGCGCGAAGAGCAGGAGCCCGATGGCGGCCAGCCCGAGACCCGTCGCTGCGGGAATCCGGATGCCGAAGCGCATGACGACCCTTGCGGACAGGCCAATCGAGAACGCGCCCATGATGATGTTCGCCGGCAGGAAGGCCAGGCCGACCTCGAGCGGGCTGTAGTCGAGCACGAGCTGCAGGTAGAGGGCTGAGAGGAAGAACCACGCGAACATCGCGGCCGCCCAGAGCACGCCGACGACGTTCGAGACGGCGATGTTGCGGTGCCGGAAGAGGCCCAGCGGCATGAGCGGTGACTCGACGCGCGACTCGATCACGAGGAAAACGGCCAGGAGACCGGCGGCGAGGGCGAGCAGGCCCAACGTCCGGAAGGTCGTCCAGCCGACGTCGTTCCCCTTGACGATGGCGAAGACGGCGATCATGAGCGCGGCCGTGACGGTGATCGCCCCCGCGACGTCGAGCCGCTGGGCGGCGGTCGGGACGCGGGCCGCAGGGATCAGCCAGAACGTGAGCGCGACGACGGCGATCCCGACAGGCACGTTGACGAGGAAGATCCAGTGCCAGCTGAGGACATCGGTGAGGATGCCGCCGAGCAGCACGCCGATCGACCCGCCGCCGGAGGCGACAAAACCGAAGATGCCCATCGCCTTCGCGCGGTCGGCGGCGGTCGTGAAGAGCATCATCATCAGCGAGAGCGCGACCGCGGACACGATTGCGCCACCGACGCCCTGGACTGCGCGCGCGACCACGAGCATCTCCTGCGACGTCGAGAGGCCGCACGCCATCGAGGCGAGCGTGAAGATGCCGATGCCGATGAGGAACAGCCGCCGATGGCCGAACAGGTCGCCGAGCCTTCCCCCGAGCAGCAGGAAGCCGCCGAACGTAATGAGGTACGCGTTGACGACCCACGCGAGCGACTCCTCGGAGAAGCCGAGATCCTCGCGGATGGAGGGAAGGGCGACGCCGACGATCGTGACATCGAGCACGATCATGAGGTCGCCGAGACAGAGCACGATCAGTGCGAGCCAGCGTTTGCGGTTGTCCATGGTCATTGGATGGGTAGACCGCCTCCCCCTTCGAAACTCATCGCTCGCGATGAGCATTCCCCGCCGGCGCCGTCTAACAACTGATGGCAGAGCCGGTTCAGTTCGCCGTGCACGGTCCGATCGCCCGTGCCGATCTGCCCGGGCTCTGCGAGCGGGTCTGCCGTTTTCTCGCCGAGAACCCCGCGACGGAGGTCGTTTGCGACGTCCGCAGCGTCGCCCCGGACGCCGTCACCGTCGATGCGCTCGCGCGGCTCCAGCTGGCCGCGCAGCGGACCGGCAGGCGCGTGCGCCTTCAGAACGCCTCTTCCGAGCTGCTCGAGCTCGTCGAGTTCATGGCGCTCGAGAACGTGCTACGGGGAGACTGAATGAGGGACAGGATGAATCCAGTCCCTCATGCGGTGGTGAAATCGAGCGGCAGGCCGAAGAGCGGGAAGACCGCCTTCGTGTCGAGGAAGAACGTGAAGCCGACGATCTTGCCGCCGGCGATCTCCAGCACCTGCAGCGCCCACGGCTCGTACCTGTCACCGGCATCGTTGGGTTTGTATTGGCCGAACGCGGGTGCGCCGTTCGCGGCTACGGTCGGGATCACCTTCGAGCCGCGGCACTGGTAGCCCGGCCCCACCCACCACTCGAGGATGTCGTCGCGGCCGGCGAGCCACATGTCGAACGGCGGCATCGACTGCGTCGCGTCCTCGTGGATGAGCGCCGTCAGCTCTTCCATGTCGTAGCGCTCGAAAGCATCGACGTAGCGGGCGAGGAGCTCGGCGTCAGCCTCGTCCACCTTCGGTGACGCGTCCTGGCTGAGGTTGCGTGCCTCGAGCGTGGCTCGCGCACGCTGCAGGGCGCTGTTGACGGACGCGACGCTCGTGTCGAGCAGCTCGGCCACTTCGGACGCCTGCCAGCGCAGCACCTCACAGAGGATCAGCACCGCGCGCTGGCGCGGTGGCAGGTGCTGGAGCGCCGCGACGAAGGCGAGGCGGATCGTCTCGCGAGCCATCGCTACGTCGGCCGGGTCGCCGTCGGGTGCAACGCGCTCGTCCGGGATCGGCTCGATCCAGGTCGTCTCCGGCAGCGTGTTCAGGTTCGAGGCTATGGGCTCCTGAGCGGGCCCGAGGTCCATCGGCATGGCGCGCCGCTTGCGGGCGTCGACCATGTCGAGGCAGACGTTCGTCGCGATCCGGTAGAGCCAGGAGCGGAGGGCGGAGCGGCCCTCGAAACGGTCGATCCCTCGCCAGGCGCGCACGAGCGTCTCCTGAACGGCATCCTCGGCGTCGAACGGCGAGCCGAGCATCCGGTAGCAGTAGCCGGTCAGCTCTCCGCGGTGCTGCTCGAGGCTCCCTGCGACGGCCGGCGCTGCCTGCGGCATCCCGCCCATACTACGGACCGTGCGGGTGCTGGCGGAGGGGCGGGCCTCGGAGATCCTCGATCTGGGCGACGGCCGGGTGCTGCGGCGCTTCAAGGGCGCTGGCCGGCCCGCGCGCGAGGCCGAGGTGATGAAGCACGCCCGCGCCCACGGCTTCCCGGTGCCCGAGGTGCTCGAGGTACACGACGACGCCCTCGTGCTCGAGTTGGTCGACGGGCCGACGATGCTCGCCGACCTGCGAAATCGGCCGTGGCGGATGGGCAAGCACGCTCGGAAGCTCGCGGAGCTCCATGCGCGTCTCCACGAGATCCCGTTCGAGGACGACCGGCTGCTGCACCTCGACTTCCACCCGGACAACGTCCTGCTGTCACGACACGGACCGGTCGTCGTCGACTGGACGAATGCCCGCGCCGGTGAGCCCTCGCTCGACGTCGCGCTGACGTGGATCATCGGCGCGACGAACGGCGGCTCGCTCGGCCGCGCGTTCACGCAGCTCTACCTCCGCCACGTCGATCGCAGCGCGGCCCGCCGGGCGCTGCCGGAAGCCGCCGAGTATCGGCTCGCCGACCCGAACGTGACCGACGCCGAGCGAGAGCGAGTGAAGCGCCTCCTGCGTAGGATGGATTGATGGACGCGGGCGAGCGGCGTGCGCGCTTTCGGGAGCTCCACGCCCGCGAGCAGCTCTTTGTCATGCCGAACCCGTGGGACGCCGGCTCGGCACGGATCCTCGCCGCAGCCGGCTTCGAGGCGCTCGCGACGACGAGTGCCGGCTTCGCGTGGTCGCTGGGGAAGCTCGACCAGCAGGTCACCCGGGACGAGCTCGTCGCGCATGTGGCGCAGCTCTCGGCGGCCACCGACCTGCCGCTCAACGTCGACTCGGAGCGCTGCTACCCGGACGACCCGGGCGGCGTGGCCGAGACGGTTCGGCTGCTGGCTGAGGCCGGTGCCGCCGGCTGCTCGATCGAGGACTACGACCCGGGGACGGGTGCGGTCGACGACGCTGGGCTCGCCGGAGAGCGCGTTGCGGCGGCGGCGGAAGCGGCACACGGGCTCGACGAGCCCATGCTGCTCACCGGCCGCGCGGAGAACCACATCCGTGGCGTCGACGACCTCGACGACACGATCGCCCGCCTCGTCGCTTATCGCGACGCCGGCGCGGACTGCGTCTACGCGCCGGGTCTCGCCGAGATCGACCAGATAACAGCGGTCGTGGAGGCCGTCGGCGTCCCGGTAAACGTGCTCGCCCTCGCGAAGGCGCCGCCGATCCCGCAGCTCGCCGCCGCCGGCGTCCGCCGGGTCTCCACAGGCAGCCTGCTGGCCGGCGCCGCCTACGGTGCGCTGCTCGCCGGAGCTCAGGAGCTGCTCGACCCGGGCACGTCCAACTACGCCACACGCCACATTCCGGGCGAGGCGTTACGGGATGCTCTTAGTGGCCGCTCGAGGAGAAGTGCATCCAGTCCTTGACGCCTGACCAGTCGCCGCCCCAGCCCCAGCCGATCGACTTGAACGCCCGCACGACGCCGGGCGTCACCATGCCCTTGCGGTGCGGCGTGCGATCCATGTAGGGCTTTGCGTCGGCGTGGTATGAGATGCCGCAGGCGACGTACGGGTTCTCGCGCGGGTTGAGGTCGACGGCGAGCCCGTACGCGTGCATCGACCAGTTGCTTCGCGACGTCGATCCAGGGCAGGGCGAGGGGGCCGGTGGGCGGCAATGGAACGAGCCGCTCGTGTCGCGCGGGTCGGGGCCGGGCCCGTACACGTCCGCGAAACGCATGTGACGGATGGGGAACTTCAGCTCGTAGAGCTGGCGGAAGACACCGACGAGCGGCCGCGCGACTGCCTTGTTGACGACCAGCTGACCGGTCGTCACCTCTCCGTCCCAGCCGTAGTGCCGGACAGTGAGGAGCCGCAAGTCGGAGAGCGACACCGGGCAGCCGGGGCGCCAGAACGGACCCGTAAGCTGCTCGCGCATTTGCGCCGGCAGCTTCATGGCGAAGCCCGCGTAGCCGGGGTCGGCCGGCGCCTGGAAGGCGAACGGGACGAGCGCGAGGGCGAGCAGGCGCAGCATCTCGCTACGACGGTAGCTGCTCGCTACGCTCCCCGCCGTGAGCGACTTCAGCGTCCGGGAGCTGCTCGAGCGCCATGCGGGCGAGGAGCTCGAGCTCCACGCCCGCGCCGTCAATCCGCAGTTCGTGCGGATGCTTCGCGCCATCGGCTTCGACCGTCGCTGGACGCGGGCCGAGGGCGCCCATCTCTACGACGCGGACGGGAACCGCTATCTCGACTGGCTCGGCGGCTTCGGGATGTACAACGTCGGCCGCAACAACCCTCGGGTGCGAGCCGCCCTCGTGGAGGCGCTCGAGCTCGAAACGCCCGGGAAGCCGGCCCTCGGCGTCAACACGTTGGGCGCCATCCTCGCCGACGAGCTGCTGAAGCGGGCGCCGGAGAGCCTCGGTCGCGTGCTCTTCTCGAGCACGGGGACGGAGGCCGCTGAGGCGGCCATCAAGATCGGTCGGGCTGCGACAGGCCGCTCGCGCGTCATCTCGGTCGAGCGAGGCTTCCATGGCAACACGCTCGGCGCGCTCTCCGCGTCGGGGGACTCGGCATTCACGGATCGCTTCCAGCCGTTGCTGGCCGGTTTCTCGCGCATCCCGTTCAACGACCTCGGCGCCCTCGAGGCCGAGCTGCGTACCGAGGACGTCGCGCTCTTCATCGTGGAGCCGATCGTCGGTCACGGCCTCTACCTGCCAGAGCCGGGATACCTCGAAGGCGCCCAGGAGCTCTGCCGGCGCTACGGCACGCTCTTCTGCATCGACGAGGTGCAGACGGGCCTCGGGCGCACCGGCAAGCTCTTCGCGCTCGAGCACTGGGGCTTGGAGCCGGACATCGTGCTCGCGGCGAAGGCGCTGTCTGGCGGCTACGTGCCGGTGGGTGCGACGCTGTTCCGGGCGCAGGTGTTCGACGCCGTCTTCGACTCGCTCGAGCACTCGATGAGCCACGGCTCGACGTTCCAGCCGAACGACCTCGCAATGGTCGCCGGCCTGGCGACACTGCACGAGCTGGACTCGGAGGGACTCGTCGAACGCTCAGCTCAGCTGGGCGAGCGGCTGCTCGAGCGCACGCGGCCGTTCGTCGAACGCTACGACGTCGTGAAAGACGTGCGCGGCCTCGGGCTCATGTGGGCGATCGAGCTCGGCGAGCCGGACGAGGGGGGAGTGCGCACGTACCGCCTGCTGGAGCGGATGCAGCCGGCGCTCTTCTCGCAGCTCGTCGTTGTCCCGCTCTTCACCGACCACCGTGTCCTCAGCCAGGTCGCCGGCCACGGCCTGAACGTCATCAAGGGCCTTCCGCCGCTGGTCCTCTCCGAGGACGATCTCGACTGGTTCGTGACGGCGCTCGACGCGACGCTGGAGGAGGCGCAGAAGCTCCCGAAGGCGACGGCCCGCTTCGTGCTACGCGCCGCCCGGGCTTCCGTCCGTCACTAACCCTCCTGGGGCTCCCAGCGGAAGCGCCTCGCGGCGAGGACGAGCCCCACAAGGCCCCACGCGGCGACGACGGCGACATCCGTTCCGTTCTCCCAGATCTGCTCGTGGTGAAGGACGATGTCGCGCATGAGGTGGATGAAGTACGTCAGCGGCAGGACGTTCGCGATCGCTTCCAGCACCGGCGGGTACGCCGCCGTCGTCCAGAAGGAGCCGGCGAGAAACGCCATCGGCAGGTAGATGGCGCTGATCACCGCCGACGCGCCCTCGGCCGACCGGATGAACGTCGTCAGGGCGACGCCGAGCGCCGCGAAGGCGAGCGCGCCGAGCAGCAGCCCGAGCCCGACCGAGACCGGCTGCTCCGGCAACGGCACGTCGAACATCAGCTTGCCCACGACGATGAGCGCCACCGCCTCCACGAGGTACACGACGACCGTCGAGCCGAGTGTCCCGGCGACCCACGACGAGGCAGGGAGTGGCGTTCCGCGCAGTCGCTTGAGCACGCCCGACTCGCGACGGATCACGACGAGAATCGCCAGCCCGGCGAACGCCGTAGCGGCCACGCCGTATCCGAGCAGCCCGGCGAGCAGGTACTCGGACCCTGTGACGCCCTCCTCCTCGATGGGATCGTCGCCGTACACCGAGCCCAGCAGAACGAAGATGATCAACGGGAAGATGAACGTGAAGAACGCGAGCTCCCGGCTTCGCCAGTAGAGCTTTTGCTCGGAGCGAAACTGGTGAATGAGCGTGCTCACTCCTGGTCACCGCCCGTGAGCTCGAGGTAGATGTCCTCGAGCGACGGCTTCCGCACCTGGATGCCCACGAGCTCGTCGCCCGCGGCCAGTGCCTCGCCGGTCAGCTCGTGGAGCGTCTTCGTGGGCTCAGTCGTCTCCACGACCACTTCGCGGCCGTCGCGGCGGTACCGGATCTCCGTCGCCGCCGCGCGGCTCGTCAGCTCACGAGGCGTGCCGAGCGCGACGATCTCGCCCTGGCGCATGACAGCGACGCGATCGGCGAGTTGCTCCGCCTCGTCGAGGTAGTGGGTCGTGAGGAGGATCGTCTTGCCCAGCTCACGCAGCGAGCGGATCATCTCCCAGGCCGCGCGGCGCGCCGCCGGATCGAAGCCCGTGGTCGGCTCGTCGAGGAAGAGGATCTCCGGGTCGCCGATCAGGCCGAGGGCGAGATCGAGGCGGCGCTGCTGGCCGCCGGAGAGGGTCTTCACGCGGTCGTGCCGTTTCTCCGCGAGCCCGACGAGGTCGATGACGTCGTCAGGGTCGCGCGGTGCAGCGTAATAGCCAGCGAACAGCGCCACGTGCTCGCGAACCGTGAGGTTGACGTACATGGCCGACGACTGGAGGACGATGCCGACGCGCTCGCGCCAGCTCCCGTCCGACCGCTCGGGGTCGGCGCCGAGCACGCTCACCTCGCCGGCGTCGCGGCGCCGGTAGCCCTCCAGGATCTCGACCGTCGTCGTCTTGCCGGCGCCGTTCGGCCCGAGCAGACCGAACACCTCGCCCTCGGCGATCTCGAAGCTGACGCCGCGTACGGCCTCGAGGCCGTTGTAGGACTTCTTCAGTCCGCTGACAGTGACCGCCGTCATTGATCTATCTGCCAGATACGATACGATATCTCTGGAAGATATGTCAAGTCTCTCCCCAACGGCAAAGGTCATCCTCGGTTTCCTGCGCTTCGGGCCGCACAGCGGCTACGACATCAAGCAGGGAGTCGAGTTCTCGACGCGCTTCTTCTGGGGCGCGAGCTTCGGCCAGATCTACCCGGAGTTGCGTCGGCTGGCAGATGCAGGGCTCATCGAGGTCGAGGAGAGCACCGAGGCGGGGCGGCGGCGCAAGACCTACCGGCTGACACCCGCGGGCCGACGAGCGCTCGACGAGTGGCTGCAGGCAGACAGCGATCTCTTCCAGTATCGCGACGAGGGGCTGTTGCGTCTCTTCTTCTCCGACTTCGCCGACCGCGACGCCGCCCTCGCGAACATCCGACGCATGCGGGAGTGGCGCGAGGAGTCGCTGGCGTTCTTCCGCGCCGAGGTCGAGCCGCTCGCGCGCGAGGACACCGAGGCCGGCTACCCGTTCCCCGCACGGGCGCTCGAGTTCGGTCTCGTGATGCTGGACGCTCAGGCGAAGTGGCTCGCGGAGCTCGAGGGCGAACTCACAGCTCGATGACCGCGAGGCCTGCGGTGGGAAAGGGTGGCTCGTCGCCTCCCGTCAGGGTGGCCGCGATGCGCCCGCAGTCGGGCTGGTGGCCGACGACGACCACTGTTTCGCCGCGGCCGGTCACGACCTGGGTCACGTCCTCCGCCGTCGCGCCTGGAGCCAGCCGCTCCACCGCTTCCGCCTCGGCCCCCGTCGCCCGCGCGATCTCGTTCGCCGTCTCCCGGGCGCGCAGCAGTGGGCTCGAGAGCACGGCGTCCGGCGCCACGCCCTCGCGGGCGAGGCGCGTGCCGAGCTCGCGCGCAGCCGCCAGCCCGTCGGCCGTGAGGCGCCGGAGCTCGTCGGGCTCGCCCTGCTCCGCCTTGGCGTGCCGTACGAGGTACAGCCGCATGCTCCCAGACTAGTCGCGAGTCAGGCGATGAGCAGCCCGGTCAGGTACATGACCGCGACGCCCGCGAGAAAGCCGCCGCCGACCCAGCCTGACCGCAGGCCGCCTGGAGCCTTGCGGGCGACGTAGCGGCCCACTTCGACCACGACCTGGAGCGCCGCCCCGGTGGCGACCGCGAAGAAGAGCACGCCGAGCAGGTCGCTCGTGAGAAAGCCGCCGATCCACGCACCGACGATGGCCGGCGCTCCGGCAATGAGCGCGAGCGCCGCGAGCCGAACGAGCGACACGCGTTTTCCCTCGGCGATCGGAGCCGCGATGCCGAGCCCTTCGGTGACGTTGTGCACCATGAAGCCGACGATGAGGAAGCTGCCGAGGGCAAGCTCGCCGAGGGCGAACGAGGAGCCGATCGCAAGCCCCTCGCCGAGGTTGTGGAGGCCGATGCCGATGGCGACCAGCGTTGCGAGTGCCACGCCGCCGAGCGTGGCTCCGCCGCCGGACTCCCGGCGGCCCAACCGCTCGGAGATGAACGTCAGCGCGAGATAGCTGCCGGCGACGCCGAGCAGCACGAGCCCCGTCCCGCCGAGCTGGCCGGGAAGCGTCGCCTGCAGGTCGAGCGCCTCAGCCAGCGCGTCGAGCGCCAGGAACGTCAGCAGCCCGGCAGTCAGCGCCATGAAGGCAGCCAGCCAGCGCGGGTCCGCCCCGCGCAGCGCGGGCAGCCACATGAGCCCGAGCGCGACCGGGACGATGCCGACGAGGAAGCCGATGAGGGCGTATCCGAAGATGCTGTGCGAATCGACGCCCGGCGTCTCCACGGCAGCGGCGATGTCCTTCGTCACCTGGATTCCCGTGGAGCTCGTCACCCCCACCGAGATGGGTTCGTCCTCGACCCAGTCGTAGGGGATGACGATCGTCGACGAGCGTAGCCGCCCGAGCGTCGTCGCGCCCTCGACGGTGTAGGGGACGATGGCGTCGGCGACCGTCACCGTGCCGATCGTGATCGCGTCGCGCTGCGGGTTCGTCACGCGGATCTCGATCTTTCCCGGCTCGAAGGACACGCGCCGGATGTCGAGCTCGTCCGTCGGAGGCGGGTTCGAGCCTACGAGGTCGGTGATGGAGCCCCCGGCCGCTGCGAACAGCGACACCACGCCCACGAGGAGGAGGATCGGCAGCAGCGCCCAGAGCTGCCAGCCGCGGCGATGGCCCGTGGCGGCGCGTGCTTCCACGCGCGCCTAGTCCTCCACCTCGAAGAAGCCCATCCAGCCGAGCTCCGCGAACTCCGACTGGTGCGCGTGGAACATGAACGTGCCCGGATTCGGGAACTCGAGCTCGAGGATCCCGCGCTGTCCCTGGCAGAGCATGACCGTGTCCGTGTACTCGAAGAGGTCGCTCGACCCTGTCGGGTAATAGCGGAAGAAGTTCGCATGGATGTGCATCGAGTTGACGAGGTCGTGCTCCGTGAGGTTCACGAGGTAGATGCGGACAGGTTCGCCGCGCTTCACCTTGATCGGGTACTTCGCGTAGTAGAAGGCGAGGCCGTTGACGGTGTAGAAATTGTTCTCGCCGTCGCCGTCCGTGTCGTAGCCGTTCATCACCATGACGAGCTCGCGGGCGGGCGCGCGCAGGTCGGGCGGGTCGATGATGAGCGCGCCGTAGAGGCCCTTCTCGATGTGCTTCTTCAGCGGCGTCGCGTGGCAGTGGTACAGGTGCATGCCGTACGGATGCGCCTCGAACTCGTACTTGAAGGAGTCGCCTGGCTCGATGGTCTCGAAGACGCCGTCCATCTTCGCGGGGTGGATCCCGTGAAAGTGAATCGTGTGCGGGTGTGAGCCGCGGTTGTGGAAGTTCACGCGGAAGATGTCGCCCTCGGTCGCACGCAGCACCGGCCCCGGCACCGTGCCGTTGTACGTCCAGGCGGCATACATGACGCCCTGGGCGACTTCGATCTCACGGTCCTGCGCGACGAGCGTGTACTCCCGGACGCGGCCGGGCTGATGCGGCAGGGCGGGCGGCGGGATGAGCAGCGAGTCGAGCGCGTTCGGGCCGCCCGGGGCGGGAACGCTGCGGCCGATCATCGCCGCGTGGCCGGCGCGCGCGTGGTGGTGCCCGATGTGCGTGGAGGTCGACGCGTCGGCGGCGCTCTCGCCCGACGTCGCGAGCTTCGCCAGCGGCACTGCGGCGACCGGAATCGCCGCTCCAGCCAGGAGCTTGCGTCGGGTGAGTCGTTTTGAACGACTCGAATCGGGATGAAGCCTTGAGTCGTCGGAACGAGCTGAGCGGCGTGCTCCATCGTCCTCGGTCGCCCCAATAGCGCTTCGGCTATTGGAGCTCCCTGCGTCCTCGGATCCCATCCGCCCAGCTCGCCCCGCCGACGAAGCGTCACCCCGATCCGAGCCTTTAGACATATCGAAACTCTATATTAGAGGACATATGTCTCCAGCACCGCTCTCGCAGACGGCCGAGGACTACCTCAAGGAGATCCATCGCCTCGAGTTGGCGCAAGGGCGCGCGACGACGTCCGCGCTCGCCGCGTCACTCGGCGTCTCGCCACCTTCGGTGACGTCGATGCTGAAGAAGCTGGCGACGCTGAAGCTCGTCGTCCACGAGCCCTATCGAGGAGCGACGCTGACGCCGGCCGGCCGCAAGGCGGCGGTGGAGGTGATCCGCCACCACCGTCTCCTCGAGCAGTACCTCGCGGAGACCCTCGGCATGCCGATCGACGAGGTGCACGCAGAAGCCGACCGGCTCGAGCACGCGCTTTCCGAGGAGTTGGAGGCGCGGATCGACGAGACGCTCGGGTTTCCGACGCACGATCCGCACGGCGATCCCATCCCCGATGCCGACCTCAACGTCGGCGTCGACGAGCTGCGGCCGCTCGCGACGCTGGAGCTCGGGGAGCGCTCTACGATTCGGCGAGTACCGGACGACAAAGCGTTGCTCGGCTACCTGCGAGGCCTGGGCCTGCTGCCCGGGGCCGTGGTCGAGCTCGTGCGCCGGGCGCCGTTCCCCGAGCCGGTGATCGTCTCGGCCGGCGGCGCCGAGCACGCGATCTCGGTCGAGCTCGCCGGCCAAATCGGCGTCTCGTAGAGGCGCCACGCTGCGGATCCCTCATTCGAGTGACGCCCGCCCGCCCCCGGCGGGTCGATGGGTGAGGCGTGAGACTGCTGAGCAGAGGATTGGCTCTCGCCGGCGTCGGACTGGTCGTGCTCGTAAGCGCTGCTGCTGCTGCCGGGCCGGCGGTCTCGTTCACGGGCGCGAAGCGCGCGTATCAGGGAAAGCCGTACTCGGTCACCCTCGGCGTGAAGAAAGCGGCTGGCACGTGCACGCTCACGGTCAAGTACATGGACGGCGCGCTGCAGAGCGGGCTTACGAGTGCTCCAGTGGCGGGCGGCAAGGCGACGTTCCGCTGGACGGTGCCGCAGCTGGCCGCCCCGGGCCCGGCGAGGTTGACCGCCCGCTGCGGGGGCGCGACGGCGAAGTGGGGCATCACGGTCGTCGGCACGCTCATCCCGCCGAAGATCGTCGTCGTGAAGAGTGGCTACTCGGTGCGCCAGTTCCAGCTCGGCTCCACCGTCAGCTACGGCGTCGTGCTCAAAAACACGTCGCCGAACGCGAATGCGCTCAACGTCAGCATGCAGGTGAACTTCGTCATGGCCGACTCGCACCTCATTGGCACGGCGACCCAGCCGATCCCGCTCATCAACGCCGGCTCGACGTACAACTACGCAGGCTCGCTCTACTTCTCGGGAACGGCGCCCGTCGCGAAGCTCGAGTTCGTGATCATCGTCGGCACCCGCGAGAAGTCGAAGAAGGTGCCGAACCCGTCGCTCGCGAACGTCGCCTGGGTCCCGCAGCAGTTCGACCCGCTCTGGACCGGCTGGGTGCAGGGTGAGATCATCAACAGCCATCCCTCGTACACGCTGAAGAACACGCAGCTCTCTGCCGTGCTCTTCGACGCCCGGGGCAACGTGCTGGGCGGCGCGACGGGCTCCGCGTACAACGTGCTTCCGCCCGGCACCCGCCAGGTCTTCAAGCTCACTAGCTCGGTGGACGCGATTCCGTACGCGAAGGTCGCATCGGTCGACATCTCGCTGACGCCCACCTGGGAGACGCCGGCGGCCTGACGCTTTGGCGCTCGCGCTTCGCGCTAGGGTGAAGGCGCGGTGCGGGGTATCGGAAAGCTCTTTCTGCTCCTGCTCGGGTTCTGGGGCGGCTTCATGGCCGCCGCCGCCGCCGTCAAACGCGTCCTTCCGTCTCGCGGCGACGCGGAAAGCGACGAGGTGGCGTTGATGGCGGTGTTCGACGGCCAGGAGCTGCGCAGCGAGGCGAAGGCGTTCCGGGGCGGCTCCATGCTCGCGTGGTACGGAGGAATCGACGCGGATTTGCGCGACGCGCAGCTGGCGCCGGGCGGCGCACGGCTCTCCGTGGGCGCGCTGTTCGGCGGAGTGTCGATCCGCGTGCCTGCCGGCTGGCGCGTCGAGAAGTCGATGAAGGCAGTCGCCGGCGGCGTGGAGGTCGGCGGCGAGGATCCCGACGACCCGGATGCGCCGACGCTCGTGCTCGACGGCTATGCCCTGTGCGGCGGGGTCGCCGTCAGCCGGAAGCAACCGGAAGGGACGTCGAGCGCGGGGTAGAGTCGCGCCGTGGCGAGCAGCTTCCGCTACGTCGTGTGTGACGTCTTCACCGACCGCCCGCTGGCGGGAAACCAGCTCGCGGTCTTCACCGACGCGCGGGAGATCCCCGAGCCCGAGCTGCAGCTGCTTGCCCGCGAGATGGCGTTCTCCGAGACCGTCTTCGTGTACCCGGCCGACAGCGACGGTCACGTCCGGCTGCGCATCTTCACGCCCGCGGTCGAGATTCCGTTCGCCGGTCATCCGGTGCTGGGCTCGGCGTTTGTTCTCGCAGGGCCGCTCCAGGTGGAGACGATTCGCCTCGAGACGGGCGTCGGAGTGGTTCCGGTGCGCGTAGAGCGCGAGGGCGCGCGTATCGTCTTCGGTCGCATGGAGCAGCCGGTTCCTACGTGGAGCTCGTACCCTCAGGCCGACGAGATGCTCGAGGGTCTCGGCGTCGACGGCTCGGAGCTGCCCGTCGAGGTCTACGACAACGGGTTGCGGATGGCGTACGTCGTGCTCGGCTCGGAGGAGGCGGTCGCTGCCGTCGTGCCCGACGTCAACCGGCTGGCCAAGCTCCCGAACGTCGTCGGCACGAACACGTGCGCCGGCGCGGGTCGCCGCTGGAAGACGAGGATGTTCGCACCGGGTGACGGTGTCGCGGAGGATCCTGCCACCGGCTCGGCGGCAGGGCCGCTGGCCGTTCACCTCCTGCGGCACGGCCTCGTCGAGTCGGGTCAGGAGATCGAGATCTCGCAGGGCGCAGAGGTCGGCCGGCCGTCGACGCTCTATGCGACGGCCTGGGGCACGTCCGACGAGATCGAGCGCGTCGAGGTAGCCGGGAGCGCCGTCGTCGTCGCGCGCGGGGAGTTCCAGCTGTGATCCGACTACTCGCCCCCGTTCTCCTCGCCGCAGGCGTTCTCAGTCTCGCGGCGTGCGGTGGCGACAACGGGACGACGGCGAGTCCGCCGCCGCCGCCTCCGTCCTCGGCGACGACGACACTGCCGCTCCCGCCACCTCCACCTCCAGTGCCACAACCGCCTGCGCCTTCGACCACGCCGGAGGTGACGACCGTTCGGATCGTCGTGCGCGACGGCAAGGTCGTCGGCGGCCTTAAGCGCGCAAGCATCGACCAGGGCAAGAGGGCCGCAATCGCCGTCAGCTCCGACGTGGCCGACGAGGTGCACCTGCACGGATACGACAAGAGCATCGACGTGGCGCCCGGCAAGCCGGCGCGGCTCGCCTTCGTCGCCTCAATTCCGGGCCGCTTCGAGGTCGAGCTCGAGGATCGCGGGCTCCAGATCGCCGACATCGAAGTTCGTCCGTGAACAGAGCCTTTGCGGCGCTCTGCGCGCTGCTCGCGCTCGCCGCTCTCGCCCTTCCCGCCTCGGCCTCCGCGCACGGCATCGGCGGCATCCGCGACCTTCCGGTTCCCGGCTGGCTGTTTCTCGTGGGCGGCGCGACCGTGCTCGTCATCTCCTTCGTCGCGCTCGGAGCCCTCTGGCGGGAGCCGAAGCTCGAGGTAGGGGCCGGGCGGCCGTTGCCAGAGGGTCTTCAGCGTGTGCTGCTCTCGCCGTACCTCCGTGTTGTCCTCAGCGGGCTCTCGCTCGCGCTCTTCATCGTTGTCTGGACGGCTGCGTGGTTCGGCTCGGAGCGGGGGAGTGACAACCTCGCGCCGACGTTCGTCTACATCGCCTTCTGGGTCGGCGTCCTCGTCCTTCAGATCGCGCTCGGGAACGTGTGGTCCGTGCTCGATCCGTGGCGGGCGGCCGCAGACGCCGTCGCGTGGATGGGGCGACAGCTAGGTTGGTCACGCGAGCCGCGCGCGTACCCGGCCGGCCTCGGGCTATGGCCGGCCGTCCTCCTGTTGTTCTCGTTCATCGCGCTCGAGCTCGTGTACTCGGATCCCGCCGCCCCTCGCACGGTCGCGTGGGCAATCACCGTGTACAGCATCGCCACGTGGACGGGGATGGTGATCTTCGGCCGGCGCGACTGGCGCGAGAACGGTGACGGCTTTGCCGTGTTCTTCGGCTTCATCTCCCGCGCCGCGATCTTCGGCAGCCGCGAACGCGAGGACGGGGGGAAGGAGCTGATTGTCCGCAAGCCGCTGTCCGAGCTGGCGCTGGTCGAGCGCCGGCCCGGCGCCGTCGCGTTCCTTGCCGTCATGCTGGGCTCCGTCGCCTTCGACGGGCTCTCGCGTTCGACGTGGTGGTTCGAGCGGATCTACGACATCGAGGTGCGGTTCTCCAGCCCCGAGAGCGCAGAGCGGGCCGTCGAGTTGCTCAACCTCTCCGCGCTCATCCTCGTCGTGCTCTTCGTAGCCACCGTCTACACGCTCTCTGTGAAGATCGCCGAGGGCGTCGTCGGCGAGCGGGCGAGGTTCTCGGGCATCTTCGTGGGCAGCCTGATCCCGATCGCGATCGTCTATGCCCTCTCGCACTACCTCTCGCTGCTCGTCGTCTCCGGACAGTTCGTCATCCCGCTTCTGTCCGACCCGTACGGGCTCGACTGGAACGTCCTCGGGACGGCCGGCTTCGAGCCGAATCTCACGCTGCTCAAGCCGAACATGACGTGGTACACGCAAGTCGCCGTGCTCGTGATCGGCCACGTGCTCGCGCTGATCGTGGCGCACGACCGCGCCGTCGCTCTCTCACCGACCTCTCGCATCGCGCTCCGAACGCAGTACGTGATGCTTGCGCTGATGGTGCTGTACACCGTGGGCGGCATGTGGCTGCTCTCCCTGACATGACCTGACGCACTAGGCCTTGAGCTCGATCGCCTCGATATCGGGGAGCTCCGCTGCGAGCGGCTCCCAGAACCGCCCGCCGTCGCGGGACAGGTACAACCGGTTCCGTCCGGCGTAGAGGATGACGTCGGGGTCGTCCTCGCGTATCGCGATCGCGAACCCCGGCGGCAGGCCGCGCCCCGCTTCCCGCCACGTCTGTCCGGCGTCGTGTGAGATGACGAGCGGCGGTCGGGAGTCGACGACGACTGCGACCGTCGAGCCGGTCGAGGCGGCGCAGACGACGCGCGGCAGACCGGTCTCGACGTGATGCGGCTCGATCGTGCCCGCTCCCGGCTCGACCTCCTCCGTCTCGAGGTCGACCTCGAGCACGCCGTCGATCGTCGCCACCCTGGCAATCACCGCCGGTACCTCAGGGCGAAGAGCGAGGCGAGTGCGAACGAGAGCGCAAAGCTCGGCAGCGACGCGCCGACGCCCGCAGGCTCGACCTTCTCGACGAGGTCGGTCCAGGCGCTCGGCCCCGTCGGATGGAGCCATTGGTAGAGACAGAAGCCGGCCAGCCACGCGACGATCTGCAGCGACCGGAACGGCGGTGCCTCGAACACATCCTCCCTCGTGTAGCGGCGCCCGGCGAGCAACCAGTCCGCGAGCAGCACGCCGAACAGGGGCACGAAGAAGGACCCGAGCATGAAGAGGAAGGTCTCGTACTCCGCCCACGTGATGACGAGAGCGCCGATCGTTGCGGCGGTCGCGGCAAGCCCGATCAGGAGACGCTGCGGCAGCCGCGGCAAGACATTCTGGAGCGAAACCGCCGTCGAGTACACGTTCGCGAAGGCCTCGTCTGTCTCGTCCACCGTCAGCGCGAGCAACGCGAGGCCGGCTGCGAGCCCACCGGCTGCGATCGAGGTCATGAGCTCGGTGGCATCGCTGTACGCCGAGCTCGTCAGCACGAGGAGCGCGCCGAGGGCGTAGAGCCACGCGTTCGGGATCAGGTAGCCGACCGCCGAGCCCGCGAAGGCCGATCGCCGGTCGCGCGAGAAACGCGTGTAGTCGGCAATCAGCGGCAGCCACGAAGCGGGCAGGGCGACCATGAGGTCGATGCCATACCACAGCGATTCGCCGTCGCCCGGTCGCGCCCAGGCGGCGTCGAGGTCGGCGTTGTCGATCGTCCACCACGTGAGATAGACGAGCGACGCGAGGACGACCCAGAGCGCGAAGCGGCGGACGAAGCGCCTGACGACGGCGATGGGACCGGCGAGCGCCATGACGGCCGTGAGAAGCCCAAAGAGGATCGTCCACAGCCACTTGCCCTCGAAGCCGAAGACCTTGTCCGACAGGGCGGCCGCCGCTGTGCCGATCACGATCAGCTCGAAGATCGCCCACCCGAGGTTCTGGGCAACGTTGAGCGCGGTCGCCGTGTACGACCCCCGACGGCCGAGCGATGGACGCATGAGCACCATCGCCGGCACGCGAGCTTGGGCGCCGATGGCGCCGGCCGTGCCGAGCATGACGTTCCCGACGACCCCGCCGACGACGATCGCGATCAGCGCGTCGCGCAGGGAGAGCGCGGGTACGAGGAACGTTCCTGCGACGAGAACGAGCAAGCTGACGCCCAGGCTTCCCCAGAGCGCGGCCGTATCGAGGAAACCGAGGACGCGCAGCCGCTCCGGGACGGGATTGATGCCCCAGCTCGGTGTTTGTCCCTCCATCGCCCTTCTCCCTCCGCCGGCATTACCCGGAACAGCAAGCACGGGTGAACCCATGGTTGGCGTCGACTCCGGCGACGCCACATGTGCACCTCGTGCCAAGGCATCCGCCTGCGGCGGTGCCTTTGCCCTCGGCTTTGAGGTTCCCCCGTGGGCCCCCTCCTTCACGAGTCTCTACCGAGTACGTCCTCGCTCCCTTCGCCGGCATTACCCGGATCAGGTTCTCGGGTGTGATCTCAGCCCCGTCTCTGCGGAGCACCCCTGGCGCCGCGGACTTTAGACGATGACGTTCTCGGGTGTGATCTCAGCCCCGCAGGCACGGAGCACCCCCGTAGCCGGACTCTAATCGGCGACGCGAGGTATGGGTCGGAGCCGGCCGCCTCCCGGAGCGAACGCCGCATATCCTCCCCGGCGCCGCCCCCGGCCGGCTCCGCCGTTAGTCACAGCATGGGTGCGTCTGGGGGGTTCGGCGTCCCCTGAACGAGGCATTCGGAGGGCCAGGCCCTCCCTAGCGCGTTTTCGCGAAGCGGCGCACGGCGGCGAGCAGCTCGTCCCGCTTGTCCGCCGCCACCTGGTCGTCGCCCGACTCGAGCGCATTGGCCACGCAATGGGAGACATGGTCATCGAGAATCTCGAAGGCAAGGCTCTCGAGTGCGGTCGTCACCGCGCTGATCTGCGTGATCACGTCGATGCAGTAACGGTCTTCTTCGACCATGCGCTCGATGCCGCGCACCTGGCCCTCGATGCGGTGCAGGCGGTTCACGAGCTGCTCGCGGTGCTCGGAGTAGCCGTGCGTCACGCTGTCTCCTCTCGGGGGCTGCTGAAGCGACGCAGACGGAGGCTGTTCGTCACGACGAAGACACTGGAGAACGCCATGGCGGCCGCGGCGATGATCGGGTTGAGGAGGCCGGCGACCGCGAGCGGGATGGCCGCGACGTTGTACGCGAACGCCCAGAAGAGGTTGCCCTTGATCGTCGCGAGCGTGCGGCGTGCCAGGCGAATCGCATCGGCGGCCGCACGGAGATCACCCGAGACGAGGGTGAGATCGCTCGCCTCGATGGCGACGTCGGTGCCGGTGCCGATCGCGATGCCGAGGTCGGCCTGCGCGAGCGCCGGAGCGTCGTTCACGCCGTCTCCCACCATGGCCACGACCTCACCAGCCGCCTGCAGCCGCCGTACTTCGTCCGCCTTCTCGCCGGGTAGCACCTCGGCGAGCACCTGCTCGATGCCGACATCGTCGGCGACGCGGCGCGCGGTCGTATCGGCGTCACCGGTGAGCAGCACCGGCGTCAGCCCGAGCCCCCTGAGCTCGCGGATCGCCTCTTTGCTCGTGGGCTTGACGGTGTCGCGAACGACGAGCGTCGCGTGCTCGACGCCGTCCCAGGCGACGGTGATCTCGCCGTTGGCGCGTCCTACCTCGACGCGGTGACCCTCGACGGTCCCAACCACCCCGATGCCGGGACGGTTCGCGAAGGCTTCGACTGGCGGCAGCGACCCGATCTCCGCGCGCGCGGCCGCCGCGACGGCCTGGGCAATCGGGTGCTCGCTCGCGTCCTCGACGGCGCCCGCGAGGCGCAACACCTCGGTGCGGCTGGCGCCGTTCAGGGGTCGCACGTCGACGAGCTCCATGCGGCCCTGGGTGACGGTGCCGGTCTTGTCGAGGACGATCGTCCCGATCCGGCGCGTCTCCTCGAGGATCTCGGGGCCCCTGATGAGGATGCCGAGCTGCGCGCCACGGCCGGTTCCCACCATGAGCGCAGTGGGCGTGGCAAGCCCGAGCGCGCAAGGGCAAGCGATGATGAGGACGGCCACGGCAGCGCTGAAGGCCGCCTCTGTGTCGCCGGTGAGGGCAAGCCAGCCGGCGAGCGTCGCGAGCGCGATGCCGATCACGGCAGGGACGAAGACCGCCGAGACGCGATCTGCGAGCCGCTGGACGGGCGCCTTGCCCGACTGAGCGTCGGAGACGAGCCGGGCGATCTGGGCGAGCGCTGTCTCGGCACCGACCTTCGTCGTCCGCACGACAAGGCGACCGTAGGTGTTGATCGTCGCGCCGGCCACGTCCTCGCCCGGCCCGACCTCGATCGGCACCGACTCGCCCGTCAGCATCGACTGGTCGATCGCGGACTCGCCCTCCGCGACGACGCCGTCGGTGGCGATCTTCTCGCCAGGCCGGACGACGAACACATCGCCCACGGCGAGCTCGTCGATGGGCACGAGCACCTCTTCGCCGTCGCGGAGCACCCGCGCCTCCTTCGCGCCGAGCTCGAGCAGCTCGCGCACGGCCGCGCCGGCGCGGCTCTTCGCGCGCTCCTCGAGATAGCGGCCCAGGAGGATCAGCGTCACGATGACGCCGCCGACCTCGAAGTATGTGTCGGCGTCGATGCCGCCCACCAGGACGACCGTCGACCACGCCCAGGCCGCGAGGGTGCCGATCGAGATGAGCGTGTCCATCGTCACCGCCCCGTGACGGGCGTTGAGCGCGGCCGCGCGGTGGAACGGCCACCCGGACCAGAGCACGACCGGGGTGGCGAGTACAAGCGCGACCCAATCCCAGCCGTCGAACTGGAGTGGGGGCACCATGGCCAGCAGTGTGACGGGGACGGTCAGCGCGACGGCGACGACGAGTCTGCGGAGGACGGACGAGCCTTCGCGAGCGGCATCGCCGTGGACGTGAGCCGAGTAGCCGGCGTCGGACACGGCCGAGACGAGGTCGTCTAGCGCGATGCTCGCGGGGTCGTAGACGACGGTCGCCTCCTCCGTCGCGTAGTTGACCGCGGCGTTCTCGACACCCGAGACGCGCGAAAGCTTCTTCTCGACCCGCGTCGCACACGACGCGCAGGTCATGCCGTCGATGTCGAGGCGGACGCGTGCGGGCGCAGCCGCGCTCACGCTGCCTCGTAGCCCGCCTCGTCGATGGCTGCGCGGATCGCGGCGTCGTCGAGGCCCTGGCCGTGGACCGCGACGACTTTCGTGTCGAGATCGATCACGACGGATTCGACGCCCCGAACGCTGTCGACCTCATCCGAGACCGCCTTCACGCAGTGCGCGCAGGACATGCCGGAGACGGTGTACTCGAGCGACTCGCTCATGTCTTTATGATACCCCTAGAGGGTATAAGGGACAAGCTTGGCGCGCAGCCGCCAGACGGCGGCCATCGCGATCATCGTGATCACGACGTCGTTGGCCACGCACCACTGGCACACGGCCTCGATGAGCACGAGAATTGCGATGCCCTGGAAGACGAGGAGCGTCGCCTTGCCCGGCCGCACGTACTCGTCGACGATCGCGGGGAGCGTGTCGATCGCCCAGCGTGCGCAGTACGGGCACTGGTAGTCGCCCCGCCCGCGCGAACATCGGAGGTTGCTACCGAACGAGCTTCGGTAGGAATTACCGATCCGCGCGGACCTGCGAGGATTCCGGCATGCAGGCGCTGCGGAAGGTCGCGCCCGAGCCGGGGCTCTCGCTCGAGGAGGTGGTGGAGCCACGCCCGACGGCGACGGACGTCGTCGTCGAGGTGGAGGCGGCGAGCGTTTGCGGCACGGATCTCCACATCCACCTCTGGGACGGCTGGGCCGCCGGGCGCATCCGGCCGCCGGTGACTCTCGGTCACGAGTTTGCCGGGACCGTGGTCGAGGTCGGCTCCGACGTGCGCCATGTCTCGGTCGGTGACTTCGTCTCGGCGGAGAGCCACATCACGTGCGGTGGCTGCTCGGCCTGCCGAACGGGCAACGGCCACATGTGCGAGGCCACGGAGATCCTCGGCGTCGATCGCGACGGCGCCTTCGCGCGCTACGTGGCCGTCCCCGAATCGGTGATCTGGAAGACAAACCGCGAGAAGCTGCCGCCCGAGATCGCAACGCTCCAGGAGCCGTTCGGCAACGCCGTCTTCGCGACGAGCGAGCAGGATCTCTCCGGCCGGTCGGTGGCGGTGCTCGGTTGCGGGCCCGTAGGCCTCTTCACCGTTGCCATCGCGAAGGCGTCCGGCGCGTCGTTCGTCCTCGCCTCGGATCTCCACTCGTTCCGTCTCGACCTGGCGAAGACGATGGGCGCCGACGTCATCGTCGATGCGTCCGCGGAGACGATCGAGCACGAGGGAATCGACGTCGTGTTCGAGATGTCCGGCTCCCCACCGGCGATCACCGACGCCATTCGCATCGCGCGGAACGGCGGCCGGGTGATCCTGTTCGGGATCCCGTCGCGGCCGGTGGAGCTGGACCTCGCAACGGCGATCTTCAAGAACCTCACCGTGCAGGCCGTGTCCGGGCGTCGCATCTTCGCGACGTGGTACAGGACCCGCTGGCTGCTCGAAAGCGGCGCCGTCGACCTGCGGCCGCTCATCACCCATGAGTACTCGCTCGACGAATGGGAGCAGGTGTTCGCGAAGCTCGAAGCGGGCGAGGCGTGCAAGATCGTCGTCTATCCGGCCGGCAAGCCAGACCAGTCGCGGCCCGTGGAGGTCGCGGGGGTGGCGCGCTGAGCACCGTCGCCGGACAGGAGCTCGACCGCGAGGTCGGTGCCGAGCTCGAGGGACTGCGCGAGGCAGGCACGTACAAGCGCCTCAATACGCTGCTCTCGCCCCAGGGGGCCGTCGTGGAGATGGAGGGCCGCGGCGAGGTGCTCGTCCTCTCGTCGAACAACTACCTCGGACTCGCCGCGCGGCCGGAGGTGGTCGAGGCTGGGATCGAGGGGCTGCGCCGTTACGGTGCGGGCACCGGCTCCGTGCGCTTCATCTGCGGCACCTTCGAGCCGCACCACGAGCTCGAGCGTGAGCTGGCCGACTTCGTCGGCACCGAGGCAGCGCTGACGTACGTGTCCTGTTGGAACGCGAACGAGGCCGCGATCCCCTCGCTTGCCGACGACAACACCGTCATCCTCTCGGACGAGCTCAATCACGCGTCGATCATCGACGCTATCCGGCTCTCGCGCCCGGCGCGGAAGGTGATCTACAAGCACTCCTCGATGGACGAGCTCCGCGAGGGTCTCGCGTCCTGCGAGCCCGGGCAGCGCAAGCTCGTCATCACCGACGGTGTCTTCTCGATGGAGGGCGACCTCGCGCGTCTGCCGGAGATCGTCGAGCTCGCCCGCGAGCACGAGGCCGTTGTGCTCGTGGACGATTCGCACGGCACGGGCGTCATGGGCGACACCGGGCGCGGTGTCGCAGAGCACTTCGGGCTGCTCGGCGAGATCGACGTCATCACGAGCACGCTCGGGAAGGCGCTCGGCGGGGCGGCGGGCGGCTTCATCGCGGCGAGCGAGGAGGTCTGCGACCTCATGACGCAACGCTCGCGGCCGATGCTGTTCTCGAATGCGCTGCCGCCGACGGTGGCGTGCTCGGCGCTCGAAGCGGTGCGCGTCCTGCGCCGAGAGCCAGAGCTCGTAGAGAAGCTGCGCCGCAACTCCGACCACTTCCGGACGAGGCTGCGCGAGATCGGCTACTCACCGCTCGACGGCGACGCGGCCATCATCCCGATCATCGTCGGTGAGACGTCGTTCGCCATCCGCTGTTCGGAGCGGCTGCTGGACGAGGGCGTCTTCGTCACCGGCTTCGGCTTCCCCGTCGTCCCCGAGGGGACGGCGCGCATCCGGGTGCAGATGTCGGCTGCGCTCGAGGCGGATCATCTGAAGCGCGCGCTCGATGCCTTCGAGCGCGTCGGCCGTGAGCTCGAGCTGATCTAGGAGGGTCCCTAGCGCAGCGGCGCGAAGACCTCCGGCCAGTGGCGCATGGCCGAGCGCAACGGCGCCGGCGCCGCCTGGCCGAGGCCGCAGATGGAGCCGCGCTCCATCGTGTGCAGCCACTCTTCCAGCTGCTCGCCGGCCAGCACCGTCCGGCCGGCCTCGAGCTCGTGGAGGGCGAACTCGAGCCCCCGCGTGCCGATGCGACACGGCGTGCACTTCTGACAGGACTCCTCGGCGAAGAAGCGCATCGTCTCCTGCAGGAGACGCACGATCGGGTAGCGCGCCGGGAACACCTGAACGCCGGCGGAGCCGACGGCGGAGCCCCACTCGGCCATGCCCTCGCGCGTCAGCGGCGAGTCGAGCGCGGCCGGCGGCAGCACGCCTGACGCGGCGCCCCCGGGCACGATCGCGCCGATCTCCTCGGTCGCCCCGCCCGCGAACTCGTCCAGCAGCGTCCGCAGGACTATGCCGTTCGGCGCCTCGTAACAGCCGGGCCGCGTGACCGCGCCGGACACCGACCAGAGGCGAAGGCCGCTAGCGCCGTTCTCGCCGTGCCCCGCGAACCACGCGCCGCCGTGGCGAAGGATCGCCGGGATGTGGGCGAGCGTCTCGACGTTGTTGATGAGCGTCGGCCGGCCGAGGTAGCCCGACTCGGCGGGGAACGGCGGTCGCAGTCGGGGCATGCCACGCCGCCCTTCGAGGGACTCGAGCATCGCCGTCTCCTCGCCGCAGACGTAGGAGCCCGCGCCCGTGACGATCTCCACGGGCATCGACTCCAACAGGCCGGCCGCATTGAACTCGGCAATCGCAGACAGCAGGCGGGAGCGGGCGTTCGCGTACTCCTCCCGCAGGTAGACGATGGCGTGCCCCGCCTCCACGAAGCGCGCCGCGATGGCCATCCCCTCGACGAGCAGGTGCGGCCGCAGCTCCATGACGTAGCGGTCCTTGATCGTGCCCGGCTCGCCCTCGTCAGCGTTGACGACGAGCACGCGCGGGCCCGGGTACTGAAGGACTGTCGACCACTTGCGGGACGTGGGGAAGCCCGCGCCGCCGAGGCCGACGAGTCCCGACGCTTCGAGCTCCGCAAGCACGGCGTCGTTGCAGTGCGCCGCCCGTAGCGCCTCGAGCCCGCCACGCCGCTCATAGTCGGCCAGCGTCTCGTCCGCCTGGGCAAGGCCGGTCGACGGCCCGTCGTTGGCCGTGTGCGTGACGGGCGCGTCCATCAGGCCCGGCAGGATCGTGTCTCCGCGTGTACCGACAGGCGCGAGATCGCAATGGCCGAGGCAAGGCACCTCGACCACGGGCACCCCGTCCTCCGCGCGCTCCTGCGCCCTCGCCAGCAGGTCGCGGGCGCCGAAGCAGTCGCAGACCGGACCAGTGCAGACGCGGACACAGTCGTGCGGCACCTGGAGATACGAGTAGAACGAGACCACCTCGGCCACCTCGCCGCGGCGGATGTTCATGTGGTCGGCGAGCGCGTCCGAGAGCTCGGGCGTCACCGGGCCGATGCGACGCCGAAGGACGCCGAGATTGTCGAGGAGCTGTGTCCGCTCGCGCGGAAGCTGGCCGATGACGTCCTGGACGTCCACGTGTTCCTCAGGAGGCGAGCAGCCGGCGCAGGACGAAGCGGAGGATGCCGCCGTGGCGGAAGTACTCACGCTCGCGCGGCGTGTCGAGGCGGACGCGGGCGCGAAACTCGCGATCGTCCGCGCGCACCGTCACCTCGCGGGCCTCGCCGCCGTCGACGCCCTCGATCGAGAACAGCTCACGGCCTGACAGCCCGAGCGCCTCGCGTCCTTCTCCGTCCATGAACTGGAGCGGCAGCACGCCCATCATCAGGAGGTTCGAGCGGTGGATGCGCTCGTAGCTCTCGGCGAGGACGGCGCGCACACCGAGCAGTGCGGGCCCCTTCGCGGCCCAGTCGCGCGAAGAGCCAGACCCGTACTCCTTGCCGGCGATGACGATGAGCGGGACGCCCTCCTCGCGATAGCGCTCGGACGCCTCGAAGATGGTCGCCTCTTCACCCGACGGCAGATGCACTGTCCACGTCCCTTCCGAACCGGAGACGAGGAGGTTGCGCAGCCGGACGTTCGCAAAGGTGCCGCGGATCATGACCTCGTGGTTGCCGCGGCGCGACCCGTAGGAGTTGAAGTCCTTGCGTTCGATGCCGTGCTCGATGAGGTAGCGGCCGGCCGGACTGTCCGGCTTGATCGCGCCCGCAGGCGAGATGTGGTCGGTCGTGACCGAGTCGCCCACCATGACGAGGCAGCGGGCTCCGGCGATGTCGCCAACGGGCTCGGGCTCGCGAGGCATGCCGTCGAAATACGGCGGCCGGCGGATGTACGTCGAGGCGGGATCCCACTCGTAAAGGAGACCGGACGGAATCTCGAGCGCACACCAACGCTCGTCGCCGGTGTACACGTCCGCGTACGTCTGCTCGAACATCTCCCGCCGCAGCGCAGACGCGATTACCTCTTGCACATCCTGCGGGCGCGGCCATATGTCTGCGAGGTACACGTCTTCGCCGTCCTCGCCGGTGCCGATCGGCTCGTCCACGAGGTCGAGGTCCATGCGGCCTGCGAGCGCGTACGCGACGACGAGCGGCGGCGACGCGAGGTAGTTGGCCTTCACCTCCGGGTGGATGCGCGCCTCGAAGTTTCGGTTCCCGGACAACACTGCGACCACGGCGAGGTCACCTTCGTCAACGGCGCGCGATATCTCGTCGGGGAGGGGCCCCGAGTTGCCGATGCACGTCGTGCAGCCGTAGCCGACTGTCTGGAAGCCGAGCTCGTCGAGGTGGGACGTGAGGCCGGCCTCGTCGAGGTACTGCGTGACGACCTTCGACCCCGGCGCGAGGCTCGACTTGACCCATGGGCGGCGTTGGAGGCCTCGCTCGACAGCGTTCTTCGCGAGCAGGCCGGCGGCGACCATGACCTGCGGGTTCGACGTGTTCGTGCAGCTAGTAATGGCCGCGATGACGACGGCGCCGTGATCGAGGGGGAAACGCTCTCCGTCCAGCTCGCACCAGACCGGCTGCGAATGCGCGGCGACGTCCGGAACCTGCACCGTGGCGGTCCCTTGCATCTCCTTGTGGCCGGGCGTGGCTGCAGCTACCGGGTCGCTAGCCGGGAAGCTCTCGGCGCCGGCCGCATCAGCGGCGTCCCCGTAGTCGACGCCGAAGCTCGGCAACGCTGCCAGGAAGGATTCCTTTGCCTCGTGCAGCGGCACGCGATCCTGAGGCCTCCGCGGCCCCGCGAGGCTCGGCTCGACGGTCGCGAGGTCGAGCTCGACGACCTGCGAGTACGTCGGCTCGCCGTCGGCCGCGTCGTGCCACAACATGTTCTCCTTGCAGTACGCCTCGACCAGCACGACGTGCTCCTCCGGGCGCCCGGTGAGCCGCAGGTACGCGAGGGTCTCCTCGTCCACGGGGAAGAAGCCGCAGGTGGCACCGTACTCCGGCGACATGTTCCCGAGCGTGGCGCGGTCTGCCACGGGCAGGCCGGCGAGGCCTGCCCCGAAGTACTCGACGAACTTCCCGACCACGCCGAGCTCGCGGAGGATCTGGGTGACTGTGAGGACGAGGTCGGTGGCCGTGGAGCCGTCCGGCAGCGCGCCCGTCAGCCGGAAGCCGACCACCTGCGGCACGAGCATCGATACCGCCTCCCCGAGCATCGCCGCTTCGGCCTCGATTCCGCCGACGCCCCAGCCGAGCACACCCAGCCCGTTGACCATCGTCGTGTGCGAGTCGGTGCCGAGCAGTGTGTCCGGAAAGGCCTGTCCGCTCCGCGCCTGGACGACCTGGGCGAGGAACTCGAGGTTGACCTGGTGGACGATGCCCGTGGCCGGCGGGACGACCGTCAGCCCGTCGAATGCCTGCTGGCCGAAGCGGAGGAACGCATAGCGCTCGCGGTTGCGCTGGAACTCCAGCTCGGTGTTGCGCGCCATGGCGCCGCGCGACGCGAACGCGTCCACCTGGACGGAGTGGTCGATGACGAGGTTCGACGGCAGCTCGGGGTCGATCCGGGCGGGGTCGCCGCCGAGGTCTCGCATCGCGTCGCGCATGGCCACGAGGTCGACGACCGCCGGCACGCCCGTGAAGTCCTGGTGGAGGACGCGCGCGGGCGTGAAGCTCAGCTCGCGTGACGGCTCGTCGGTCGCGACCCAGCCGGCGACGGCATCGACATCGGCCTCGCTACCCGTGCGGAGGGCATTCTCGAGCAGGATGCGCAGCGTGAAGGGCAGGCGCGCGACGTCGTGCGACGTCTGGAGCGCGTCGAGCCGGAAGATCTCGTAGTCGGTGTCGCCGACCTTCAGCGATGAGGGAGCGACAGCCATGTCACCGATGCTACGCGAATGCGATCACGCTGCGGATGCCGTCCTGGGCCTCCATCAGCTCGAACCCGCGGTTCACCTCGTCGAGCGTCAGCCGGTGGGAAATGAGCGCTTCGACGTCGATGTCACCCGCCAGCCAGCGGTCGACGAGCTGTGGCACCTGGGTCCGACCCTTGACGCCCCCGAACGACGAACCTGTCACGCGGCGTCCGGTGATGAGGAGCCGCGGGACGATGTCGAGCGTCTCGCCCTTGCCCGCCACGCCGCACATGGTCGCGAGACCCCACGCCTCGCGTGCCGCCTCGACGGCCTGCGCCATCACGGCGACGTTGCCGGTGGCCTCGAACGTGTAGTCGGCGCCGAAACCGCCGGTCTCGGACCGGATCCAGTCGACGGCGTGGGCCCCCGCCGTGCGCGTGTCGGTGGCTCCGTGACGGCGCGCTTCCGCCAGCCGGTCCTCCGAGAGGTCGATCGCGATGATCCGCTCGGCGCCCGCAAGCCGGCAGCCGATGACGGCGCCAAGGCCGACGAGGCCGCAGCCGAAGACGGCGCAGACGGAGCCCGGCTCCACGCGTGCCGTATAGAGGGCGGCGCCGATGCCCGTCGAGAGCCCGCAGGCGAACGGCGCGCAGCCGTCGAGCGACGCCTCGGGGCTCACCTTGGCCAGCGCGATCTCCGGCATGACCGTGTACTCCGAGAACGTGGAGGTGCCCATGAAGTGGCGCAGCGGCTCGCCGTTCCGGCTGAACCTCGTCGTGCCGTCGGGCAGATGGCCAAGTCCCTGCTCGTCGCGAATCGCGACGCAGCGGTTCGTGCGCTCTGAGCGGCAGTGGATGCACTCGCCGCACTCCGGTGCGAAGAGCGTCACGACATGATCGCCCTCTGCGACGAGCGTGACGCCCTCACCCACGCGCTCGACGACCCCGGCGCCCTCGTGGCCGAGCACGCACGGCACGTAGCCGCTCGGGTCGGCGCCGGACGCCGTGTAGAGGTCGGTATGGCAGACGCCGCAGGCGACGAGCCGGACGAGCGCCTCGCCCGCCTTCGGCTCGGCCAACTCGACCTCCTGGACCGCCAGCGCCTGGCCGAACTCCTCCAGCACCGCGGCGCGAACCTTCATGCGGCGATCCTAGAGGGCGTGCGGCGCGCCGGCTTCCGCTGAGCTGAGCAGCGCGTCGAGGACCCGCGCCTGCGCGACTGCGTCGTCCCGCCCCAGCAGCGGCTCGGCGTTGCCGCGGACGGCGTCGCTGAGGTTCTCCAGCTGGAGCTTGTATGAGTCGACCGGCTCGAGCTCGCGCCGCTCCACATCGTCGCCGCGCCGCAGTTCGATCACCGGCTTCCGGCAATGCCAGGGATCGTCGAGGTAGAGCGAGCCCTCCGTCCCGATCGCCTCCAGTTCGTCGCGAAGCGGCAGGCTCGTGCCGCAGTCGAAGAGCGAGACGACGTCGCCGGGGAACCTCATCGTCCCCGCGAACACCCAGTCCGTCCCGGTCTCACCGACGATCGCCTCCCCGTAGACGCGGATCGGCTCGCCGGCGAGGAGCCGCGAGCCGCTGACGCAATAGCAGCCCACGTCCATGAGGCTCCCTCCGTCGAGCTCGGGTCGCAGCCTGATGTTCTCCGGGTCGTAGACCGAGAAGCTGAAGGCCGACCGGATCACGCGCAGCTCGCCGACGGTCCCGCCGCGGACAAGCTCCGCGAGCTGATGCGTCTGCGGGTTGTGCCGGTACATGAACGCCTCCATCAGGAGCCGGTCGGCGCGGTCGGCCACGTCGAAGGCTCGTTCCACCTCCTCGGGCCGGCGGTCGACCGGCTTCTCGCAGAGCACGTGCTTCCCGGCCTCGAGGCAGCGGATCGACCACTCGATGTGCAGCGAGTTGGGGAGGGAGATGTAGACGGCTTCGACATCGGGATCATCGAGCAGGGCGTCGTACGAGCCATACGCCCGGTCGATCTCCCACGCCCGCGCGTAGTCGTCCGCCCGCCCCTGGTCGCGGCTGGCGACCGCGATCAGCTCGGCCTTGTCGGAGCCGTGGGCCGGGGGAATGACGAGCCGGTTGATGTTCGCCGTCGAGAGGATCCCCCAGCGGACCGGTGTGCTCATGCGCGGTTAGAAGAGGCCGACGGTGCGGCCGGCTTCATCGATGTCGACGTTGAACGCGGCCGGCGTCTCGGACAGCCCGGGCATCGTCTGCATGTCGCCGCAGAGCGCGACGAGCCAGCCCGCCCCGGTATACGCCCGCACCGCCCGCACGGGCACCGTGAAGCCGGTCGGCGCATTGAGCAGCGCTGGGTCGTGCGAGAGGGAAAGGTGCGTCTTCGCCATGCAGATCGGGACGGTGTCGAGCCCGTGCGCGGTGAAGCGCGCGATGTCGTTCTGCGCCGCGGGCAGCAGGAAGATGCCGTCGGCGCCGTACGCCCGCTTGGCAATCGCCTCGATCTTGTCGGCGATCGGCGCGTCGTCGGGATAGAGGTAGTCGAACGCCGTCGGGTGCTCCGCAGCGTCGACGACCGCCTCTGCGAGGGCCGCCGCGCCGTCGCCGCCCTGCTCGAAGGCCTCGTTGAGCTCGGCGCCGTGCGCGCCGTGCTCCAGGGCGAGCCGTCGCACCGCCTCCAGTTCCTCCTCCGTGTCGCCTGGGAAGCGATTGACGGCCACGACAGCCTTCAGCCCGAACTCGGCCACGATGTCGAGATGCCGCCCGAGGTTCGCGGCGCCGCGCTCGATCGCGTCGGTGCCGCCGTCCGGGTCGCCGCCGTGGTGCTTCAGCGCCCTCACGGTGGTCACGAGCACGACCGCGCTCGGGCTGAGCCCGCCGGCGCGACAAACGATGTCGAGGAACTTCTCCATGCCCATGTCGGAGCCGAACCCGCTCTCGGTGACCACGTAGTCGCCGAGCTTCAACGCCACCAGATCGGCGACGAGCGAGTTGTTGCCGTGCGCGATGTTCGCGAACGGGCCGCAGTGGACGAAGGCCGGCTGCCCCTCGAGCGTCTGCACGAGGTTCGGCTTGATGGCGTCCTTGAGCAGGACCGTCATCGCGCCCGCAGCCTGCAGCTCCTCGGCCGTCACGGACTTGCCGTCCCACGTGTAGGCGACGGTGATTTCGCCCAGCCGCCGGCGCAAGTCGTGGAGGTCGCGAGCGACGGCCGTGATCGCCATCACCTCCGAGGCGGCCGTGATGTCGAATCCCGTCTCGCGCACGTAGCCGTTGGCCCGACCGCCGAGACCGATCACGACACCACGCAGCGCACGGTCGTTCATGTCGACGCACCGCCGCCAGCTGATGGTGAGCGGGTCGATGCCGTGGACGTTGCCGTGGAGGAGGTGCGTCTCGAGCATCGCCGACAGCAGGTTGTTGGCGGCACCGATGGCGTGGATGTCGCCGGTGAAGTGGAGGTTGAGGTCCTCCATCGGCACGACCTGCGCGTAGCCGCCGCCGGCCGCGCCGCCCTTGATCCCGAAGACCGGGCCGAGCGACGCCTCGCGCAGGCAGAGCACGGGCTTCTTGCCGATCTTGCCCAGCCCTTGGGTGAGCGATACGGAGGTCGTCGTCTTGCCCTCGCCGGCCTTCGTCGGCGTGATCGCCGTCACGCAGATGAGCTTTGCGTCGGGCTTCGCTGCCAGCCGCTCGAGCACCGACAGCCGCACCTTCGCCTTGTGGTTGCCGTACAGCTCGACCTCGTCCGGTTCGAGGCCCATCTCAGACGCGATGTCCGCGATCGGCCGGAGCTGTGCCTGCTGGGCGATCTCGAGGCTCGAGAGCATGGTGGGATCATTCCATTGCGGAGGTGCGGGGATACGATGAAGCGGCGGTGATCGAGTTCACGCTCGACGGCAAGACGGTGTCCGCTCCAGAGGGCGAGCTGCTCGTCCACGCAGCGGCGAGGTACGGCGTCTTCATCCCGACGCTCTGCCACGACGACAAGCTCGACCCCTACGGCGGATGCCGGATGTGCCTCGTCGAGGTGGAGGGAGCGCCCCGGCCCGTGCCTGCCTGCGCGGAACGCGTTCGCGAGGGGATGGCCATCTCGACGAACGGCGAGACCGGCGCCATGCGCCGCACGCTGACGGAGATGCTGCTCGTCGAGCATCTCAACGCGAACCCGGGCGGGCGGCCGAACGAGCTCGCCGACCTCGCGAGCGAGCTCGGCGCAACTGCGCCCTTCGTCCTCCCGGACGCGAAGCGAAAGGAGTACTCGGACCGCAACGCGCTCATGGGCTACGACCCGGACGCGTGCATCCTCTGCAACCGCTGCGTGCGCTACACGCAGGAAGTGATGATGTGCTCGGCGCTGACGTTCGAGGGGCGGGGCGGCGAGGCGCGGATCGTCCCGACACACGGCGACTCGTGGCTCGACACCGAGTGTGAGCTCTGCGGCGGCTGCCTGTCCGCCTGTCCCACGGGCGCGATCTACGAGAAGTTCGAGACGGGCGCGCCCGCCGGCCACGAGGCCGCGCTCGAGAAGACGAAGACGACGTGCACGTTCTGCGGCGTCGGCTGCCAGATCGATCTTAACGTCGACCCCGAGACGAAGCGGATCGTGAAGGTGACGTCCGAGCCGGAGTACCTCCCGAACGAGGGCAACCTCTGCGTCAAGGGCCGCTTCGCGTTCAACTTCGTCCACCATCCCGATCGATTGACGGAGCCGCTCGTCCGCGGCGAGGACGGCGAGCTGCACCCGACCGATTGGGACACGGCGCTGACGGCGGCGGCGGCCGGGCTGCGACGGGTGATGAAGGAGCACGGCACGCAATCGATCGGCGTGCTCGCGTCGGCGCGCCTCACAAACGAGGAGAACTACCTCATCCAGAAGCTCGCCCGGACGGCGTTGCAAACGAACTCCGTCCATTCCTGCGAAGCCACCTGACACGCTCCGACCCTCTACGGCCTGGTCAGGTCGTTAGGCAGAGGAGCAAGCACCAACTCGATCCCGGAGATCGAGAACGCGCGCTTCCTGTTCGTGATCGGCTCGAACACGACCGAGGCGCACCCGGTGCTCGCGCTGCGCATCAAGAAGGCGGTACGCAACGGCGCGACGCTCGTCATCGCCGATCCGCGGAAGATCTGGCTGACGAAGATCGCGAAGCGGCATCTGCAGCTGCGCCCGGGCACGGACGTCTGGCTGCTCAACGCGATGATGCACACGATCCTCGAGGAAAACCTCGAGAACGAGGAGTACATCCGCGAGTTCACCGAAGACTTCGAGCCGCTCCGCGAGGTCGTCTCGCGGTACACGCCGGAAGAAGCGGCCGAGATCACAGGCGTACCGGCCGAGGACATCCGCGCGACGGCGCGGGAGTACGCCTCAGAGCGGCACGCGGCGATCTTCTACACGCTCGGGATCACCGAGCACGCGTGCGGCGTCGACAACATCTGGTCGCTCTCGAACCTCGTGCTGATGACCGGGCACCTCGGCTACGAGTCGACCGGGCTCAACGCCCTCCGGGGACAGAACAACGTCCAGGGACTGAACGACTCCGGGGCGAACCCCGCCTACCTCCACGGCTACCAGCCGGTCGACGACCCCGAGATCCGCAGGAAGTTCTCCGAGGCCTGGGGGGTGGAGTTGCCGGAGACGCTGGGCTACCGGCTCGACCAGATGATGTCGGGCCTCCACGACGGGCGCATCAAGGCGCTCTACCTGATCGGCGAGAACCCGGCGCAGACGGAGCCGAATGCCCACCACGTAGAGGAAGGGCTCGAGAAGCTCGACTTCGTCGTCTCCCAGGACATCTTCCTCAACGAGACCTCGAGGCAGCACGCCGACGTCGTCCTCCCGGCGTCGAGCTTCGCTGAGAAGGACGGGACCTTCACGAACACGGAGCGGCGCGTGAACCGCGTTAGGGCGGCGATTCCCTGTCCGGGGAACGCGCGGGTCGATCGCGACATCGTGATCGACCTCGCGCAGGCTCTCGGCGCCGGCTGGCCCGCCTACCCCGATGCCAACGCGGTGTGGGACGAGATGGCCGATCTCGCGCCGGCCTGGTACGGCATCCGCCACGAGCGCCTCGAGGAGCAAGGGATCCAGTGGCCCTGCCCGGACTCCGACCACCCCGGCTCGCCGTTCCTCCACGCAGAGGAGCCGGCCCGCCCGGGCGGCAGAGGGAAGTTCTTCCCCGTCGAGTACCAGCCGCCGATCGAGCAGCCCGACTCCGAGTACCCGCTCGTCCTCAACACGGGCCGGACGCTCTACCACTACAACTCCGCGACGATGACGATGCGCGAGTCGGGGATCACCGACAAGCAGGAGGACCCGTTCTTCGAGATCTCGGCCGAGGACGCCTCGAACCTCGGCCTGGCCGAGGGAGACTGGGCGCGCATCTCGTCCCGGCGCGGATCGGTGGAAGCCCGCGTCGCGATCTCCGACCGTGTCTACCCGGGCCTCGTCTGGATGGCGCTCCACTTCGAGGGGGCGAAGGTGAACTGGCTGACGCATGACGTCGGCGACCCGCTGATCGGCACGCCGGAGTACAAGATCAGTGCTGTCCGGGTCGAGGCTGTGTGACCGACTCGCTTGCGCCGAACGTCGTTGACCGGCACCTCGAGGGCCGCTTCGGGCGGCCGTACACGTACGTCGAGGAGACCGAGTCGACGCAGCTGCTGCTCGAGGGCGCGCCCGAAGGCGCTGTCGCGGTCACCGACCTCCAGACCGCGGGCCGCGGCCGCTATGGGCGCGTCTGGGAGGCGCCGGCCGGCACGTCGCTGCTCTGCTCGGTCGTCCTTCATCCACCGGCGGGCTACGACGCGCCCGAGCTGACGTTGGTCGGCGCGATCGCCGTCGCCGAGGCGATCGAAGTGGCGACCAGCCTGGCCGTGCAGATCAAGTGGCCGAACGACGTCATGCTCAATAGGCGCAAGGTGTGTGGCGTGCTGGGGGAGCTGCGTGACGGCGTCGTCACGCTCGGCATCGGCGTCAACGTCAACCAGACGCGCGACCAGCTGCCGCCCGACGCGCACACGCCGGCAGCGTCGCTGCGCACGATCACCGGCACGACGTACGACCGCGCCGTGCTCCTCGGCTCGCTGCTCTTCCACCTCGAGCGACTCTACGACCAGTGGCGGCAAGGTGGGCTTGCCGAGGTCTTTACGGAGCTCGGACCTCGCGACTTCCTGCGCGGCCGACCCCTGACGGTCGACGGCAAGACCGGTGTCGCGGTGGGAATCGACCGCTCCGGCCGACTCGAGCTCGAAGTCGGGCACGGAGAGCGCATCGCGGTCGAGTCAGGACAGGTCGTCTACGAGCGCTGAGCCTCGGGCACGCTAGCCGGCCGTTTTCTCAGACTTCGCCTCGATCACCTGCGCGTCGAGCGCATCGAGCACGCCGTTCACCTGCTGGTTGACGATGGGCTGGAAGACGCGCTGGCCCATGGAGCCCACCGGCCCCGCCACGCGAACGTCGGCCTCCCAGCGCATCGACGTCCGTTCACCGTCGGGCGAGAGATGGAACTCGGTCTGCATGTTCACGATCGCGCCGACGCCCTGTCCCTTGGCGCTGAGCTTCGCGTAGTCCATCGGCTGCTTCTCCACCTGCTCGAACGCGAACTTCAGCTTCAGGGCGCCCATGCCGAGCGTCACCTTGACGGCCGCCGTCCAATGATCCTCGTCGTGGACCTCGAAGCTCTCCACGCCGGGCAACAGCTTCGCCATGCGCTCGGGGTCCATGAGCACTTCCCACACGACCTCCTGCGGCGCGTCCAGCGTCTTCGTCCCCTCGACCTTCACAGGCGCACTCTACGGGACGTCCCCGCTCGCAATACGCGCCAGCAGGGGGAGGTCGATGTTCCCGCCGGACACGATGCACACCACGCGCCCCGAGCCGGCCTTGCCTGCGACGGCCGCGGCGGTGGCCAGGGCGCCGGCACCCTCCGCGACCACACGCGCGCGCTCGAGCAGCAGGCGCACGGCGCTCGCAGTCTCCTCGAGCGAGACGGTCACCGCATCGGTGACGAGCTCCTCGAGCAGCGGCCACATTCCAGGCAGGATGCTGCGCCCGCCCGCGCCGTCCACGAAGGACGGGCGGTACACGACCTCGGTCGGCTCGCCTGCCGCGAGTGACGCCGCCAGCGGTGCTGCCGTCTCCGGCTCGACGGCGATGATGCGCGCTCGCGGGCTCGTCACGCTCAGGGCGCTCGCGATCCCGCTCAGCAAGCCGCCGCCGCCGACCGGCACGACGACGGCGTCGGGCTCCAGCTCGTCCGCGATCTCAAGCCCGATCGTGCCGTTGCCCGCCATGGCGAGGGGGTCGGAGGCCGGGTGGACGAAGAGGCCTTCGTAGCCGTCGACGCGCCCGTCTACCAGTGCCTGCCACCAGTGCTCGAACGGCATCTTGACCACGCGTGCCCCGAGCTGCTCGATCGCCGCGACCTTCACGTCCGGCGCGTGGTCGGGCGCGATGACGGTTGCGCCGACGCCTGCCTCCCGAGCCGCCCACGCGACGGCCTGCGCCATGTTGCCGGCGCTCGCGGTGACGACACCGGCGGCAAGCGCGTCGGCCGGCGCTTGCCTGATCGCGTTCAGCGCTCCGCGGATCTTGAACGACCCGAGGGGCTGGAGGCATTCGAGCTTCAGCCAGATCTCGCATGGGCTATCGGGTAAGGGCGCCCGGACGAGCGGCGTGCGCGAGGCCGCATCGGAGACGACGTCTGCCGCCCGGCGAATCTCGCCGATCGGGATCAAAAGGCCGCGGTGACGCCGCGGCCCGCCTCGCGAGCCCGCTGCACGACGTACTCGGCCGCGAACAGGTCCTCGACCGCCAGTCCGAGCGACTCGAAGACTGTGATCTCATCCTGGGACGTTCGACCAGGATGGGCCCCGACCAGCACGTCCCCGAGCTCCGCGGCGATGTGATCCTCGCCGATTGCGCCCTCCGCGAGGGCAAGCACATAGTCGCCCGCCTCGTTCTCTGCCGACTCGCGCCGATCCGTGAAGAACGTCGAGGCGGCGACGGTCTCGGAGTCCAGCTCTCGCACGTCGGGGAAGCAGGAGCCGACGGCGTTGATGTGGGTCCCTTCCTTGAGCCACTCGCGGCGAAGAACCGGCTCACGTGAGCTCGTTGCCGTGACGACGACGTCCGCGCCCCGGACCGCATCCTCCACCTCGTCCCGGCCGGCAAGCACCACTTCGTCGAATTCGAGAACGGCCGGCAACACGCGCGCGTGGGCGCGTCCCTGGTGGCCGGTCCCGACGATGGCGAGCACGCGAGCGTCCTCGCGCGACAGAGCGCGAGTGGCGAGCGCGCTGGCTGCGGCCGTGCGGATCGCGGTGACGGGCGTCGCGTTCATGACCGCCACGACCTGACCCGTCTCGCCGTCGTAGAGCGTCACCGTGCCCTGGTGCGGATCGAGCCCCCGCACGGCGTTGGCCGGGAACACCGCGACCGTCTTCAACCCGTACAGCGGGTGATCCCCACCGCGGTGCACGGACATGAGCGCGAGCACGCTGTCCGTGCCGGGGGGCTTGATCATCGGCCGCAACGGCAGGTGTATCTCACCGTTTGCGAGCGCGACCAACGCCTTCTCCATCGCCTCGAGGCAGCCCGCCGGATCGAGGAGCTCCTCGACGTCGGCCTCGCTCAGGATGAGAACCTCGCGCAGACATGGGATTGTAGGGGCGCTCTAGAATCGGCTCACCACCCAGAGAGGAGACCACGATGCCGTTTGAGCTTCCGTCACTGCCGTACGACCATGCCGCGCTCGAGCCGCACATCGATGCGAAGACGATGGAGATCCATCACGGCAAGCACCATCAGGCCTACGTCGACAACGCGAACAAGGCGCTCGAAGGCACCGAGTGGGCCGACGCGTCCGTCGAGGACGTGCTGCGGGCCCTCGACAGCATTCCCGAGGACAAGCGCACGGCCGTTCGCAACAACGCCGGCGGGCACGCGAACCACTCGCTGTTCTGGCAGATCATGGGTCCGGACGGCGGCGGCGAGCCCTCCGGCGCGCTGGCCGACGCTATTGGGGAGGCCTTCGAGGGCTTCGACGCTTTCAAGGAGACGGCCACGCAGAACGGCGTCACGCGCTTCGGCTCGGGTTGGAGCTGGCTCGTCTGGGACGGCGCCGGCCTGCAGGCGTACTCGACCGCAAACCAGGACTCACCGGTCATGGATGGCCACGTGCCGCTGCTCGGCATCGACGTCTGGGAGCACGCGTACTACCTCAACTACCAGAACCGGCGCCCCGACTACCTCGCCGCCTGGTGGAACGTCGTCAACTGGGACGAGGTGGGCCGACGCTACGACGCAGCGGCGGCATGACAATGCGGAAGCCGCGGCGAGAGCCGCGGCTTCCTGGTACCCGGGAGTGGTGAGATTCCCGTGGCCTAGTGGCTCATCGTCCCCGGAGGGTTGCCGACCTTGAGCAACCCCACGAGGCCCATGTCCACGCTTGCAAACGAGTGTGAGACGAAGGGGTACAGCCCCGGCTGGTCGATCTTCACGTCGAAGACTCCGCCGCCACCGGCGGGGACGGACACGGTCTGCACGCCGCGCTGGTAGGTCGTCATGTCCTGGTTCACCCACGCACGGTTGAGAATCGTGCCCACGACGTGGAACGCGGTGTCGAACGACGGTCCGGCCGTGACGACCCAGAAGCGGACCGTGTCGCCTGGGTCGGCAGTCAGCGGGTGCTTCACGTACTGGCCGGCGTACCCGTTCCAGGTCACCCAGTCCGGCGTCGTCTGGTGCGCCTTGATCATGTCGAGGGAGGCGGGCTCGTCGAGACCCGGCGTCGAGAGGTACCACTCGCTGGCGACGAGCACGTACTCGCGGTCGGCTGCTGGGAGCGGCGTCTTCGGATCGACGACGATCGCGCCGTACATGCCGTTCGCGATATGGGCGAGGACCGGCTTCGTGCCACAGTGGTACATGAAGACGCCCGGGT
>JBKPGF010000047.1:0-28574 GCA_046729255.1 Actinomycetota bacterium
GTGGAGGCGACCGCCTGAGGGGAAATTGGCCTCTTGGCCTGGGAAGACCCCACCTCCCCGACCCATGGCGTGAGCCTAGCGCGGAATTCCCTGCCTGTCTGCGCCCGAAATGTGCCGAGTGTGGGTCGGCGCCTGGCGGCCCTGCATGAGGGTCTGGCAACCCGGGTCCCATCTCACAGTAGAGCGCGGCGCGGCGCCGGCCGCAGGCCACTCGTGGGAGCGCACGCGGCGGCGCCTGCTCACGCTCGCACGTCTCGCGGCGCCGTACAAGAGCCGGGTCGCGCTCGCGCTCGGTTCGCTGCTGATCGCCACACTCGCCGCGCTCGCCCCGCCATATCTCGCCAAGCTCGCGATCGACGAGGGCATCTCGCAGGGCGACCTCACGAAGCTCGGCTGGATCGTCGGCGCCTTCGTCGCCGCCGGTCTGCTCTACCTGGGTGCGAACGCCGCGCAGACGTACTTCACCGGCTGGACGGGCGAGCGCGTCCTCGCCGACCTCCGGAACAGCCTCTTCCGGCACCTGCAGCGTCTCTCGCTGGGCTACTACGAGCGCAACCGCGCCGGGGTGATCATCAGCCGGCTGACGAACGACGTCGACGCGCTCGACCAACTCGTCACTGAGGGCGTCACATCGCTGCTCAAGAACACGCTGCTGCTGCTGGGATCGATCGTGATCCTCTTCGCGCTCGACTGGCGGCTCGCCCTCGCCACGCTCACGGTGATGCCCGCCCTCATCGTCGCCACGGCGATGTTTCGCGCTCGCTCCACCCATGCCTACCGCGCCGTTCGCGAGCGCCTGGGCCTGGTAACGGCGACGCTCGCCGAGGACATCGCCGGCATGCGCGTCCTGCAGTCGTTCACGCGCGCGGACCCCGCGACGGCGAACTTCCGCGACGTCAACGCGCACTACCGGCAGGCGAACCACCGGACGGTCGTCCTCAGCGGCGTCTACTTCCCGACGGTCGACTTCCTCTCTTCGGCGGCGACCGCCATCGTCCTCGGGTACGGCGGCTACCTCGTCTCCGGCGGGGACATCACTGTGGGCACGCTCTTTGCGTTCATCGGGTACCTGTCGAACTTCTTCGACCCCGTCCAGGACCTCTCACAGTTCTACAACACATACCTGTCTGCGACGGCCGCGCTCGACAAGATCATGGACGTCCTCGAAGAGGAGCCCGAGGTCGTCGACACGCCGGATGCGCGGCCGCTGCCGCACATCGAGGGACACGTCCGCTTCGAGCGCGTCCGGTTCGGGTACGGCGACGGGCCGGAAGTCATCCACGGCCTCGACCTCGACGTACCGCCGGGCACGACGGTCGCCCTCGTCGGCCACACGGGGGCCGGCAAGTCGACGATCGCGAAGCTCCTGGCCCGCTTCTACGACCCGCGGGAGGGACGGATCACGATCGACGGCCACGACATCAGGCACGTGACGCAGTCGTCGCTGCGCTCGCAGCTCGGGATCGTGCCGCAGGAGGGATTCCTGTTCGCGGGCACGCTGCGCGAGAACATCGCTTTCGCGCGGCCGGACGCTGCGCCCGAGGACGTCATCGCGGCCGCACGGGCCGTCGGCGCAGACGCCTTCGCGCGAGAGCTCGAGGACGACTACGAGACACAGCTCGGCGAGCGTGGCGTCCGCCTCTCGCTCGGCCAGCGACAGCTCGTCGCATTCGCCCGGGCGCTGCTCGCCGACCCGCGCATCCTCATCCTCGACGAGGCAACGTCCTCAGTCGACATCGGCACGGAGCAGAAGATCGAGCTCGCCCTGCGGCGGCTACTCGTAGGACGCACCGCCTTCGTCATCGCGCACCGTCTGTCGACCATCCGCCGGGCGGACTGCATCGTCGTGCTCGAGCACGGCCGCGTCGTCGAGCAGGGCACGCACGAGGAGCTCCTCGCCCACCGGGGGCTGTACTTGTCGCTCTACGGCGACTGGGCCGCGGTCGCATAGATCGTTCGATCTGCGACAACTCTCCGGCCCGCCCCGAACGCGTCGTACGTTCCGAAGGCCGGAAGCCGCACAGGCCGGCCGTCGATCGTGAGATCGAGGTGTGACGCCGAGCCGAACCGTATCCAGAGCCGCCGCGACCGCAGGCGAACCGTGTCGCGATCTTTGTGTCGCAGACGCAACTGCCGACTTCACCTCGACCGTTACCGGCTCGGCAATCTCCTTCCGGTCCCATTCGACAGCGTGGCTGACGGCTAGCGCGCCCACGACTGCGCCACCCGTCAGAACGGCAGCCCACTCGAACCCCGTTAGCCTGACCACGGAGCGAGCATTGGCCCTCCGCGTGACGTTCCCTACGCGTCGTCGCGCACGACGTCGCCGGGCCACTCCGCGACGAGGCCTGGAACCGGCAGACCGAGCCGCTGAAGCACCCGCCCGACGGTGTCGTCGACGATGTCGGCCACAGTCTGCGGCCGTGTGTAGAACGCGGGCACAGGCGGCATGACGACGCCGCCGATCTCGCTCAGGTGCGCAGCCAACCGCAGATGGCCGAGATGGAGCGGCGTCTCCCGCAGCACGGCGACGAGCGGTCGCCCTTCCTTCAGCGTGACGTCGCCCGCGCGAGTGACGAGGTTGTCCGAAGCCGAGTGGGCAAGCGCCGAGAGCGTGCGGATGCTGCACGGGCAGACGACCATCCCGAGCGTGGCGAACGAACCGCTCGCCGGTGGCGCGCCGATGTCCCGGTAGCCGTAGACGACGTCGGCAAGCTCTTCGACGTCTGCGGCCGAGTAGTCGGTCTCGTGGAGGAGCGTCCGCCGTCCCGCGGGACTCACGATCAGGTGCGTTTCGATGTCGCTGCGTTCGCGCAGCAGCTCCAGCAGGCGGATGCCGTAGATCGAGCCCGACGCACCCGTGATGGCGACGATCAGCCGCTGCTCCATGCCCGGATTATGCGCGTAGGCTGTGCTCGTGCCCGATCAGCAGGAGCCAGAAGAGCTGATCATCGACGAAGCGCCGCCTGCAGCCGAGCTCGAGCGCGAAGCTCGGATGACGCCGGCGCAGGCAGTCGAGCAGATGCGGATCCGCGTGCCTGCCCGAGGCAACCGGAAGCTCCGCGCCCTCCTCGAGCGTGTGAACGCCGACACGGAGCTCAAGGCGCTCTGGCATGTCTCCAATGTCAATGCCATTGCGAGGCTCCAGATCAACGACCACTCGTGGGTGCACATCCAGATCGTGGCCAACATCGCGCTGAAGCTCCTCAGGCAGCTGACGAAGCACCGGGTGGAGCCGTCCCTCGTAGTCGACTACGGGCTCACGCACGACGACGCCGAGGTCGCCGTCTTGCTGGGTGCACTGCTGCACGACACGGGGATGTCGATCCATCGCGACAACCACGAGGACTTCAGCCTCTTCCTCGCGGCCTGCAAGGGGCGTGAGCTCCTGGAGCCGAGCTATGACGAGCCAGAGCTCACGGTCATGGAGTCGGAGGTGCTGCACATCATCACGAGCCACCGCTCGTCGGGCAGGCCCCTGACACTCGAGGCGGGCATCTTCCGCGTGGCAGACGCGCTCGACATGGCGAAGGGGCGCTCGCGCATCCCGTTCGCGGCCGGGCAGGTCTCGATCCACTCGCTGTCCGCCGCGGCGATCGACAGCGTGGCGATCCTCGATGGCGAAAACAAGCCCGTGCTCATCGAGATCACGATGAACAACTCCTCCGGCCTGTACCAGGTAGACGGGCTGCTCAAGGAGAAGCTGCGCGGCTCCGGGCTCGAGCCGTATGTCGACGTCGTCGCGCACATCGACACGGAAGCCGAGACACGCCTCGTCCCGATGTATCGCCTCGACCTCGGAAGCTAGAATCGGTCTGCCGTTGCGGGGTCGTCTAACGGCAGGACACACGGCTCTGGACCGTGGTATCTAGGTTCGAATCCTAGCCCCGCAGCCTTTGCCGTCGAAAGTCCAGTTCGCTTACGCGTTGAACTTTCGACGGGGAAAGTGCACCCAACCCGCCTCCGCGTGGGCAGGTCTACGAGGAGATCGGGCTGCCGGCCACAGCTATGAAGAGAGGGGATTCCCGGCCGCCACCGTGAGGTCGGAAAGGCGCGACGAGACGACAGTCTCGGCTGCCTTCGCGCTCGGCGCGTGGCCGGTCACCGTCGCGAGGAAGTCCTCCCGGTCGAGCGCGTAGAGAACGACAGGCGTCTTCGCGGTGACCGTGGCGGTTCGCGGGACGTCCTTCAGGAGCGCGATCTCGCCGAAGTACCCGCCCGGTCCCTGCGTTGCGATGGACTTGCCCTCCACGCTGACTTCCACCTCTCCCTCGACGATGACGTAGAAGCGGTCGCCGGCGTCGCCTTCACGGACGACGACCGTCGCCGGCTCGATGCGGAGTGGCGTGAGCCGGCCGGCGACGTGCTCGAGCGCGGTGCCGGGGAGCGGCGCGAAGATCGGGACGCCGGTAAGCAGTCGCAGCTCCTGGGTCTCGGGCGCCACAGCCTCGGCGTCGATCTTCGCCACCGCCCGGCCGAACAGCGCGACGAGCACGGGCAGGAACAGCCCGCTGATGATGAGGGCGTTCTCGAGGCCGAAGATGCCGGTGAGGATCGGTGCGAGCAGGCCGCCGATGCCGAGCGCGCTGAGCAGGAAGAACTGGAGGACCCCGAACACCCTGGCAAGCACGTCGTCGGGGACGGCGCGCTGTACGAGCGTGTAGCCGGCCACGTCGACGAGCGAGTTGCCGGCGCCCATGATCGCGAACAGCACGAGCGCGACGATCACCGGGGACCACAGGCCGAGCACGACGAGCGGCAGGCCCCAGAGCAAGAGGCCGACGAGGAAGCCGGGACTGAGGCGCTTCGCGCCCGTCAGTCCGAGCGCGCCCAGCGCACCGATCAGTGCGCCTACACCGAACGCGGAGTTCAGCCAGCCGACGCCCGACTCGCCGATGTCGAGCAGCTCGATGGCGACGACGACGAGGAAGACGAGCATGAGGCCGGCCACGAGCGTCTGCGCCGTGAACAGGCCCATCAGCACGCGGAGCTCTCGGTGCTGGAAGACGACTCGGAAGCCCGCGATGCACTCGCTGAAGATCGTCGATGCCTGAACCTCCTTCGGCACGTCCGCCCGCGGGGCGCGCAGCCGCAACAGCACGAGGGACGCGAGACCGAACATCGCCGCCGCCACCGCGAAGACGACGTCGGTGCCGCTGAGCGCCAGGAGCACGCCGGCGAGCGCCGGCCCGAGGAAGAACGCGAGACTCTCGACGGTGCTCGCGACCGCGTTCGTCGCCGTCAGCTCATTGGGCGTCGCGGCGAGCGTCGGCATGATCGCCTGCTGCGCGGACTTGTACGGAGCCTGCGCGATCGACGTGAGGATCGCGAGCGCGTAGACGAGCACCGATGGTCCATCCATGGCGACAGCGATGGCGGCACCGGCACACAGACCGCAGCGGAAGAGCGCCGAGACGAACAGCACGAGCTCTCGGCGGTACCGGTCGCCCAGCACCCCCACGAACGGCGCCAGCAGGCCGGCAGGAACGAGGCGCAGCAGGAAGACGATGCCGACCGCCTTCTCCCCGTCCTGGGCATACGCGTACACGGAAACGGCGACGAGAAGACCCCAGTGGCCGAGAGCCACGGCCGACCAAGCGCCCTGCAGGCGACGCAAGCTGGGGCTACGAAAAACGGCCGCAAACGAGCGGCCGGACTCCCGCAGATGCCCCCCGATTCGCCCCATGAGGTGCGCAGCATCTCACAGGGCTTGCAAATTGGTGGACGAGCAGGGAAGATTCGGTCCCAGCCACCCGTCTTGAGGGGTGCAGGGTCACGCTAGAGGCGAGAGGAGGACAGTGATGGCAGACGAGGCCATGGAGGCAATGGAGGCTCAGGAGGCTCAGGCAGCGAAGGACGACGACGTCGAGGCGCACGCGCTCGAGGAAGTCGCCGCGGCCGCTGAGGCCCAGGAGGCCCAGGAGGCTCAGTAGCAACTCGCGTATCGACGTTTCAGGGCCCGGTTCAACCCGGGCCCTTTCTTTTCGCTCGCCCGCTTCGCTTTCCGCTCGCGAATGCAGCCTGCGGCCGCCGTTAACCATGAGGTGCCGATAAGCCGCGGCCGCGCATGTCGGCCGCGGCGGCGAAGGACGAAGCTACGGAGATCCCAGCGTGTCTGAGAGCTCGCGTAGGAGGCGCAGGCCGGCTTCCCGCCGCTCGTCCTCGAGCCCGGCCACCGTCGCCGCGAGCCGCGCCACGACCGCGAGCTCGCCCTCGCCCGACTCGAGCACCGCCTCCGCCTGACTTGCGCGGCTGAGCAGGTCGAGCGCGATCGCCGCCTGATTCGCGAACAGCCCGAGCAGCTCCATCTCCTGGAGCGAGAACGCCGACTGCGCCGGCCTGTCGAGGACTTCGAGGACGCCGAGCGCGCGCTCGTCGTGGAGCAGCGGCACGGCCATCAGACCCTGTGGAACGTAACCCGTGCCGGCCGCGAAATCCTTCGCGAAGCGCGGGTCGTTCTGGACGTCGTCGAGGATGAGCGGTGTGCGCGTGGACAGCACCCACCCGGCGATGCCCGTGTCCGACGGGAAGCGCAGGCCGATGAGCTCGTCCTCGCCGTAGCCCGCAATGGCCTCGAATACGAGCTCGTTCGTCTCCTCGTCGAGCAGCAGGATGGAGGAGGCGGTTGCACCGAAGATCCCGCGCGCAACCTCCGTGATTGCGGTCAGCAACCCGCGGAACGACTCGCGTGAGCCGACCACGCCCGCGGCGACGGCGGCGCGAAGCTCGCTCTCGTCGGTCACTCCGAGCCCGCGACGTTCGTCGCCGTCAGGAAGAGCACGCTCTTGAGCTGGAACGGGATCAACTCGGGATGCTTGGAGAGGATGAGGGCGCTGATGCCGGCGATGTGCGGCGTCGCGAAGCTGTTTCCGGATGCCTTGATCTTCGATCCGCCCGGCCAGGCAACCTCGACACCGACTCCCCGTCCGAAGAACTCGACGGGTGGGTTCGGGTTGTAGAAGAACGCCATCGGATCCTCCTGCTCATGACTACCCACCGAGATCACTGACGAGAACTTCCACGGGTAGCTCTCGACCGGCATGTTGTGCGCCGCCGCGACGAGCATGCTCCTCCGGAAGTACGCGTTGTCGGCGATGTCGTGCAGCAGCGTGGCGAACTGCTTCTTCGTCGTCGAGAGGCTCATGTTGATGAGGTCGTAGCCTTGCTCGACGGCATACCGGAGCCCGGCCAGGAGGACGGGGCCCGAACCGGTGAACCCGGCGCCGAGCACACGGACGCTGTAGAGGTCGCACTCGGGCGCGATCGAGCGGACGATGCCCGCGCAGGCCGTCCCGTGACCGCACGAGTCGCCGGCGGTGTCTTCCTCGATGATCGGGTTCTCGTCGTCGTCGATGGCGACTGACACGGCGCCCTTGAGTTCGCCGACGAGCGGGTGGCCGTCCTCGACGCCGGAGTCGAGTATGCACACGCTCACGCCCTTGCCCGCCGCTCCGCCCCAAGCCCACTCGCGCGTAACGCGCTCGGGCCATTCCGTCGGCAGCGCGATCTCGTCTTCGGCGTCCCGCGGCAGGCTCCACGCGGGCAGCGGCCCGCCCCGCGGCTGTGCCTCGTGGAGGATTACGTCGTCCCTCACGAGACGGATGCTAGAAAGAAATCAGGCCTCGGGATAGAGCCTGCGCAACTCTTCCAGCAGCGGGCGGGAGGGCTCGTAGCCCTCCCGCGCGAGCGCTGCGTCGAGATCTGCCACGAGCGACGCCTGGAACGCAGCGTCCGCCTCGGCCCGGGCGACGATCTCGTCGATCGAGCGACGCGCGGCAGGGAGCTCCTGGGCGGCCTGCACCCAACCGATGGGCGCAGGGCGCAGGAGCCGGAGAAATCGCGCGATCCGCTCTTCGTGATAGGCGCTCGTCATCTACCTTCCTAGACCGGCGGGAGCGGTCATTTCTTCCCCTCGAGCTGTTGTCTCAGCTGTCGAAGGCAGCGCGAGATGCGGCTGGCGATCGTCCCGGACGGCAGATCGAGGTCCTCGGAGATCGTCCGGTAGCTCTCGTCACGGGCGAAGAAGCGGTCGAGCATCTCCTGGCATGGCTCCGAGAGCTCGCCCAGCGCCTCGCGCACGAAAAACGCCTCCTCAACCTGCTCCAGCGTCTGCTCGCGGCCCTCCGGCTCGATGTGTGCGGCGGGTTGCACCCGGCCAGAAGCGGCGATCGAGTCCATGCATAGGCGTCGCGTCAGCTGACCGATCCAGGGGCGCAGCGCGCTGTCATCGCGGAGCGTGTCGAGCCGCGTGTAGACGCGCGTGAACACTTCCTGGAAGACGTCCTCGGCATCCGGCGGAGGCAGGCGGAACCCCTGGGCGCAGATCGCGTAGACGTAGCGCGAGTAACGCTCCACGAGCTCGTTCCAGGCATCGAGATCGCCCGCCCGGCAGCGCTGGACAAGCTCGGCGTCGCTCAGTGCAATTGCCATCGTGCTCATCAAACACCCATCAACGCGCGGCGTCGAGAGCACGCGCCGCTGCGTCCTCGGCGTGCTGGGCGCAAGCTCGAGCGCGGACGAGGCGCCGGTCGCCTTCCTTCACCGTGAGGTTGACGGCGACGAGGTGGGCGGCGGCATTCGCGCCCCCTGCTGCGAGCACCGCGGCGGCTGCGGCATCGGATCGATAGGTGCCGTCACCGAGCTGGGCCGCGAGTGCCGCAAGCATCGCCGTGTCCGCAGCGGTCTCGGCGATCTGGAGAGGGACGGTCGTCGACACATCGAGCTTCTGCTCGAGGTCGCCGTTCGGCTTGGGCCGCCTGTCCTCGCGGACGGCGGCAAGGGCATCGAGAGCCTCCTCCCAGACCTGCGCGTCGGCAAGCGCGAGCGGCGCGGCTTTCGCCTGGAGCGCCAGCGCCTGGGCGGCGATGCCCGGCGAGTCCTCCCACGAGTCCTCCGAGTGCCTCGCCACCATCGCCACGACGCCGGCGGCGAAAGCGACGGTCAGCGCAGAAGCCGAGCCGCTGCCCGGCCCAGGCTTTCCCGTGCCGAGGCGCTCGAGAAAGTCGCCGAGCTTTAGATCGAGATATTCGTCGCCTTGCATGGCGGGAGTGTAGAGACGTTTGGTTTCGAGCCTCGGCGCCTATCGTTCTCGCGAGCATGGGTGAGATTCTCGACGGGATCCAGATGTTCTTCCGCGAGCTTGCGGACGTCGAGTGGACCGCGCTGGCGATCGCGTCCGGACTGCAGATCGTGCGCCTGTTCTTCCGTTCGATCGCGTGGCGGTCGATCATCGCCGCCGCCTTTCCGGGGACGAAGGTCCCTCTCGGACACGTGACGGGCGCGTACTTCGCCGGCGTCGGCGTGAACGCGATCACGCCGGCCCGGGCCGGCGACGTCGTGAAGCTCGTGCTCGTGAAGCACGAGGTGAAGGGCACGACCTACACGACCCTGACGCCGACATTGCTCGTCGAGACGATCTTCGACGTGGTCGTCGCGGGCGTGATTCTCGTGTGGGCGCTGTTCGCAGGAGTGCTACCGGCGTTCGACGTGATCGGCGACCTGCCGTCGATCGACTGGAGCTGGCCGATCGACAACCCGCGCCCGTTCCTCGTCGTCGTGACCGTCTGGCTCACCGTGATCGCCCTGCTCGTCCTTATCTGGTCGCGCCGTGTCAAGGACTTCAGGGAACAGGTACGGCACGGCTTCGCCATCCTCTACGAGCCACGCCGGTACTTCCTGGAGGTCGTCTCCTGGCAGGCGCTGTCGTGGGTCTGTCGCATCGCCGGCGTGTGGTTCTTCCTCGACGCCTTCGACGTGCCGACGACGGCGCGCAACGTCGCACTCGTCCTCGCCGTCCAGAGCCTGTCGACGCTCTTGCCGTTCACGCCAGGCGGGATCGGCACTCAGCAGGGCTTCCTCGTCTACGCCTTCAGGGACACGACCGTCGGGCGTGCGTCGCTCGTGAGCTTCAGCGTGGGCATGTACGTGGCGACGACGGTCGTGACGGTCGCAGCCGGCCTCATCGCGCTGATACTCGTCGCGCGCACGATACGGTGGAAGCGGTTGATCGCGCCCGAGAAAGCCAAGATCGAAGAGGCGAAGGAAGGGCGATAGGCTCATACCGTGGAGAGCGGCGCTCCCACACACCCGATCCGCCTCGTCGTCACGGACGACCTGCACCGCTCGCGGCTGACGGTCTTCTTCCGACTGCTGCTTGCGATCCCGCACCTGCTCTGGCTCGGATTGTGGAGCATCGTCGCCTTCGTGATCGCGTTCATCAACTGGTTCGCGACGCTCTTCAAGGGCCAGTCGCCTCAGGGCCTGCACGACTTCCTCGCCGGCTACCTGCGCTACGCGACGCACGTCGAGACATACCTCCTGCTGGCAGGCAATCCGTTTCCGCCGTTTTTCGTCGGCAGCACGACCGCTGCGTACCCGATCGATCTTGTCGTAGATCCACCCGCCCGGCAGAACCGCTGGAAGACCGGGCTCAGAGGGTTCCTGGCGCTCCCGGCGGTACTGCTCTCGGGCACGTTCCTCGGTGGGCCGATCGCATGGGCTGCCTTCCGCGGCTCTGGCCTCGCGGCCGTCACGTCGTTTCTGACGTGGTTTTCCGCGCTCGCCCGAGGTCGCTCGCCGCGCGGGCTGCGCGACACGACGGCGTGGAGCGTCGGCTACGGCGCCCAGACCGGCGCGTATCTCTTCCTGCTGACCGACCGCTATCCGCACACTGGCCCGAAGGTCTACCTCGAGGGTCTCGAGCCTCCCGAGACGCCGGAGCAGCTGCCGACGATCGCGAATGAGGACGACTACCGCCGCTCGCGCCTGACCGTGCTCCTGCGACTGCCGCTCGCCTTCCCGCACATCCTCTGGCTGATCCTCTGGTCGATCGTCGCGTTCGTCGCCGCGATCGCCAACTGGTTCTCGGCACTCGCCATCGGACGCTCCCCCCGCCCGCTGGCGCGATTCCTGTCGGCGTGGGTCCGGTACACGGCCCACGTCACGTCGTTCCTCTACGTCGCCGGCAACCCGTTCCCGGGCTTCGTCGGCGCCCCAGGGAGCTATCCGCTCGACATCGAGTTCGACCCGTTCGCGCGGCAGAGCCGCTGGGTCACGCTGTTCCGGCTGCCACTCTGCGTGCCGGCGTTGCTGGTCTCGGGCGCGGCGGGCGGGGTCGCCTTCTTCTCGGCCGTCTTCGGCTGGTTCGTGGCGCTCTTACGCGGCCGCATGCCCGACGGGCTGCAGGCCGCGATGGCGTACTCGATCGGCTACGCCGCGCAGTTCTATGCCTACGCCTTCGTGCTCACTGACCGCTACCCGCACTCGAGCCCGCAGGCCGTGTTCGGCGAGCGCGGAGCCGTCCAGCTGACGCTGCCCGAGCCGGTAGACTCAGGAGCGCCGGGCGCATTCGTCTAGTGGCCTAGGACACCGCCCTCTCACGGCGGCGGCACGGGTTCGAATCCCGTATGCGCCTCTCGGTTCCGGGACGGCGTCACGTCGCTCTTGGAGTCGAAGGGCTTCGAGCTTCTCGATGTGCCTCTAGCGCGCGATCCGTGGGAGCAGGACTGGGTCTATGCGCGCGTCGGGTCGCCTGAGGAAATGAGCCCAGTGCGCTGCTCGCAGCCGTTCAGTAGGCCAATCCTCGACGCAACAGCCGAACTCCCAAGACGACGCACAGGAGACCGAGGGCGAGATCGATGACCAGAAGGACGGCTACCTGTACCCCGCTGCTAGCTATGAGAAAGATCGGGATCGTCGTGGCGAACACCCATACGAGGCCGCCGAGGACGAGGAAGGCCCCGCCGACAATTCTCCCGAGGCGAGGCATCCGCCCTCGCCGATCAGCTCTCGGACAGCTCGCCGTACGTGAAGGCAATAGGCTCGACGGTCGTCCGAGCGAAGCGGATCTCGATGGCCTGGATGTGATCGTCGTGCACGAAGATCCGCGAGTCGTTCTCCTTGGGCGCCTCGCTGTCGCGCTCCGAGAAGATGCTGAATACCGTCCACGGGAGGTCCGGATTGGTGGGTGTCTCGGCCCGATGAACGACGAGAGGGCCCGATCGTCCGGCCAGCGTCACCTCGACGATGGCTCCGTAGCCTTCCGGCGCCGACTGGTGAAAGGTCTCGCGCGCGTCTGGGCGACCGTGCTCCAAAGCTTCTGTCTATCGATGCTCATGGAGCGGAAGCCTAACGCCTAGGCCGCTGCCAGTCGCTTACGACGTCGCCCACTCGAAGAGCAGCCAGCCGCCGTAGATGCCGCCCGCGACGGCAGCGACCTGCAACACGAGCCAGTAGAACCGCGGGCCCGCGCTCACAGGAGCTTCGCCTTCGCCTCGGCGAACTCGTCGTCGCTCAGCGCGCCGCGCTCGTAGAGCTTCGTCAACCGCTCCAGCTCGTCCACCATCGCCGTTCCCCTCGTCGTCCGCGCCTCGACGGGCTGCACGCGCGCCGCCACCTTCTGCATGTGCTCGAGCGGCATGCCGACCGGCCAACCGCTCGGCCGCTCGACCTCGCGCGTGAACCCGCGAATCGTCGCGGGCAGCATGACGAGGAGCGGCAACCCGCCCATGAGCACGAAGAGGACCCCGCAGATGAGCCAGCCCCACACGACGCCGGCTCCCGTCCCCGGCGGGTTGAACGCGTACTCGAGGAAGTTCCACCCCAGCGACAGGAAGAGCGCGGGCCAGAGCAGGCCCGCGAAGCTCGGAACCTTGTTCCGGAAGGTCTGCCACACGTAGACGCCCGCGAGGATGATCCCGCCCCAGAGGCTGCCGATCATGACCCCCGGCACGCCCTGGGGGCAGTGCTGCTCGATCACGAACGGACCACCCTCCGCGCAGAAGCCGCCGACGTCCATCACCGAGCGCATCGCGAGAAAGACCATCGTCAGCGCGCAGGCGACGCCCGCCAGGCTGAGCCCGATCAGGATCGTGGCCCGGACCACACGCCAAACCTACAACGGCCCCTGGTCACGAGAGAGCCCCGCCGGTGAGCGGGGCTCGTCGTCGGAACGGGTTCTCTGCGCAGGCCTTACGGTGCGGCCGGAGCCTTGGCGTTGACCCGCAACGCTGTGAGCGCCGTGAGCTCGGCGGCGTCGAGAGGCAGGCTGCCCTTGCACGCCTTCAGGTGCACGACAGCACGGTCACCGGACGCGAGCGACGCAACGAGCTTCGGAGCGTTCTGACGCCGGATCTTCGTATCGGCGCCAACGGTGATCGTCTCGGCTGCGCCACCGACGAACACCTGCCCGGGCTTGTTCGCTCCGGTCGTGTTCATCGTGAACGTTCCGGCGCCGACAAACGCCGGGTCACTCGTCAGCGTGCCTTTGAGGATGACCGAAACTGCCGGTTTGCAGCCGGGCCCGGTGGCCGGCGGCGTCTTGGCTGGCGCGCCGAACGCGATCGGCACCGCCAGCGTGGCCGCGAATGCCACAGCCGCGAGTGCTTTCCGTTTCATGGTTCCTCCTTCGGTGGCTGCATTCGTCATCGGACGATCTCGGGAGTACTCATACCTTCATTTTAGGGTCTTTAGACCCGGTTTTACCGGACGCTTACCGAGCCGCGCCGGACGCTTACCGAGCCGCGCCGAGCGATTCTGTGGAGCTCTTGATCTCGGCGACGAGCGGACGAAGATCGAGCGGGTTGAAGCCGAGGCGCGCCGCCACGTCCTCGCTCGAGGGCTGGGTGCCTTCCCAGAAGAGCTTCCGCAGGAGGTCGCCCGTCGTCTGGTCACGCCACCACTCCTCGCCCACCTCGCCGATGAGATACGAGCGGACCTGGGCGGAGCGGATCCACGCTCGGAGGTAGTCGGCAGAGTAGAAGCCCGCGTCCATGTCGGCGACGAAGCCGTCCGCGCGGTAGACGTAGCCCGTCGCCTCGGTCAGCCGGTCCGCGTAGCCCTCCGACGTGCCGCCGTCCTCGGGGAACCGCGACCAGAAGTCGAGCTCGTACTCGAGCTTCGCCGTGTAGCGGCGGAAGAGATACGCGTGGAGAAAGATCGTGGCCTCGGCGTTCTCCGCAGCCTGCTTCGCCGAGAGTTCGAAGTACTGCTCGTGCCAGGCCGGCTCGCGCGTCACCGACTCGACCAGGAAGGCATAGATCTCGGTCAGCGCGTTGTCGCGAGAGAGCGCGCGGAACGTGTACGGCAGCTCGGGGTCGACGCCTGCGTAGTGGAGGGCGTGACCCGCCTCGTGCATGAAGCTCCGGTAGTCGGGCAGGCCGCCCTGAGCCCTCGTGATCAGGTGGACGACCGTCGGCGGGTCGGAAGCGATGACACAGGCGCGGGGCGACTTCTGCGGACGATCGTCGAGATCGGTGCGGATGTTCGAGTCACCCGCCAGGTCGAACCCGAGCTCCGCGAGCGTCGCGAGACACACCTCCACGCTGCGCTCCTTCGGGTACGTGTCGGCCAGCGGCGACAGCCGGCGCACGTACGCGGCGTGATACGACGAGGGCGAGGCGGGTCGTTCCGGCCCCAGGAGCCGGTCGAACCAGCGATCGCGCATCTCGACGTACGAGTCCTCCACGAGGGCGCTACCGTCCGCGACGACGTCCGCGAGCTGGCGAAGGGAGATGCCCTTGTCGTCCTCGCTACGGAGCACGGGATCCTCGATGCCCGTCAAGTCCGTGCGCACCTTCTCGGCCGCGCGAGCCACTTCGAGGCGGCGCTCGTTCATCGTCGCCGTCGCGTCGGCGTGGATCTCGCCCAGCTCCTCCCGTTCGCCGTACTCGTCGAGGACTGCCAGCCTCGCGTCGGCGGTCCGCAGCGGAATGTTCTCGCCGCGGAAGTCGACGCGGATCGCGAGCAGCTCGTTCTGCACCTCGTCCTGCATGTGGACGAGGTCGCGGGCCAGCAGCCCACGCTCGCAGCTCTTTCGGATGCGGTAGAGACGCTCGCGCTCGCTGCCTTCGGGCTCGGCTTCCTCAGCGGAACGCAGCGCTTCGAGCTGCTCGGTGGTAAAGAGATCGGCGTACTTGGCGACGATCGCCGCCGCCTCGGAGCGCTCCTTCTCACCGACCCGAACGGCGCGCCCCTCCTCCGCGCGCTCGAAAGCGTACCTACGGAGGGCCGTTTCGAACTCCTCAGGTGTGCGCACGTCCGGGGTCGCCACGGCGGGAATCTACTACGCCGTTATCATCGAGCGTGGCCGTGTCGTACTCCGGGGTCACCCGCGAGCAGTACGCAACCGCGCTCGACGGTCTGTGGAGCGACTTGACCGGTGCGCTCACCCGCCTGGAGCGAATCGCGGCCGAGCCCGACGAGTTGGGCGAGGACACGCTCGAGGTGCTGCCGGTGCTCCAGTACTCGCTGCACCGTGCCGGCGAGTCGATCCACGGCCTGGCGCCCATGCCCGCGACGGCCGACGCTCACCGCGAGCTGGCCGCAGCGCTCGAGGACGCACGGGACGTGACCGGCGACGTCGCGTCGCTGCTGGAGGCGGACGACCGCGACGGCGCGGCCGAGCTCGTCCACGAGTGGCGGGGCGCGCTCTTCCGCGTGCGACTCGCCCGGCGGCGGTTGATCCGGATGCCGCCCACGCTCGCTCGCACGGTGGACGAGCCGCGCGCGACGGCGCTGGCGGCCGGTGCCGTGGCGCTCCTGGCGGCCGGCACAGCGGCGTTCCTCGCCGGCGCGGTGCTCGTCATCTGGCCGCTGTGGGCCGCGGGCCTCGGCCTCGTGGCGACGTCAATGCTCGTCTTCAGGCCTTAAGAGGGCTTGGCGAGACATCGACTGTGCCGTCCTTGACGCGCTTGATCGCGCCGAGGCGGCGTCTTCGGTCGCCCACATACGCTTCGCCTGCTGCGGTACGCGGGCTCCCTGTGTCCTGGCCTCGGCACGACTATCGCGTCCCGACGGCGAGCGACGTCCTGCCAAGCCCTCCTAGCGCCGCAGGCGCTTCAACGTCTCGTCGCGACCGAGTAGCTCGATGCTCTCGAAGAGGCCGGGCGAGACCTTCGAGCCCGTGACCGCGATCCGGATCGACTGAAACGCCTCGCGCGGCTTCAGCTCGCGTTCGTCTGCCACCTGCCGCAGGGCAGCTTCGATCGACTTGGTCGCGAACGGTTCCAGCGGTTCCAGCGTGTCGGCCGCGGCTGCCAGCAGCTCGCCGTTGCTGTCGAGCTGCCCAGCTTCCGGCTCCACGTCACGGAAGAGAAAGCCTGCGTACTCGGGGAACTCGGAGAGAAGCTCGATCTTCGCCTGCACGAGCGGCACCGCGCGCCTGACGAGCGTCTCGTCCCAGTCGTACCCCTGCTCGCGCAGCCAGGTGACGAGCGCATCGCCGTACACCTCCTCCGACAGCGCACGGAGGTAGACGCCGTTCATCCAGTCGAGTTTCTCGTAGTCGAAGACCGCCGGGCTCTTCGACACGCGGTCGAGGGAGAAGCGCTCGACGAGCTCGTCTCGGGACATGATCGTCGTCTTGTCGTCGTAGCTCCAGCCGAGCAGCGCGAGGTAGTTCACGAGCGCGTCGGGGAAGTAGCCCTGCGCGCGGAACTCGTCTGTCGTCACCGAGCCATGTCGCTTGGAGAGCCCAGCGCCGTCGGAGCCGTTGACGAAGGGGACGTGGCCGTAACGGGGTAGCTCGGCGCCGAGCGCCTGCAGGATCTGAATCTGCTTGGGTGTGTTCGGGACGTGGTCCTGACCGCGGACGACGTGTGTGATCCCGTCCAGCCAGTCCTCGACGGGCGAGGCGAAGTTGTAGGTGGGCCGGCCGTCCGAACGGAGAATGACGAGGTCGTCGAGAGCCTCGTTCTGGACGTCAATACGCCCCAGCACGAGGTCGTCCCACGACGTCGAGCCCTCGTCGGGCATGCGAAAGCGAATCGCCCCGTCGTCCTCGTAGGCGAGGCCTTCCTCGACGAGCCGCCGTGCCTCGACCTGGCAGCGCTCGAGACGGTCGAGCTGGAACGTCACGTCGCCGTCCCACTCGAGCCCGAGCCACCGCAGCGAGCTCTGGATCTGCCCCGTCGCCTCGGCCACCTCCCGTCCGGTGTCCGTGTTCTCGATACGTAGGCGGAACTCGCCGCCCTCGTGCCGTGCGTACAGCCAGTTGAAGAGCGCCGTGCGCACGTTGCCGACGTGGAGGAAGCCCGTGGGGCTCGGGGCCATGCGGACGCGGACGGACACATCACTAGGTTATGCAGCAGCGTGTTGTTCGGTGGTCACTGCGGCGGCGGGATCAAGAGCTCTATCGATCGCGCCGTCGAGATCGGTGCTGACGCCGTGCAGCTCTTCGCCCAGAGCCCGCGCGCGTGGCGCTACCCCGAGCACGACCCAGCCGACCTCGAGGCGTTTCGGGTTCGGCGCGAGGAGTCCGGGCTCGGTGGCGCGTTCATCCACGCCCTCTACCTCCTGAACCTCGCGAGCGAGAAGCCCGACTTCTACGAGAAGAGCACGACGACACTCCGCCTGACGGTGGAGACCGCGAGCGCCATCGCCGTCGACGGTGTCTGCTTCCACACCGGCTCACATCTCGGGGGCGGGCTCGAGGGATCGCTCGACCGCGTCGCCGCCGCACTCGAGCCTGCGCTCGAAGCCTGCTCGGGCCCGACCTGGCTCCTGATCGAGAACACGGCCGGGTCAGGCGGCACCATCGGCCGCTCCGTCGACGAGCTGGCGACCATCGTCGACAGGCTCGGCCGTCATCCGCGGCTCGGCCTCTGCCTGGACTCCTGCCATCTGTACGCGTCCGGTTACGACGTCACCGACCGCGACGAGCTCGACCGGTTGCTGGAGGAGGTCGATGCGAAGATCGGGCTCGACCGTCTTCGTCTCCTGCACATCAACGACTCGAAGGCGCCGCTCGGGTCGAATCGCGACCGCCACGACGGTGTGCTGGCCGGCCTGATGGGTGAACAGCTCGGCGTCTTCGTCGGCCACCCAGAGCTTCAAGGGCTGCCTGCGGTGATCGAGACCGGCGCGGCGAGCCGCGGTCCGGATGCGGCCGACATCACCGCGCTGCGCGAGCTGCACGCCCGCTGGGCCTGAGCTCTCGCTGCTTACACGTCCTGGGCGACCTGGGCGAGCACGCGGAAGGCCGGCTCACCCACGGGCAGCTCCGAGAACTCCGGGTTGACGCACCCGAGCGACCCTTGGCGGCGCTCGTAGCACGAGACGACCTCTGCCCGGCACATCGGGAGCGGCCTCCGCGTCGCCCTCACGGCCCCGAACCCGGCGCGGGTCTGCTCGGCCGCGAGCAACAGGTGCAGGTCGATCTCGCAGTCGTAGACCTTCTGCATGCAGCCGAGGTACGTGTGGCCGAACTCCTCGTACGCATACACGAAGGAGCACCCCCGCTCGAGACACGCTGCCGGGTAGACGACCTTCTCGCAGTGAACGTCGCACCGCCTGCACTGCGTCTCGTCCTGGGGCCGGAGGGGAAGGACGTCGGACGCGCCGGACGGTTGCCGCATGACCTGATTGTGGACACACGGCAACGTCCGCCGCAAGACTTGACTTCGGCACGCCGTTCAGGCATAGAGATGGGTTCCGCATCGGGAAAGCGGCGGAGGCGCTGCCGGATAGGGTTGCCCGGTGCTCCGCCGTCTCCTCTGGGCCTCGCTGGCGCTGGGTCCGATCGTCCTCCTCCTCCACTACTTCACCGACATCGGCGACGTCGCGGAGTTCGTGCTGGCGTCGATCGCGCTAATCCCGCTCGCGTGGATCATCGGCGAGGCGACGGAGCATGCCGCGCATCACACCGGCCCCGGGATCGGCGGCTTCCTCAACGCGACGTTCGGCAACGCACCGGAGCTGATCATCGCGCTGATCGCCCTGCACGAGGGGCTGACCGAGGTCGTGCGCGGCTCGCTCACGGGTAGCGTCGTAGGCAACCTCCTGCTCGTCCTCGGCTTCTCACTCACGCTCGGCGGCAGGGGACCGGTCGACAAGGTGTCGACCTTTACGTCACTGGCGCTGGTGGGCGTCGCCGTGCTGGCGTTTCTCATCCCCGCCATACCCAGCTGGCACGGCGACCCGGACCGGCATTCGATCGCCGTCATCTCCCTCCCGATCGCCATCGGACTGCTCGCCGTCTACGTCGTCGTGACGTGGCGCTCGCTGCGCCGCCACCACGAGCTTCACGCGTCAGCCGATCCCTCGGACGCAGGCTGGTCGCTCCGCGTTTCGCTCGCCGTCCTGGGAGCGGCGACGGTCGTGACCGCCTTCGTGGCAGAGGTGCTCGTCGGCGCGATCGACACCTTCGCGGAGAAGGCCGGCCTCAGCGAGTTCTTCGTCGCGGCCGTGATCGTGGCCATCGTCGGCAACGCGGCCGAGCACGGGGGCGCGGTCGTCATCGCCCGGCGGGGCAACATCAAGCTCGCGGCCGAAATCGCGCTCGCGTCTGCTGCGCAGGTGGCGGTCTTCCTCATCCCGGCGGTCGTGATCATCTCGTGGGCGATCGAGCCGCTCGCCCTCGCGTTCCGCCCCGTCGAGGTCGGGGTCGTAGCGGCAGCGGCCGTGTTGACGGCGGCGTTGCTCGCCAACGCGCAATCCAGCAGGACGAAGGGCCTGGTGCTGATCGGCGCGTACGTGCTCGCGGCGGTGGCGTTCTTCGTCGCCGGCGACAGGAATCTCTAGGCGACTCTGACGGCGAGCGCCCGCGGGATCGCGTCCAGCGCGGCGTCGATGTGCTCGTCGTCGATCCCGAGATAGGTCGCCAGGCGGAGGACGCCGGGTCGCAGCCAGCCGACGAGCACGCCTTCGGAGACGATGCGCTCGGTCGCCTCCTCGGTCGTGAGGCCGAGGGGCTCGACCTCGAGGCCCACGAAGTTCGTCTCCACGGCGGCCGGGTCGACGGGGACGCCGGCCTCGGCCAGGCCCTCCGCCAGGCGCTTCGCACGAGCGTGGTCGTCAGCGAGCCGGTCGACGTGATGGTCGAGCGCGTAGACCGCGGCGGCCGCCACGATCCCTGCCTGTCGCATCGCCCCGCCGAAGAGGAACTTCGCGCGCCACGCCTTGCCCATCGTCTCCCGCGACCCTGCGAGCACGGCGCCCAGCGGGCAGCCGAGGCCCTTCGAGAAGCAGAGCGTGACGGAGTCGGCGACGCTCCCGTACTCGGCGGCGGACACGCCGCTCGCGACGGCGGCGTTCAGCAGCCGCGCGCCGTCGAGATGGATGACGAGCCCGAGCTCTCGCGCTGTCTCTGCAACCGACGCCAGCTCGTCGAGCGGCCACACGCGGCCGCCGGCGCTGCGGTGGGTCTGCTCGAGGACGACGACGCTCGGCGGCTGGATGTCGTCGGAGATGCTCACCACCTCGCGCAGCTGGTCGGGCGTGATGCGGCCCCGATCTCCGGTCAACGGGTGCGACACGAGGCCCGAGTGCACCGCGGGCCCCCCAGCTTCGAAGACGAGGACGTGCGTGCGCTCCTCCGCGATCAGCTCGCCGCCGCGCTCACTCTGAGTGAAGAGCGCGATCTGGTTCGCCATGGTCGCGGTCGGGAGGAACAGCGCCTCTTCCTGGCCGAGCAGCTCGGCTGCGCGGCGCTGGAGCTCGTTGACCGTCGGGTCCTCGCGCACCTGCTCGTCGCCCACACCGGCGGCCGCCATTGCAGCGCGCATCTCAGGAGTCGGGTTGGTCGCCGTGTCGGAGCGCAAATCGATCACGGGGCTATTCTCGCAAGGCGATGGACCTGACCTTGCTGGAGGAGTTGTTGGCAGCTCGCGGGGAGCCTGCCTACCGTGCCGACCAGGTCTGGGAGTGGGCGGCACGGGGAGCCTCGGGGTACGAGGCGATGACGAACGTGCCGGCGTCGCTCCGGTCGGTGCTGGCCGAGGACGTGCCGTTCTCCACGCTCACCGTCGAAGCGGAGGCGCGGTCGCGGGACGGCACCGTCAAGGCGCTCTTCTCGACGCACGACGGCCATCCGATCGAGGCCGTGCTCATGACCTACAGGGACGGGCGTCGCTCTCTCTGCCTGTCCTCGCAATCCGGCTGTCCCCTCACGTGTACGTTCTGCGCCACGGGACAGATGCGCTTCCGCCGCAACCTCACGGCATCGGAGATCGTCGACCAGGCCCTCCACTTCCGCCGGCTTGCCCCGTTGACCCATGTCGTCTTCATGGGCATGGGCGAGCCGATGCTGAACCTCGACCACGTGCTCGGCGCGGCGGCCCGCCTGCCCGACGTCGGCATCACCCACCGCCGCACGACGGTGTCGACCGTCGGCTGGCTGCCGGGGCTCTGCCGTTTCGTCGACGAGGTCACGGAGCCCATCCGACTCGCGCTGTCGCTGCACGCGCCGGACGACGCGCTCCGCTCGCAGCTCATGCCGGTGAACGACCGCTATCCGCTCGCGGACGTGCTCGCCCAGTGTCGGACGTACGTCTCGAGGCGGCGGCGGAAGGTCTTCGTCGAGTACGTGATGCTCGCCGGAGTAAACGACCGCGTCGAGCAGGCGCGACAGCTGGCGGGGCTGCTCGACCCCGCATCGTTCAAGGTCAACCTCATCCCATACAACCCCACCGGAGCATTCGACGGCTCGTCCCGGAAGGCGATCGACGCGTTCAAGCGTGTGCTCGACCGCGCCGGCCTGCCCGCCACGGTGCGGTTGACCCGCGGCCGCGACATCGATGCGGCCTGCGGCCAGCTGGCGGCGAAGCGCGCCGCCGCATGACGCGGCATCAGCCGCGCACGAGGTTCCGCAGCAGGAAGCCGATGTTGGCAGGCCGCTCTGCGAGGCGGCGCATGAGGTAGCGGTACCAGTCGGGCCCGAACGGCGTGGCGACGAGCACCGCGTAGCCGCGGCGCACGAGCGACAGCTGGAGCTGCGGCCGCACGCCGTAGAGCATCTGGAACTGAAAGCGCTCGGCGGGGATCTGCTCGCGCTCGGTGAACGCGACGGCGTGCTCGATCATCCGCTCGTCGTGGGTGGCGATGCCGACGAACCCTGCCTCGCGCAGCGCGCGCTCGAGCAGCCGGATGTAGGCCGCGTCGACGTCCCGCTTCTCCGGATGCGCGATCTCCGGGGGTTCGAGGTAGGCGCCCTTGCAGATGCGGACGTTCGGCCGCAACGGCAGGAGCTCCTCGAGATCGCGCTCGGTGCGATAGAGGTACGCCTGCAGCACGACGCCGACGTTGTCGGCCCCCGCGTCACGCAGCCGCCGATAGACGGCTAACGTCGGATCGACGTAGCGCGACTCCTCCATGTCCATCCGCACGAAGTTGCCAAGGCTGTGCGCGTGCGCGGTGAGCGCGGCGACGTTCTCGTAAGTGAGCTCCTCGTCGAGTGTGAGCCCGAGATGCGTCGGCTTGACGGCGAGGTTCGTCCGCAGCTGTTCGCGATCGATGCCGTCGAGCACGCCCTTGTAGTCCTCGACCACCGCGCGGGTCTCCGCCGGCTTGCGAACTCCCTCGCCGAGGATCGTGGTGTTCGTCAGCAGACCCTTCTCGTTGAGTTGCCGGAGCGCCGCAGCTGCGGTCTCGAACGTCTCCCCGGCGACGAAGCGCGAGGCGCCGAAGCGCATGCCGTGTCGCCGGACCCAGGCGCGCAGCGTCTCGCTCTCGGCAGCCGCGAGGATCGCACGCCGCGATATCGCGTTGACCACGTCGCCGATCACGGCGAGGAGGGTCTGGCGGGACGGTGCTCGTCGCTGGGGCGCGCTGGTCGTCGTACTGCAAGGACGCAGGGAGCCCGCGTACTGAACGAAGTACGTGGGCGACCGAGGACGCCGCAGGACGGCGATCCAGTGCGTTTCAGCGGCACAGACACTGTTTCGCCAGACCCTCCTTAACGCCCGGCGCGTGCCTCGGCCGGACGCTCTTCGAAGCCGTGCGTCACGACCAGCTGCTTGACGGCTTTCACCTCGTCGAGGCGGCCCACCGGCTGAGAGCGAGGCGCCTGGTGGAGCAGCTCTGGATCGTCCGTCGCCTCCCGCGCGATCGCTTTCATCGCATCGGCAAACTCGTCGAGCGTCTCCTTTGCCTCCGTCTCCGTCGGCTCGATCATCAGCGCCTCGGGCACGACGAGCGGGAAGTAGATGGTCGGCGGATGGAAGCCGTAATCCATGAGCCGCTTGGCCACGTCGAGAGCGGTGACGCCGTGCTCTCGCTTCAGCGTGCGCGCCGAGACGACGAACTCGTGCATGCACAGGCGGTCGTACGGCAGCTCGTACGTGTCGCGGAGCAGCGCGAGCAGGTAGTTCGCGTTGAGCACGGCCACTTCGGACATCTCCCGCAGAGCGGGGCCGAACGTCCGGATGTAGGCGTAGGAACGGACGAAGACTCCGAACGGGCCTGTGAACGCCCGCACCTTGCCGATCGACTTCGGCCGCTCGGAATCGAGCGTGAACCGGTCGCCGTCGCGGACGACCTGCGGCACCGGCAGGAAGGCGTCGAGCATCCCGCGGACCGCGATGGGGCCGCCGCCAGGTCCCCCGCCCCCGTGAGGTTGCGAGAACGTCTTGTGAAGGTTGATGTGGACGATGTCGAACCCCATGTCGCCGGGCCGCGTGATGCCGCAGACGGCGTTGAGGTTCGCGCCGTCGTAGTACATGAGCGCGCCTTCGCCGTGGAAGATCCGCTCCACCTCCTCGATGCCCTCGTCGAAGAGGCCGAGCGTCGACGGGTTCGTGAGCATCAGGCCGGCGGTCGTCTCGTCGACCTTGCCGCGCAGGTCGTCGAGGTCGATGTTCCCGCGCGGGTCCGTCGCCACCTGGACGAGCTCGTAGCCGGCCATCGTCACGCTGGCCGGGTTCGTGCCGTGCGCCGTGTCGGGGACGACGATCCGCCGGCGCTCCTCGTCCTCCCCGCGATCCGCGAAGTACGCGTGCATGAGCATGAGCCCGGTCAGCTCGCCCTGTGACCCTGCGGCCGGCTGCAGCGAGACCGCGTCGAGGCCGCAGACCTCGGCAAGAATCTCCTGCAGCCGCCACATGAGCTCGAGCGCCCCCTGCGCCCCGTCCTCCTCCTGCAGCGGATGGAGATCGGCGAAGCCGGGGAGGCGTACGACGACCTCGTTCACCCGTGGGTTGTGCTTCATCGTGCAGGAGCCGAGGGGATAGAACCCCGTGTCCACGCCGAAGTTCCTCGTCGTCAGGCCCGTGAAGTGGCGGACGAGCTCCGGCTCGGAGATCTCGGGCAGGCGAGGCGGCTGTTCGCGGCGCAGGCCGGCCGGGACCTCGGGTACGGGTAGGTCGTGCCGGGGGAACGTGTAGGCCGTCCGCCCCGGGACCGAGCGCTCGTAGACGAGCTTCATGCCGCCACCTCCGATAGCACCTCCGCGAGACGATCGATGTCGCTCGGCGTGCGCTTCTCGGTGACGGCGACGAGCAGGCAGTCGTCCATGCCGGGGTACTCGCGGCCGAGGGCATATCCGGGGTGCACGCCGTGCTCTCGTGCAGCCGCGATGACCTCACGCGCGTTCCGTCCGACCCGCACGGCAAACTCCTAAAACGTTGTCTCGTCCGGAAACACGAGCTCGAGCCCGGCCTCCTCCAATCGGCGCCGCGCATAGCCGCCAAGCGCGATGCACGTCTCGCCGATCGCACGGAGGCCCGCGGGCCCGAGCCACGTGAGGTAGATCAGCCCCCCGAACGCGAGCAGCGTCTGGTTCGTCGTGATGTTCGACGTCGCCTTCTCGCGGCGAATGTGCTGCTCCCGCGTCGAGAGCGTGAGCACATAGCCTCGCCGTCCTTCGGCGTCCGTCGTCTCCCCGACGATCCGACCCGGCATGCGTCGGACGTGCTCCACGCGGCAGGCGAGGAAGCCGTAGTGCGGCCCGCCGAAGGACTGCGCGTTGCCGGCGCCCTGCCCCTCTCCGGCGACGATCGCGCAGCCGTACCGCCCAGGCGCCTCGAGGACGCCCAGCGAGATCGGATCGACGTGAGCAACGGGAAGCGCGCCTGTGTCTGCCGCTGCCGCGGCGAGCTCTGGCGCGGGCTCGAGACAACCGAAGAAGTTCGGCTGTTGGAAGACGACTGCCGCAGCCTCACCAGCTGCCGCGGCGACGGCCGCCGGATCGGTGACGCCGCCCTTGTGCGGGACCTCGAGGACCTCGAGGCCGAAACCGGGCGCATACGTCTTCATGACCTGGCGTACCTGCGGACTCGTGGTCTCCGTGACGACGATGCGCGTCCGGCCGGTGATGTGCTTCGCCATGAAGCAGGCATCGGCGGCAACGGTCGTGCCGTCGTACCCGGAGGCGTTGGACACGTCCATGCCAGTCAGCTCGCAGATGGCCGTCTGGTACTCGAAGATCGCCTGCAGCACGCCCTGGCTCAGCTCGGGTTGATACGGCGTGTATGCCGTAAGGAACTCGCCGCGCTGGAGGATCGTGTCGACGACCGCGGGCACGTAGTGGTCGTAGATCCCCGCCCCGAGAAAGGAAAGCTGGCGTCGCGTATGGACGTTCCGTGCGGCCAGCTCTTCGAGATGCGCCACGAGCTCCGGCTCCGAGAGGGCAGGCTCGAGATCGAGCTCCCGCTCGAGCCGCACTCCTCGCGGAATGTCGCGGAAGAGCTCCTCGACGCTCGCCACGCCGATCGTCGCAAGCATCTGCTCGCGATCCGCGTCCGTCAGCGAGAGAAAGCTCACTTCGCGTCGAGCAGCTGCCGGTAGCCGTCGGCGTCGAGGAGCGAGTCGACCTCCGTCGGATCGGACAGCCGGATGCGCACGAGCCAGCCCTCTCCGTACGGGTCCTCGTTCACGGCATCGGGCTCGTCGACGACCTTCTGGTTGACCTCGACCACCTCGCCGGACAGCGGCGCGATGAGGTCGGAGACCGCCTTGACCGACTCGATCTCGCCGTACACACCCTCTTTCGACACCGTGGCGCGGACGTCCGGTGGCTCGTAGTGCACGAGCTCGCCGAGCGAGTCCTGCGCATACCACGTGATGCCGAGCGTTGCCTCCTCCCCTTCGACTCGTGCCCAGTCGTGCGCCGGGTGGTAGCGCAGGTCGTCCGGGTAGCTCTCCGCAGCGGCCACGTTACGGCTCCTCTCGCTCGTAGATGGGCTTTTTGACGACGTGAGCGCGTCGCTCTTTGCCGCGCACGTCGATCGTGATCTTCTCACCGGGGCTCGCGACGGGGGTCCGCAGGTAGCCCATGCCTATGCCCTGGTCGAGCATCGGCGAGTGCGTGCCCGATGTCACGCGTCCCCCCTCGACGATGGCCATGCCCGCGCGTGGAACTGCACGGTCGTCCATGACGAACGGCGCGAGCCGCTCTGCCGGGCCTTCCTCCTTGATCCTCCGCAGTGGTTCGGCGCCGGTGAAGTCCTTGTCGAGCGCGCAGGCCCAGCCGAGCCCCGCCGAGATCGCATCGGTGTCCGGGCCGATGTCCGAGCCGTGCAGCGGGTAGCACACCTCGAGCCGCAGCGTGTCGCGGGCACCTAGCCCGCACGGCTTCGCTCCACGGTCGAGCACGTGCTGCCACAGCTCTCCGGCGTCGCCCGCCATGACGAGCAGCTCGACGCCGGCCTCGCCCGTGTAACCCGTGTGGTTGACCATGCAGGGAATGCCGCCGAGCTGGGCCTCGCTGAACGTGAACGTCGGAGCATCCGGGAGCTCCAGCCGCGCGATGGACCGCGGCCCCTGGACGGCGATCAGCCCGTAGTCCTCCGACACGTCGCGTACGTCCGATCCGCGGATCTCGCGTTCCGCGAGCCACGCGTATGCCTCGGCGGTGTTGGCGGCATTGACGATGAGCAGAAATCGATGGTCGTCGAGCTTGTAGACGATGAGATCGTCGACGATGCCGCCGTCGTCGTTCGTCAGCAGCGTGTACTGAGCCTGGCCGGCCTCGATGCGGCCGAGGTCGTTCGAGAGCACAGATTGGAGGAGCTCGGCGGCCCGCGGGCCCTCGACCTCGAGCTCGCCCATGTGCGAGACGTCGAACGCGCCGCAATCCTCGCGCACGGCGCGGTGCTCCTCGATCACGCCCTCGTACTGCACGGGCATGTCCCAGCCGGCAAACGGCACCATCCTCGCGCCGAGCGCGACATGCGCGGCGTGGAGGGGCGTCCGTCGCAGTGTCTGCACGGGCCGGATGCTAACCGGCTGCCCCTCCAAGCCGGAGGGTGTTAACGATCGCTACGAGTCGCGAAGGAACGACGGGACATCGAGGACTTCCTTCGGGATGTCGAACCCGCTTTCCTCGCGCGTCGGCGTCGACGTGGCGAGGGCGGGCTCCCGCTCGCGGTCACGCGTGAACTCGGGCGCCACCTTCTTCTTCCGGCGGCGCTGCTGCCCGAACCCGGTGGCGATGACCGTGACGCGGAGCTCGTCGTCCATGCCCTTGTCGATGACCGCGCCGAAGATGATGTTCGCGTCGGCCGACGCGGCCGACGTCACGACCTCGGCCGCCTCGTTCACCTCGAACAGCCCGATGCTCTTGCCGCCCGTGATGTTGAGGAGGATCCCGGTGGCGCCTTCGATCGAGGCCTCGAGCAGCGGCGACGACACGGCCTGCCTCGCCGCCTCGGCCGCCCTGTTCTCGCCGCGAGCTGAGCCGATGCCCATCATCGCGGTCCCCGCGTCGCGCATGATCGTGCGCACGTCGGCGAAGTCGAGGTTCACGAGCCCCGGCACGGTGATGAGATCCGTGATGCCCTGAACGCCCTGGCGGAGCACGTCGTCCGCGAGCCGGAACGCATCGACGACCGACGTCTGCCGCTCGATGACCTGGAGCAGTCGGTCGTTCTCGATGACGATGACCGTGTCGACCCGCTCGGCGAGCTCGGTGATGCCCTGCTCAGCGACGTCGAACCGGCGGCGACCCTCGAACGAGAACGGTCGCGTCACCACACCAACGGTCAGGGCCCCCACCTCGTTGGCGAGGTCGGCCACGATCGGGGCCGCTCCCGTGCCCGTGCCGCCGCCCTCGCCGGCGGTCACGAACACCATGTCCGCGCCCTTCAACACTTCCTTGAGCTCGTCGCGGGACTCGTACGCCGCGGCGTGCCCTACCTGCGGATCCGCGCCGGCACCGAGCCCGCGCGTCACCTGATCGCCGATGTGGATCTTTACGTCGGCGTCGCTCATGAGCAGAGCCTGCGCATCGGTGTTCACGCCGATGAACTCGACGCCCGCGAGCCCTGCATCGACCATCCGGTTCACGGCGTTCGTGCCGCCGCCGCCCACTCCAACAACCTTGATCACAGCTACGTAATTACCGGCTTGTCCTCTCACTCTCCACCAACCTCGATCTCGACCTTCACTCGAACGTGATGGCCCACGTTCGCCTGCGAGGACCAGGGTAGGCGCCGCTGGTCCCGCTGTCAATCACGCCATTGCGAACAAATACGCGAACAACCCTCAAGCTCAACCATCGACTTGAGGGTCGATGACCGACTCATCGCTCCCCACAGCCCGCTCGGGCACGCTCACGTCGACGTACCGCGCGTCCGGGGCGGTCTGAATGATCTTGGCGGTTACCGCGAGCTTGAGCGGCAGCCTGGACGGTGTGCCGAGCAGCACCTCGACGCCCGACGAGAGCGTGATCGAGAGCTCGTTCTCCTCGAGCCGCACGGACCGAATCGGCACCGCCAATCGAACGTCTTGCATCGAGGCGAGCGCCTGCACCGTGGCGGCGGAGTCGTCCGCGACGACCGCGCCCACGATCGGATCGGCGCTGGCTGCCAGCCAGATCCGCGGCAGCGCCGGCAGCGGTCTCTCGTTCACCCTGCGCAGCACGC
>JBKPGF010000048.1:0-31996 GCA_046729255.1 Actinomycetota bacterium
TCGACCACCCCCGAGTGTTCTCCCTGACAGGGCAAGCGCTGACCGCACGGGCGAGCAGGCGCGTGCTCGGTGGCGCGTGGTCGATGTACTGGAACGATCTCATCGAGGGGGCTTTCCCTGGCGCCACCCGGGTTGGCGCGAGTGCAATCGACGCTCTTGCTCCAGGTCGTCACGATCCCGAGCCACGTTCGGCGGGGTGACAGTGTGGCTCGGAGATCTCCTTGATAGCCGTGCGACGGATCCCTGCTGGCAACGTGTTCTTCCAGGGCTGCCAGATCACGGCCGAGTAGCCAACCGCCTATCGAGAGGGCCCGCCCCGGCGAGCCTCCGATCGCGGGCGCCTTTCCGCACAGACCCGGTTGCATCGGCGCCGAGCGAGCGCATGAGGTCGACGCTTCCCCCGGCAGAAATCGACGACCGGATGCGACCCGGAGGTTGGGGAAGGGCCAACCGCGACCGTCAGCCCGCCGCAGCAACCTGTTGGGCGAGCGCGATGGCGCCGAGAACTCCCGCGCGATCGCCGAGACCGGGAGGTACGACGAAGTCGACAATCGCATCCTTCAGCTCCAGGGCGTCGAAGTACCCGGCAGTCAGGTCTCGCAGGCGCCCCTGGACGCGAGACAGCAGATCCTGCTTCTTCATCACGCCGCCTCCGAGAATGATCCGCTCGGGAGACAGCGCGCAGATCACGTTCATCAGACCGAGTGCCACGTACTCCGCCTCGAGCTGCCACGGCGCGTCGTCGTCGAGATCCAGGGCTGCCTTTCCCCACCTCTCGCGCATGGCTTCCCCCGACGCGAGCCCTTCGAAGCAGTCGCCGTGGTACGGGCAGCACCCTGGAAACGGGTCTGCTTCGCGATCGTGTGGGATCCGCATGTGCCCGATCTCGGGATGGAGCAACCCGTGAACGAGTCGGCCGTCCACAACGACACCGCCGCCGATGCCGGTCCCGACTGTGACGTAACAGAAGTTGGCGACATCGACTGCCGCTCCCCAGCGCCGCTCGCCAAGAGCCGCGGCGTTGACGTCGGTGTCGAAGGCGACGGGGATGTCGAGCGACTTTGCTAGCCGGCCCGCAACGTTCGTATGTGCCCATCCCGGCTTTGGCGTCGTCGTGATGAAGCCGAAGCTTTGTGAGGAGCGGCGAGGGTCGATCGGCCCGAACGAGCCGATGCCGACCGCCGCGAGCGATCCGTTTCGCGCGAAGAACTCGACGGCGCGCGCGATCGTCTCGTCGGGCTCTGTCGTTGGGAACGTCGTCGTTCCCCGTATGTCGGTCGGGCTGCTTCCGACTGCGCACACCCACTTCGAGCCGCCGGCCTCGACGCCGCCATAGAGACGCCTTGACTCTCGGGACTGGCCGCTCACCCGACGACGACTGACTCCTGGCCCGCGCCCGAGGACCGACGGACAATCAGATCGGCGGGCAGAACGACGACCCGCCGGTGCTCGCGTACGCGTCCCCCGAGGCGGTCGAGGAGCAGTTGCGCGGCGAGTGTGCCGAAGGTCGCGGCGGGCTGGGCCATCACGGTGAGGAAGGGGTAGAGACGCGAGACGTGCTCGATGTCGTCGAAGCACACGAGGGCGAGGGCACCGGGAATGTCGACACCTCGGTCGCGCGCTGCCTCGACGACTCCGACCGCAACGATGTTGTTGACCGCGAAGATCGCCGTCGGCGGTTCTTCGAGGTCGAAGAGCCGCAATGCGGCCTCGTAGCCGCCACGCGCGTCGACGGCGCTCGCCTCTACCTCGTACTCCGCTAGCTGCTCGAGTGCCGCCGCCTCGAGGGCGTCGCGGTAACCCTGGAGTCGCTCTCGCGACGTCGAGACGTCGAGCGTCTCGGAGATCATCGCGATTCTCCGATGGCCGAGCTCGACGAGATGCTCGACGAGGCGTCGTGCCCCGGCAATGCTGTCGCCCTGAACGAGGTCCGCCTCGAAGCCGGCGATCGAGCGGTCGATAAGGACGTAAGGAATGTTGTTTCGCGCCAGCATTCTCAGGTGCGACTTCGAGCGGTCCGAGACGGGGGCGACGAGCACTCCCTCGACCTGGAACTCGACCATGTCCTCGAGGTACTCCCGCTCGCGCTCGAGCTCGGCTCGCGTGTCGCAGAGAATGACGTGGTAATCGGCCCGCCAAGCAACATCCTCGGCGGCCTGGACGATGAGCGTGAAAAACGGGTTCGCCACGTCCGGGACGAGGAGGGCGAGCGTGCCAGTCTTCCGTCGAATCAGCCCGCGGGCGAGCCGGTTCGGGACGTACTGCAACTCGACGATGGCCGCCTCGACTCGGCGGCGCGTGTCGGCGTGGACGCGCGGGCTGTTATTGATCACCCGCGAAACCGTCATGGGCGAGACGCCCGCGAGTTCTGCAACGTCGCGAAGGGTGACTCTCATCGGCCGTTTTCTAACATGCGCGCGAATGTTATTGATACCACTTCGCGGAGACAGATGTAGCCGTAGCCGAGCTTGACATAGACGTTCGAGCCGTGTTATTAAGTAGTTCGCGCGTGTGGTAGCGATATCACGAGAAAGCATATTTGCGTCAAGTAGGGTTCGTTGCCCTTGACTCGCTCGCTACCCATGCGACCTCTCATCCGGCTGTCACACGCCGGCCCGTCCCGAGGCGCGCTCCAAGGCGCTCGACTCGGACGCAACGAACAGGAGGAGTCAAATGATTCGAGCACGACTTCAGATAGGGCGTCTGGCCGTGGCGCTCCTCGTCGCAGCAGCGCTCATCGCCGCGCTCGCGAGCACTGCGTCTAGCACGCCGGCACAGAGCAAGACGATAAGGGTCGCGATCGTCGGCAATCCACAGATGGAGGACATCGCCAAGCTGACGCCGTCGCTGTTCACGAAAAAGACGGGGATCAAGGTCAGGTACTCGATCCTCGAGGAGGGCAAGCTTCGCGAGATCGTGACCCGCGACGTCGGAACCGGCGGCAGGCAGTTTGACGTAGTGATGATCGGGCCGTACGAGGCGCCGCAGTTCGGTGCCAGCGGTCTCCTGAAGAACCTCACGCCCTTCGCGAAACGCGACGCGTCCTACAAGTTCAACGATGTGATCCCGGCCGTGCGCAACGCGCTTTCCGCGAACGGGAAGATGTACGCGTCGCCCTTCTACGGCGAATCGTCGTTCGTCATGTACCGCAAGGACGTCATGAAGGCGAAGGGGGTGACCATCCCCGCAAAGCCGACGTGGAATCAGATCGCCGCGATCGCTCGCAAGATCGACTCCGACAACATGGCCGGCATCTGTCTGCGCGGCAAGCCCGGCTGGGGTGACCTAGGCGCGTCGTTCACGACGGTGCTGAACACCTTCGGCGGCACCTGGTGGTCGGCGAAGCCGAATGGCGAGCCGGACAAGGCACAGGTCGACAAGCCAGCGTTCAGACAAGCACTCACGTTCTACGTCAATCTCGTCAAGGATGCGGGCGAGACGGACGCGGCAAACGCGAGCTTCAACGAGTGCCTCGCCCAGTACCAGGACAGCAAGGTCGCGATGTGGTACGACGCAACCGTTGCTGCCGGCACCCTGGAGGCGAACGACAGCGCCGTCAGGGGCAAGAACGGGTACGCGCTCGCGCCGGTCAGGAAGACGAAGGCGTCGGGGTGGCTGTGGACGTGGGCTCTGGCGATCCCGAGGGAGTCGCCCGATGTGCCCACGGCGTGGAAGTACATCTCTTGGGCGACCGGCCCGGCCTACATCAAGGCTGCGGGCACGAGAATCTCCGGCGGCTGGGCGGCGATCCCGCCTGGAACCCGATTCTCGACCTACAAGATCCCGCAGTACAAACGAGCAGCCAAGGCGTTCGCGGCGATCACGCTGTCGGCGATGAGAGCGGCCCCCATCAACAATCCGGGAACGACCAAGCGCCCCGGTGTGCCCGGCGTGCAGTACGTCGGCATTCCCGAGTTCCAGGATGTCGGGAACCGGTGCACCGAGGAGTTCTCGAGCGTCATCGCAGGCCGAGAGTCGATCGATGACGCCCTCAGCCGCTGTCAGGACATCGCATCAGACGCGATTCGGTAGCACAATCGAGCTCGTGACGAGCGCCGCGGCCGGGAGAACGCCCTCCTCGGATCCGTTCTCTCGGCCGTGGCGCCGGCGGCTGCCGCTGCTTCCGGCACTCCTCTTCGCGATAGCCGCGACCCAGATTCCGTTCGTGCTGAGCGTCTGGTACAGCTTTACGGACTGGTCGATCAGCCCGCCGACGCCTCGCCGCTTCATCGGGCTCGACAACTACGAGAGGCTCGTCAGCGACGAGTTCTTCCGCGAGGCGGCGTGGACGAGCGTGCTGATGACCGTCTCCACGGTCCTCGTCTCGCTCGCGCTCGGCACTCTGCTCGCGCTGCTCCTCGACCGACATTTCTTCGGACACGGGATCGTCCGCACCCTGCTGATCACACCGTTTCTGATCATGCCGGTGGTCGCGGGGTTGATCTGGAAGAACCAGATGTTCAGCGGGCTCTACGGGGTTCTCAATTGGGTGCTCGAGGGGCTCGGCTTCGAGAGCATCGAGTTCGTCTCGAAGTACCCGCTGTTCTCGATCGTGACGGTGCTCGTGTGGCAGTGGACGCCGTTCATGATGCTGATCATGCTCGCCGGCCTGCAGAGCCAGCCCCCCGACATCCTCGAGGCAGCCAAGGTGGACGGAGCGACGGCCTTCGGCACCTTCCGGCAACTCACGCTTCCCCACTTGCGTCGGTACATGGAGCTTTGCGCCCTGCTCGGCACGATCTACGTGGTCCAGGTCTTCGACCAGGTCGACGTGATGACGGGCGGAGGGCCTGATTCCACGAACATCCCGTACTTCGTCTATCAGCGCTCGATCGGCGGGGGCTGGGACTTCGGGCTCGCGTCCGCCTACAGCATCGTCGTCGTTCTCCTGTCGATCGTCATCGCGATGATATGCCTCCGCGTTCTCTCCAGCCTGCTCCGAGAGGAGGAGAGCGTGTGATGCGAGGACGCGTCGGGACGCGGCTCGGCGTCGGCGAGCGTCGCTCCGTGCACTTCACCCTCGGGCTGACCGCCTGGCTCGTGGCGCTGATCTTCTTCTTTCCGGTCTTCTGGATGGTGCTCTCGTCGTTCAAGGAAGAGCAAGATGCAAATACCAGCCCGAAGCTCATCTTCTCGCCAACGCTCGACCGCTACCGCGACGTGACGAGCAATCCCGAGGGTACGCTCTCGTTCGGCGAAGCGGCCACAAACTCGGCAATCGTCGTCATCGCCAGCACTCTGATCGTGCTTGCGCTCGCACTCCCGGCCGCTTATGCGCTCGCCATCCGGCCGGTGCCGCGGTGGCGCGACGTGCTGTTCTTCTTCATGTCCACCAAGTTCTTGCCGATCGTCGCCGCGATCCTGCCGATCTGGGTCCTCGCGAACCACTTCGACAAGCTCAACACGCGCACCGTTCTGATCGTGCTCTACACCGCGATCAATCTCCCGTTGGCCATCTGGATGCTGCGCTCGTTCTTCATGGAGATCCCGCGCGAGCTGATCGAGGCCGCTGACATCGACGGCGCGAGGTTGCGCGGACAGCTGACGTCGATCATCCTGCCCATCGCCGCTCCGGGAATCGCTGCGACGGCCCTCCTCTGCGTCATCTTCGCCTGGAACGAGTACTTCTATGCCGTCCAACTCAACCCCGTGTCCGGATCGACGGTGCCGATGTGGGTGACGACCAACATCAGCACGCGTGGCAACTTTCTCGCCAAGCTGTCGGCGGCGTCGGTGGTCGCCTGCATCCCGGTCGTTCTGGCCGGCTGGCTCGCCCAGAAGCGCATGATCCGCGGCCTCTCGATGGGCGCGATCAAGTAGGCAGAGGCAGGCAGGAGGCCCCCTTGGCATCGGTCCGTTACGACTCCGCGACGCGCTTCTACCCCGGCACGCCCCGTGCCGCGGTGAACAAGCTCGACCTGGAGATCGATGACGGCGAGCTCCTCGTCCTCGTCGGCCCTTCGGGCTCGGGCAAGACGACAGCGCTGCGAATGCTGGCGGGGCTCGAGCCCCTCGATGACGGACGGGTGCTGATCGGCGACCGCGACGTGAGCGCTGTGCACCCACGCGACCGCGACATCGCCATGGTCTTTCAGAACTACGCCCTCTACCCTCAGCTCAACGTCGCTCAGAACATGGGCTTTGCTCTCAAGCAGCGCGGAGTTCCAAAGGCCGAGCGGATGCAGCAGGTGCGGGAGGTGGCGAAGCTGCTCGACCTCGAGTCACTACTCGAACGCAAGCCGAAGAACCTCTCCGGCGGTCAGCGTCAGCGCGTAGCCATGGGGCGCGCGATCGTGCGACGACCTCAGGTCTATTTGATGGACGAGCCGCTTTCCAACCTCGACGCAAAGCTGCGCGTGCAGACGCGCGCCTGGCTCGCGGAACTACAGACGCGTCTGGGAGTGACCACGGTCTACGTCACCCACGACCAGGTGGAGGCCATGACGATGGGTCACCGTGTGGCGGTGTTGCGAGACGGGGAGTTGCAGCAGTGCGACGCTCCGAGCACGCTCTTCCGGGCGCCCGCGAACGTATTCGTCGCGGGATTCATCGGCTCGCCGGCGATGAATCAGCTGCCTGTAACAGCGACCACTCCGCTGCGGGTCGCGGGAGCCGAGGTGCACATGCACGAGCGTCTTGATGGCGTCGCCGGCGATCGGCTCGTGATCGGTTTCCGCCCGGAGGCACTCCGTATGGGCGGCGGGCCTATCCGAGGTCGCATACGCGCCGTCGAAGATCTGGGCTCGGAGGTGTTCGTCCACATCGTGATCGAGCACGAGTTCGAGCCGGCGACGCTTGTGGCGAAAACCCTTCCGCCGTTTGCCGGGCACATCGGCGACAACGTGTCGCTGGCCTTGAATGGAACGATGCATGTCTTCGAGCCGGAGGGCGCGCGGATCGCGACCGTCACGGCTTCCACCCAGGAAGGTGAGCTCGCCTCACGCCGGGCCGCATCGGGGCCCGAGCTGTCAGGAGGCTCGATGTAGGGCCTCGACGGCCCCGATCGGGCCGCGGGACGCGAGACTGCGCGACGACGCGGCGAAGACGTCACGGAACCGCTCGCTCTCGCGCAACATAGGTGGGAACACGATGGCGAGGCCGAGGAACGCGACCGGATCAGCCATCGCTCGCATCGCGAAGCTCGCAGAGTGTTCCCCGCTCGCGTCTGGCGCGCGCGCGGCGGCCGGCGTCGTCGCCAGATAGCGCGCCCATCCCGCCAACGCGAGCGCAGCGCACTCGACCGGCCCGTCACGCTCCAACTGGCGCTCGATGGTCGGAATCAGGAATGTCGGGAACTTCGCCGTCCCGTCGATGCAAAGCCGCGCGATCTGATCGCGCACGCCACTGCTCGCGAAGCGCTCGAGCACGGCCGCCGCGTATTCCACGCGCGGATGCTCCGGGATCTCCTCCAGCGTCGGGATCGCCTCGTTCCAGAGGAAACGTTCGAGGAACCGCCGCAGGGGCGGGGTCGCCATGGCTTCGTCGACGTGGACGATGCCCGCCAGAGCCGAGAGATACGCCATGCATGAATGCGTCGCGTTCAGCATGCGCAGCTTGTAGAGCTCCCAGTCGCGCACCTGGTCGCTGAAGAGCACGCCGACCTCCTCGAACGGCGGCCGGCCCGAGGCGAATTCGTCCTCGACCACCCATTGGCGGAAGGACTCGGCGACGACAGGCCAGCCGTCACGTATCCCGACGCTGGCTCGCAGCCAGGCCCGATCGCTGTCCGCCGTCTGGGGTGTGATCCGGTCGACCATCGAATTAGGGAAGGAGCAGGCAGCGTCGACCCAGCGCGCGAGCTCGGCGTCCCGCTCATCGCACATGCCCACTACGGCCGTGCGCGCAACCTTTCCGTTGCCGGGGATGTTGTCGCAGCTGAGAATCGTGAGCGCCCCGCCGTTCTCCGCCCGCCGGCGGGCCAGGCCAACCGCGATTGCCTCGAGAGTTGGGTTCGGCCTCGCGAGGGAGTACCCGGACTCGGTGATCGTGAGCGAGAGGATCGCGGTTTCGGGATCGGAGATCTGCACGGCGACGATGGCTGGTTCGTCGATCGCGAGGACGTAGTCGACAATGCTGCCAATCACCTGTATATGTGGCTCGCCGTCCCCTTTTTCGACAAGCGTGTACAGGCAGTCCTGTGAACGCAGGACCTCATCCATTCGCCGATCGGCCTCGAGCAGTCCTAGGCCACGGATTCCCCACTCACTCCCGGTGTCGGCGAGCTCGTGGGTGTAGAGCGCGAGGTGCGCCCTGTGGAAGCCTCCAACGCCGATGTGGAGGATGCGGGGGCGCAGCGCTGAGCGATCGTAGCGTGGTACGGGGACGCCTCGCTCGGCGATCTCCCCGAGGGCGCTCGCACGTAAATCGACGGCGCGCGGCATCACTTGCCGACGGAAACCACTGATGGAAGCCTAGGCGATGGAAGCGGCCCGTACGTGTCCGAATCCGGCGAGCGGAGGCGTCTCACATCGTGCAACCTCGCGTCGATCCAGTCGGGAGATCGGGCGGAAGGAGCTGTTGTGGACGACACCGAGGTACTGACAGACCTCAATCTCCAGTTCATCGAGGCGTTCCGGCAGGGTTCGTGGGAGCTGCTCGAGCCGATCCTCTCCCCGGGCTTTGCGTACCTCGACGGAGCGACGGGCGAGGTCTGGGAGCACGAGCGATACGTGGAGAACCTCAGGAGCAACGCGGCTCCGACGCTGACGATCGACCAGGTGGCGATACACGTGGACGGCGCCACCTCCGTCGTGTCGGCGCGAACCCTGAGGGAACCGGGGACGTATCGCCGGTACGTCGACACGTACGAGCGTCGAGGCGACACGTGGCAGTGCGTTCACGCGTGCGTCTGGCCCGTGGCAGATGCCTCTATACCTGCCGCGTGATGACTTTCGCCGGGGTCGCCACGACGGGGATCTACTGTAGGCCGGGTTGCGGTGCCCGGCCGAGGCCGGAAAACGTTCGGGCGTTTCCGCTCGCCGCTGCCGCGGAGGCGGCGGGCTTCCGCGCGTGCTTCCAGTGTCGACCGTACCGCTGGCCACAGTCGATTGCCTGGACGGAGCCCGAGCTCGTCTGCCGTGCCGTTCGCATGATTCTCGACGGGGCGCTCGACCGGGCAAACGAGGAGCAGCTTGGTGCGCGCGTCGGGGTGTCCCCTCGCCACCTCCGTCGGCTCTTTACGGCCAACCTCGGGGTGACCCCGGACGGACTGGCGCGCTCGGCGCGCGCCCACTTCGCTCGGCGCCTGCTCGACGACACCGACCTCTCGATGCTCGAGATCGCACTTGCGACCGGCTTCGGCAGCCTTCGCCAGTTCAACCGTGTGTGTCAGGAGATCTTCCGCGCGTCCCCGCGAGAGCTCAGAGCGAAGAGACGCAAGGCTGACCGTCTCGTGGCCGACGGCGGTCTTCCACTGCGACTCGCGTTCCGTGGCCCGCTCGACTGGAGCGCAATCGTCGCCTACCTCGGAGCGCGCGCGTCGCCCGGCGTCGAGCACGTCGCGGGCGACACGTACCGACGCACGATCGTCGTCGATGGCGACCCCGGCGCCATCGAGCTCTCCCCAGGCGGCGACGACTACCTGCTGCTCATTGCCCACCTGCCGCACTGGGACGAGCTGACGCATCTGGTGGCTCGTGCTCGCCGGATTGCGAACCTCGACCTCGACCTCGACGAGCCCTCCCTGCACCTTGGCCGCGATCGGACGCTGGGGCCGCTGCTTCGGGCCCGCCCCGGCCTCCGTCCCCCGGGCGCATGGTGCCCGGTCGAGACCGGCGTCCGAGCGATCATCGCTCAGCAGGTCAGCGTTGCGGCCGCGAACACGATCACCGGCCGCCTCGTCGAGCGTTACGGCACTCCTGTGCCGGGGCTTCGGGAGCTCGGCCTCACTCATGCCTTCCCTGCGGCGACCACGCTCGCGGCCGCAAGGCTCTCCGGTCTCGGGCTTCCTCGCGCCAGGCAGGGTGCGATCAGGTCCTTCGCTCGCGCCGTTCGGGACGATGCGATCCGGCTCGACGGCAGCGTCGATCTCGACACGCTGACCGCTTCGATAACCGCCGTCGACGGTATCGGGCCCTGGACCGCGCACTACCTCGCGCTCCGGCTCGGCGAACGCGACGCGTTTCCGATCTCGGAGATCAGCTGGCTCCGCGCGCTCGGGGGCGCACGGCCCCGCGGCACGAACGGCCACCTCTCGGAGCGGTGGCGACCTTGGCGGGCGCTGGCCGCGACCCATCTCTGGACGGCCGATGCCGCGCTCGCGCCTCGCTCCGCACGACCACGTGCCGCGTGAGCTCCCAAGCGAGGATGCGCTCAGGTCCCGTTCTCGATCTCCGTACGTACAGGCTCGTGCCGGACGGGCGCGACGCCTTCGATCGCATCCTCCGCGACGAGGCGCTGCCGATGCTCAGCCGGGCGGGCATTCAGGTCGTAGGCCACGGCCCCTCGCTCGCGGATACCGTCCACTACTTCCTCGCGCGCGCCTTCCGCACGCGTGACGAGCGCGACGAGCAGCTGGCTGCGTTCTACGGCAGCGAGGTGTGGCAAAGGGACTACGAAGGCCCGGTGATGGAGCTGATCGAGAGCTTCCACACCGTTGTCATCCCGGCCACCCCAGGTGTCGTCGCGGCCTTGGCGCCGACGGACGAGGCTGGCCCACTCGCCTAGTCCTCGATCGGCTTCGCGACGAAGGCGACGAACACGCCCGCCTCGTCGTCGAATGCTTGGCCCGTGATCCTGCCGCGATCGTCGATGTCGAAGGCGGCGAGGAGGACGTCGTCCTCGTCGACGAGCTCGTTCAGGTCCGTCATCACGCCCTCCTGCCAGAGGAACGCGTGGCAGTTCCCGTCGACGTCGCACGACCTGCCGACGACCTGCCCCAGTCTGTTGATACCCCAAGCATCGCTGTTGTCATCGAGCGGCGGAGGCAGCGTCCCGAGATCGACGATGCCGCCGTTCTCCGTCCAGAGGAATGCACGCGGGTGGTACTCCCCGCCATCTGCCGCGGAGAAGTTGGAGAATCCCACGATGTCCCCGTGCACGTTGATCGCGTTCGGCGTGTGCCAGGCCACACCCCCGAGGTTGCCGATGTCGGTCACCTCGCCCTGATCCCAGAGCACTGCGTGACGCGCCGTGAAACGCCCGATCGCCTGGTCACAGGTTCCGCTGATGCCGACGATCTGGCCCTGGTCGTTGATGGCCGTGGCCGCTCCGGACGTGTCGCCCGGGAGCAACGGTAGCTTCCGGATGCTTCCGTCGCTCGCTCGCCAGACGACCGGCAGGAACTGGAGAACTTGGGGCGGGACGCAGCTCGGGTCCTGAACCGTGTTCTCCGCCCAGCCGACGATCTCGCCCGTGTTCGAGGAGCCGGCTGCGAAGCCGTGCGTGCCGCCGAGCGTCGGCAGCGGCTTCATCTCGCCGTTCTGCCATCTAAAGCCCAGGCACTGGTGGCCTGTAGCCGTCGCAGGCGGGAAGAACGCGGAGCAGCTCCAGTCCTCGTTGTTCGGGTCGAGCTCGTCGGTTTGCGAGATCCCCGTGATGAGACCGCGCACGTTCTCGACCGGCCAGCGAACGACACTGTTCCGCTCCTCCGGGGTGCCGAGCGTGCCGAGATCGGTGAGCTCCCCGTCTCGCCACAGCGTCGCGTGCCGGATCTGATTGTCGGACAGGTTCGAGCGGCCCGTGACCCAGCCGCGATTGTTGATGCTGAAGCCTGCGCTCGATCCACCCCCTAGCGACGGCAGTTGGGTGACGTCGTACTGCGGCGTCTGGCTTGATCGCTTGGCGCTGTCCACGCTGCCGACGGCGCCACCGGCGAACGATGCGAAACACAAGAGTGCGAACGCGGTCAGGATCTTCATGGCGACCTCCTCTGGGCGGGGCACCTTGTCGCCGCGGGTGTTCGTGGCAGCAACGTTCGTCGTTATGCCTGCGCGGAGGCCGAGCCTGCTCGCCGTTTCCGGACAGATTGCAGGCTTAGGGGCGATGCCGAGCTCGAGCGCCGGCGCAACGGCGCGGCCTCTTTACACAGTGCCTTCGAGTCGCTCCTTGAGGCGCTGCATGTTTTGTGGCATCTCCTCCTGCGCCTTCCTCCGGATGAACAGGGGAAGGAGGAGTTTGCCGATCCCGTGACCCCGAAGCTCGAGTTCGATGGTGACGCGGGAGTGCGTTCCACCCCCGAGCGGCTCGATGACGCCTTTGACGTCCCCCCGTACCGGACCGTCGAGTCCTCGGACGACCCAACTCGTAGGGGGATTGAGCTCAGCGAGCTCGGCAGATTGGGTCATTTCGCGTCGTCCGACGCGCCTCGTCACTCGAGCTTTCGTTCCTACCCGACCCGGTGTGTCGGACGACTCGGCTCTAACAACGCTCTCCTGCCATTCGGGAAGCCGTTTCGGATCGGTCACGTAGGCGAATATCTCGTCCGGGCTTCTCGCGATCTCGGTGCTCACGATGATGGGTGCCATCGCGCCTCCTCTTGGGGTGCCCTCCTGATGATTCCGAAGATGCTGAGTTCGCGTCGGTGGTGACATGCCGCTGCTGGCGGATGACGTCGTCGATCGAGCGGGGCAGGTGTCAGGTCTGGGACAGGTTTGGTTTTCAGCGTTGCAACGCCGCATCGCCGTCGTGGCCGGCGTGCACGGCCGCGGCTCACGGCAGCTTTAGGAGATCACCCTCCGCCGGGAAGCCGCCAGACTTCCCGGCGATTTGAGGCGGAGGGGGGGAGATTTGAACTCCCGCGGGACTTGCGCCCCGAACGGTTTTCGAGACCGCCGCATTCGACCGCTCTGCCACCCCTCCGCGCTCCTACAGGGTACTCGGCTCGGCCCGCGAATCAGCCGGAGGTAAGCTGGTACGTGCTTGGAGAAGTGGCCGAGTGGCTGAAGGCGGCGCCCTGCTAAGGCGTTACGTGGGTGAACTCCTGCGTCGAGGGTTCGAATCCCTCCTTCTCCGTTCCTGGTAGTGCGGCGGCTCCCATCAGACGCTTCGCGGGGGAAACCTCCCGGTTTCCCCCGAACCCCCTTCCACCGGTCCGCTACGCGGACGGGCGCTGCGCGCCGGTTCGAATCCCTCCTTCTCCGTTGAAGCGCTTGGCCGCCCTCGCGTCTTTCGTCGCCTTCGCAGTCGGTTGCGGCGGCGACGAGGGTCCGCACCTGGAGGGCCCGTTCTGGGTGCTCGAGTCGGGCCGTGACGTGCCGCTCGAGCCGGGAATCACGGCCACGGCATCGTTCCGCGAGGGCACCGTCCGCGGGTACACCGGCTGCAACCAGTACACGGCGTCCTACACGGCGGAGGGCGACTCGCTGGAGATCGGCGCCGTCGGCTCCACACTCATGGCCTGCCCGCCGCCCCGCGATGCGATCGAGCAGGCGTACGTCGCTGCCCTCGACCAGGTCGCAAGCTGGACGACAGACGGTGAGGAGCTGGTGCTTTCAGACGGCGGCGGCGAGGAGCTGCTGCGCTATACGCAGGCTCGCACGGGCGGGGATATCTGACGCCTAGTCGTGAATGCGCGCGATGAGGTTCTCGCGCTTGATCACCTTCACCTCGATGCCGCCGAGGCGGACGTCGAAGCCCTCCTCGCGCGGATAGAGCACCTTGTCGCCGGGCTCGATGCCGCCGGCGTCCGTGCCGACTGCCGTCACGATCCCCGTCCGCACGGCAGCCGCTGACGCGGCCGAGGCGGGAAGGATCAGCCCGGATCGCGTCTCCGTCTCGTCGTTTGACGGCTGGATCACGAGGTACTCGTCAAGCGGCTCGATGGAAACATCGATGTGCTGGTGCTCTACTGCCATGGCAGAAGGGTACCGGGCGCGTGAGCGAGCGGATTCCAGATACACCCGACGAGGTGACGCCGGAGTGGCTGTCGACTGTACTGACGGACGCCGGCGTGCTGACCGTTGGGCGCGTGATCGCCTCGCAATGGGAGCGAGTGGGCGAGGAGTACGGGTTCACCGGCCTCGTCGGCCGTGTCGAGCTTCGCTACGAGGATGAGCCGGGGACGCCTCCCGCGTCGCTGATCGTGAAGCTGCCCATGGCGAAGGGCGACGCCGTGTCGGGCCATCGAGCCGTCCAGGAGCGAGATCCTGCCCTCATGCGTCTTTACTACGAGCGTTGTGTGCGTGAGTTGCGTTTCTATCGCGAGATCGGGGTCTCGGTTGCCCCGATGCTGTATTACTCGGCCGCAGACGAGGCGCAACACCGCGTCGTCCTGTTGCTCGAGGATCTCAGCGGTGGCCGGCAGGGTGATGTCCTGGAGGGCTGCTCGATCGACGACGCTCGGCTCGTCATCGATCAACTGGCGCCCTTCCACGCGCGGTGGTGGGGTGATCGCGCACTGGCCAGTGGCTTTCCGGTCGCGGGCCGCGATCCAAGGGAGCGGGAACAGCGGTACGCGAGGCAGGTCGATCTCTTCATCGAGCGGTACGGCGACCGGTTGTCGCCCACCATCTCCGGCGTCCTTGAAGGGCTTCGGTCGCGGCTCGTCGACGTTGCCGGCGCGTTGTATGCGCGACAGAAGACGCTGATCCACGGCGACCTCCACCTGGACAATCTGCTCTTTGACGCACGCGGCGACGGGCGCTCAGTGACGGTGCTCGACTGGCAAACGGTGTCGATCGGCTCGCCGGCATGGGACGTGGCGCTGTTCCTCTTCGGGTCGTTGAGCGTGGACGATCGCCGTGGGGCAGAGAACGAGTTGTTCGACCGGTACGTTGGCCTCCTCTCGGCTCACGGCGTTCGTGGGTTCTCGAGCGAGGACCTTCGCCTCGACTGTGGATTGGCCGTGCTCCTCGCGCTGGCGGGGACGGTCGGGTGGCTCGCGACCGTGGATCGCGACGCGAGCGCTCGGGAGCGCGCGCTCCAGGACGCCGTGCTGAGCGACGGCCGTCTCTTCACGGCCGTGCTCGACTACGCGAGCATCGTCTGACTAGAGGCGACCGGCGCGGATGATGCGGTCTAGGAATTGCTTGGTCCGCGGCTGGGTCGGGGACGTAAAGATCTGCTCGGGCTGGCCCTGTTCGAGGATTACGCCGTCGTCGAGGAAGCAGACGTGGCCTGCGATCTCGCGCGCGAAGGTCATCTCGTGGGTGGCGATGACCATCGTCATGCCGCCCTCGGCCAGCTCGCGGATGACGTCGAGCACCTCGCCCACGAGCTCAGGGTCGAGGGCGCTCGTTACCTCGTCCAGCAACAAGAGTCGAGGTCTCATCGCAAGCGCGCGGACGATCGCCGCCCGCTGCTGCTGGCCGCCGGACAGGCGATCCGGATACTCCGCAGCCTTGTCGGCCAGGCCGAAGCGTCCGAGCAGGTGTCCTGCCTCGCTCTCCGCCTGCTCGCGCGACAGGTCGAGCGCTTTGCGGGGGGCGAGCGTGACGTTGTCGAGGACGCTCATGTGCGGGAAGAGGTTGAACGACTGGAAGACGATGCCGATGCCGCGCCGCACGGTGTTCACGTCGACGCCCGGCGCGGTGATCTCGTCGCCGTTGACGAAGATGCGGCCCGCGTCGACCGGTTCCAGAAGGTTCACGCAGCGCAGGAGCGTCGACTTCCCCGACCCCGAGGCGCCGATGAGGCATACGACGTCATGGTCTGCGACCTCGAGGTCGATGCCACGGAGCACCTCCACCTTGCCGAACGACTTGTAGACATCCTCGAGCCGGACAGCACTCATATCGCGATGACTCCCGTCTGGCGACGCCTGCGGTCTCGTTCGATCAGGTAGTCCGTGAGCCGCGTCAGGGGGATCGTGATCAGCAGGAACATCAGCGCCGTGGCGAGGTACGGCGTGAAATTGAAGGTCGCTGCGGAGTCGATCTGCGCCTGGCGGAAGGCCTCGACGACGCCGAGCAGCGCCACGAGCGCCGTGTCCTTCTGGAGGCCGATGAAGTCGTTTAGCAGCGGCGGGATCACGCGCCGCACCGCTTGGGGCACGACGACATAGCGCAGCGACTGCCCGTGCGAGAGGCCAAGCGACCGCGCGGCCGCGTTCTGGCTCGGGTGCACCGACTCGATCCCCGCCCGGTACACCTCCGACACATATGCGGTGTAGACGAGAATCAGCGCAAGAGTTCCCCAGACCATCTCCGCCGGCACGCCCCAGAGCAGCTCGGGCTCCGAGACGTACGCCAGCCCGAGCGCCGGGATGCCGAAGCCGAGCAGGTAGATGAGCAGGATCGTCGGAATGCCGCGGAAGACGTCCGAGTAAACCGTCGCCAGCAGGCGCAGCGGAAAGAACACCGGGCCGGGCAGGCTCCGGATGACGGCCAGGCCGAGCGCCGTGAAGAGGATCACGACCTCGGCGATGCAGAAGATCTTCACGTTCGTGAGGAACGCCGACGCGATTCCGGGGAGCGACTCCCGGAAGATCTCTCGGTTGAAGAACGTCTCCTTGACGTCGTCCCAGCCCGGCGACGTGACGACGAGGGCCACCAGCGCGCCGAAGAAGACGACCGTCGAGACGACCGCGATCGCAACGGCGCGGCCGCCGGAGGAACGGCCGCCCGTCAGGCTGCCGACGATCTTCGAGCCGCGGTCTTCGGTCAGCGTCTCGCTACTTCAGGATTGGCGCAGTGCCTGCAAGCCACTTCGATTCGAAACGCTTCAACGTCCCATCCGCGCGCATCGCCGCCAGCGCCCTGTTGACGCAGGCGTCGAGGGTGGAGCCCTTCGCGAAGATGAGCCCGAACCGCTCCCTCGTGCCCTGTGTCGGAAGGCGGCCGACGACCGTCGCGGTGGGGAGCTGTACGCCCGTGATGTAGCCCGTGCTGGGGAAGTCGACGACGAATCCGTCGATCTGCTTCGCCTTGAGAGCCGCGATCGTGTCGTTGACCGAGTCGTAGACCTTGGGCTTCGGTCCCGGCTTGATGTATCTGACGATGTAGTTGTAGCTCGTCGTGGCGACAGGGGCGCCCAGGGTGAACGGCCTGAGGCCCTTCAGGCTCTTGACCTTCGCGATCGGCGTTCCCTTGAGCCCGACCACGGCTTGGTTCACGAAGTAATACGAGATCGAGAAGTCGAACACCTTCGCGCGGGCGGGGTTGTACGAGACCTGCGAGATGTACGCGTCGTACGGTTTCTTGCCTGGCGCGATCGCCTTGTTGAACCCCACGGGCTTCCAGGCGACCTCGCTCTTCGTGAAGCCGAGCCGGCGTGCGATCTCGTAGGCCACGGCCCCCTCGTATCCCTTGCCCGAGTACGGGTCGGAGGGATCAAAGCCGTGACCGCCCTTTCCGCCCCACCACGGCGGGAACGAGAGGTTGTCCGTCGCGAGCGTGAGCTTCCCTTCGTCGTAGAGATCGAGGTTCGCCTTCGCGCACTTTCCGACCAGCGTCGGCTGGGAGGGCGCGCTCGTGCCGAGCCCTGAAACGGCGAGGCCGAGGACGGCGACGAATCCGAGAACGGCGAACCCGCGCATCGAAGCTCCTTTCCGCTGGGAGATGGCGAGCGTACCACTCTGTCGCTACTCTCTTCCCACGATGGCTTGTGCGACGAAGCTCTCCTTCACGTATCGCTACGTCGCGCGCCACTACGTGCGCTAGTCGGCCTACCCGCTCCGCCGTGGCCGGCTAGGCGCGATAGGCGGGGCAGCTCACGTTCACCCTTCGAGAAGGAGAGCGGAATGGCCGCCGACCAAGCACCGGACCCTGTGATAACGCATCTCAGACGCCAGATCTCTGACAACGACCGCGCCATCGTCGAACTCGTGAACAAGCGGCTCGAGCTCGTCGCGACGATAAAGGACTACAAGGCTCGGCAGGGCATCGGCTTCCTCGATGCCGACCGAGAGCACTGGATGCTGGCGTACCTCCGGCGCATGAACGGCGGCCCGCTGACTGCGGGCGGGCTCGAAGAGCTGTTCGGCGAGATCCTCGCGCTCACGAAGCGCGAAGTCGCGCTGCTCGAGGAGACGCCATCGTGAGCAATCTCGCAAAGCTTCGCCTCGCCGTCGTCGGCACGGGCCTCATGGGCGCCTCAGTCGCTCTCGGCGCACGACGGGCAGGCGTCCTGGAGGTCGCCGGCTTCGACGTCGATGAGCGATCGCTGGCGGCTGCGGTGGACCGAGGGGCGATCGACACGCAGTGCCCGGGGCTCGTCGATGCGGTGCAGGAGGCTCACCTCGTCGTCGTTGCCGTACCGGTCGGCGAGCTTCCCGGCGTTGTCTCTGCCGTCCTCGCTGCTGCGCGCGACGACTGCACGGTGACGGACGTGGGCTCGACGAAGGGCTCCGTGTGCGCTGCTGCGAGCGCCGCGGCGAACTTCGTCGGTGGCCACCCTGTGTGTGGGTCCGAAGCCAGAGGCGCGGAGCATGCGAGCGCCGAGCTGTTCGATGGAGCGACATGGTTCCTCACGCCGCTGGCAGGCACCGGGCCCGAGCACTACCGGCGCCTCCACGCGTTCGTATCGGCGGTCGGTGCGGCGCCCGTGGCGATCGCTCCCTCCGCCCATGACCGTCTCGTCGCGCTGACGAGCCACCTTCCGCATGCGCTTGCCAACCTCGTCGCGAACCAGGCCGGTGGCGCCCGCATCGAGGGTCACGATCCGCTGGCATCCCCTGGAGGGTCGCTGCGCGACCTGACGCGAGTGGCGGGAGCGAATCCCCGCGTCTGGGTCGACATCTTCCTCGACAACCGAGAAGAGATGCTCGCGGCGCTCGCTGCTCACCGCCGCGCCGTCGAGCAGCTCGAGAGCGTCCTTTCCCGAGGGAAAGCCGACGAGCTGGAAAGCTGGGTCGCGGAGGCCGCCGCCAACCGGCGTCGCGTCCTCCAGGCGGCGTACGCGACCGACCCCGGTGAGCTGCACGAGGTGCGCGTGCACGTCGCGGACGAGCCCGGCGTCCTCGCCCGAATCACGAAGGCACTCGGCGCCGAGCGCATCAACATCGAGGACTTCGAGCTTCGCCACCTCTCGCCCGAGAGAGGAGGCGTGCTCGGCGTGCTGGTGGCTGGCGAGGCGGAGGCGCTGCGGGCAGCCGAGCTGCTCGAGAACGAGGGCTACGGCGTCGTGGTCTCCCCGGTGGTCGGCGCGCTCGCACGCCCGCCCTCGAGCGGCAGCCCCGCCGCCGTCCACTCGTCCTTGCCGCCCGGGTAGTGCAGGACGTTGGCGTAGCCGAGCTCCAGCAACCGATGGGCGACGATTTGCGAGGAGTCGCACGTCGGGTTCATGCAGTAGACGACGACCTCGGTGTCATGGTCGGGGATGCGGCGAGCCGCTCGCTCATCGACTGTCTCTGGCGTGATGTTGACCGCGCCTGGGAGGTGGGTGGCGGCATAGGAGATCGGTGACAGTGCGTCGACGAGGACGAATCCGTCGCCACGGTCGATCATCTCCACCAGCTGCGCGCGCGTGACGCTCGCCATCGTGTTCCCCATTGCCCAAGTCTGCCTGACTAGGGGTCAGGAACAGGAACTGCCTGCAAATGCCGCACTTGGGACCTGGTGGGACCGGTTCCAGCCGCGTTGTTTCAAGCCGAAGCCGTCAGCCCGACAAAGGGACGGTGGGCGTCCTCGAGCCTTTCGGCCGTGAGGGTGACGCCGACTTGGAGCCGAGCCGCTCCCCGAGTAGCTGAGCCGATTCGCGGTGCCCCGGCTCCGCATCCGGCTCCACGGGACTAGTTGTCGCCCTCGGCGCACCGTGAGATGATCGCGCCGGGCGGCTGCTCGTCATGCGCAGCTCGCCCCGTTCACCCGCCGGAGGATGACCCAAGGCCGGTGGCGGAATGCCACCCGCCAACCCGCCTCACAGGCACCTACACGACCCTGGCTCAAGATCGCCCAGTCGGCCCCGTCCCTGCGGGCACCGTCGGCCGAGCGCTCGAGCAGCACCGTCCGGGAAAGGCTCTCGCCGAAGAACGGGAACGGCGGCAGGCCCCAGGGCGCCGTCCTGTCCTTCGTGCCCATGGGCTCGATCGCCAGGCGCGCGTCGTCAGGAATGCGCCTGTCCACGAAGCGCAACACTGCTTTGAGCTCGGGATGATCCGTGCCCTGGAGCGCCCAATCCGACTGGGACCACACGGAGGGTTCCGCGATCGGCTCGATTAGGCGTAGCCCGGCCGGTTTCTCGTGGAGGTGGAGGAAGGCCAAGGTGGCGGTAACCACCGTGAGCGCGGCTGTCGCCCAGACGACGGGCGGCATGCGGAACACGACGCCCCAGGTCGCCGCGGCGAGGGCGAAGCTCCCCATGGCGAACCGGCCGCCGTTCCACTCGTAGTAGGGGGTGGTGACTCCGATCAGCACCACCCAGATCGCGGGGGCTGCCGCCAGCGCGAGCGCGACCGGCGGGAGCTCCCGTCGTCGCACCGCACGCAGCACCACGGCGAAACCCAGGAAGGTGAGGAGCACGCCCACCGGGCCGTACCAGGAGAAGATCGCGCTCGCCTTGGTCGTGCTTCGTTCCGAATCCAGGTAACCGACGTCGCCTCTACCGAACTCGTAGAAGGCCTTCCGGCTCGCCCGGGCGAGGAGCTCGGCCACCGGCGTGATTGCGAGTGCGCTAACGGTCAGCCCAGCTGCGATCGCCGCGTAGGTGAGGCGCCGGCTGCGAGAAGCAGGGCCCATGAGCGCCGTCGTGGCCAGGACGAGTGCCGCGGCGACGAACAGCAGCCGATCGAGCCGCACCGCTCCCGGCAGCTCCAGCACGTTGATGCTCAGGCGAACCACACGTGCAAGCGCGGCCACCGGGTCCGGTCCCACCCGCTCGTCGCTGATGCCGCCGAACGGATCTCCCGTCTTCTCCAGGTTTATGACGTACCAGTACGAGCCGATCAGCGCTCCGAGTGCGACTGCGGAAAGGGCCCGCCAGGGCCTGTGGCGCTGGGCGACAATGGCGACCAGGGCCAGTCCCGGCAACGCGAGCAGGCCGATCAGCTTCGACCCTACGAGCAAGGCTGTTGCAGCGACCGCCAGGAGGAGGCTCGACCAGGTGGCGCCCAGAAGAAGGAACGCTGCGCAGGCGACAAACGACGCGACCACGATGTCGTTGAGCCCCGTGCTCGCTTGCAAGGCGACGGCCGGAAGGGTCAGGAGCAGCAGGCCCGAGAAGAGCGCCGGCTCCCGTCCCAGACCGATCCGCCGCGCGATGCCGTAGACGGCAACTCCCGTGGCGAGCGCCGCGAGGAGTTGCACGAGCGGAGCAAAGCGGCCGCTGCCGGAGAGGATCATCGTGAATGCCATGGCGATCTCCGCGTTGGGCGGATAGCCGTTGATCGGCTCGTACGCCGCGCCGTGCACGTAGCCGATCGACTCCTGCTGCCTCCAGAACGCCGCGCGCGCGAGGTGGTACTCGAGGGCGTCCTGATCCGTTGGCGGCCTGAACAGCGCGAGCGCGATCGAATACGCCACCACGCCGAACGCGGCGAGTGCGACTACGGCAACGGCCGGATTGCGCAGCGCCAGTAGCAACTCGCGGCCGGCGAGCTCCGGCCAGCGAGGCCGAGCCCGAAGCGTCACGGCGAGCGACAGCACGAAGAGGCCGAGGATCGACGCGAGGACGGAAGTCCTCGTGAGCTCCGATCCGGCGCTCAGCGCAAGTGAGACCAGGACCACTTCCGCGAAGCCGACCACGTAGATCCCGAGGAGGAGCTGTGCGAGGTCTCGATCGGAAAGTTGCGCGGCAAGCAACGTCGCGGTCGCGGCCACGAGGGCCGTGCCGCCGATGAGCGGCAGCACCTACGAAGCGCTCCTGGGTGGACCTACTAGCGTGTTGCCGTGCACGTCGAGCGCATGATCCCCAGACGAGAATTCGAGCGCGTCGGTTCGAGTGAGATCGACCGCGATGTCCGGCTCTCGCTCCTCGCCGACATGTGCCGTGCGAATGCCCTCATCGCCGTCAAGCGGGCGGGCTCTGGCCATCTCGGCTCGAGCTTCAGGGCGATGGACATCGTCGTCCATCTTCTCTACGAGGAGCTCAACACCACCGAGCTCGGCTTCGATCATGCCGACCGGGACCTCTACTTTTCGTCCAAAGGGCACGACGTGCAGGGACTCTACGCTGTGCTTCACGCCCTAGGGGTGCTCGAGACCAGCTGCTTCGCCTCCGTCGCCTCGCGGGGCGGGGTGCGCCGCCACCAAGCGTAGGACCCATGCCTACGCAAGCGCGAGCGGGCGATGCCGCTCCCCTCGCACGGCACAAAGCAACAGGGAAACGAGGCACAAGAGACGGTGAGGCGGCATTGGCCTCCACCACCCGCGATTACGCTCTCTCTCATCCAAGCTACGCCTCCTAGCAGCATCAGGAGGTGAGGGTCAGGGAGGCTGAGATCAGTGCGCTCGAAGGCGCTTCTAGGAAACGAAAGCCTTCCGAACAGATGCAGCTGTCCACCTGTTCGTGCGGTGAATCGTCGGAACCTTCTCCACGTTCAGCTTCTCAGCGATCTCGTCCAGAGACATCCGCTGCCAGAGCATCGCGTTGATCTTCATCCGCCATGTGTAGTCACGTCGGTTGCAGAGACGATGCGCGAGCCGGACGTTATCGGGGGTGAGGTGACCTCCGTGCGCCTTGAGTCTCGGATAGTGGTCAGCCGTCGGCTCCCAATCGGAACGCTCCGAACTGGGATCGAAGTAGCTACGACCCCGAAAGCAATAGCACTGGGGCATCTCGCAACGCAGATCGATGATCTGGCCATCCCGGGCTAGTTGCAAGAGGATTCCGCGAACTCCCAGGGCCTCGAGCTTCTCAACTGGAGTTTCTCCAGCGTCCGCCGGTGCTCCTGGGGTTCTGGCTTGAGGGATCTGCTCTTCGTCGTTCATGCTCAGAATCTCAACTTGCTCCGGAGCCACATCACGAGATCGTCTTGGGGACTCGTTCTCGTCCGGCTTCCGGCTTCCTCGCGGAGCCTGCGGCGAGGTCGGGTCGTACACGCGCCTTAGTTACGCCTAGACGGGCCAGACATGCCGTGACAAGATCGCTTGCGATGCGAGGCGGCGAGTGCGCGTGTACCGGGCGCTTGACGCGCCTGTTGGTAACAACAAGTAGTGCCGTACGGGCGCGAGCACTGACGACCTACTGCGCCGGTCTGCCTGTATAGGGTCAAACCGTGGCGGCAAGTGCCATCGAGCTCGACGTGGAGGGACGCGCCGTCCGCGTCTCCAATCCCGAGAAGATCTACTTCCGGGCACGCAAGGAGACGAAGCTCGATCTCGTCGAGTACTACCTCGCGGTCGGCGACGGGATCGTCCGTGCGCTCCGCGAGCGGCCGACGTACCTCAAGCGCCACCCGGACGGCGCGGACACCGACCCGATCTATCAGAAGCGCGTCCCGGAGCATCGGCCCGAATGGATCGAGACAGTGCGCGTGACGTTTCCCTCGGGGCGGCACGCGGATGCGCTGTGCGTCACCGAGGTGGCGCAGGTCGCGTGGGCGGCGAACCTCGCGACGCTCGATTTCCACCCCTGGCCCGCGCGCCGCTCGGACGTCGATCACGCGGACGAGCTGCGCATCGACATCGACCCGCAGCCGGGCACGGGCTTCAAGCGGGCGAAGCAAGTGGCCGCGATCGTGCACGAGGTGCTGTCCGAGATCGGGTACACGGGCTGGCCGAAGACGTCGGGCAATCGCGGCATCCACGTCGCCTGCCGGATCGAGCCGCGATGGGACTTCCCGGTCGTGCGCCGAGCGGCGCTCGCGTTCGCGCGCGAGGTCGAGCGACGCGCGCCGAAGCTCGTCACCACCGCTTGGTGGAAGGAGGAGCGCGGCCGGCGGGTCTTCATCGACTACAACCAGAACGCCCGCGACCGCACGATCGCCTCCGCCTACTCCGTGCGGGCCCGCCGCGATGCGACCGTGTCAGCCCCGGTGACGTGGGACGAGCTACCCGACGCGGAGACGGAAGACTTCAACCTCGCGACGATGCCCGAGCGGTTCGAGAAGCTCGGCGACGTCCAGGCCGGGATCGACGACGTCGTCTGCGATCTCGAGGTGCTGCTCGGATGGGTGGAGCGCGACGAGGCGGAGGGCATCGCCGAGGCTCCGTACCCGCCTCACTTCCCGAAGATGCCCGGCGAGCCGCGCCGCGTGCAGCCCTCGAAGCGCCGTTCCGACTAGTCCTCGCCCTCCCAGTAGTCGAGCTCCGGCCCCGGCCGGCCGAACATGATCCGTTCGCCGGCGACGCTCCGCGCACCGACCTTGCCGGTGTCCGCGTATTCGACGATGTCCGGCGCGATGAGCGTCGAGATCATGAGCACACGGATGGGCGAGTCCGTGTTGTTGATGACCTGGTGGAAGCCGTCTTTCCCGCGCCGGAAACAGACGATGTCGCCCTCGCGGAGGTCTTGCTCGCCGTCGGAGGCGCGCAGCGTCGGGTTACCGCGCACGACGAGCATCCATTCCTCGTTCGCGTGGTGCGTGTGGTACGGCCAGAGCTTGTTGCCGGCCTCGAGCTCGTACATGCTCGCGCCGATCAGCTCACCCTTCAGCTTCGCGCCGACCCAGGCGTCCTTCGAGCGCCAGCCTTCGCGATCCTCGGTGCGATCCCAGCTGTCCGAGTCGAGGTTGAAGACCTCCACGGCCGGAGCCTAGAGGATCGGACTAGAACCGCCCGGGTCGGGGTAGAACTCGACCATGTTCAAGACGCGATATGCAGTGCTGGGCTGGCTCACGTACAAGCTGGGCAAGCAGTACGCGAGGCGACGGGCGCGCAAGCTGAAGTTCCGCTAGCCCGCTACTCCTTGTCGATGACGGCGACGTAGAGATCGTCGGCTTCGAGGGTTCGCGCCAAGTGCCAGCCCGTGCCATCGAGCAGAGAGCGAAGCTCGTCGGGCGACACCATCAGGTAGTCGAACCATGGCGTGGCGTGCAGCCGGTAACGCACGCGAATGCGGGCCTGACCGGCCATGCGGCCTCGGCGGCGGTTCCGCTCGTGGTAAGCGAGATGGGCCGGGTCCTCCGTGCGATAGACGTCACGCGTTTCTGCGACGATCCGTCCCCGGTCGCTCGTCACCTTGTGGAAGCGGAGGAGGAGGCGCCGCGCTTTTGCCTCGCTCCCGAACAGGCCGAAGTTGTTTCCGAGCATGACGATCGTGTCGAACGCGCCGAGTGAGCTGTCGATGTTCTCGATCGGGCAAACGCGAGCATCGCGTACACCTCGTCGCCGACACACCTCGACGGCGCCTGGTGAGACGTCGATCCCGACCACATCGAGACCGCGGTCCTGGAGGTGGAGGCAGACGCGACCGCCGCCACAGCCGATATCGAGCACGCGGCCCCGGACAGAGCGCATGGCTCGTCGGGTGAGCGGGTGCCACCGGCGGAAGGGCGCGAGGTAGAACTCCGACTGGCCCGCCTCGACGAACCCGTCGTCACGCTCGATGATCTCCCTCGGCTGGCCGCCGTCGAGTTCCGCGAGCAGCAGCTGTCCGTACGCGTCCTCGGCGGGTCTCATGCGAGCAGGCTCTCGAGCGTCGGGTCGCCTCGCTTCCGGCGCGGCCGTACCTGGGCCCACGTGCAGTCCTTCGGATCCTTGTCCGGGCGAAAGCGGAGGAAGCGGGTGCCGTGTCGGATGCGCCGCTTCTCGACCTTGTCGTAGCGAACCTCCACCACGAGCTTCGGCTTGAGGGCGGACTGCTCCAGCTCGCCTGTGCCCCAGCGGTTCGGCTCCGAGAAGCCGCGGTCGGGCGCGCCCTTGAGCAGGGGCTGGACGAGCTCGAGCGTCATGTCGTGGCGCGCCGGCGCGACGGCGCACGAGCCGACGTAGTGAAGATCGCCGTTGTCGTAGAGGCCGAGCAGGAGCGTCGCGAGCCTCGTCGGCTTCTCCTTCCAGCGGACGCCGACGACGACACAGTCGACGGTCTTGTGGTGCTTCACCTTGGCGACGGCGTCGCGAGAGCCCGGCCGGTACGGCGAGTCGAGCCGCTTGGCGACGACGCCGTCGAGACCGGCGGGCTCCAGGCGCTCGAGCCAGCGGCGGGCGAGGTCGGCGTCGCGGCTGGCCTGCGATACGGCGAACGGGAGCTTCAGCCGCTCGAGCCGCTTGCGGCGCTCGGCGAGCGGCAGCTTCCAGATCTCCTCGCCCTTCCACAGCAGCACATCGAATGCGATGAAGCGCGTCGGCATCTCGGCGGAGAGCTTGCGCACGCGGCTCTCGGCCGGGTGCAGGCGCATCTGCAGCAGGTCGAACTCGAGCCGGCCCTGCTGCTCTAACACGATCTCCCCGTCGAGCGCTGAGTGCGGCGGCAGCTTCGCGCCGAGTGGCGCCAGCTCGGGGAAGTACCGCAGCAGTGGGCGGCCGTTGCGGCTCCAGACGGCGAGCTCGCCGCCGTCGTTCTCCACGACGCCGCGAAAGCCGTCCCATTTCGGCTCGTAGAGCCAGTCGCCTTCGGGCAGCTCCGGGACGAGCTGTGCCTCCATGGGCGGAAAGGGGACACGCTTGCCCGGCATCAGTTGATCTCCTTCGTGTGGGTACACATCAGGCGGATTCGGCTCAGGCCGGAGCCGTCCGCGGGGCTCGCCGGCCCGCCGCGAGCACGAGCACGACGATGACTGCCGAGACGAGTTCGACGGTCGCCCACACGGCGTTCCGTTCCACCCCCGCGATCGTATAGCGATGGTGCAGGCCGCCGGCGGCTATCGCTGCTGCGCAGACGAGCGTCTCCGCCCGCGCAAGCACAGCCGCGCGCAGCAGCATCCCGGCTGCGACAGCGAACGCGGGGGCTGCCAGTCCCGCTAGACGCGGCTCGTTGCTCGCGTTGGCCAGCGGGCCGAGCACGAGCGGCTGTCCGGCGACCGCAGCCGCGACGAGCAGCGGTCCCCACGGGGCCGGACCGCGGGTCCGTAGCCAGGCACCCGCGACCAGCGCCGCGGGCACGGCGATGCCGAGCGCGACACGGCCCACGTGGTCCGCAAGAGGCCGCACCCCTGTGAAGAAGCCGATCACCGTGAGATCGTCGATCCCGGCAGGCCGCGGAGCGGAGAACGAGTTGGAAGCGATCTGGAGTACGCCGTAGATCACTGCGGGGACGAGCAGGAAGCCGGCCGGCGCCCGGAAGCGGATTGGACGCCAGGCGGGAAGATACGCTGCCCACACCGCAGCGGCAACGCCGACCGGAAGTGCGCTCTGGCGTCCCAGCGTGGCGAGCGCGAGACCGGCGAGGGCCACCCAGAGACCGCCGCGCACGAATCCGGCCAGCATCACCGACAGGCCCAGCACGAAGATCCCGTCCGACACCATCCCGGGGGCAGCAAGCAGGTAGTGCACGGGGTAGGCGGATGCCGCGACGACGCCGAGTGAGAGGGCGTACGCCCGCACGTCAAGTCCAAGGGCGGTCAGGGCGACGTGCATAGCGACGAGGATGAGGGCGACGCACGCGATCACAGCGACCCGGTAGAGGGTGTGAAGAGGCACGTCCGTGACATCGTGGGCGACTCCGATGAGCCAGTGCACCGGGAATCGCTGTGCGTACGCACGCAGGACGTCGGTGTCCGGGAGGCCGGGCGCGGCACGCGCGATCACCTCGTACACGTCCATGTCGGCCGCGAACTGGACACGGACGCCCTCCTCCCACGACGGCCAGCGCTGCACAGCGGCGACGAAGCCCGCCCAGAGCACGAGCACGACGAGGTGCGCGCCGCTCGCCCGGCGTGCCGCTCTCCCGAGTGAGGTGCACATCGGCGGCTGAGTCTACGGAGGCACCAGGTACTCTGGCCCCGGTGGCTTCGCCGGAGGCGACTGAGCGAGCGCGCGCAGAGGACTCATCGCGACGCCTGGCGGCGTTCGAAGCCGTTGCAGGCCGAGGTTGGACGGCGATCCTGCTCGCCGCTCTCGTCGCGCTTCCGCTGGCCTGGATCGTCCGCCGAAGTCTGGCGGGCTACGGCACCGTCCCGCTTCCCGTCGACCTGATGGTCTTCCTGAACGCGTCAGACGACATCCTCGCCGGCCGAAACCCGTTCCCCGCCCCGGCGGCGCTTACGGGGGATGCGAACTACGTGTACCCGCCGCTCCTGGCCATCGCGGTGATCCCGCTGGCCGTGATTCCGGTCGCTCCCGCTGTGCTGATCTGGACGCTGCTCTCTGCGGGAGCGATCGCCGCAGCACTCTGGTTGCTCGGCGTCCGCGACTGGCGCGTATACGGACTGTGCGTGCTGCTGGCCGGTACCCGCGACGCGATCGCGGCCGGCACCGTCGGCCCACTGCTTGTCCTCGGCAGTGCGATCGCTTGGCGGTACCGGGACCGCCGGCCGGCCCGCGCGGGGGCGGGCGTCGGGTTGGCGATTGCCCTCAAGCTGTTCGTCTGGCCCCTCCTCCTGTGGCTCGTGGTAACCCGACGCGCGCGTACGGCCTTGCTCGCGTTCGTCATCGGAGGCGGCGCAGCTCTTGCTTCATGGGCGGTGATCGGATTCGACGGCCTGACCGACTATCCGGATCTCCTGCGGCGCCTGTCCGATCTCGAGGCGGACCAGTCGTATTCCATATATGCCGTCGGGCGAGCGGTCGGCCTGGCCTCCCCTCTGGCGGTCGGCTCCTCCCTCGCCGTCGGCGCGATCGTCCTCGCGATCATGGTCTGGACCGCCCGCGACGTGGCGATTCCCGCGACTGAGCGGGATCGCCTCGCGCTCACGGCGGCGATCGCGGCGTCACTCGCGCTGACGCCGATTCTCTGGATCCACTACCTCGTCTTGCTGATCGTCCCCCTCGCCCTGGCGAGGCCGCGCCTCGCGCCGCTCTGGCTCGTGGCGCTCGTTCCCGCCGCGGTCAGGATCATCGGCTGGTCGCCTGCCGGGTGGCCGAGCGGCGATCCGCCCTCGCTTGCCGTGGTTCTGGGGACGACCGTGCTCGTTCTCGCCTGGATGCTGCGCTCGGTTCAACGCGAGCCCCCTCTCTCCGAAGGTGGCCGCAGCGATTCAAGTCCCTACTGAGCCCGTCGCCGACCGCATAAGCTCCCGCGACATGCGCCGTGTCGTGGTCACGGGGATGGGGGCGATCACGCCTGTGGGCGCGACGGCCCGCGAGACGTGGGAGTCCGCGGTGGCCGGGAAGAGCGGCATCGACTTCATACGCTCGTTCGACGCGAGCGAGTTCCCCGTGCGCATCGCGGCCGAGGTGAAGGACTTCGATCCGGCATCCGTTGTCCCCGTGAAGGAGGCGAGGCGGCTGGACAAGTACGTGCTGCTCGGGCTCGCAGCGGCCCAGGAAGCCGTCGCCGACGCCTCACTCGACGGGAGCTACGACCCGATGCGTGTGGGGATCCTCTTCGGGTCGGCCATCGGCGGGATCGTGGGCATCATGGAACAGGGCGAGGTCCTGCGCGACCGCGGAGGCGACCGCGTGTCGCCGTACTTCATCCCCAGCGTGCTCGTGGACGCTGCGTCCGGGCAGATGGCGATCGCGCTCGGCTACCGCGGGCCGAACTACGCGCCCGTCTCGGCTTGCGCGACGGGCTCGACGGCGGTGGGGGAGGGGGCGGAGCTGATCCGGCGAGGCGACGCCGACGCCGTGCTGGCGGGCGGCGCCGAGGCTGCCATGCATCCGGTCATCCTCGCGGGCTTCTGCGCCATGCGCGGCCTCGCCGCCGAAGTGGAATATCCGCCGCGCGCGTCGCGGCCCTTCGACGCCCTGCGCTCCGGCTTTGTCATGGGCGAGGGCGCGTGTGTGCTCGTGCTCGAGGAGCTGGAGGCGGCTCGGAAGCGTGGCGCCAAGGTCTACGCCGAGATCCTCGGTTACGGCGCGTCGAACGACGCCTACCACCTAGCGCAGCCCGAGCCGGAGGCGACGGGGGTCGCGGAGATGATGCGTAAGGCGCTCGACCGTGCGGACGTGTCGCCGGAGCGCGTCGGGTACATCAATGCGCACGGAACGTCGACGCCGCTCGGCGACGCCGCCGAGACGAAGGCGATCAAGGACGTGTTCGGCGACCATGCGTACCAGCTTGCGGTGTCGTCGACGAAATCGGTCATGGGGCACTGCTTCGGGGCGGCGGGCGCGATCGAGGCGATGATGTGCGTGCTCGCGATCCACGACGGCGTGCTGCCGCCGACGATCAACTACGAGCATCCCGATCCCGAGTGCGATCTCGACTACGTGCCGAACGAGGCACGCCGCGTGGAGGTCGACGTTGCCCTCTCGAACGCGATGGGCCTCGGCGGTCACAACGCCTGCGTCCTCGTCGGACGCGTTTAGACGCGGGGCGGCTAGTCGATGAAGGCGGCGAGCTTCCACTCGCCGTCGAGGCCCTTGAGCTCCTGCTCGCCCCTGTCCTCGAACTTCAGGTCGGTGGACATCGCGAGCGCACGCGTGAGCTCGGAGACGAGGATCTCGTCGGCGCTGGCCGCCGCCATGATGCGCGCCGCCTCGTGCATGGCGACGCCACGAACGTCGTCGCCCACGAGCTCCACCTCGCCGATGTGGACACCCGCGCGAACGTGGAGGTCGTCGGCGTTTGCGCGCCTGCGAATGGCCGCGGCGCAGTGGAGGGCTCGCGCGGGACCGTCGAACGTCGCGACGATGCCGTCTCCGGTCGTCGTCACTTCCCGCCCCTGAAAGCGCTCGAGCTCCGCCCGCGCGCCGGTGAAGTGGCCGGACAGGAGCTCCCGCCAGCGAGCGTCGCCGACGCGGCCGGCGATCGCCGTGGAGTCGACCAGGTCAGTGAAGAGCAGCGTGCGGAGCACCCGGCTGTGGACGCCGGTGGGAAAGCCGGCCCAGGCACGGATTCCCGCCCACTCGATCTGGACCAACGTCTCGTCGCCGTACGTGTACCCGTCGTGTCCCGGCGGAATGTCGAAAACGTCGTGCGGCCCGTAGATCGCGGTCGTCCCGTCGCTGAAGTCGATCCCGAGCTGCCCGGAGATGACGACGCCGATGTGCCGCGCCTGACACCACTCGCCGCCCACCTTGGGCCGGTTGTGCTCTGACCATCGCCAGCCAGGCTCGGAGACGAAGAGTCCTACCGTGAGGTCGCCGAGCTCGACGAGGCTGGCCGTGATCTTCGGAAACTCGATCACCTCGTCCGGCCGGTCGAGGTTTCCGCGGGTGACGTCAGGCATCGGCCTGGATGATGGCAGGCGTGAGCTCGTCGATCGACCGGAGAACGGTGTCGGCCTCGCGCAGGGTCTGCTCATCCGGCGGATAGTGCGGATTGGGGATCGCGACCACACGCATGCCGGCCGCGCCTGCCGAGGCGATGCCGGCGTGGGAGTCCTCGACCGCGACGCAGTGCTCCGGCGAGACGTCGAGCCGCCGCGCCACCTCGAGGTAGACGTCTGGCGCCGGCTTTCCACGCGGAACCTCCTCCGACGACACGGTGGCACGGAAGGACGCCGCGAGGCCCGCCAGTTCGAGCACGAGATCGATCAACTCGCGGTTCGACGACGAAGCGAGGCCGAGCGGGAAGCTCGCCGCCATCCGCTCCGCGGCCTCCCGTGCTCCCGCGACGAGGGGCAAGTGCTCGCGATAGCGGCCGGCCATGAGCTCGATGACGTCGGCATTGATCTGCTCGGGCGAGGCGCTGACACCTAGCTCGTCGTGGATGTACGCCGACCACTCCGTCGAGCTCATGCCCATCATCGCGCGCTGGGCCTCGGCGTCGTAGCGGCCACCGCGCTCGCGGACGTACTGCTCGCGAACCTCGTCCCACACCGTCTCGCTGTCGACGATGACGCCGTCGAGGTCGAAGACCACGGCCTCGAAGGTCACGCGAGCGCGCGGTACTCAGAGCCGACGTGGACGAGCGGCGGCGCATCCTCGCCCAGCTCGGCGGCCAGCACTTCCCCGACGAACAGCGTGTGGTCTCCGACGTCGTACTCGGCCCAGTGGCGGCACTCGAGCCAGCCGATCGCTCCGACGAGGAGCGGCGCGCCCTCCGAGCCCTCGTGGTGGGCGACGCCGTGCCACATGGCGATCGGGGGCACGCTGCGCGCGAAGTGCTGCGAGACCCACTCCTGGCCGCCGGCGAGCATGCTGACGGCGAAGCCGCCCGCCTCGCGCAGGAGCTCGTGCAGCTGGGCATGCCGGGAGATGGAGATCCCGACGAGCGGTGGATCGAGCGACAGGGAGACGAGTGCACTTACCGTCTG
>JBKPGF010000049.1:0-54294 GCA_046729255.1 Actinomycetota bacterium
GCGAAGTCGTCGGCGATCTCGTCGAACGTCGCCCAGCGCACACCGTCGTGCTTGTTTATGTGCTCGATGATCCGCTCGTGCATGAGCAGCACCTGCGGCCGGCCGCTCACGTCCGGGTGGATGGTCATCGTGAAGACCGCATAGTCCATTTCGCGGTAGACCCAGTCGAACTGGTCGACCCACATCTGCTCGAGGTGCCGCGGGTTCACGAAGCCGTGGCTGTTGGGGGCTGCCTTGATGAACATCATCGGCGGCAGGTCGTCGAGGTACCAGCTCGCCGGGATCTCGATCAGATCCGTCTCTTCACCGCGCTCGAGCGGCTTCATCCAGTCCTCGGCGTTCTTCGAGTAGTCGATGTTCGTCCACGAGTCGCCAACCCGGACGTAGTACGGCTCGAAGTCCCGGTGCATGAGCGAGTGGTCGTACTTGATCCCGCGCTCGAGCAGCAGCTCGTTCGTCACCGGCGAGAACTCCCACCAGGGCGCCACGTAGCCGGTGGGCCGCTTGCCGGAGACCTCCGTGATGAGCTCGATGCAGCGGTCGAGGATCGTCTCCTCTTGCTCACGCGTCATCGCGATCGGGTTCTCGTGCGTGTAGCCGTGGACGCCGATCTCGTGACCCGCGTCGACCACCATCTTCGTCTGCTCCGGGAAGGTCTCGATCGAGTGGCCGGGGATGAACCAGCTTGTCTTCAGGCCGGCTCGATCGAAGAGGTCGAGCAGCCGGGGCACTCCGACCTCGCCGGCGAAGAGACCGCGCGAGATGTCATCGGGTGACTCGGCGCCGCCGTAGGAGCCGATCCACCCCGCCACCGCGTCGACATCGACACCGTACGCGCAGAGGATTTCCTTGGCCATGTCCGCTCCTCCCTGTCCGCTGGTAGAACGGACCTTAAATGTGCAGCCTCTGCGGCGTTCTCCTCAGCGAAAGCTGGGCGGAGCAGGGCGGTGACCGGCGGGCTCGGGCGCTTCGGTTGCGGCTCCTGAACCGTGTGCTCGGCCACTACGGCCTGCGGCTCGACGAGTGGGCCGGCCGTGTCTACGTGCTCCGCGACCGGATGGGACGAGCCGCCGTGGTCGAGGATCTGGGCTCCATCTGGCGCGAGGCCGAGCAGCTCGCCGGGAAGCCGCTCGATCCCCTCGACGACAAGCTCCTGGCGGCCCTTGGCTAACTCGTTCCCACGTTCCTGGGGCGGCGCTGGCAAAGGAGGCAAGCGAGCGGCGCGCCGGACAGTACAACCCAGTACGGCCAAGCGCCGTGCGCGCAGCCTCGTGCCGCCAGCGCCGTCAGGCGGCGACGAAGCCGGGCTTCGCCCGGCGGGAGTTGCCGCCGTCCAGGGGCGTGGGAAGACGCCGGTCGTCTTGGTAACCGGCTTCCTCGGGAGCGGCAAGACGACGCTCATCTCGCGCCTGCTCGGCCATTCGGATATGGGCGAGACGGCCGTCATCGTCAACGAGCTCGGTGAGGTCGGCATCGATCATCACCTGCTGCGGCGCGTCGACGAGCGCACGGTGCTGCTCCGCTCGGGCTGTGTCTGCTGCACGCTCCGCGGCGACCTTGCCGACGAGCTGCGCGATCTCCTGAGCCGGAGGAATCGCGGCGAGATTCCGGCGTTTCGGCGCGTCCTCGTGGAGACGACCGGGCTCGCCGACCCGGCGCCCGTCGTGTACACGCTGCTCTCGGAGCCGGTCGTACGCCATCACTACGCGCTGGAGACGGTCGTGGCGACGGTCGACGCCGTGAATGGACTACGCCACGAGGAATCGCTGAAGCAGGCGGCGATCGCGGACACGCTCGTCGTCACGAAGGTCGATCTCGCCGATACGGCACCTGTCGTAGGTCACCTCGAGCAGCTGAACCCGGCCGCGGATGTGATCGAGGCATCGTTCGGCGACGTCGAGCCGGCACGACTGTTCGAGCGGCGGGACCGCGATCCGCGGGACATCGCGTCCTCGGGCCACGCGCACGAGGGCGGAATCGGCGCGGTGACGCTCTTTCTCGACGACGAGCTCGACTGGACCGCCTTCGGGGTCTGGCTGACGATGTTGCTCCAAGCGCGAGGCCAGGACGTGCTGCGCGTCAAGGGCTTGCTCAACGTCGGCGCGGAAGGCCCGCTGCTCGTGAACGGTGTTCAGCATGCCGTCCATCCGCCGGAGCACCTGGCGGCGTGGCCGGACGACGACCGCCGCTCGCGCCTCGTCTTCATCGGCCGCGGGTTCGATGGTGGTGAGCTCGAGCACTCGCTCGCCGTCTTCAACCGTCTATCGGAAGGCCGTCGCGCGGCGCCTCCCGCTTCGCCTCCGGACGGCACATAGTCGGGCCGCAGTAATGTGATCGAGGAGGGTATGACCACATGGAGAGGAGAAACACATGCATCCGCCTATAGTGCTCAGCGACGACGTCCGGCAGGCGCTCGAGGGTAAGAACTTCTGGCACCTCGCCACCGTCAACCCAAGCGGCTCTCCGCAGGTGACGCCTGTCTGGGTGCACACGCGCCAGGACAAGATCCTCGTCAATTCGGCCCTCGGTCGCGTCAAGCCGCGCAACATCGAGCACGACCCGCGAGTTGCCCTCTCCTGGCATGAGCACGACGAGGGCGGGTATCACAGCATGCAGATCCAGGGTTGCGTCGTCGAAACGATCGTCGGTGAGCAGGCGGAGGCGGACATCGACTCGCTGGCGGAGAAGTACATTGGACAGACGCCGTACCCCTGGCGAGGTGACGGCGAGCGGCGCGTGACCTTTCTGATCGAACCCACCCATGCGATGGTGATGGGGGCCTAAGACGGTCGGAGCGCCCGCGCCGCTGACCGGACGCTACGCCGTCCAGGGAGTACAGATGCGCGCCGGAATCGAGCTTTGGGCTCGCCACGCCGGCGTCCGAGTAGATGTGGTCGACGACGGATCCAAGCCGGAGCGGGCGGCCCGCATACACGAGGAGCTCGTAGCCCGCGGCCACCGGTTCGTTCTCGGCCCCTACGGGAGTGACTGCACGCGGAAGGTCGCCGAGGCGAGAGCGGGATCCGTCGTCTGGAACCACGGAGCGGCGGCAGACGACGTCCAGCGCCTGCCGGGAGTCGTCTCGGTCGCGGCCCCGGCGAGCCGCTACCTCGTTGCGCTCGGTAGGGCAGTTGCTGACCTGCGGCCAAGAGCTGCAGCCGCAGTCGTCACGGCCCCAGGGCGGTTCGCCCGTCTCGCCCGAGAAGGGCTCGAGCGGGAGGCCGGCTCGCTGGGGATCGAACTTCTCTCCGACCCCGCCGAGGCAGACGTAGTGCTGCTCTGCGGCCCGCTGCAGTGGGAGTGCGAGCGTCTGCGATTGCTGGTGGGTTCGGGAAAGCTGCTGGGCGGCCTCTCTCCCGGTCTCGCTGCCTTCAACGAACTTCTCGGGGCCGACGCAGAGGGCGTGCTCGCCCCCGTTCAGTGGCATCCCGACCTCGGACGGGCGGCAGAGCTCGGGCCTGCGTCCGTGCCTTTCGACGATTACATCGCCACCCAGGCCTACGCCGCTGCCCTGATCGCCGACCGCTGCCACGAGCTCAACCTCTCTGACCCGCTCGCCGTGGCGCGTCTCCTTCGCACCACGACCTGCTTCGGCGCCTTCGAGCTCGACGCAAGCGGCCTCCAGGTCGGCCATCGCCTGTCAGTCGTGCGCTGGCGATCTGGACGCCGAGAGCTGCTGCTCTCAGACGCCGCTTAGTCAGTACGAGCGGGGCAGGCCGAGCACGTGCTGGCCGAGGTAGGCGAGCACGAGGTTGTTCGAGACGGGCGCGACGGAATAGAGCCTCGTCTCCCGGAACTTCCGCTCGACGTCGTACTCCTCGGCGAAACCGAAGCCGCCGTGCGTGTCGAGACAGGCATTCGCCGCCTGCCATGAGGCTTCGGATGCAAGGAGCTTCGCCATGTTCGCCTCCGCGCCACAGGGCAAGCCCTGTTCGAAGAGCCACGCCGCCTTGTAGCGGACGAGGTCGGCGGCCTCGATCGCAGCGTGGGCACGCGCGATCGGGAACTGGACGCCCTGGTTCTGTCCGATCGGCCTTCCGAACACGACCCGGTCGGACGCGTAGGCCGCGGCCTTCTCGACGAACCAACGGCCGTCGCCGATGCACTCGGCGGCGATGAGAATTCGCTCCGCGTTCATCCCGTCGAGGATGTAGCGAAAGCCCTGCCCCTCGTCACCGACGAGCGCGTCCTCGGCGATCTCCACGCCGTCGAAGAAGATCTCCGTCGTCGCGTGGTTCATCAGCGTCTTGATGGGGCGGATGGTCATCGTTCCTGCTGCCTGCGCCTGCTGCATGTCGACGATGAAGGTCGAGAGCCCTTCCGTTCTCTTCTCGACCGCCTCGAGCGGCGTCGTCCGTGCAAGCAGGAGCATGAGGTCCGAGTGCTGCGCGCGCGAGGTCCAGATCTTCTGTCCGTTCACCCGGTAGCCGCCGTCCACGCGCTCGGCCGTCGTCTGGATGTGCGTCGTGTCCGAGCCCACCGTCGGCTCGGTCACGCCGAAAGCCTGCAGCCGCAGCTCCCCCGAGGCGATCGCCGGCAGGTAACGCTGCTTCTGCTCCTCCGAGCCGTGCCGGAGGATCGTCCCCATCGTGTACATCTGCGCGTGGCAGGCCGCCGCGTTGCCGCCCGAGGCGTTGATCTCCTCGAGGATGACGGTCGCGGCGGTGAGGCTGAGCCCGGCGCCGCCGAACTCCTCCGGAATCAACGCGGCCAGCCACCCGTTCTCGGTCAGGGCGGCGACGAACTCCTCGGGGTAGCGATCGGGCTCGAGGCCCCGCCAGTACTCGCCGGGAAAGCCCGCGCAGAGTTCGCGCACGGCCGTGCGGATCTCGTGCAGCTCGTCCGATACCGCGAAGTCCATCAGTCGCGTGCGTGCAGCTCCAGCAACCGCCGCGCGATCACGAGCTGCTGGATCTCGTTCGACCCCTCGCCGAGAATGAGCACTGGCGCATCACGGTAGAGCCGCTCGACGACGAACTCCTGCGAGTAGCCGTACCCACCGTGGATGCGCATCGCCTCGAGCGCGACCTCGGCGGCGGTCTCCGTCGCGAAGAGCTTCGCCATGCCGGCCTCGAGGTCGGCGCGCTCGCCTGCGTCCTTGCGCTCGGCGGCCTGCATCGCCAGCAGGCGCGCGGCCTCGATCTTCGTCGCCATCTGCGCGAGCTTGATCTGAATCGCCTGGTGCTGCGCGATCGGCTTGCCGAAGGCCTCCCGCTCCTGTGCGTAGGCGATGGCCTCCTCGAAGGCGCGTCGGGCGATCCCCACGCCGCGGGCGGCGATGTTGACGCGGCCGAGCTCGATCGCGCCCATGAAGTACTTGAAGCCCTGGCCGACACCCGCCTCGCCGCCGAGCACGCTGGACGCCGGCGTGTGGAACTCGTCGAAGACGAGCTCCGTCGACTCGACGCCCTTGTACCCGAGCTTCTTCAGCGGCGGAGGGATCGTCAGACCGGGTTGCTCCGGCACACCGGGCTCCTTCTCGAGCAGGAACGCCGTCATGCCGCGATGCGGAGGATCGGCATCGGGATCAGTCTTGGCGAGCAGCATGACGAGCCCCGCGCGCAGCCCGTTCGTCGCCCACATCTTCTGTCCCGTGACCACGTAGTCGTCGCCGTCGCGAACGGCAGTCGTGCGGATGGCCTGTACGTCCGAGCCGGCATGCGGCTCCGTCATCGAGTAGGCCGAGCGCAGCTCGCCCGTCGCCATGCGCGGCAGATAGTGCTGGCGCTGCTCGTCCGTGCCGTAGCGGTCGACCATCCAGGCGGAGAGGAAGTGGGTGTTGAGCACGCCGGACAACGACATCCACCCGCGCGAGAGCTCGATCTGGATCAGCACGTAGGTCGTCAGGTCGAGCCCGAGCCCGCCGTACTCCTCGGGGATGATCACCCCGAAGAGCCCGAGGCCCTTCATCTGCTCCACGAGCGTGTCGGGGAACGCGTCCGCGTGCTCGAGCTCCGAGGCGGACGGAATCACCTCCGCGTCCACCCAGTCCTTGATGGCGGAGACAATCTCCGTCCGCTCGGCAACCGTCACGGTCGCCACTCGCCGGCGACGGTCGCCGTCGGGCGAAGCCCGCCTTCGCCGTCGCCTGACGCCGCTGGCGGCAGGATCCTGCGCTCGCGGCGCTTGAACGTATGTCCGTATACGCACTGCGCGCCGCTCGCTTGCCTCCTTGGCCAGCGACGCCCGAGGAACGACCAGGCGGCCGTGGTTATCCAGACTTTCACGCGGCTACCTGCTCTGCCGCGAGCAGCTGGAACACCGTGCGGACGTCATCCGCCTCCTCCAGTGAGAGGACGACCGACTCGAGCTCCCGCGCGGCAGCCTCGGAGAGCGCGAGCGCGGCGTTCTCGCGGAACTTCGCACGGACCTCGTCGGCGTTCATCGGGTTCTCCGGCCCACCCTGCTGGTGAGGGAAGTCCGCCTCGAGCGTTCTGCCGTCCCGCGTGCGGATCCGGACGCCGCCCGGGAACGCCGCCGGGTACGTCGGGTAGTCCTTCACCTCGTAGCGGACGCGCTTTGCGAGCGCGAGCGTCGCCGGATCGGCGAGCGCCTCCTCCGTGTACGTCAGCACCCCCACCCGGCCGTGCGTGAGCATCGCGGCCGTCGAGTACTGAAGGCTGAACTTCCCCTCGTACTCCGTCCGCGGCGCCAACTTGGCGTCGGTGGGCTCGAGGACGAGCGACACGCCCGCCTCGGGAACCGTCACCACGACCTCATCGACCTCGTCCGCCGACAGATCGTCCAGCAGGCTCGCCGTCGCGCCGAGGGAGCCGTGCATGAAGTGACATGCCGGATAGGGCTTGTAGGCGATCCGCGGCGTCTCCCAGCGCTCGCCGAGATCTGCCAGTTGGCCGTCGATGTCGATCTCGCCTTTCTCGGCGCCGAGGAATGCGTGGTAGAGACCGAACCGTCCCTCGAGCACGCTCGGCGGGCCCTCGGCGCCCAGCGCCGTCAAACGCGCGGCCAGCACCGAGCCGTGCGCCGCCCACGCAGCGTGCATGGGCTTCGTCGCCGTGCCGTCCTCGAGGTAGGCGAAGAGGCCGCCCGCGAAGGAGCCGGCGATGCCGAGCGCACTCGCCGTCGTACGAGCGTCGCACCCGGCAAGCCGCACGGCGACGGCTGTGCCGCCGAAGATGCCGCAGATGGCCGTCGGGTGGAAGCCTCGCTTGTGGAAGGCGCCGGACGCCGCCATCCCGACTCGCGTCACGATCTCGTTGCCGGCCACGATCGCCGTCAGCAGCTCCCGTCCATCGACGTCGTCCGCCTCGCCTACCGCGGCCGCCACCGGGACGACGACGGTGCTCACGTGGGCGACCGAATCGGAGTGCGTGTCGTCGTAGTCGAGGCCGTGGCAGAGCATTGCGTTCGCGAATGCAGCCGACGCAGCCGGGATGTGCGTGGCGTGGCCGATCACCGACGCCTGTCGATCTCCTCCGAGCTCGGTCATGGCGGTGCGTCCTTCGGTCGCGATGCCGAGCGCGCTCGCAGCAAGGCCGCAGCCCAGCGTGTCGAGGACGTGCAGCTTGGCCGCCTCGACGACGGGGGACGGGACGTCGTCGTACTCGAGCGTCGTCGCGAATTCGGCGATGCGCTCCGCAGCGGTGGTCATGGTGTCTCACCTCCCACGGTCCAGTCAGTGTCGGTGCCCGGGAACGTGTCGCGGGCTTCCTCTGCGTCGCGCTTGTAGACCATGAACGTCCGGTCGAACTCGATTACGACCTCCCGACGCTGATTGATGCCCCGGCAGCGCATCGAGACGATGCCCACGCTCGGAGTCGACTGCGACTCCCGCAGGGCAAGAATCTCGCTCTCCGCCCAGAGCGTGTCGCCGGCGAACACCGGCTTGGGCAGCCTGATGTTCCCCCAGCCGAGGTTCGCGGCCGCGTTCTCGCTCGTGTCGGCCACGGTTAGGCCGACGATGAGCGCGAGCGTGAACGTGCTGTTCACGAGCGGCCGGCCGAACTGCGTGCGCTCCGTGTACGGGACGTTGAAGTGGATCTGGTTCGTGTTCATCGTCAGGCAGGTGAACCAGATGTTGTCCGTCTCCGTGATCGTCCGGCCGAGGCGGCTGCGGAAGACATCGCCGACCTCGAAGTCCTCGTAGAACCGGCCGCGCCACACCTTCGGCGCCTGGGCTGCGTCAGCTGGCATCGACAGTGCTCCTTTCCGCGAGCGCGAGCACCTGCCGCGCCCGCTCTACCACCGGCAGGTCGATCATCTCGCCGTCGAGCGCCGTCACGCCCTCGCCTTCACCGACCGCCTGCTCGTACACTTCGAGCACGCGGCGAGCTTGCTTCAGCTCCTCGTCGCTGGGCGTGAAGACCCGGTTCACGATCTCGACCTGGTCCGGGTGGATGCAGGCCTTCCCGCGGAAGCCGAGCGACCGCGCAAACACGGCGTCGGCCTCGATGCCCGGGCCGTCTCGGACGTCGGTCCACACCCGGTCGATGGGCGCGCGAATCCGCGCGGCCGCCGAATCGAGGACCACCTTCGACCGCGCAAACAGGATCTCGAGCCCGTCCGCGCGCTGCTCGAGCCGGAGCTCGACGCCGAGGTCGATCGTTCCGACGATGAGCGCCTGCACCGGAGGGAGCGACGCGACCTTGTACGCGTGCCGCAACCCGTCGGCGGTCTCGACGATCGCCACAATCGGCGGTCCATCGCCGCCGAGCGCGTCGACGGCCTCCTGCGTCGCCTTCGGCAGGACGAGCACATCCGGGCGAAGCTCCTGCACGAGCTCCACGTCCTCGGCGAAGAAGGACGTGTCCGCGCCGTTCACGCGGACGGCGACGAGAGCGTGGGACGCGTCGCTCGCGAGCACGTGACGCACGACGTCGCGCGCTCCGTCCTTCTGCTCCGCCGACACGGCGTCCTCGAGATCTGCGACGACGACGTCCGCAGCCGTCGCGAGTGCCTTCCGCAGCTTGTGCTCGTCGCTCGCCGGGGCGAAGAGAAACGAGCGGGCGGCGGCGAGCGTCGGCATCGAGTTGACAGAATCACCAATGTCAGACATAAACACAAGCGCGGTCGGCGGCGGGAGGAGGAGCGGCGGTGAAGGCGGTCGTGTTTCACGAGTTCGGCGGGCTGGACGTCCTGAAGCTCGAGGACGTGGACGATCCGCAGGCCGGGCCGGGCGAGGTCGTCCTCGACGTGACGGCGAGCGCACTCAACCACCTCGACGTCGACATCCGCGAGGGCATCTCCCGCTTTCCGATCGAGCCGCCCCACATCCCCGGCGTGGAGGTCGTTGGCCGCGTTGCCGAGGTCGGCCCTGACGTCAAGGGCTGGCAGCCGGGCGACCGCGCGATGGTCTTCCTCATGGACGTGTGCAAGGACTGCCGCTACTGCCGCACCGGCCGCGAGTCGCTTTGCATCGAGCCGGGCTTCGTCGGGTTCTCCACGGCGGGCGGCTACGCAGAGAAGATCGCGGTGGGCGCGGGCCACCTCGTCCGCCTGCCGGACGGCCTGTCCGACGAGCAGGCCGCTGCGCTCCAGATCGCGTTCGGGACGGCCTGGCACATGCTGTTCACGCGAGGCGGCCTCCAAGCGGGCGAGACGGTTCTCGTCAACTCCGTCGGCAGCGGCATCGGGTCGGCCGCCGTCCAGCTCGCACGGATCGCCGGAGCGACGATCATCGGCACCGCCGGCACCGACGAGAAGCTCGAGCGGGCGGCCGAGCTCGGCATGCACCACGGCATCAACCACCGCGAACAGGACGTCGTTACCGAGGTCATGCGGCTGACGGACGACCGAGGCGTCGATCTCGCGTACGAGCACGTGGGCGGGGAGCTGTTCCAGAAGGCGCTCGACTCGTTGGCCAAGGACGGCCGGCTCGTGATCTGCGGCGGTCACGCAGGCGAGGTCGTGCCCTTCGACATCATCCCCTTCTTCCGCGGCCAGAAGAGCGTCATCGGCTCGTTCGTCTACAACCGCGACGAACTCGAGCAGTGCATCGCACTCGCGCAGCGCGGCGCGATCACGCCTCTCGTCCACGAGGTGTTCCCGCTGTCCGAGGCGCGGGAGGCGATGGCGATGATGGAGCGGCGAGAGCACTTCGGGAAGATCGTCCTCAAGCCATGAAGCGGCTCGGAGTAGACGTCGGCGGCACCTTCACCGACCTCATCTACGTCGACGACCAGGCCGGCAGGATCCTCGTACACAAGGTGCCGACGACGCCTGCAGACCCCTCTCAGGGAACCGTCCAGGGCGTGCGGGAGGTCACCGACGAGGCCGGGACGTCTCCGTCGGAGCTCGAGCAGGTCTTCCACGGGACGACGATCGCGACGAACATCGTCATCGAGCACACCGGCGCGCGGGTGGGGATGCTCACGACCGAGGGCTACCGCGACATCCTCCACATCGCGCGGCACAAGAAGCCTCTGAACTTCTCGAATTACCAGGACCTGCCGTGGCAGCGCTACCCGATCGTGCGGCGGCGCGACCGGCTGACGGTGCCAGAGCGAATCGTCAAGGACGGCTCCGTCCTCGTGCCGCTGGACGAGGACAAGGCGCGAGAGCAGGTCCTGGCGCTCAAGGACGCGGGCGTGGACTCGGTCGCGATCTGCTTCCTCTTCTCGTTCGTCAACGCCGACCACGAGGCCCGCGTGGCCGAGATCGTGCGCGAGGAGTTCCCCGAGGCGTTCCTCTCGGTCTCCTCGGAGGTGCTGCCGCAATACCGCGAGTACGAGCGCTTCTCGACGGTCTGCCTGAACGCGTTCGTCGGTCCGAAGGTCGCCGGCTACGTGTCGAGGCTGAGCGAGGAGCTAGAGCAGCTCGATGTCCGGACGCACTTTCACCTGATGACGTCTGCGAGCGGCGTCGCGACGCCTGACGCCGCCGTCTCGCGCCCCGTCAACCTGCTCATGTCGGGGCCGGTGGCCGGGGTCGTCGGAGGCATCTGGGCCGGCCGTCAGGCGGGCTACGAGAACGTGATCACGCTCGACGTCGGCGGTACCTCGGCCGACATCGGGCTCGCGCAGGAGGGTCGGCTGCGGATGAAGCACTTGCTCGACACGAAGGTCGGGCCGTACCAGGCGATGATCCCGATGGTCGACGTCGACACGATCGGCGCGGGTGGCGGCTCGATCGCCTACGTCGACGCGGGCGGCATCTTCCGCGTCGGCCCGCGGTCGGCCGGCGCCGATCCGGGCCCGGCCGCGTACGGACGCGGCGGCAGCGAGGCCACGGCCACCGACGCGATGGTCAACCTCGGCTGGCTGTCGCCCGAGAACTTCCTCGGCGGCGGCATGACGCTGCGCGCCGACCTGGCGCGGACGGCCTTCGACGATGGCCCGGCGAAGGAGCTCGGCATGTCGGTGGAGGAGGCGTCCTACGGCGCGGTGCAGATCCTCACCCACTCGATGGTGCAGTCGATCGAGGAAAATTCCGTGCGCAAGGGCTACGACCCCCGCGACTTCGCGCTCGTCGCCGAGGGGGGCGCTGGCCCGCTCTTCGCCGCCCAGATCGCGCTCGAGGTGGGGACGCCCTGGGTGATCGTGCCCCGCTATCCGGGCGTGACGGCAGCCATGGGCCTGCTCGCTACGGACATGGTCTACGAGTACGTGTCGACCGTCTACCAGCGGCTCGGCACGCTCGATGCGCCGGCGATGCAGCGGGCCTTCGAGGAGCTGGAGGAGCAAGCCCGAACGCAGCTCGAGACAGACGGCCTCGCGCCGGACCAGATCGTCCTCCAGCGGGTCTGCGACTGCCGCTATCTCGGCCAGGGTTACGAGCTGCGCGTCGATGTCTCCCCGGGCGCGATCGACGACGACTGGACCGAGAAGGTGCGCGCCGACTTCCACGACATCCACGAGCGCGAGTACTCGCGCCGCTTCGAGGAGTCGGACATCGAGGTGCCGAACGTTCGCGTCCGCGGCATCGGGCTCATGCCCGAGCTCGAGGTGCCGGAGGTCGAGCACGGGGCCGGGTCGCCCGAGCAGGCGCTCACGCACGAGCGGGAGGCGTGGTTCCGCGTCGACGGCGAGCTGAAGCCCGTGACGACGCGGTACTACGACCGCGAGCAGCTCCTGGCCGGGAATCGACTGCAAGGCCCCGCGATCGTCAACCAGTACGACTCGACGACGGTCGTCCCGCCGGGGCTGCAGGCGCACATCGATCGCCACTGGAACATCGTCATCGAGGTCGGTGCATCCGCCGCAGCGCGAGAGCTCGCGGCCGGAATGGAGGTGACGGCCTGATGTCGGTCATGGAATACGAGGTCGGCCAGCAGCCCGGGCCGCCCGCGCGGAAGCGGATCGAGGTCGATCCGATCACGTTGCGCGTGCTCGGCGGCGCGTTTCACGCCATCGCGAAGGAGATGGCGGGCGTGCTGTTCCGCATGAGCTACTCGTCGATCATCCGCGAGTCGGAGGACCTCGGCGCGGGCATCTTCGACGCGGAGGGCCGCGAGCTCTGCGAGTCCGACTCGACGCCGATGCACATCGGCTCGCTGCCCTGGTACATCCGCGGCTTCATGCACTCGCTCGAGGGGGAGATCGAGGAGGGCGACGTCATCGTGCACAACCACCCGTACCTCGGCGCATCGCACACGCCCGATGTGGCCGTGGCCGTCCCCATCTTCTGGGAGGGCGAGCACCTCGGCTTCGCGGCCGTGACGGCGCACGTGCTCGACGTCGGCGGCTCGTTCCCGGGCATCAACGCCGATGCCTTCGACGTCTACGCCGAGTCGAAGCTCTACAACGGCCTGCGCTGGTACCGCCGCGGCGAGCTGAACGAGGACCTCGACCGGATGATCTTCGAGAACGTCCGCACGGAGACCATGAACCGCGGCGACATGAACGCGATGCTCGCCGCCTGTCAGCTCGGCTGCGAGCGCTTCCTCCGCCTCGTCCAGCGCTACGGCGTGGACACGGTGATGAGCGCCGCGTACGACTGGATGGACTACTCCGAGCGCATGCTCCGCGCGCAGATCGAGAAGATCCCCGACGGCGAATACAAGGCCCCGACGGGCTGGCTCGACGACGACGCACGCAATCGCGGCGTTCGGCTGCAGGTGGAGACCGCAGTCCGCGTAGAGGGCGACGAGATCACGATCGATCTCACCGGCTCGAACGCGGAGGTGCCGACGGGCTACAACGTGCCGTACGAGGGCTCGCTGCTCGTGTCCTGCTACTACGCCGTCCGCACGATCCTGCTCGACGAGGTCACGTTCCCCGAGCACGTGCCCCAGAACGACGGCGTCTTCCGGCCGGTGAAGGTGATCGCGCCCAAGGGGACGATCTTCAACCCTCAGTTCCCGCGCGCCTGTTTCTCGCGCTTCTGCCAGACGCAGCGAGTGGTCGACAACGTCAATCTCGCGCTCGCCGAAGCGCTGCCGGACAAGGTGACGGGGGGCAACTCCGCCGGCATCCACTTCTGTGCGTACGCCGGCTTCGACGAGTCGATGGGCGAGTACTGGCTCTACCTCGAGGTGAACGAGGGCTCGTACGGCGGCCGGCACGGCAAGGACGCGATGGACTCTGTCGACAACCTCATGGCGAACACGCGGAACAACCCCATCGAGGAGCTCGACATGCGCTTCCCGATGCGCTGTGACCAGTACGAGCTCCGGCCCGAGCCGGCGGCGCCGGGGAAGTGGCGAGGAGGTGTCGGGATCATCCGGCGCAACCGCTTCCTCGTCGACGGCACGTACTCGTGCGAGGGTGACCGGCAGACCGACCCGCCTCGCGGCGTGTTCGGCGGCTGGGACGGGCTGGTCGCATCCTGCCGCAAGAACCCGGACACGGCGGCCGAAGAGGAGCTGCCCGCGAAGGTGACGGGCATCCCGTTCCGCGCGGGCGAGTTCATCGAGTTCCGCGAGCCCAACGCGGCCGGGTACGGCGACCCGCTCGAGCGAACACCCGAGCAGGTGCGAGAGGACGTGCTCGACGACTTCACGACGATCGAGCTCGCGCGCGACGCGTACGGCGTTCTCTTCCGCGACGAGCAGACGCTCGAGATCGACACGGACGCGACCACCGCCCGGAGGGCGGAGCTGGCTGCCGGGCGGAACGGCCTCAGCTCCCTCACCGAGTACTACACCGAACGTGGGCTCATCCCGAAGAACACGCCCGTGTCGGTCGCGGGCAACCGCGAGTTCGGCATCGAGCACTAGTGCCGAAGGCGTATGAGCAGGTCGCCGACCGGCTCCGGCAGCTCATCGTCACGGAGGAGCTGGCCCGCGGGGAGCGCCTGCCCAACGAGCTCCAGCTCGCCGACGAGTTCGGCGTCAGCCGAGCGACGGTGCGGGAGGCGCTGCGCCTGCTCGCCGCCCAGAGCTTGATCCGTACGGCGAAGGGCGTCGGCGGCGGCTCGTACGTGACTGTCCCCAGCGCCGAGCACGTTTCCGAGTCGCTCCGCTCCGGTCTCGGCTTGATGACCTCGTCGGCGGACGTGACGCTCGAAGAGCTGCTCGAGGTGCGCGAACTGCTCGAGGTCCCGGCTGCGAAGCTGGCGGCTCGGCGTCGCAGCGAGGAGCACCTCGAGCGCCTCCGCGCTGCGATCCCCGGCCAGCCGCTCCGCCTCGGGACACAGGAGCAGTTCGTCTACAACGCCGACTTCCACTCGACCGTGATCGACGCCAGCCGCAACACGCTGCTCTCGATCGCGGCCGAGCCCGTCTTCGCCGTGCTCCAGACGCGTCTTTCCCGCTCTCGGCTAGGACAGCGATTCCATCGCTCGATCAACGACCACCATCGGGAGATCACCGCAGCCATCGAGTCCGCCGAGGAGGAGGCTGCGGGAGAGCTCATGCACGAGCACCTCGGCTTCCTGCGGCCGTACTACGAGCAGGCGTGGCGGGACGTCGGCAGCGGCGCGTGACCGTTCGCTTTGGGATTCAGGGCAGCGGACAGCACGTGAACGGTGCGCCCGACCCCGGTGTCTTCCGAGAGCTCGCCCAGACGGCGGAGGCGCTCGGCTACGACTCGATCTGGGCCGGCGACCACATCTCGTACCGCAACCCGATTCTCGACGTCGTCGTCGCGCTCACGACCTTCGCGGCCGTCACCGAACGGATCACCCTCGGCGCGGGCGTCGTGCTGCTGCCGTTACGCCATCCGAGCGTGGTGGCGAAGGAGTTCTCGTCCCTCGACTACGTGTCGGGCGGCCGGCTGATCCTCGGGGTCGGCGTGGGAGGTGAGGGCGCGAAAGACTTCGAGGCCGTCGGCGTACCGGTCGGCCAGCGCGGCGCGCGGACGAACGAGGCGATGCGCGCGCTCCGCGCGCTCTTCTCGGGCAGCGGCACGTTCTCGGGGCGCTACTTCGCCTTCGAGGGCATCGAGATCGAGCCCCGGCCTGCGCAGGCGGGAGGACCGCCGCTGTGGGTCGGCGGCCGCTCGGAGCCGGCCATCGAGCGCGCGGCGACGCTCGGCGACGGCTGGATCCCGCTCTGGGTCTCGCCCGAGCGGTTCGCCGCAGGCTGTGAGCAGCTCTCGGAGCACGTCGTGCCCGCGGTGGCGCTTCCCGCTCACGTGGGCGAGAGGCGGCATCTGTACGAGCATCTACGTCAGCGCTATTCCGGCGACTTCTCCGAGCACGTCGTCGACCGCTACTGCATCGCGGGCTCGCCGGAGGAGTGTGCGGCGCGGTTGCGCGAGTACCTCGACGCCGGCGCCCGCCACGTCGTCTTCAACGTCTGCGAGCCGGAGGACGTCGAGCGGCTGAGGGAGGTTGCCCTTGCTGCCGCTGGCTGACGTCCGGGTGCTCGCGGTCGAGCAGTTCGGGGCGGGGCCCTGGGGCACGCTCCAGCTCGCGGATCTCGGCGCCGAGGTGATCAAGATCGAGGATCCGGCCGCGGGCGGCGACGTCGGCCGCTACGTCCCGCCGTTCCAGGAGGGCGAGCACTCCCTCTTTTTCGAGACGTTCAACCGCAACAAGAAGAGCGTCTCGCTCGACCTGCGCCACCCTGACGCACGCGCCGTGCTCGAGGACCTCGTGCGCGTGTGTGACGTCGTCTACTCGAACCTCCGCGGGGATCAACCCGGACGGCTGCGGCTGACGTACGACGACTTGAGGGACATCAATCCGCGCATCGTGTGCTGCTCTCTGAGCGGGTTCGGGATGACGGGCCCGCGAGCGTCGGAGGGCGGCTACGACTACATAATGCAGGGCCTAGCCGGCTGGATGAGCCTGACCGGCGACCCCGATGGCCCGCCGACGAAGAGCGGCCTCTCGCTCGTCGATCTCTCCAGCGGCTACGCGTCGGCGATCGCCGTGCTGGCGGGACTGTGGAGAGCCAGGCGCGACGGTGTCGGCTGCGACTGCGACGTCTCGCTGTTCGAGACCGCGCTCCATGAACTGATGTACGTCGGAACCTGGGCGGCGTCTCGCGGCTACACGCCGCCTAGGCGGCGCAACTCGGCCCACCCGTCGATCATGCCCTTCCAGAACTTCCCGACGGCGGACGGCTGGATCGTCGTCGCCTGTCCGAAGGAGAAGTTCTGGGCGGCGCTCTGCCGTGCGATCGGCCGGCCGGAGCTTGCCGACGATCCGCGGTTCGCCGACTTCGCGGAGCGCGACCGCAACCGCGACGAGCTCGAGCCGATCCTGGAAGCGGTGTTCCGCGAGCGCTCGTCGGAGGAGTGGCTGGCCGTGCTGGGCGACGCGGACGTGCCGTCGTCGGCCGTGAACGATGTGCCCGCGGCGCTCGAGGAGGCCAGGCTCGTGGAGTACGAGCACCCCGACCTCGGTAGGGTGCGGCAGGTGGCGTCGCCGCTACGGCTGTCCGGCGAGGAGCCGCCGGTGCGTCCTGCTCCGGCACGGGGCGAGCACACGGAGGCGCTCCTCGTCGAGCTGTGCGGCTACCCGACGGAGCGCGTGCGCGACCTCGGGCGGGACGGCGTGTTCGGTCAAATAACGAAAGGAGAGGCAGATGCCGAGGCAGGCGTTTCAACCTGACGGGATGGCGATGCCCAAGCCGCCGTACTCGCCGGTGGTCGTCAGCGGCGATCTCGTCTACACGGCGGGCCAGGTCGCACACGACGCCGAAGGCTCCCTCGTCGCGGGCGGAATCGAGGAGCAGACGCGGCAGACGCTGGAGAACGTCCGCACGTGCCTGGAGGCGGCGGGCTGCACGCTCGACGACGTGCAGAAGGTGAACGCGTTCCTCGCCGATCTCGGCGACTTCGAAGGCTACAACGGCGTGTACCGCGAGTTCTTTGCCGAGCCCTACCCGGCCCGGACGAGCGTCCAGGCGGGGCTGCCGCCGGGCATCCTCATCGAGGTCGAGGCGGTCGCGAGAAAGGCCGGATGAGCCGCGACCTCGTCGGCTACGGCGGTCAACCTCCGGATCCGAAGTGGCCGGGTGGCGCCCGTCTGGCCGTGAGCTTCGTGCTCAACTACGAGGAGGGCGGCGAGCGGACGCCGCTGGAGGGCGACCCGGAGTCGGAGTCGTATCTCCACGAGGTGGTGGGCGCGCCGCCGACACTAGGCCGGCGGAACCTCAACACCGAGTCGATGTTCGAGTTCGGCAGCCGGGCGGGGTTCTGGCGCGTCCACCGCATCTTTCGCGAGCACGGCCTGCCCCTGACGGTGTACGCGGTGGCGCAGGCGCTCGAGCGCAACCCGGAGGCGGCGCGGGCGATGGTCGACGCCGGCTGGGAGGTGGCGAGCCACGGCTGGCGCTGGATCGACTACCTCGAGATGCCGGAAGAGGAGGAGCGGGCCGACATGCGCCGCGCGATCGACGCGATCGAGCGGGTCTGCGGCACCCGTCCCCTCGGCTGGTACACGGGCCGGATCTCGGAGGCCACGCGGCGGCTCGTCGTCGAGGAGGGCGGCTTCCTCTACGACTCGGACTCGTACGCCGACGAGCTTCCGTACTGGGTCGACGTCGCAGGTCGCCGGCACCTCGTCATTCCGTACACGCTCGACGCGAACGACTTCAAGTTCCTCATCCCCAACGGCTTCGTCACCGCGGCGGACTTTCACGACTACCTCGTCGACTCGTTCGAGCGGCTCTATGAGGACGGTGGCCGGATGATGTCGGTTGGCCTCCACTGCCGTATCGTCGGCCGGCCGGGCCGCGCCGTGGGGCTCGATCGCTTTCTTGCGCACGTCAAGGCGAAGGAGGGCGTGTGGGTGACGACACGCGCCGAGATCGCCCGCCACTGGCACGAGCACCACGCACCTTGACGTGAAGATCGCGGTCGTCGGGGCGGGCGCAATGGGATCGGTGTACGCAGGCCTGCTGTGCGACGCCGGCAACGAGGTCTGGGCGATCGATCCGTGGGAGGAGCACATCGCGGCCATCTGCGAGCGCGGGCTGCGGGTCGAGGGAGCAAGCGGCGACCGCACGGCCCGGGTGGAGGCGACATCGGCTCCGGCCGAGGTCGGTGAGGTCGACCTCGTCGTGATCGCGACCAAGGCGATGCACGTCCGCGCAGCGGCCGAGGCGGCGAAGGTCCTCCTCGCACCGGAGACCGCCGTGTTGCCGATCCAGAACGGTCTCGGCTCGCGCGAGATCGTCGCCGAGGTGCTGGGCGGCGAGCGCGTCGTCGTCGGCATCGCCGGCGGCTTCGGCGCCTCGGTCGTGGGCCCTGGACACGTGCACCACCACGGCATGGAGCTCGTCCGGCTCGGCGAGTCCGAAGGGCCGGTGAGCCCGCGCGTGGAACGGATCGCCGAGGTGTGGCGGGCGGCGGGCTTCACCGTGCAGACGGAGGACGACGTCGAGCGGCTCGTGTGGGAGAAGCTCATCTGCAACGCCTGCTTCAGCGGCGTCTGTACGGTGCTCGAGCGGACGATCGGCGAGGTGCTCCACGACCCGCACGCGTGGTCGGTCGCCTCCACGTGCGCGCAGGAGGCCTACGACGTCGCGGTGGCGAGCGGCATCGGCCTCGGCTTCGACGATCCCGTCGCGCACGTCGTCGCGTTCGGCGAGCGGATTCCGGACGCGCGGCCGTCGATGCTGCTCGACCGCCTGGCCGGACGCCCGAGCGAGATCGACTTCATCAACGGCGCCATTCCTCCCCGCGCAGCTGCGCTCGGCCTCGCGGCGCCGGTCAACGCCACGATCACCGCGCTCGTGAAGGCGGGCGAACCGTAGACGCTATGTTCGCCGTGACATGAGCGAGGAGTTCGTTCTCGACACGCCCACGGTACGTGGCTTCGTCGAGCACGTCCGCCGGGCGATCGCCTCCAGCGACTCCGCCGAGGCGGCGATCGACGCCATCTGGCCGCGATTCGCCGATCTGCTCGGGGACGCCGGCTGGCTTCCCGCGCAATACGCGGAGCCGGTGGAGGACAGCGGCATGGGAGGCGGGATCGGCCAATGGCTGCTCTATCGCACGGACGACGGCTCGCTCTCGTTGTTCTCGCTCGTCGTGCCTCCGGCGTCCGAGACGCCGATCCACGACCACCTTGCGTGGGGCCTCGTCGGCCTGTACCGAGGGCGCCAGGACGAGGAGATCTACGCACAGCGAAACGGCGCCCTCGAGCTCACCGAGCGGCGTGCGCTCGCTCCCGGCGACTTCTATGCGCTCATCCCGCCGCGCGACGACATCCACCGCGTGCGCACCACGTCGGCGGAGACGTCGGTCTCCATCCACCTGCTGACGAACGACACTGGCTGCGTGTGGCGGCACGCGTTCGATCCCGAGTCGGGCGAGGCCCAGCCGTTCCGGTCCGGATGGGTCAACATCCCGTGCGACGAGGAAGCGGACTAGGACGAGCCCAGCGCCTGCTTGAAGAACTCGCTGACGATGCGGACGGCGTCAGCAGGGCATTCGATGAGGTCGGCGTGGCCGATGTCCGGAAACTCGTGCGTCGCGATGTTCGGGTTCTTGGCCGCCATCTGCCGCGCGCCGAGGCCGGACGGCGCGAGCTCGGGCGGGCAGAGGATGTCGTAGGTGCCGTTCGTCATCAACAGCGGCACGCAGATCTCCGGCACGAGCGGCGTCAGGTCCATCTCCTCCATCGCGATGCACGCCTGGCGCACCGTGTAGGGGTCGTTCCAGCCGATGACCATTCGGACGAGCTCGAACGTGTCCTTGCCATCCTCGCTCTCGAGGAACCTCGGGCCGACGGCCTGCGTCGTCACGTGGTCGGAGAAGTCGTCCCACGGCATCGACTCGGCCATTCGCCGCCACACGCGGAAGAGGGTCTTCCGGTAGACGTCCGGCTTCGCGAACGCGACGTCGGCACAGGCGGCGATCGTGCGCGCCCCGTGCTTCGCGGCGAAGGCGATGGCGATCATGCCGCCCATCGACGTGCCGTGGACGAGCACACGGTCGAGCTCGAGTGCGTCGAGCAGCGCCGCGCCGTCGTCGGCCCAGCCCTCGATCGTGAACTGCTCGTGCGGATGGTCGGAGGCGCCGTAGCCTCGCGCATCGAACGCGAGAAGGCGGTAGCCCTCCTCCTGGAACCCCTCGTTGACGGCGCCGAAGTTGTGGCGGCCGAACAGCCCGCCGCCGAACTGGAGGATCGTCGGCCCGTCCTCCGGCCCGAGGAGCTCGTAGTAGATCCGTGTCTCGTCGGCGAGGTGAACGTACGGCACAGCGGCCGAAAGTCTGACACCATCGAAGTTCCTGCGCGACCATCTCCGAGGAGGTACAGCGATGGCTACGTCAGCCGCCACCTGGACGCGTGAGGCACTCGCCGCGGCGCCTCAGACGTACTTCGACGCCGTCGACGCGATGGACGTCGACGCTGTGCTCGAGCACTTCGCGGACGACGCGACGCTCACCGTGCAGACCGACCATGCGACGTTCGCCGGCGCCGACGAAATCCGCCGCATGTTCACCGACTTCTTCGCCGCCTCGAACACCATCCGGCACGAGATCCTCAACATCGTCGTCGAGGAGGCCGCCGGCAAGGTCGCCACGGAGCAGAGCTACATCGGCGAGCTGAAGGACGGCACGGTGAACGACATGCACAACTGCAACTTCTTCAACTTGGACGCCGACGGCCGCTTCCAGCGGGTGATTATCTGGATGGCGGGCACGAGCCCGCTCAAGTAAGGGCGGCTGCCCGGTATCTGCCGATATGTCCTCAGTCCCACTTGCGGCCGACGCGATCCCAATCGACGTCGGCGGGCTGCCACTCGGTGTTGATGCGCGACATGAGCCGTTTCACGTCCGCCGACCCGCACTTCGGGCAGGGGGGCGCTGGCTTGTCGGAAGACGTGAGGAACTCTTCGTACCGCTCCTCGCACTTCTCGCACCGGTACTCGTAGATCGGCATGGGCGCAGAGTCTAGCCCCGTCCCTGACGTCGAGCAGCTCCGTGCTCTCGCCGCCGCCCAGGGCGTCTTCCCGGAGGGCGAGGATCTCGAGGGCGTGCTCGGCTTCCTCACGCGCATCCTGCCCGCGCTCCGTGATCTCGAGGCGCGGCTTCCGGAGGAGATGACCCCGTGACGCTCGATCCGTTCAACGCGTTCCTCCACCTCGATCCGCAGCAGGGGGACGGAGGACCGCTGATCGCGGTGAAGGACGTGATCGACGTCGCGGGTATGCCCACGACGGCCGCGTCGAAGGTCCTGCACCGATTGCCCGAGGAAGACGCCGAGTGCGTGGCGCGGCTGAGAGCCGCGGGCGCGACGATCGCGGGCAAGCTGAACACGCACGAGTTCGCCTTCGGCGCTCTCTGCACGAGCGAGCATTTCGGCCCGGCGCTCAACCCGTGGAACCCCGAGCACATCTGTGGCGGCTCGAGCGGCGGTAGCGGCGCCGCCGTCGCAGCAGGTCTCGTCGATGCCTCGCTTGGCACCGACACCGCCGGCTCGGTGCGTATTCCCGCGGTCTTCTGCGGGGTGACCGGGATGCGCCCGAGCTGGGGCCTCGTTCCGGTGGGGGGCGTGCACCCGACGGCCTGGTCCCTCGACACTGTCGGTCCCCTCGCCTGGACGGCGGAGGAGTGTGAGCGGCTTCTCGAGATCATGGCCGGACAGCCGCTCGGCGGCGGAGCGGTCGGCGAAGACCTGCGCATCGCCGTCGTCACGAGCCTGTTCGAGGATGCCGAGCCGGCTGTCGCGACGCTCTGTGAGCGCGCGCTCGCCGACCTGCCCGGCCAGAAGGAGGCGGTCGCGCTTCCTCTCCACGAGGAGGTCTCCACCATCGCGCAGCTGATCATGCTTCCCGAGGCCGCGAGCGCCCATCTGCACTGGCTGCGGACGCGCCTGGCCGATTACGGTGCGGACGTCCGTGCGCGGTTGCTCGCCGGTCTCCTATTGCCGCCGACCGCATACGTGACCGGCCTTCGCGCCAGGCGCTGGGTACGCGCGGAGTACGAGCGTGCGCTGGGCGCCTACGACGTGCTCGTCGCCCCCGCGATGCCGATAACGGCACCCCGGCTGGACGCGGTGCCCGACGACTATCGCCTGCTGATCATGCCGTACAACTCGCCGGCGGCGTTGCTGGGGCTCCCGGCGCTCAGCATGCCGTGCGGCTTCGTGGACGGCCTCCCGGTCGGCCTGTCGCTCACGGGCCGGGCAGGCGAGGACGGGACGCCGCTGGCGGTCGCCAAGGCGTTCCAGCAAGCAACCGACTGGCACGAACGGCGACCGGAGCGGGCTCTGTCACGCGTCGGTTGACGGCGGATACGGCGCGCTTGTATACAACGAGCACTCTTCGGAAAGGGGTGGGAGCACCATGTCCGTTCTCATCAACGGCGGTCGGATCATCACTGCGGCCGACGACTACGTCGCGGACGTCTTCGTCGACAACGGCGCGGTCACGCTGATCGGCGAGTCGCTCGACGTCGTCGCCGACAAGGTCATCGACGCGGAGGGGAAGTACGTGATCCCCGGCGCCATCGATCCGCACACGCACATCGAGATGTTCTTCGGAGGCACCACGACGTGTGACGACTTCACGTCGGGCACCACCTCGGCGGCCTTCGGCGGCACGACGACGATCATCGACTTCTGCATGCAGACGCCTGGCGACACCTTCGCCCAGGCGCTCGAGAAATACCACGAGAAGATCGAACGCTGCAAGCCCGTCATCGACGTGGGCTTCCACATCGGCGTCACGGACCTGCACACGGGCGGCACGTTGGAGGACCTCGGGAAGCTGCCCGACGAAGGGGTGACGTCGTACAAGCTCTTCATGGCCTACAAGGGCGCGGTCATGGTCGACGACGACACGCTCTTCCGGACGATGCTGAACGCGGCCGACACCGGCGCGCTCGTCATGGTGCACGCAGAGAACGGCGACGCCATCGACCTCATCGTCAAGAAGGCGGTGGCGGAGGGGAAGACCGAGCCGATCTGGCACGCGCGCACGCGGCCGATGGAGACGGAGGCGGAGGCCACGAACCGCGCCGTCCAGCTGTCGCGCGTCGCGGGCTGCCCGCTGTACGTCGTCCATGTGTCGTGCCAGCCGGCGGTCGAGCCGATCGAGCTCGCACGTGACAAGGGCTGGGACGTGTGGGGCGAGACGTGTACGCAGTACCTGTTCATCGACGAGAGCGCGCTCGACCAGCCGGGCTTCGAGGGCGGGAAGTACATCTACACGCCGCCGCCGCGGCCGAAGGAGCACCAGGAGCTCCTGTGGAACGCCCTCAAGTCGGACGCCCTTTCGGCCGTCTCGACCGATCACTGCCCGTTCAACTGGCCGGACCAGAAGGGCATCAACGGCCAGGAGTTCCAGGTCGTCCCGAACGGCGGCCCCGGGATCGAGAACCGGCTCCACATGCTCCATCACTTCGGCGTTCGCGAGGGACGGATCTCGCTGAACCGCTTCGTCGAGCTCACCTCGACGAACATCGCGAAGCTGTTCGGTCTCTACCCCCGCAAGGGCACGATCGCCCCCGGCGCAGACGCCGACATCGTCGTCTGGGACCCCGAGAAGGAGCTCACGATCTCGGCGGAGACGAACCATTCGAACGTCAACTACAACCTCTTCGAGGGGACGCAGGTGCGCGGCGCGCCCGAGGTCGTGCTCGTGCGCGGCCAGGTGATCGTCGAGGGCGACGAGCTCGTCGGGTCGCCAGGCGCCGGCCAGTTCGTCAAGCGCGCCCGCTTCGGGGAGGAGCTGGCTCCGCAGCAGAAGGCGGTGGCGTAGCAGTGTCCGACGAGCAAGCGCGCGAGATCTACGCGAAGGCGAGGCTGGGCGAGAGCATCACCGTGGGCTCTCGCCCGGCCGTGCTCGTCGTCGACTTCTCCTGCGGCTTCACCGATCCTGACTGCGACCTCGGCTCGGACCTGACGGCGGAAGTGGAGGCGACAAAACGTCTACTCGATGCCGCCCGTGACAAGGGGCTGCCGGTCATCTTCACGACCATCGGCTTCGAGGAGAGCCTCAAGGACGGCGGCCTGTGGCTCCAGAAAGTGCCCTCGCTCGGCGACCTCCAGCTCGGCGGACGGTGGGTGGAGCTGGACCCCAGGCTCGAGCGGCGACCCGAGGAGACGGTGATCGTGAAGAAAGTCGCGTCAGCCTTCTTCGGCACGAACCTCGCTTCGGTGCTCATCTCACAGGGCATCGACTCCGTGATCCTCTGCGGGGCGACGACGAGCGGTTGCATCCGCGCTACGGCCATCGACCTCCTCCAGTACGGCTTCCCGACGCTCGTTCCGCGCGAGTGCGTGGGCGACCGCGCGCAGGCACCGCACGAGGCGAACCTCTTCGACATCCAGGCGAAGTACGCCGACGTCGTCCCGCTCGAGGAGGCGCTCGCGTACGTCGAGAGCGTCTCGCCGGCGGTCGCCGCGCCCGCGTGACCCACCGGATCGCGGTCCTTCCGGGCGACGGGGTCGGCCCGGAGGTGATCGCCGAGGCGAGGAAGGCGGTCGATGCGCTCGCGCTGCCGGTGTCGTGGACCGAGCTCCCGTGGGGCTCGGCGTTCTACCGGGAGCACGGCCGGATGATGCCGGAGGACGCGTTGGACACCCTGCGGGGCCATGATGCGCTGCTGCTGGGCGCAGTGGGTCACCCCTCGGTGCCCGATCACATCGCGCTCTGGGACACGATTCTCGAGATACGGCAGGGGCTCGACCTCTGGGCGAACGTTCGCCCTTGTCGCCTGCTGCCCGGGATTCCCTCTCCGCTCGCGGACAAGGGGCCGACCGACGTGGACTTCGTCGTCGTGCGCGAGAACACCGAGGGCGAGTACGCAGGCGTCGGCGGCCGTTCGCACCGCAGGCTCGACACCGAGGTGGCGCTCGAGACAAGCGTCTTCACGCGGTCCGGTGTGCGGCGCGTCGTGCGCTACGCGTTCGAGCTCGCCGCTTCGCGTCGCCGGACGCTGACGAGCGCCACGAAGTCGAATGCGTCGCGGTTCGGCTACGTGCTCTGGGACGAGATCGTCGAAGAGACGGCGCCGGCGTTCGACGGCGTCCGCGTCGAGCGGGTGCTCGTGGATGCCCTCGCCGCGCGCATGGTGCGAGACCCGGGAAGCCTCGACGTCGTCGTCGCCTCGAATCTCTTCGGCGACATCCTCACCGACGTCGCGGCAGCCATCCAGGGCGGGATGGGTATGGCTGCGAGCGCGAGCCTCGCTCCTGGCTCGGACGGGCTCGGCGTCTTCGAGCCGGTGCACGGCTCGGCGCCGGACATCGCCGGCCAGGGCATCGCCAACCCCGCGGGCGCGATCTGGAGCGCCTCGCTCATGCTCGAGCACCTGGGCGAGGCGGAGGCCGCCGAAGCTCTCATGCGTGCGCTCGAAGCCGTGTGCGCGGAAGGACCGCGGACTCGCGACGTCGGGGGAGAGGCGACAACCGCTGAGGTCGGTGACGCGGTCGCCGACGCCGTCAGCGCGTTGCGCTGACGAGGACAGCGCCGGCGACGACGAGCACCCCCGCGAGGACGGTTCGTCGGCCGATCATCTCGAGGTGGCCGATGAAAAGCGCGGCGAGCAGCACTGCCCATAGCGACTGGGTGGCGTTGAGCGGGGCGACGACGGTCACTCGCCCGCGGTCGAGAGCAACGACGACAGCCGCGTAGGCAAGCCCGAGTGCCACGCCGGCAGGCGCGAATGCCGGACCCGCGATCGCGAGTTGACGTGCCAGCCCGACGCGTCGAGCGAGGAGGACTAGGCGAGGACGAACACTGCGGCGGTGAAGAGCGACGCGGCGGTGGCAGCGAACAGCGGCGGCCCTCCGTCACCGGTCGCCCAGCGCACGACGTTGTCACGGACGCCGAAGAACACGGCGCAGACGAGGGCGAGCAGCGCGCCGAATGCACGGAAGTCCGCCGGCCTGCCCGGTTCCCCGGCAAGAGCGATCCCGCCGGCGACGACGAGCACCGTCCCGGCCGCCAGGCCGGCACGGAGCGGCTCGTCCAGGAGTGCAATGGCAAGGAGGACGGAGATCAGCGGCGCTGTGCCGACGATGATCGCTGCCCGTGCTGACCCGGCCCCGCGTATGGCGTGGACGAACAGAATCGACGTCAGACCGGGCACGAGCAGGCCCATGAGGAGAAACGGCCAGAGCTCGTCGAGGGAGAGGTCACCGAGGTCGCCGGCGACAGCAGCACAGGCGAGCGCGATGGCGAAGCCCGTCGCGGCGATGACGAGCGCGCCGACCTCAGGATCGCCGCCGCGCTGCAAGCCTAGACGAAGCGTGATGGCGAGCAGGCCGAAGAGGAAGCCGGCGAGCGCCCCGAAGAAGACTGCGGACAGGTACTACGCTCCGCTCGTGGGATCCGCTCGCACGCTCACCGAGAAGATCATCCACGAACACATCGCCGGTGAGGGCACGGAGGAGATCGACCTCCGCGTCGACCAGGTGCTGCTCGAAGACGCCACCGGGACCATGGCGTGTCTCCAGTTCGAGCGCCTGGGCCTCGACCGCGTCGCCGTCCCGACCGTCTCGTACGTCGATCACAACGTCATCCAGTTCGACAACCGCAATCCGGACGACCACGTCTACCTGCGGAGCTTCGCCGAGCGCTACGGTCTCCTCTACTCGCGGCCGGGCAACGGCATCTCTCACTACCTCCACCTCGAGCGCTTTGCGCGGCCGGGTCAGGTGTTGATAGGCGCCGACAGCCACACGACGATGGCGGGCGCTCTCGGGATGCTCGCGGTCGGCGCCGGCGCGACCGAGGTGGCGGTCGTCATGGCCGGCAGGCCGTACCCGCTCGAACGCCCGCTCGTGGTCGGCGTCGAGCTGCGCGGGGAGCTGTCGTCGTGGGTGCAGTCGAAGGACGTCGTGCTCGAGCTGCTCAGGCGTCGAGGTGTGCGCGGCGGCCGTGGCCGGATCTTCGAGTTCCACGGCGAGGGCGCGGCGTCCCTCTCTGCCACCGACCGCGGGACGATCTGCAACATGGTCATGGAGACCGGTGCGACCACGGGGATCTTCCCGTCCGACTCGCGTACCCGGGAGTGGATGGAGCTCCAGGGCCGGGCAGACGAGTTCGTCGAGCTCGCCGCTGATCCCATGGCCGTCTACGACGAGACGGAGGTGATCGACCTCGGCGAGCTCGAGCCCCTCGTCGCGTGCCCGTCCTCGCCCGGCAACGTCGTGCCCGTGCGCGAGTTGTCGGGTACAGCCACTACCCAGGTCTGCGTCGGCAGCTCGGTCAATTCGTCGTACGAGGATCTCGCCATCGTCGCGGCCGCGCTGGCGGGACGCACCGTTCCCGTCGGCATCGACGTAACGGTCACCCCGGGCTCGCGGCAGATCCTCGACATGATCGTGCGCAGCGGTGTGTACTCGGAGCTGCTGAACGCCGGGGCACGAATCCTCGAGCCGGCCTGCGGCCCGTGTATCGGCATGAGCCACGCACCCGCAAGCGGCGCCGTCTCCGTGCGCACGTTCAATCGCAACTTCCCGGGTCGCAGCGGCACCGCGACCGATCGCGTCTATCTGTGCTCGCCCGCGACGGCCGCTGCCACAGCTGTCAACGGCGCGATCACCGACCCGCGCGAGCTCGGCAGCGTCCCCGAGCTCGTCCCCCCTCCGCCCGACCCCTCGGTCGACGACCGCCAGATCGTGATGCCTCTACCTGAAGAAGACGCCGTGCGGGCAGAGGTGATCCGGCCCGCGAACATCGTCGGCCCGCCCGAGGTGCCGTCGCTCGCGGAGACGATCGAAGGGCGCGTGCTCATCGTCGTCCCGGACGACGTCTCCACGGGAGACATGGCCCCTGACGGCGCCCTCGGGCTCGCAATCTGGTCGAACATCCCCGCCTGCGCCCAGTACATGTTCCGGCGCTTCGACCCCGACTGCGCGAGCCGCGCGGAAGAGTGGGGCGGCGGCATCGTCGTCGCCGATCACAACTACGGCCAGGGATCGAGCAGGGAGCAGGCTGTCTTCGCGGCCGTCCACCTCGGCATCCGGGCGGTCGTCGCGAAGAGCTTCGCCCGCATCCATCGCTCGAACCTCATCGCGCAGGGAATCCTCCCGCTGACCTTTGTCGATGAGGCGGACTACGAACGTGCCGAGCAAGGACAGGAGTGGCAGATTCCCGTTCGGCTCGAAGGGGAGGCCGAGGCGGAGACCCCGGCCGGACCGATACCCCTCCGGCTCCAGCTGACCGAGCGCGAGCGCGCGATCTTGCGCGCCGGCGGCCTGATCGCCTACAGCAGGGCTTGAATAGCGTTGAGAATGATCTGCGCGGCGAGCGCGGCGTCCGCCGGCTCGGCCTCCTCCGCAGGATGGTGGCTGACACCGTCCTTGCACGGCACGAAGACCATCGCGCTCGGCACCCGTTCGGCGACGCACATCGTGTCGTGGGCCGCTCCCGAGTGCATGGTCATGTACGGCTCGCCGGTCGCCTTGGCGGCTTCCTCCAGCGCGCCGAGGATTCGATCGTCGAGCGGCGTTGCCGGCAGCGTCTGCCGCCGCGAGAGCTCGGCCTCCATGCCGCGCCCGCGTGCCGCCTCTTCGGCAAAGGTGGCGATCTCCCGCGCGACGCTGCGGTAGGCGGCGTCGTCCGGGCCGCGGATGTCGAGCGAGAAGCGGACACGGCTCGCGATCGCATTGATGATGCCGGGCTCCACCTCGATCTCTCCTACCGTGCCCACGGTCCCGCTGCCTGCCTGCCGCGCCAGGCGGTCGAGCTCGACGATCGTCTCGGCCATCGGCAGCGTCGGATCGAGGCGGAAGTCCATCGGCGTCGCGCCCGCGTGGTCGCCGCGCCCGTGAACGACGACGTCGGCGTGCGCGTAGCCGGCGATGGCTGTGACTATGCCGATGCGGTTCTCCGTGTCCTGGAGCACGCGTGCCTGCTCGATGTGCATCTCGATCCAACCGACGAGGTCATCGAGCACCTGTTTGCACTCCTGCCATCGCGCCGGCTCGTAGCCTGCCTCCTCCGCGTGCTCCCAGAAGCTCCGGCCGTCGTCGATCGCGCGGAACGACTCGCGGAGGTCGTCCTCCGTGACCCGCTGGAGCATGATGCGGCTGCCGAGCAGCATCTGGCCGAAGCCGGAGCCCTCCTCCTCGAGGAACGAGACGAGCTGGAGCGGCAGCTCGAGGTCGAGCTCGGCGTTCAGGCGGCAGACCTCGAGCGCGGTGACGACGCCCATCGTCCCGTCGTACTTGCCGCCGTTGCGGTTCGAGTCGCAGTGCGAGCCGATGCCGAACGCCTGCTCGCCGCGCGGCCGGTTGCGGGCGACGAGCGTCCCGACCGGATCCTCGTAGACCTCGAAGCCGATGTCGCGCAGCTGCCGCGTGAAGTAGTCGAGCGTGTTGCGGTAGACCGGTGTGTACGCGTAGCGGCGGATCGCTTCGTCCGAGAGCGTGAAGTCCGAGCCGGCGAGCGTCTCGATGTCGCGCTCGATGCGCTCGGCGCTGCGATCCAGGTCTATGGCCAGCGCGGAGGCCGCCACGGGCCGAGTCTAATATCGGCGCGGCGTGGACGACGAACGCGAGGACGAGTGGCCACCCCCGGAGGCGCGTTACCGATCGGCGCTCTGGCGGGCCGAAGGTCAGCTCGAGCGAGGGGAGTGGAGCCGGGCGATCGACACGCTCGACGACGTCCTCGGCCTCGGTGATGACAACCTCGTGCGCGGCATGCGCCACCTCGCGGCTGCGGGCTATCGCGTGTGGGACGGGGATCGCGACCGGGCGCGAAAGCAGCTCGAGCACGCGCGCCATCGTCTCGGCCCGTACCTGCCCGAGCACGAGGACGTCGATCTCGCAGCGTTGATCGAGCTTGTGCACGAGAAGGTCGAGTCGTAAAGTCGGACGCATGGCAGAGGCCGAGAGCTGGCGGAACCGCAAGACGCTCATCCTCAGCCGCACGGACATGATGGACCTGCTGACGCCGTCCGAGTACGTCGACTGCGTCGAGCACGCCTTCCGCATGCACGGCCTCGGCCGCGTGTACATGGAGCCGAAAGGCCACATCGTCCTCGACCGCTACCGGGGAGAGTGGGAGGTCATGCCGTCCTGGATCGAGGAGCCCGAGGCAGCTGCCTGCAAGTGGGTCTCGATTCGGGAGGACAACGGCAAGTACGAGCTTCCGGCCGTCTTCTCGATCCTCATCTACACGCACCCGGAGACCGGCTTCCCGCTCGCCATCTGCGACGGCTCCTACCACACGCTCATGCGCACCGGTGCCTCCGCCGCGGTCTCGGCGAAATGGCTCGCGCGGAAGGACGCTAAGGTCCTTGCGATCCTTGGGACGGGCAGCGTCGGGCAGGGGACGCTCGCGACGTGCGACACGGTCTTCGACTGGGACGACGTCAGGATCTGGAGCCGGACGCAGGAGTCCGTCGATCGCTTCCTCGAGTCCGAGTCGCCTCGCTACCCGCACCTGCGCCTGGTGGGCACGACCGACGTGCAGACGGCCGTCGAGGGCGCCGACGTCATCGTCACCGGAACACACGCGCGGGGATGGATCGTGGACGACGCGTGGGTGAAGCCTGGAGCGCACCTCGCCGCGCTCGGCGCCGACCTCGAGGGCGAGCAGGAGATCGACCCGCGGACTCTCCAGCGGGGGCGGGTCTTCGTGGACGACATCCGCCAGTGCCGCGAGGACGGCGAGATCAACGTCGCACTGCGCGAGGGGCTCATCTCCGAGGACGATGTCGCCGGCGAGATTGGCAAGGTGATCGCCGGCGAGCTGGAAGGTCGCCAGTCCGACGACCAGGTGACGGTCTTCGACTCGACCGGCATCGCGCTTCAGGACTCGGCCACGGTGCCGCTCGAGTACGAGCGCGCCGTCGCGGCCGGCGTCGGCGTCGCGAAGAAGATGATCTCGACCTAGCCGTCCTCCTCAACCCGGGGGGACGGTGACCCTGTCGGCGAGGGATTGATTGGCAGGGTCACCATCCCTCAGGAGATTCGCTACTTGCAGGCGATTCGGATTGCGAAGCCACGCGTGCGATGATCTCGCTCGTGGTCGCGGCGGTCTTCGAAGCGCACATGAGCGCCGAGCAGGCGCAGCAACTTGCCAGGCTCATGGAGGACGGTCGCCCGACGCGTCCTGCGGGCGTGCTCACGGCCTCGCTCTTGTACGGCAACGGGGTCGGAACGCTCATCGCGTACTGGCAGGATCGCGAGACACTCGACGCCTATCTGGCGACGGCGGACGTTCCCAGGGGCACCGAGCTCATGCGCAAGGTCGGCGTCGAGCCGGAGATGCGCGTCGTCGACGTCCTCGACCTGGGTTAAATCCTCGGAACCAGCGGCTCGCCGACGAGGTAGCGCTGGAGCCCGCCCATGCCCCAGTGGCTCTCGCCGTCCTCGGTGACGAGCGTCGGGACGCCGCGCACGCCGGCCGCCTCGGCTACACCTCGGATCTCACTGATTAGCTCGAAGCGCTCGTGTGAGTAGGCAGCGGCCACGGCACCGTTCGGATCGAGCCCGGCCCGCGCCGCCGCACGAGCGATCTCGTAGTCGGTAGCGATGTCCTCGCCCTCGCAGAAGAAGGCCTCGTACAGCGCGTGCTTGAAGGGCCGCAGGGCGCCTTGCTCACCCGCCCACAGGCACGCGGCGAGAGGCAGCGTCGAGCGCGGCTGGTAGCGAGGCAGGTGAATCTCGATGCTGCGCTCCTGTGCCAGGCGGTAGACGTTCTCCGTCCAGTCGGTGCGCAGGTGGTCTCCCCGCACCTCGAGCAGCGGGCGCGGCGCGGGCCGCAGCTCGAAGGGCAGCCACTCGATCTCGACCGCCCCGGCGTCCTGGACGGCCTCGACGGCAAACCCCTCCATGTACGAGTACGGGCAGACGACGTCGTAGTAGAAGCGCACCTTCCTCATCGCGAAGCACCCTATTAGACTCGGGTCACCCTTCCGAAGGAGGAGAGCTCATGGCCACAGTGGAGGAAAGCCTCACGTACGAGGCCGTTCTCGAGCAAGACGGTCTGCAGGTCTCGAAGAGCCCGTGGGGCGCCGACGACGAGATCGGCCGCCTCAACTGGATCACGTCCGAGACGAACCGCGCGATCCTCGAGCACCTCGACGGCAGCCACGTGTTCGACCTGAACGTCGAGTTCTTCGTCGGCATGCCGTCGTGGGTCGCGGCCGGCGACCCGCCGTACGGGATCTGGATGACGCATACGCCGCAGGGCTCGGTGAACGACAACCTATCCGGCGTCGGCAGCGAGGTCCACGAGACGTACTCGTACTGCGGCGACTCGATCCACATGTACACGCATTGCGGGACGCACATCGACACGCTCAACCACCTCGGCTTCTACGGGAAGTTCTGGAACGGCTGGACGGCCGACGCCGAGCTCGGCAGCCGTATCTGGAACAAGGGCGGCCTCGACAAGTATCCGCCCATCATCGCCCGGGGAGTCCTGCTCGACGTCGCCGGCCTACACGGGGTCGACTGCCTCGACGACGGCTACGCGATCACCCCCGACGACCTCAAGAAGGCGGCGACGGAGCAGGGAGTCGAGATCCAGCCCAAGAGCGTCGTCCTCGTCCGCACCGGCCGGATGACGAAGTGGCCGGACTTCGACGGCTACCTCGCGAACCCGCCCGGGATCGGCCTGCCCGCTGCGAAGTACCTGTGCGAGGAGGTCGGCGCGATGTGCATCGCGGGTGACTCGATCGCGCTCGAGGTACTGCCGTCCGAGGAGCCTGACGTCTTCCTGCCCGTCCACTGCTACATGTTCGCGACCGCCGGCGCGCAGATCATGGAAGTCGTGAACATGGAGGAGATCGCGGGCGAAAAGCAGTACGAGTTCGCGTTCCTCGGGTTCCCGCTCAAGCTGCGCGGCGCGACCGGCGCGCCCATGCCCTGCTACGCGGTGCCGATCAAGAGCTAAGGACGTCGAGCGGAAGCAGCGCCGACACAAGGGGGTAGGGCACGTCCACAACCTCCGAGATCCGGAGGTCGACGGCGACTGAGCAGAGGGCGTACGCCGCCGCTCGTGGAACGCCGAGCCTTGCCTCGAGGTGGTCGATCATCTCGAGCAGGGCGACGCGCGCCGCCGCGTCGACGTCCATCGGCACGTCGAGGGCAATGCCGGTAGTCGCGAAGGAACGGGCTGCCGGTCTCGCTGGCGTCTCGAACGACGGCAGCCGGAGCGGCCGCTCGGGCGTTCTCACTGCGACGCGCATCGTCACCGCACCGGCGATCTCGATACCGGTGCCGCACACTTCGCCGTCACCCTGGGCGAAGTGGAGGTCGCCGACCGAGACGAGCGCTCCCTCGACGTGAACCGGCAGCGTGATTCGCGAGCCGGCGACGAGCTGGCGGATGTCGAGGTTTCCCCCGATCTCGCGCGGCGGAATCGTGCGGATGCCCGCGCGGCAAGTGGCGGGGAAAGCCGTCTCCGGCAGCGGGTCGGCGACGGGGGCGCCTGCATCCGCGAGCGCCTGCTCGCGTCGCGCGATCTCGTCCATCAGCGCGTGCGACGGCGCGACGCCGATCACCCCGGCGAACGGATCGCCCGCGATTACGACACCCGGCAGCTCCGGCGAGCGCGCCTTGCCGTCGGCGATCTCCCATGTGACGAGGTAGGGATCCGTGAACTCGTCGGCGAGGAACCCGAAGCCGGGGATGACCGCCGTCACTCCGAAGTCGGCCGTCTCGTAGGCGACGAGCTCGATGTCGACGACGTCGCCTGGCTTCGCGCCCTCGACGTAGACGGGGCCCGTCAGGGGATGGCCTAGACCGTGATCGAGCGTGAGCACGTCCTCGAGCGAGCTGCTGCGCGTGAGCTGGCCGTCGAGGCCGTCGCGCGTCTCCAGCGTGATCTCCTCTCCCGGCTGCACCGTGGCGACGGGCTCGAGGTCGGCATGCCACCGGTTGTGGGCGGACTCGGCAGAGACCCTCACAACAGCTTCCCCAACTCCTCGGCTGCGCTCGACGCTGCGGCGATGTCCTCGTCCGACCACCTGCGCGACTGCCCGAGCTGGTGGAGCGACACGACGGCTCGCAGCCGGTCGCCTTCGAAGATCGGCGTCACGATCTGCGCTGCGAGGCCGCCGTAGGTGTCGAGCATCCGCTGGAATGCCGGATCGTCGTAGGCGGCGCGGCAGTCGTCCTGCACCACCTGCCGTCCTTCCTGCAACTCGAGGACGACCGGCTGTGTCGGCAGATGGACCGTGCGCTCCTCGCAGAGCGACTTCACGCCGTCTGCGAGCGCCTCGTGCGTGACGGGGAACGCGTAGTCGCCCGGTAGGTCTTGCCGGAGCGTCACACGACTGGCGCCGGTCTCCGTCAACAAGCGCTGTAGCAGCTCCTCGACCGCGTCCACGTTGGGTCGATACTACGGCGGGTGGCTCGGATCGCTTTCATCGGCGTCGGGACGATGGGGCTGCCGATGGCGCGAAATCTCGTCGCAGCGGGACACGACGTTGTGGCCTGCGATCTCGATCCCGACCGCGCACGGATGGTGGATGGGCCCGTTGCCTCCACGGTTCGAGAGGCGGTCGACGGCGCAGACCTGGCGATCGCCTCGCTGCCGACGGCGGAGGCGGTCGAGGACGTGGGCAAGGCGATCGCCGGCACGGGCGTGCGGACCTTCGTCGACATGTCGACGAGCCCGCCGTCGCTCGCGCGGAAGTTGGCCGACGAGCTGGGAGCTTCGGGCACCGACGTGCTCGACGCGCCCGTTTCCGGCGGGCCTCACGGCGCCTCGGCGCGCACGCTGTCGGTCATGGTTGGCGGTTACGAGGCTGTCTTTGCGCGGGAAGAGGCCGTCCTGCGTGACGTCGGAGCGGCGTTGGTCGTGCGCGTCGGCGGCCCGGGAGCGGGGCAGACGGCGAAGCTGTGCAACAACCTCATCGCCGGCGCGACGATGGTCGCGGTCGCGGAGGCGTGCGCGATCGCCGAGCGCGAGGGCATCGGCTCCGCGACGCTCTACGAGATCCTCACCGCCTCCACCGCCGACTCGCGGGTCCTCCGCGTGCGCTTTCCACTACCGGGCGTCGACGCCGCGCACCCATCGTCCAGGGACTACGAGCCGCTCTTCGCGCTGGACCTCATCGTCAAGGATCTGGCGCTCGCGCAAGCGCTCGCAGACGAGCACGGACTGGCGCCGAACGCGGCCGGGTCGGCGCTCGAGGAGTTCCGCCGAGCACAGGCCGCCGGCCACGGCTCGCTCGATTACTCGGCCGTCTATCTCACGAGCGCACCGCACAAGTCAGACTGAGCAAAGGAGGTTGGAGATGAGCGACGACATCACGCGGGCCCTCGAGACAATCTTCGCCGCCGATTCCGAGCTGTATCGCCACCGTGGCTTCATGCGCCGCGTGGGCTTCGGCGAGCGGCCGGCACTGATCCACATCGACCTCGCCAATGCCTGGACACACGAGGGCAACCCATTCACGTGCGACGGCATGGACGTGATCATCCCCGGCGTCCAGCGCCTGAACGCGGCCGGGCGCGCGAAGGGGATTCCGATTGCGTTCACGACGACCGCATACGCAGTCACCGATGGGCCGAACACCGACATGGGCATCTGGCACCGCAAGATCCCCGTGGAGGTGCTGCAGCTCGGCACGGACGCGGTTGCGATCGACGAGCGTATCGCGCCGGAGCCGGGGGAGCAGGTGATTGTCAAGAAATTCGCGAGCGCCTTCCACGGCACGCATCTGGCCGGATACCTGCGCGCGGCCGGTGTGGACACGGTGATCGTCACCGGCGTGACCATGGCCGGGTGCGTGCGGCACACCGTCGAGGATGCAATCGGCCTGGGCTTCCGGCCGATCGTCGTCCGGGAGTGCGTCGGCGACCGCGTGGCGGGTGCGGTGGAGTGGAATCTCTTCGACATCGACGCGAAGTTCGGCGACATCGAGCCGCTCGAGCGCGTGCTCGAGTACCTCGACGAGATCGCGCATTTCAGCGCAGCGGGAGCAGCGGCCGGAACCGGTCGGGCCTGAACGGCGCGAGGTCGTGACTCGGCGTCTCGCGGGCCACGAGCTCGGCAACAAGCTGCCCGGTCACGGGCGCGAGCGAGACGCCCTTCATCGCGTGTCCTGTCGCCAGCACGAGGCCGGGTACTCGCTTCGGTCTGCCTATCACGGGCAGGCCCTCCGGCGTGCACGGCCGCAAACCGGCCCAGACGTCGAGCACGCGGCGGCCCTCCAAACCACGCAGGCCGCGCACGCCACCGTTCCGGACCACCTCCGCGCGGCGGCTGTTGATCGAGAGATCGAGGCCGGCCAGCTCGAGGGTGCCTGCCAGGCGAAGCCGGCCGGGGAGCGGCGTCGCTATGGCCCACGACTCCTGAAGCCACGTCGGAATCTTCGGATCGCTGTCGGCGCCCTCGAGATCGACGTGGTAGCCCTTGCCGCCTTCGAGAGGCAGGTAGACGTCGGCAGTGCGCGCGAGCCCTGAGCTCCACGCGCCGGCCGCGAGCACGACCGTCTCGGGACGTAGCTCGCCCTCGCTCGTCTCGATCGCGACGCCATCGCCGAGCCGGCGCAGGCGTCGCACCTCGACCTCTGTCCGGACGGCGGCGCCTTCCGCTGCGGCAGCGGCGCCGATCGCCTGCACGAACCGCAACGGGTCGACGTGGGCCTCCCGCGGGTAGTAGACGGCCCCGAGTGTCCGCGGGCCCAGCGCCGGCTCGAGGCCGAGCGCGTCGTCGCGATCGAGCGCTTCGAACCGGAGACCCGACGCCTCCGCTTCGCGACGGCCGGCTGCGTACGACTCCTCGGTCGCATAGACGTTGAGGACGCCCCGGCGCTCGAAGCCGGTGTCGAGGTGGTCGGCGAGGCCGGCGTGGAGCTCGAGGCTCGCCACCGAGAGATCGCGGATCGCGCGCGCACCGGCGGGAGCCCTGCGAGCCGCGAGCAGGAAGCGGGCCAGCCACGGGAGAGCGGCCGGCCGTGGCCGGAGGTAGAAGGGGCTGTCGCGGTCGAGCATCCAGCGGAGGCCGTTGCGGACCGCGGCGGGATTCGAGATCGGCGTCGAGTGGCTCGGGCAGATGAGTCCGGCATTTCCTGCCGAACAGCCCGAGCCGAGCTCAGGGCCGCGCTCGAGCAGCGTTACCCCAGCGCCGCGGCGCGCGAGCTCGAGGGCGCACGCTGTCCCGACGGCGCCTCCACCGATGATCGCTACGTCGGGGCGCACGTCGCACAGAATCTCAGGACCACGTCGAAGGAGGAGCCATGCGCGTCGAGCAGATCCGCGTCGACCCCGATCCCTACGAGCCCTTCCGCCTGTCGCAGGGCTTTCGAGTCGGCGACCTTCTTTTCATCTCCGGGCAGGCGGCAATCGACGAGCAAGGGCAGATAGTCGGCGCCGACGACTTCGATGCTCAGGCCGAGCAGGCGTTCAGGAACCTGCGACGCGTTCTCGAGGCCGGCGGCTCGTCGCTCGAGCGGGTCGTCAAGGTCACGATCTTCCTCACCGACATGGGCAACTTCCCGAAGATCGTGGACCTGAGAGGCAAGTGGTTTACGCCGCCATACCCGGCCGACACGATCGTCGAGGTGACGTCGCTCGCACTGCCGGAGCTGGAGATCGAGATCGAAGCGATTGCCGTCGCGGGCTAGCGCCTCGTTTAGGCTTCGCGCGTGCCGCTCCAGCCGTCCCGCACCGTCCAGGAGCTGCGCGAGCTCCAGGAGCTGACCGGCGACGAGAACGGCGCCCAGCGCGTCGCCTGGACGGAGACGTGGGAGCGGGCGCGCGAGTGGCTGCGGGGGAAGCTGGCGGGCTTAGCGGTCGAGGAGGACATCGATACGGCGGGCAATCAGTGGTTCACGCTGCGCGGCGGCTCCGAGCGCGCGTTGCTCATCGGCGGCCATATCGACTCGGTGCCGAACGGCGGTTGGCTCGACGGCTGCCTCAACGTCATGGCCGGGGTCGAGGTGCTGAGGCGTCTGGCGGAGGAGGGCGAGCCCGCGGTCACCGTCCGGCTCGTCAACTGGGCCGACGAGGAGGGCGCCCGCTTCGGCCGCTCCCTCTTCGGCTCGAGCGCAGCGGCGGGCTCGATGGCCGACCAGGACGAGCTGCGCGAGCGCCGTGACGCCGATGGCGTGGCGTTGCCGGACGCGCTTGCCGAGCACGGTGTCGATCTCGACCGCGCGTCCGAGGCACGGAGCCAGCTCGAGAACGCAGCGGCCTACCTCGAGCTGCACATCGAGCAGGGCCCGGTGCTCGAGTCCCTCGACCTGCCCCTCGGCGTCGTGCTGGGGACGTTCGGCGTCGAGCGCCATCTCGTCACCTGGAGAGGCCAGGCGGCACACGCGGGCTCGACGCCCATGAACGCCCGGCGGGACGCGCTCGCCGGCGCCGCGAAGCTCGCGCTCGAGCTGCGACACATCGCCGAGCGCGCGGGCGGCGGCGCGGTCTGCACATCGGGCGGCGTCGTCTGCAAGCCGGGAATCGTGACGTCCGTCGTCGAGACGGCGGAGCAGCTGCTCGATCAGCGGCACCTCGAGGCAGCAGCGCTCAGAGCCATGCTCGAGGACGCGAGAGAGTGCTGCGAGCGCTTTGCCGATGAGGAGTCGATCGACGTCTCGTTCGACAAGATCTGGTCGATCGAGCCCATCCTCTTCGACATCGAGCTAATCGAGCTCTGCGACGAGGCGATCCTCGAAGTCACCGACACGTCTCACCGCCTGCCGTCCGGCCCGCTCCATGACGCGGCCGAGGTCGCCCGTGCCGGCGTGCCGACTGTGATGCTCTTCGTGCAGAGCCTCCGCGGCCTGTCGCACACGAAGCTCGAGGACACAACGGAGGAACATCTGGAGCTCGCCGTCCAGGCCCTTGACCGCCTGGCGTCGAAGACCCTCGTCTGGGTGGGCTGACGCCGACGCAGGGTCCGCGCACAATAGGTCTATGCAGGACCTGCGCTCGCTCGTCGAGCGGGAGGCCGAGCGAGCCCTCCGCGCCGCGCCGCTCCTCACGGACGACGGTGTCTCGGCTGCGCTGAGCCGGGCGGCCACCCTCGTGCGCGAGCGACGTGGGGAGATCCTCGAGGCGAATGCCACCGACGTCGCTGCGGCCGAAGGCAGGCTCGACGCGGGGATGCTCGACCGGCTCCGCCTCGACGAGGGCCGAGTCGAGAGCCTCGCGGTCCAGGTCGAAGCCACCGCGGAGCTCGAGCCGCTCGAGCGCGCCGTGGGCGAGCGGACGCTCGCCAACGGTCTGCGCGTCAACGAGCGTCGCATCCCGATCGGCGTCGTGGGCGCGAACTTCGAGGCGCGACCCAACGTCGCGCTCGACGTCGCCGGTCAGCTGCTCAAGGGGCTCAACGCTGCCGTCCTGCGCACCGGAGGCGCCGCGCTGGGCACCGTGACCACGCTCGTGGACACGGTGCTGCGTCCGGCCCTCGCCGAGTCGGGTCTGCCGCCCGGGGCGGTCGGGCTCGTCCGCTCCGCCGACCGGGAAGGTGCGCGGGTGCTGGTCACGATGCCGCGGCTCGTACCGCTCGTGATCTTGCGCGGAAGCGGCGAGACGACGGCCGCGCTCGCGCGCCTCGCAGCGGAACACGGCACGCGGACGCTGGCGCACGCCGAGGGCGGCGGTGTTCTCTACCTGCACGCGGCAGCGGACGGAGAGAAGGCGCTGACGCTGACCGAGGCGAGCCTCGACCGGCTCGGGGTCTGCAACCGGCTCAACCTCTGCCTCGTCGACCGCGAGGCCGTCAACCTCGTCCCGGCGCTGGTGGAGCTCTTCCGCACGCACGGCCTCGAGGTCCGCGGCGACGTGGAAGGCGCGAAGCCGCTTGACGTGCCCGTGGGGTACGAGTGGGCCTCGGACCCGGAGCGCGTTGCAACCGTCACGGCGCTGCTCGTCGACGACCTGGACGAGGCCGTTCGGATCGCCAACGAGGAGACGTCCGGGCTCGCAGCGGGGATCGTCACGGAGGACGAGGAGGCTGCCGGGCGCTTTCTCGACGCCTACCGCGGGACGGCCGCCTACTGGCACGCGCCGACCCGCTTCACCGACGGTTACGAGCTGACCGGGTCGCCGGAGACCGGCATCAACGTCGAATGGTCGCCGGGCCCTCGTGGGCCGGTTACGTACCGCGACCTCTGGCTGCGCCAGTACCGGGTGATCGGCGACGGGACCCAGCGGCGGTGAAGCGCGCGGTCGTCGTCAAGCTCGGGTCCTCGCTCGTCGCAGGGCCGAGCGGTCGCATCCGGCGCTCGGTGCTCGCCGCCCGCGCCCGCGAGATCGCGGCCCTCGTGCACGCGGGAACGCCGGTCTGCGTCGTGTCGTCGGGAGCCATCGCCTTGGGTCTTCCGCGGCTCGGCCTCCGCCATCGCCCCGGCAGCCTGCCGCGCCTTCAGGCAGCGTCTGCGCTTGGCCAGGCGAGGCTGCAGGCGGCCTGGGACGTTGCGCTTGCGAAGGAGGGGCTCGTCGCCGGCCAGGTGCTCCTCACTGCCTCCGACGTCGCCGACCGCGCGGCCTACGTGAACGCGCGTCACACACTGGGGACGCTTTTCGAGCTCGGCGCCGTCCCCGTCGTCAATGAGAACGATGCGACTGCGACCGATGAGATCACGTTCGGCGACAACGACGCCCTCGCCGCGCAGGTGGCGCTTCTCGTCGGGGCGAGGTTGCTCGTGCTGCTGACCGAGGTGCCCGGCGTGTTCACGCACGCGCCGGGAACGCCGGAAGCCGAGCTCGTAGAGGACGGCGGGGCGGCTGCGGGGGTCGTCCTCGGCAAGGGGTCCACGGTCGGCAAGGGCGGCATGGGGTCGAAAATCCTCGCAGCCGAGTTGGCGGCCTCCGCAGGAATCCGAACGGTGATCGCGGGCGGCGTGGGCCCGGACGTACTCGGGCCGATCGTGGCCGGCGAGGGTCGAGGGACGAGGTTTGCGCCCGGTACGAGCGCGTTGCCGGCGTTCAAGCTCTGGATCCTCCACGGCAAGCCGGTCGCGGGCCGCATTCACCTCGACGAGGGAGCGCGCCGCGCCGTCGCCGAACAGGGCGCCAGCGTGCTCGCAATAGGCGTGGACGCGACCGAAGGGCGCTTCGAGCCCGGGGACGCCGTCGAGCTCGTCGGCCCGGACGGCCGGGTCTTCGCGAAGGGCATTGCCGGCGTTTCCTCGCGCGACCTGCATGGTCGCCCGCGTGACGTCGAGGCCGTACATCGCGACCGGCTCGTTCTCTATTGAGCGGGCGTGCTCTGCGACGATGCGACCGAGTGGCTCGGGCAGCCCTAACGGCGACGCTGGCAGCACTTATCCTCAGCGTGGGCGGCGCCGGCCAGGCGGCCCCGGCTTCGCATGGCACGATCAGCTTCGAGCGCGAGACGTGCACGGCCGACGGCGAGACGTGCTACACGAGCATCTGGTCGGTGGGTGCAGGCGGCGGACGCGCTCGACTCTTGGCGGGTGAGCCACGACACGACGACGCTGCCGATCCCGCATGGTCGCCGAACGGCGACCGGATCGCGTACGTCGGAGACTTCGAGGAGCTCTGGTCGATGAAGGTGGACGGCTCCGACAAGAGGCGGCTGACGCGGGGCCTCGGCCTGCTCGCCTCGCCAGCATGGTCGCCGAGCGGGCGCTTGATCGCGTTCGGGGCCGACACGGGCCTCGGGCTCTGGGTGATCGACCCCGACGGCAAGCACCGGCGGCGGCTCGCGAAGGTCGATGCTCAGGAAGTTGCCTGGTCCCGGGACGGTCGCAAGATCGCCTTCGCAAACTCTGATGCCGCGTACGTCGTCAATGTCGACGGCACCGGCCTGCGGCGACTCGTAAACGACTTCACCGAGTTGGGAGACGAGCCTTGGTCCCCAGGGAGCCGATGGATCCTGGTCGGCTCCGCTCCACTGCGCCCGATGTACATGATGAAGGCGAACGGCACGGACCGGAAGCTCGTTGCCACCGGCAGTGGGGAAGGTACGTGGTCGCCCAACGGACGCAAGATCGCGTTCGTTCACGGATATTCGGACCTGACGGTCATGAAGGCGAACGGCTCGGGCATGCGACAGCTCGCGGAGGGCGAAGAACCGGCGTGGTCGCCCGACGGGACGCGGATTGCGTGGTCCGACGGCGAAGGAATGCACGGCAGCGTGTATGTCATGAGCGCCGACGGCACCAACGTGCGGAAGCTTGCAGCCGGGCAGAGCCCTGTCTGGCGGCCGAGAAAGCGTTAGCGCTCCGAAGGAATACACTCCTCTCCCTCAGATGCTGAGCTTCGGCGTCACCGTGCTTCCCGACCCGCCGGCGAGCCGGGTCGTCGAGCTAATGAAGCTCGCGGAGCAGCACGGCTTCGTGTACGGCTGGACGTACGACTCGCACATCCTCTGGCACGACCCGTATCCGCTGCTGACGATGGCGGCGCTCGAGACGTCGACGCTGAAGCTCGGCCTCAACGTCACGAACCCCGGCACGCGCGAGCCGACCGTCACCGCGAGCGCCTTCGCGACGCTCCAGGCGATCTCCGGGGGGCGGATGGTGATCGGCATCGGCCGCGGCGACTCCGCACGGAGGACAATCGGCCTCAAGCCCGTCCACGTCGACGAGTTCGAGCGGGCGACAGCGATGATCAAGGAGCTCGCGAACGGCCGGCCCGTGCGCTGGAACGACTTCGACATCCATGTCGAATGGGCTCAGGGCCAGCCGGACATTCCCGTGTACGTCGCCGGCTACGGGCCGCGGGTGCTCGCGGCGGCCGGCCGGGTCGCCGACGGCGTCATCGTCCAGCTTGCCGACCCGGACATCATCGAGTGGATCGTCGGCCAGGTGCGCGCGTCTGCCGAGGCAGCAGGACGGGACCCGTCCGCGATCAAGGTCATCTCCTGCGCGCCCGCACATGTCTCGGACGACCTCGCAGATGCGCGCGAGCAGGTGCGCTGGTTTCCTGCCATGGTCTCGAACCACGTCTTCGACTTGCTGGCCAAGCACGACAAGTCCGAGCTTCCCCACGCGCTCGTCGACTACGTCGAGCGGATGAAGCGGGCGAGCTACGACTACCACGAGCACAGCCGTGTCGGCGCGGAGCACGGCAAGCAGATCGACGACGAGACGTGCGACCGCTTCTGCGTCCTCGGCACACCCGAACAGCACGTCGAGAAGCTGCGCCGGCTCGAGGCCGCAGGCGTCGACCAGTGGAACATCTACCTCATGACGCACAGCCAGGAACAGACGCTCGAGGCGTACGGCTCCGAGATCATTCCTGCGTTAGCGACCTAGCGCTTCGTCACCCACACGAACCCAGCGCCGGCGGCGATTCTCGCCGGGCGCCCGCCCACGTCGATCGTCTCCGCAAGGCTGTTCGTCGCCGGGTCGACGCGGGAGACGGTTCCGTCGAGGCTGTCCGCCACCCAGACGGCGTCGGTCCCGACGGCGATGTCGACGGGGCCGTCTCCGACGTCAATAGTCGTCTCCGCCGGAACCTGTCCGGGGCCTAGGCGCACTCGCGTTACCGTGTCGTCCTCGCGGTTCGCGACCCAAAGTGAGCCGTGTCCCCAGGCGATCGCATATGGAGACCGGCCCACGGTGATCGCCCGAGACGCCGCCGCGACGTTCGTGGCGGCGTCGATCTCCATGACGGTGTTCGCCGCACGGTTGAGCACCCAGGCCGAGCCCTGGCCGAAGGCGATGTCCGAGAACTCCAGCGGGACGAACACCCCCCCCGCATCGAACGCCGTGCCAGACGGCACGCCGCTGCGCAGATCGACGCGCTCGAGCCGTGTGTGACCGCATGCAATCCAGGCCCGCTGACCGTCTACGGCCAGGCTCGCCTGTTGTGTGCTGCATCGCCATCCCGGATTCAGGCTTCGAGCGGCTTGGTCGACTTTCATCCTGAGCAGGGACGTCTCGTTGAACGCCGGGTCGATCCCGGTCAAGGCGTCACTTGCCGAAAGGAAGGCCCAGACCGCCCCTCCGCCGAACGTGAGGTCGGCCGGGACTCCGCCAGCCGGGATCGACCTTAAGGCCGTTCGCGTCACAGGATCGATCCGAGAAACGGTTTCGTCCTGGAGATTCGCTACCCATACCGCGTCGCCCCCGACCGCGAGCGGACCGGGCCCCGCGCCGACCGGGACCTCGGCGACGACACGATTGGTTGCAGGATCGATGACGCCGACCGCGTTCGTGGAGGTCCAGATGCGAGGGCTCTCACCGCCGGCAGCGAGGAAGCCGAGAGCGCTCGCGGTGCCGGCGACGAGCACCGCGGCGGCGATCGCGACAACCCACCTTCGGCGAAGCGGGCGCTTTCGCTGCGACGAGGCGCCCGAGCGCGTTGGAACCGGCGCTGCCGGCACCTCGTGCTGGAGTATCGATCGCTCCAACTCCTTCAGCTCGTCACCCGGCTCCAGGCCGAGCTCGTCGACGAGGAGACGGCGCCCTTCCTGGTAGACGTCGAGCGCCTCCGCCTGACGACCCGAGCGATAGAGGGCAAGCATGAGCTGAGCGCGCGGCCGTTCCCGATAGGGATGCTCGGCGACGAGCGACTCGAGCTCCAGGACGAGGGCTGTGTGCCGGCCAAGTGCAAGGTCTGCGTCGATCCGCTGCTCGAGAGCCTCGAGTCGCAGCTCCTCGAGCCGCGCAGCCGCCCTCGCCGCGAACGGCTCGGCCGACAGGTCGGCAAGCGGCGTGCCGCGCCAAAGCTCGAGCGCGTCACGCAGCAGTTCCGACCGGCGCTCATCGTCTCTGGCCGCCTGTCCCTCGTCGCGCAGCGCGATGAAGCGGTCGAGATCGAGCGCACCCGGCTCGAGATCCAGCACGTAACCAGGCGCACTCGTTCGGAGCGCGCTCACTTCACCTCCGAGCGCCTTGCGTAACGCCGCAACGTAGACCTGGAGGGCAGAGCGGGCGGTCTCGGGCGGCTTCTCTCCCCAGACCTCGTCGATCAAGCGCTCCGTGGAGACGACGCGGTTCGCGTGCAGCAACAGGACCGCAAGCACTGCGCGCTGTTTCCGCGCGCCGAGGTCGACGACGGCCCCGTCGCGCCAGGCCTCGAGCGTGCCGAGGATCCGGAATTGCAATCTCCGTCCGGCTGCGATGCGCGCCGGGGCAGACACCGTCATCGCCAAAGTGTAGGCCGGAATTTGGCGATTCTTTGGCGCAACTTCAGCGTCGCCACGCATCGTGACCCTGATGCGAATGGCGCTGCTCCTGAGTGTCGCCCTCATCGCGGCGACGGCCGTTGCTCCGGCGTCTTCGGAGCCGCAGTCCGCCGTCGCGACGCTTTCGCTGAATGCCGTCCTCCATGTCGAGGCCCGGCGGTTCGTCGCGTGCCCGCCGAACACGGCGATCAACATCGAGTGTGTCACGCGGAGCGGGCAGGGCAAGATGCCCGGGCTGGGAGAGGTGTCCGTGGCGTCCTACATGTACGTCATCGACCTCGTACCGGCGGGGTGTCCGTTGGGCCAGACGCGCGTGCTCGCGAGCTCCATGACGCTCGCGGTGGCCGGCAAGGGCGAGATCGACGTCGCCACCGCGCCCACCGGCTGTCTCGAAGGCTCCGAGGGTCGTCCCAACACCGTCCAGTCGTTCTCGATCACGGGCGGCAGCGGCATCTACGCGGGAGCGACGGGAGGAGGAACACTGTCGCGAGCGCTCACCGTGACGGATGTCGGCGCGGTGGGGCCGGAGACGTGGAAAGGCACGCTCGACGTAGCCGGCCTGGAGTTCAACCTGACGCCGCCAACGCTCAGCGGGGCAACTGCGAGGACGGTGCGTGTGCCCAGGAAGGCGAAGAACGCGCGCGTGACGTTCAAGGTCACTGCGACCGACGACGCCGACGGTGTCGTGCCCGTGGCGTGTCAGCCGAGGTCGGCAGTCGCTTCAAGATCGGCAAGACGCGGGTGAGCTGCTCCGCGACGGACTCCAGCGGCAACACGGGCAAGGCGTCCTTTGTCGTCACCGTGAAGCGACGGCGGTGACAAATGCGCGCGCTTCTGGCCATAGTTGTCGCGGCAGTCGCCTTCCTGGCCACTGCGGCGTCGTCGTCGCCGTTTGCCGCCGGAACCTTGAACCTGCAGGCAGCCCTCCTGATGGTGTCGGTAGATGCCCAGTGCCCAGCGGGGACGCCGCCTACGACTGGCTGTCACTCGCGCTCGCACAGGGAGACATCTCCGGGCTAGGCCACGTTACTCAGGCGTACATGTACAACGGCGATGCGGGGCCCTGTTCCGCGGACCGCGTGAAGATTCTCGGGTACACGACGAGCTTCAGAGTGCAAGGCAAAGGCGAGATCCAATTCGCCGTCGCCGATGCTCCCTGTCTCACGGCCGAGTCGGCGCTCACGGCGACCCAGTCGTTCACCGTCACGGGCGGTTCAGGAATCTACGCCGCGGTCTCGGGGAGCGGTCGGATCGAGCGAACAGCGAGCTTCAACGTCGGAGGCGGAGGCGCCGCAGGAACGGACACGTGGATTGGGTCACTCGTCGTTCCGGGTCTCGAGTTCGACCTCACCCCGCCCACGCTGAGCGGTGCGACCTCGAAGATCGTGCGGGTGCCGAAGAAGGCGAAGAACGCGCGGGTGACGTTCAAGGTCACCCCGACCGACGACGTCGAGGACACGCTTCCCGTCGCTTGTCAGCCGAGATCGGGCAGCCGCTTCACGGTCGGCCGCACGACGGTGCGCTGCGAGGCGAAAGACTCGAGCGCCAACACCGCCAAGGCGCCCTTCACCGTCACGGTCAGGCGACGGTGACACTGACTCGCTGCACCGCGTTGTTCGCGTAGCCGCCGAGGTTCCAGGAAGGACGGAGGGGCTGCTCGTTCCCCGCTGCGTCACGGCCGCGACAGCAGAGCTCGTGCTCGCCCGGCTTCGCATCCCACTCGAACGTCCACCGCCGCCACGCCCACGGCGAGCCGACGTCGTCCTCGAGCTCTGCCGCAGCCCAGCTCGCACCGCCGTCGATCGACACGTCGACGACCACCGGCTCGCCCAGGCCGGACCACGCGCGGCCCTCGAGCACGCACCGCCCAGGCGCGAGGAACCGTTGCCGCGAGGGAAACTCCGGAAACCCCGGCGGCACCATGAGCGACCGCGGCAGCATCCGCGAGAGCGGCTCACCAGGCTCGTCCTCTTCCTGCCGCAGCCGATACGAGTGCGTCTGTTGGTATCCCTCGAACGGCCGGTCGACGACAGTGATGCGTGCGAGCCACTTGACGCTCGTCATGCCGTACCAGCCCGGCACGAGCAACCGCAGCGGGAACCCGTGCTGGGGGAGGAGCGGCGCGCCGTTCATCTCGTACGCGAGCAGCACCTCCGGCCGGTGCGCATCCATGAGGGAGAGACTGCGCTGGTACGCCTGCTCGATCCCACCCTCCAGTCCGTGGTCGAGGCCCGTGAACACGACCTCCACCGCGGCGTCCGCGACGCCGGCCTCGGCGAGCAGCGCGCGCAGCGGCGTCCCCCGCCAGACGGCCGTGCCGACCGCCCCGTGGAGCCACGGCTGGCTGGAGACGTGCGGCTCGATGAGCACACGGCCGTTCCCGGCACACTCCATCGTCACCGCCAGCTCGACCGCCGGCCGCGCGCGGAGCTCCGCGAGCGAGAGCGTCAGCGGAGCGGCGACGAGCCCGTCCACCTCGAGGCGATATACAGCCTCGTCGACTTCGGGGATGTCGTAGTGGATGAGCAGGTAGTGCAGTCCCGCAGGCGTGATCGGCTGGCGCAGCGTCTCCAGGGGCATCGCATGGTTGCGAGCCGCGAGACGGAGCTCCTCGAGGCTGATCGGCGTCTCGACGTCGCTCACCGCGCCGCCTTGACCTCTGCCCAGATCCGCTCTCGGGCCGCCGCGCCCTCGGGTGAGAGGTTGCTCGGCTCGAGACGTCTGTACGTCGCGGTGGGTGGGAAGACGTCGGGATTGCGAAGAACCGTCGGCGCGAGAATCGGACCGAGCAGCGACCGGCGCACGGGCGATCCGAAGTACGTGTAGAGGGTCTCCATGGCGCTGATCCTCGGCTTGTACACGAAGTCGATCCACGCATAGGCGGCGGCAACGTTCGCTGCGCCCTTCGGGATGACATGTGCGTCGACCCAGAGCTCACCGCCCTCTTTCGCGACGACGTAATCGGCGGCGTGATTTGGCGCGTGGGCGATGACGTAGGCGCCGTCGCCATTCCAGCCGAGGCCTCCGAATGCCTTGCCGGCGGCTATGTCGGCCGCGTATCGCCGCGAGTCGAATGCGCGGACGAACGGCCGGAGGTCGAGCAGGAAGGCGCGCACGCGGGCGAGCTCTCTCTCGACATCGGTGTTGAAGGAATACCCGAGTCTCAGGGCGACCGAGCCGATCACCTCGGCTGCGCCGTCGAGCATGGTGAATTTCCGTGGGTACTTCTCGAACAGCGCGAAGAACTGGGCCCACGAGATGGGGCGTTCCCTGATCTTGTCCGTCCGGTACATGAAGCCTGTCGTGCCCCAGTCCTTTGGCACCGACCAGCGGTCGTCGGGGTCGTAGGGAAGGCCGAGGAACTTCGGGTCGATCGTCTGACGAACGGTGCGAAGCCGCTTCCAGTCGATCCGGCGCAGCAGGCCTTCCTCCGCGAGCGTCGCCACCATGTACCCGGTCGGGGCCGCGAGGTCGTACCCTCGCGCGCCGCTCCGCAGCCTCGATAGCAGCGCCTCGTTCGAGGCGAAGTACGACTTCCGGACGGCGATGCCGGTCGCCTTCGTGAACGCGGTGTACGTCTCCGGGTTCACGTAGTCGATCCAGTTGTAGTAGTGCAGCGTCCCTGACGCGGCGGGGCGAGCGAGGGCATTGCCGGTGCGCGAGGCGGAGAGTGCGAGTGCGACACCCGCTGCGAGGACGCCCCTCCGGTCGTACGAACGCATGTGGTCCGGGAAGTCTGCCGGAGCTACTTCAGGTCGGCCAGGATCTCGGCAGCCGCCCGTTCACCCGACTCCACGGCGCCGTTCAGGTAGCCCTGGAAGTCGATCGAGGTGTGCTCGCCCGCGAAGTGGCAGTTGCCTTGCCGCTTTCGCTCCATGCCGGCGAATTTCGTGTACTGGCCGACCTTCCAGTACGAGTAGGAGCCCTTCGTCCAGCGGTAGTCGGGCCACGAGTCGAGTGTCGCGCGTCCGTTCCAGTGTCCCGTGATCCCGGGCAGCACCGGCTCGACCTGTGACAGAAACTGCACGGCGTACGCCTGCGTATCCGAGCCGAAGCTATCGCCGATCACGCCACCCGTGTAGTCGACGAGGATGCCCGATTTCCCGGGCTGCGCTCTCGTGACATCCCACGTGCACTGATAGCCGGTGTCGGCGAACGTCTCGCCGTTGCACTGCAGGCTGTGCCAATAGCGCTCGTCGAACTGGAGCTGCAGCTTCGAGTTCGTCCCCATTCCCAGCTCCTCGATCGCAGTCACCTTCAGCGGCTCGAACCCGGCCTTCGAGTAGTTGACCGACGAGCGAAGGATCGAGAACGGCAGAGCGAGCACCAGTCGGTCGGCGGCGACCGTCTTCGTCACGGAGCCGTTCCGGAACGTCAGCGAATAGCTTCGACCGTCCGAAGCGAGCTTGATCGAAACGAGCTCGTGTCCGAGTTGCACTTGGCCGGACAGAGCGTTCGCCATGAGGGTCGGGATCTGGTCGTTGCCGCCACGGACGTGGTACTTCTCGTTCGAAGGCCCGAAGACGCGGAACTGGCCCTGACCGGAGTAGCCGAGCAGGTAGAGCAGGTTAAGGGAGCTCTGATCGCTCGACTCCCCGCCGTACTCGATGGTGTACGCGACCTCGAGTAGCTGGCCGAGCGGCGACGACATCCCGCCGGGGACGCTCTCCTCGATCCAGTCGACGATCGACATCTGGTCAAGCTCGAACCCGCGTTGCGTGAACGAGTCGAACAGCGTCGGATAACTCGCCTCCGAGACGTCCCGGTGCAGCTTCTGGTAGATGCCGTTCAGATCATCGCTGGCCTCCGCGTACGTGTACGGCTCGCCGTCGAAGTGGTAGATCGGCTCCGTGCCGTTCGGCTCGGCGCGGTGGAGGTTGTCGAGCTTGAGGCCGAGCTCCTGGGCGAGCTGCCTGATGTGCGAGTGACCCTGGTCGATGAGCTCGCCGCCCCGCTCGACGATCTGGCCGTCCGCAAACGCGCCTCGCAGGGTCCAGCAGCGACCTCCCACATGATCGGCTGCCTCGTAGACCTGGGCAGCGATCCCAGCCTGCTTCAGGCGATACGCGCACGCCAGACCCGCAAGGCCCGCGCCGACGACGACGACGCGTCCTGCGCTTGCGGCGCGCGCATCGGGTACTAGTCGACCCCAGGCGGAGGCGGCGACGACGGCAGTGGCGGCGGCGCCCGCGTCCCGTAGGAATCGCCGGCGTGTGACATCGCGTTTCGTCGACGCGATCTCCGCGAGTTGTGTGGCGAGCGGTGTGCGAGCCATCGAGTTCCCCCTCCGATCGGTTGCAGCCCTATCTAGCTGATCTCACGAGTACCCACAACCACATTTACAATCCGCCCTTCCATCGTGGCCACCCGCGAGCAGACGGCTACCGAGCGCATCCTCGCCCAGCGAGACCGGTTCGTCGCGCGCGGGATCGCTTCTGCCCAGATCGTCGTCGCCCGTGCGGAAGGCGCTCGCGTCTGGGACGTCGACGGCCGCAGCTACGTCGACTTCGCCGGCGGCATCGCCTGCCAGAACACGGGGCACGGCTTCCCGCCCGCCGTCGCCGCGATCCACGAGCAGGCCGATCGCTACCTCCACCAGTGCTTCATGGTCGGCGTGTACGAGCCGTACGTCGCCGTCTGCGAGCGGCTGGCGGAGCTCTCGCCCTGCGGCACCGGCGAGCAGCGGTCGATTCTCGTCAACTCGGGCGCCGAGGCGATCGAGAACGCCGTCAAGGTCGCTCGCGCGGCGACCGGCCGGCCCGCGGTGGTCGTCGTCGAGAACGCGTTTCACGGACGGACGCTGCTGACGATGACGATGACCGCGAAGCTCGTCTACAAGAAGGGCTTCGGGCCGTTTGCGCCCGAGGTCTACCGCTCGGCCGGCCCCTACCCGTCCCGGGGCGTGTCGAGCGACGCCGCCCTCGAGGCGCTCGAGGATCTCTTTCGCTCCGACGTCGACCCGGAGTCGGTGGCCTGCGCGGTGCTCGAGCCCGTGCAGGGCGAGGGTGGCTTCATTCCGATGCCCCCCGACTTCCCCCGCCGCCTGCAGGAGCTGCTCTCGTCGCACGGCATCCTCTACGTCGACGACGAGGTGCAGTCGGGCGCCGGTCGTACGGGCCCCTTCTGGGCGATCGAGCACTACGGCGTCGAGCCCGACATCGTCGTCTCCGGGAAGTCGCTCGGCGGAGGGCTGCCGCTCGCCGGCGTGACCGGCAAGGCTCCCGTGATGGACAGCGTGCATCCCGGCGGCCTGGGCGGTACGTTCGGGGGCAACCCGCTCTCGTGCGCCGCGGCGCTCGCCGTGCTCGACGAGGTGGCGACGCCGGAGTTCAGAGCTCGCGCAGACGCGCTCGGTGAGCGGCTCCGCACCGCGCTCGACGCCATCGCCGTGAAGGTGCCGGCCGTCGGCGAGGTGCGCGGCATCGGCCCGATGCTCGCCATGGAGCTCGTCACCGACCACGAGACGAAGACGCCGGACGCCGACCTCGTCAAGCGGACGATCGAGCTGGCGCGGGAGCGTGGTCTCATCCTGCTCGCCTGCGGCATGTACGGGAACGTCCTCCGGTTGCTGCCGCCGCTCATCGAGGCTGACGAGGAGATCGACGAAGGGCTTTCGACCCTGGAGGGCGCGCTTGTCGACGCAAGCACAGGAGCGTCGTAGCGAGACCGAGGCTCCGGCCGGTGAGACCGACGTCCGGCTGATCGCGGTCCGCAAGACGTTCGGCGACGTCGTCGCCGTGGACTCGATCGACCTCGAGATCGTCCGCGGAGAGTTCTTCACGATGCTCGGGCCCTCGGGCTCCGGCAAGACGACGACCTTGCGCATGATTGCGGGGTTCGAGATGCCGGACTCGGGCCAGATCCTCCTCGCCGGCGTGGATGTTGCCCAGAAGCCGCCCTACGAGCGTGACGTCAACACCGTGTTCCAGGACTACGCGCTGTTCCCGCACATGACGGTGGCGCAGAACGTCGAGTACGGGCTGCGGGTGAAGCGCGTTCCGAAGGAAGAGCGGCAGAAGCGCGTCGCGGAAGCCCTCGAAACCGTACGGCTCCCACAGTTCGGTGCTCGCAAGCCGGTGCAGCTCTCCGGAGGCCAGCGCCAGCGCGTGGCGCTCGCACGCGCCCTCGTCAACCACCCCCGGGTACTGTTGCTCGACGAGCCGCTCGGCGCGCTCGACCTCAAGCTGCGCGAGGAGATGCAGATCGAGCTGAAGCGGATCCAGCAGGAGGTCGGCATCACCTTCGTCTACGTCACGCACGACCAGGACGAGGCGCTCACGATGAGCGATCGTATTGCGGTCTTCAGCCACGGCCGCATCGACCAGGTGGGGACGCCCGTCGAGGTGTACGAGCGGCCCGCGACGGAGTTCGTCGCGGGCTTCGTGGGCGTGTCGAACCTGCTCGAACGGGACGGGCGACGCTTCACTGTGCGACCTGAGAAGATCCGCCTGCTCGGCGACGGCGAGGCTGCCGAACCGGGCGAGGAAACGGAAAGCGGGGTTCTGCGAGAGGTGGTCTACCTGGGCTCGGTCACGCGCTACATCGTCGATCTCGATGCAGGGGGGCGGCTCACCGTGGTCCGGCAAAACGTGGCAGACGTAACCGAAGACAAGGGCCAACCGGTGTCGCTCGCCTGGCGGCCCGAGCACACGTACGTCGTCGAACGGGGGGAAAGGGAGGGCAACGAATGAAGAAGGTGTGCAGGAGGAATGTCGGCCTCGCAGCACTGGCGGTGCTCGTCGGAGCGCTTGCCATCGCTGCTGCAGGGTGCGGGGGAGACGGCGAATCGAGCGCCTCCGGAGAGGACTGGCAGATCGAAGGGCTCGGCTCGACGGTCGAGGAGATCCAGGAGAACGCGAGGAACGAGGGCGAAGTCAACCTCGTCATCTGGGCGGGCTACGCCGACAAGTCGTGGGCGGACACGTTCACGCAGCAGACCGGCTGCAAAGTGAACACGAAGGACGGCGCGAGCTCGGACGACATGGTCGATCAGATAGCGACCGGTGCCTACGACGGCGTCTCGGCCTCGGGTGACGCGACGTTGCGGCTCATCGCCAAGGGCGACGTCGCACCGGTGAACTTCGACCTGACGCCGAACTACGAGGACGTCTTCGACGGCCTGAAGGACAAGTCGTACAACACGGTCGACGGCGTCGGCTACGGGGTTCCACACGGACGCGGGCCGAACTACCTCGTGTTCCGGAGCGACATACTGCCCGAGGACACGTCGAGCTGGGCGCCCATCTGGGACGGCTCGCAGGCCGGCAGGCTGTCGATCTACGACAACCCGATCTTCATCGCCGACGCGGCCGTGTACCTCAAGGCGACGCAGCCCGACCTCGAGATCACGGACCCGTACAGGCTCACCGAGGACCAGTTCAACGCGGCTGTGGATCTCTTGAAGAAGCAGCGGCCCGACATCGGGAAGTACTGGGACGGCGCGACGTACGCCACGCAGGTGACGACGTTCAAGTCGGGCGAGACGACGGTCGGCACGACCTGGCCCTACCAGGTCAACCTCATGGCCGCCGAGAAGCCGCCAGTGCCGGTCACCGCAGTCAAGCCGGAAGAGGGGACGACCGGGTGGTCGGACACGTGGATGATCTCGTCCAAGGCCGCACACCCCAACTGCATGTACCTCTGGATGAACTACATCATCTCGCCGGAGGCGAATGCGAAGGTGGCCGAGTACTTCGGAGAGGCGCCGTCGAACGAGAAGGCGTGCGACCTGACGAAGGACGAGAACCACTGCGACACCTACCACGCGACGGACGAAGCCTGGTGGGACGACGTGTACTACTGGGACACGCCGACCGCCGACTGCGGTGACGACCGGGGCGAGGTCTGCAAGCCGTACGAGGACTGGCAGGCAGCCTGGGCCGAGATCAAGGGGTAGGCGTCAGCTAACGCACGCATGACCTCTGTGCCGCACGCAGAGCCGCCGGCGCCGGGGGGCCCCACGCGGCGGCGCTCCTCGGTCGTACACCCCCCCCACCCCGTGCGGCGGGGGGCGCGCCAGGCGGCCCCCC
>JBKPGF010000050.1:0-21760 GCA_046729255.1 Actinomycetota bacterium
GTCGCGCGGCAGGTGATCGCGAGAGGCATCCGCTTCGTGATCGGCCCCTACAACTCGTCGGTGGGGATCGCGAACCTCGCCCTCTACCGCAGGAGCCACGTCCTGCCGCTGTGGATGACCTCTCGTGACGAGACCGCGGGCCTCGGCGCCACCGTCCAGCCCATGAACACGCAGATCGCGCCGGTCGAGGAGCGCTACGTGAGGACGGTCCCGGCCAAGCGGGTCGCGATGCTCGTGGACGACACGGCGAACGGTGCGTTCACGAAGGGGATGGCGAACCGGCTGCGGCGGGCGCTCGTGCGCGAGGGCGCTTCCGTGACCTGGACCTCGGTTCTGGAGGCGACCGATCCTGGGGCGACGGGCAGCTACTACGCCGATCGGGTGGCGGAGGCGCTCAAGTCGACGCCCGACCTCGTGTACGTCAGCACTTACTTCCCTGCGGGAACCCAGATCGCCAAGGCGCTGGCCTCGTCCGGCCCTACTCCGCACTGCCTGATGGGGCTCGCGAACGTGGACAAAGGCTTCGTCGCCAACGCAACGCTCGCGGAGGCGCAGCGGTGCGTCTTCAGCGGCGTGCCGGCGGCGACCGAGATGCCGTCCGCCAAGACGTACGTGCGTCAGTACCGCGCGGCGTTCCGGAAGAACCCGGGCGTGTGGGGTTCGTTCACATACGACTCCGCGAGGATTCTCTTTGCAGCGATCAACAACGCGAGGAGCTACGACTTCGCCGCCGTTGAGCGCACGCTCCGAGCGACCAGGGGGTACCGCGGCGCCACCGGCACGATCACCATTGATCCGAGGACCGGCTACCGCACCAACGCGCCGGTCAGCATCCTCCGTGTCGACAACCGCAAGCGGTTCGTGATCGCGAGGTAGTGCACTCGAATCGCTGCCGGGACCGATGAGTTCGTCGGTCTCGGGTGGTTACTCCGGCATGCTGGCGGCGCGGGTTCTTGCGGTAGCAGCGGCGGTCTGAAAAGCTCGGCGCGGCATGGCGAGATCGCGCGTGCTCGAGCCGTCACCGATCGCGCTCATCGGAGGCGTGCTCGCGATCGTCTCCTGCTTCGTGGCATGGGATGGGTATGACGACAGCTTCGACGTCCCGTTGCGGTTCCTGTGGGTCAATGACGCGACGGGGGGCGTCAAGCTTGGCATTCCGCTCGTGTGCGTCGCCGCGGTCGTCACCCTGTTCTCGCTGTCAGCGGTCGAGCCGTTCCTCTTCTTGCGGCGACTCGGAGGTGTGGTGCTGCTCGCGGTCACCGCGTTGTTCGTCGTCCAGGTCGGTCGACGTATCGGCTGGGCCAACCTTTCCAACGACAACATCGACGCCGGCCCGTACCTCGCCGGCGTTGGAGGGCTCCTCGCACTTCTCGCCCCCACCGGTCTCTGGCCGTTCAGGCGCCGTCGATCATCACCGCCGCCGTGACGTGCGGCGGCCCTCGGGTCAGCGGCGATGCAGGCGAGGACCCGGCCGTGGTCGGTGACCTAGCTGCAACGGGGCTCGGTGCATCCCGAACTTGACTTCATGTGTTCAGTCACTAATAGTCGAGCCTCTGGCATCCGAACTCACCCTTTTTGGGGGCTCTTAAGGGGGAGGCAGGTATGGCAGGCTCCGTTCACAGAGAGAATCTCGCTGCGCGCGTAGGCCGTTGGAGCGCGAGGCACTGGAAGACAGCCGTCTTCGGATGGTTGGCGTTCGTCCTCCTGGCGTTCGCCTTCGGGAGGATGGTGGGGACGGAACAGCTCTCGGCGACCGAACCCGGGCCAGGCGAATCAGGCGAAGTTCAGAAGATCCTCAACAACGAGTTCGAGCAGCCGGCAAAGGAATTGGTGCTCGTTCAGAGCGCTTCGCTGACGGCAAGGAGTGCGCCGTTCCAGGCCGCTGTGCGCGACGTGATTCGGCGGCTGGACGCGCAACCAGACGCGACCAACATCGAGTCCCCGTTGGCGCCTGGCAATGCGGACCGAATATCGAGGGACGGGCATTCGGCGCTGGTCCAGTTCGATATCCGGGGCAAGTCCGACGATGCTCAGGACAAGGTCGAGCCGATCCTGGCGACGGTCGCGGATGCCCAGCGGGCTGCCCCGCAGTTCACGTTCCAGGAGTTCGGCGGCGGAAGCGTCGCCAAGGAGATCAGCGACCAGTTCGGCAAGGACCTGCTGAAGGCGGGCGCGCTCTCGCTCCCGGTAACCCTCGTAATCCTGCTGCTGACGTTCGGAGCGTTAGTAGCAGCCGGGATTCCTCTTCTTCTTGGCTTGACGTCCGTGTTCGCCGCCATCGGCTTGCTGGCGTTGCCGAGCCAGGTGCTTCCAATGGATGATGCCGTGAATGCGGTCGTCCTGCTGATCGGACTCGCGGTCGGCGTCGACTACACGATGTTCTACCTCAAGCGGGCGCGCGAGGAGCGCGCCGCCGGACGGGCGGAGTGCGCCTCGATCGAGGCTGCAGCGGCGACGTCCGGCCGTTCGGTCCTGATCTCGGGCGTCACGGTGATGGTGGCGATGTCCGCGATGTTCATCAGTGGCGACCAGACCTTCAGCGGCTTCGCGGCGGCGACGATGATCGTCGTAGCCACGGCTGTGATCGGTTCGCTGACGGTGTTGCCCGCACTCCTGTCCAGGCTCGGGGACAACGTGAACAAGGGCAGTGTGCCGTTTCTGCGCAGCCCCGATCAGCGCGTGGGCGAGAGCCGCTTCTGGAGTGCGATCCTCGCGCCGGTCCTTCGGCGGCCGCTGGTGTCGGCGGTCTTGGCAGCCGGCCTCCTGATCGCCCTCGCCATCCCTGCGCTCCGCCTACAGACGACGCAGAACAGCACGGAGTCGTACCCACGGTCGCTCGCCACCATCAGGGCCTACGACAAGATCCAGCAGGCCTTTCCGGGCGATGCGCTCGCTGCTCAGGTCGTGGTCGAAGCCGCCGATGTCCGCTCGGGCGCAGTCCAGGGCGCAATCGAGGAGCTAGGGCGTAGGGCGCTCGCAACTGGAGAGATGTTCCGGCCGATCGAGGTCGACGTCAACGGCGCAGACACCGTCGCCCTCGTCTCGATCCCGATCGCCGGCAACGGCACCAACTCGGCTTCGAAGCACGCTGTCCAGATGCTCCGCGACGACCTCGTGCCGGCGACGGTGGGCCAGCTTCCCGACGCGACTACCGGAGTCGGAGGAATGACGGCGAGCTCGATCGACTTCGAGCACCAGTTCAGGCAGCGGACGCCCTATGTCTTCGCGTTCGTGTTCGCTCTGACCTTCGCGCTGATGCTGCTGGCCTTCCGCTCGATCGTGATCGGGGTGAAGGCCATCGTGCTCAATGCGCTCTCGGTCGCTGCCGCTTACGGCGTCCTCGTGCTCGTCTTCCAGGATGGAGTCGGACGCGGCCTGATCGGCGCCTCGTCGGGGGGGATCGAGTCGTTCATGCCCATGTTCCTCTTTGTGATCCTGTTCGGGCTCTCGATGGACTACCACGTCTTCATCATCAGCCGCATCCGTGAGGGTGTCGATCACGGCATGTCGACGGACGACGCGGTCGAGCACGGGATCAAGACCACCGCCGGCGTCGTGACCAGTGCCGCGATCGTCATGGTCCTCGTGTTCTCGGTTTTCATCACCCTGTCCTTCGATCTGCTGAAGCAGTTCGGCGTGGGCTTGGCGGTGGCGGTCTTGATCGACGCCACGATCATTCGGGCGGTCCTGCTCCCGGCGAGCATGAAGCTGCTCGGCGACTGGAACTGGTATCTCCCGAGCTGGCTCGAATGGCTGCCGCGGGTTGCGGTCGCGAGCGAGCCGGAGCCGATTCCCGAAGCACGCCCGTCGCCGGTCGCGAGGTAAGGACCGGTTGAGGAACACAAGCTTCCGGGTCCCGCGGGCAACCCGGGCTCGCGGGACCTGCCCTCGTAAGCCCACGACACCCGCCTCCCAGACCTCCTTAACAACGAGCGCTAGCTTGAGCCGTGAATGGGTCGACCGCGTGTGTGTTTCGCCATGCTTTGACGAGGCTCCAACAGCGTCGGTGCTCACGTGACCGCCCCTCCCCCTCCAGCTGAGCGCTGGGGGACCCCGACTCAGCGACTAGCAGAGTCCGCGGAACGTCCGGCGGTCTGCCGAAGCGCCACGCCAGCCGTGATGCCCGCTGCCGTGATCACGCCACACCCGAATCCGAGGTACCAGCCGGGAACCTCGACTTCCGACCAAATCCCGAGGTAGACCCCAACGGCAACGGAGCCGACGAGCGCCCACCAGCGACCAACACCAAATCCGAGGCCGAAGCCACCGACGATGAGTACTGGGATGACGATGCTGAATTCATCGGCTGTTTCCTCGCGGAACTAAACGGCAAGGCAGCTCGGCCTCCAACAGCAAAGCCGGGGTCGCACCGGGCATACCAAAACTCCGCGGCCGTATAGACACGCTTGCAGGAGCGCTTGCAGAAGCGGCGGTTGACTCATTTCAGTGACAAAAAGGCCCTATTTCCAGGGCTTTTGTGAGTAGCAGGGGGGCAGGATTTGAACCTGCGACCTCCGGGTTATGCAAGCGCTCTGCAATCATCAAGCTTCCGCGGCGATGTCACCGTGTTCCGCCAAAAGGCACGGCTGCGGCCGAAAACTGGCTCCGAATGTGCATTTCGGCGGAATGCGGCGGAACACGTATACCGAATCGAGGTGGCCTCACGCATTCACTCCGGCGAAGGCCGCCCGTGCAGGCGTTGTGCTCTTGGCGCTCAACCCCAAGAACCTGCTTCTGATCGTGGCCGGGATGGCGGCAATCGCACAGACAGGGATCCCGACAGGAGAGCAGGCAGTCGCGCTCATCGTCTTCACTCATCGCCTCGATCGGAGTGGCCGTTCCGGTCGTCATCTACTTCGCGCTCGGCGACCGCTCCGCGCAGCTCCTGGATCGGCTGAAGACGTGGATGGCGCAGAACAAGGCCGTGATCATGGCCGTGCTCCTCCTCGTCATCGGCCTAAAGCTCGCAGGCGACGCTATCTCCGGCTTGAGCGCCTAGCCGCTAGCAAGCAAAGAGGGCACGACGGCCTGAACAGGAGAAAGGCCCCGGATCCGGGGCCTTTCGAGGTAGCGGGGGCAGGATTTGAACCTGCGACCTCCGGGTTATGAGCCCGGCGAGCTACCTGACTGCTCCACCCCGCGTCGCGGCGTTCAGTATAGCGTCGTTCCCGTTCGATGATTTCGGCTGCCCGCAGCCGTCTACAACTACGACTGGAAGGTCTCGAGAGGAGGGAACAGGCATGGCGCAGATGCTCCTACTGGTCGGCACACGGAAAGGGTGCTTTGTCCTCGAGGGTGACGAGGATCGCCGCAATTGGAAGGTCCGCGGCCCGTACTGCGAGGGCTGGCCTGTCTACCACGCGGTCTACGACGAGAGCTCGGGCTCCATCTTCGCCGCCGCAGCGAGCGAGTGGCACGGCTCCGCCGTCTGGCGAAGCGCCGACCTCGGTGAGACGTGGGAGCACTCGAGCGAGGGAATCGGTTATGCCGACGGCGAACTCAAGCTGTCGAAGGTGTCGAACGTCGCCGTCGCGCACGGCCGCTTGCTGGTCGGGGCGGAGGCTGCCGGCCTGTTCGAGAGCCGCGACGGCGGCCAGACGTTCTCCTTGCTGACGACCCTGGACGGGCTCCCCGGCCGCGACAAGTGGAACAACCCCGACAATCAGCCTCCTGGTCACCTCGGCCTCTCGGCCATCCTGCCGCACCCGATGGATCCGGAACGGCTGTGGGTGATCGTCCAAGGGCACAGCATCTTCGAAAGCACCGACGGGGGCGAGACGTGGGCGCCCCGCAACAAGGGCCTGCGCGCCGACTGGCCGCTGGAGAACCCGGAGGTCGGCTACTGCGTGCACAAGCTTGTGCTCTCTCCCACCGACCATGAGCGGATGTACCAGCAGAATCACGTCGGGATGCATCGCAGCGAAGACGCCGGGCGCTCCTGGGTGGAGATAACCGACGGGCTCCCGACCGAGTTCGGCTTCGCTGCCGCCGTCCATCCGCACGACCGGGACACCTTCTACGTCATCCCGCTCGACCCGGGCCACACCCGGTGCATGCCGGATGGGCAGGCGGCCGTCTGGCGGACGCGCGATGCCGGCGACACGTGGCAGCGCCTCGACCGCGGCCTGCCGCAGCACGACGCGTACGTCGGCGTGCTCCGGGAAGGAATGTCGATCGACTCGCTCGACAAGCCCGGCCTCTACTTCGGCACCAGCACCGGCCAGGTGTTTGCGAGCGCCGACGAGGGCGACAACTGGAGCGAGATCGCGAGCTATTTGCCCGGAATCACCTCGGTCGAGGTGGCCGTGGTCGAGTAGCGATGCCGGAGATCTATCTCCCGTCCACCTTGCCGCCGCTGTTCCCCGGCCTCGAGCGCCGAGTGGAGATCGATGCCGGGACCGTTTCGGAGGCGATCGAGCGCCTCGACGAGCGCTGGCCGGGACTGGGCGACAGGCTCTGCGAGCCCGGCCACGGCCTGCGCCGCCACATCAACGTCTACGTCGACCGAGAGCGAGCGACGCTGGACACGCCCATCAGCGAGTCGTCCCGGGTGGACGTCATCGCCGCCATCAGCGGGGGCTGAGCAGACCCGGCTGGGTAAAGTCAGCGTGTGCCGCTGTACGTCTGGATTGCGCTGGGCGTCTTCGTCGCCTGTCTTCTCGCAGGGACGATCTGGGCCGCCGTCAACGCGCGCCGAGCCTGGCGCGACGCACGTCCCGCGTTCGAGCGAATGAATGTCGCTTCCACCCGGCTGAGCGAGGAGTCGCTTCGCGTCCAGCGGCGCCTCGAGACGATCGAGCCGAAGACGGCGCGGCTCCAGCGGGACGTCGCGCGCCTTTCCCGGGCCGCCGCCCAAACCCGCATCCTCCTCGGCTCCGTGAAGGAAGTCCGGACGGCGTATCGCGTCGCGCGCTTCTTCACATAGGTGCGCGTCGCGGCAGTCGACCTGGGGACGAACTCGACGCGCCTCCTCGTCGCCGACGTCTCCCACGGGAGCGTCGACGAGATCGCGCGAAGGCTCCAGATCACGCGCCTCGGCGAAGGAGTCGACCAACGTCGCAGGCTTCTCCCCCTCCCAATCGCCCGCGTCCGCAACTGCCTCACCGAGTATCGGCGTGAGCTCGAGGGCCTCGGTGCGGAGCGAACGCTCGCATTCGGTACGAGCGCGGTTCGGGACGCCGAGAACGGTGAGGCCTTTCTCGGAGAGATCGAGTGGAGCTATGGCTTCGACACGCAGCTGCTCTCCGGTCACGACGAGGCGCTGCTGACGTTCCGCGGCGTCACCGCGGGGCGCGAGGTCGAGGACGGCACCCTGATCGTCGACATCGGCGGCGGCTCGACCGAGCTCGTGCTCGGGGGCGCGGATGGCGTGTCCTTCCACACGAGCCTCGACCTCGGCTGCGTACGGCTGACAGAGCGCTTCGGCGAGGAGCTCGAGGCCTGCGCTGCCTACATCCGCTCGGCGCTGCCCGATCTGCAGCCGGGCGCCGCGATCGGTGTCGCGGGGACGATCACAGCGATCGCCGCGCTCGATCTCGGTCTTGTCGAGTACGACGCCGAGCGCGTCCACGGCCACCGCCTGACGGCAGGCGGCGTTGAGACCCAACTCGAGCGCTTGGCGGCCCTCACACCGGACGAGAGGCGCCGCGTGCCGGGCCTCGAGCCGGAGCGCGGGCCGGTGATCGTCGCCGGTGCCGTCATCCTGCGCGAGGTGCTCGCGCATTACGGCCTCGAGGGGATCGAGGCGAGCGAGCACGACATCCTCCACGGTGCCGCGCTCGAAGCGGCTCAGCTTCCGGAGCGCGACGAGGGGGCGGCCCCGCCCGGCGCCTACACCTGCTGCTAGGCGGCGCATGACGGCGTCCGATCACTCCGGCTTCGTGGTCGCCCATAAGCTGCGCACACGAATGGACGAAAACTCCCGGCTGGCTCCGGTGAGCGAACGCATGCTCGCGCGCCTGAAGGGTCCACGCGCCGTTTGGATCGCCGTATGGGCGCTCGTTCCCTGGCTCAATGCCGCAGCGAACTTCGCCCTGGGTACCGAGCGGACCAGCGGAGTCTGGGAGGGGAGCGACACGCTCATCGTCCTCAACTACGTGGCCGTCAGCATTGCCGTCGTCGTCACGCTGTGGGGAGCCGAGCGGATCGCGCGGCGCCTCGACGCCCTGTTGGCGACGACATCGAGGGTCCTCGACGGCGAGGAGCGCGATCCGTTTCGCGGCGTGAACAGCGTCGTCGGCCCAGTCGTGGCGTCCGCGGTCACTGCGGCCGTGTTCGCAGGAAGCGCGCTCGTGCAAGCAGACTGGGCGTACGCAGCCCTCAGGGGTCCCACGTGGTTCGTGCTCGGGATCGCGATCTGGAGCTTTCTCTGGACCTATGGGTCGCTCCAACTGGGCCTCCATCGTCTCGGTCAGGCGCGTCTCATTCCTCAGGCAGGCGGCGTCGATCCCACACTTGGTCTACGCCCGCTCGGCGACGTCGCCTTCATGGGTCTATGGATGCTCCTCGTATGGCTCGTCCCACTCGTCCTGACCGGGCTCCCGGATGTCGTCGGTCTCGTCATCGGCCTCCTCGTCCTCAGCGTCGGCCTTGCAGCGTTCTTCCTCTCTCTGACGCGGTTGCATCGGCAGATGGTCGCCGTGAAGGCGACCGAGGTGGCCATCGCACAGGATCTCTACGCCCGGGCCTACGAGCCGGTTCGGGAGACGCCTACACTCGACACCTTGGAGAGACAACACAGCCTTCTTGGTGCAGCCGACGCGCTCGACAAGCGAGCCGACGCGATTCACGAGTGGCCGCTGGGCGAGGGCACCGTCGCCCGCGTGATCACGATCGTGACGAGCGTCATCGCGATGATGATCGGCCGCATCATCCTCGACCCGCTCGGGCTGTGACCCGTCGCGGACGGGCATGCGATACGGGCTGATCGCTTCCAACATCGGCTCGTTCTCGAAGCCAGAGGCAGTCCTGGAGCTCGCCGAGCGTGCCGAAGGCGCGGGCTGGGAGGCGCTGCTGGTGTGGGATCACCTCGCGTGGGTCTGGGACGGTCCGGCTGCCGACCCGTGGGCCCTGCTGAGCGCGATCGCGGTGCGGACGACCCGCCTCCTGCTCGGCACCGCCGTCACCCCCGTGCCGCGACGGCGTCCGCAGGTGCTCGCGCTCCAGGTCGCAACCCTCGACGCTCTGAGCAACGGTCGCGCGATCTTCGGCGCCGGCTCGGGCGGCAACCGCCGCGAATTCGAGGAGTTCGGAGAGAGCTTCGACCCCGATCGACGGTGGCAGCTGCTCGAGGAAGGGCTGGAGCTCATGCGCGAGCTCTGGGCGGGGCCGCTCGGGCCGAGAGAGATCCCCGTCTGGATCGGCGGCAACAGCCCGCGCGCGCGCCGGCTGGCTGCTGCCTACGACGGCTGGATTCCCGACTCGACTTCCCTGACGGAGATGACGATGACGCCTGACGCGATCCGCGAGGAGGCCGTGGGCGACGTGGCCGTCATGGGCTACTCCGCGCCGGCCGACCGCGAGCTGCGCGCCGCATATGCGGAAGCCGGCGCGACGTGGTGGCTGGAGAGCGTCCACGACCGCCGGGGCTCGCTTCAGGAGTTGCTCGCGCGGGCGAGCGCTGGGCCATAGACTCGGCCTGCGATATCGACGAAGGAGGGGAGCATGGCTGCGAACGTCGACGTGGCGGCACTCAGCGGTGTCTCGGGGCGCGTGCTGACGCCGTCAGACGACGGCTACGAGGAAGCGCGCCGCATCCACAACGGGCTCATCGACCGACGTCCGGCCGTCATCGTGCAATGTCAGAACGCAGAAGACGCCGTCGCGGCTGTGCGTTTTGCACGCGCCTCGAACCTCGAAATCACGGTTCGCGGCGGGGGCCACAACGTCGCCGGCAGGTGCGTGATCGACGATGCCGTGATGATCGACCTGTCGCAGATGAAGGCAGTCGAGGTCGACACGGACGCGCGCACGGCACGCGCCGGCGGAGGCGCCCTCTGGTCTGACCTCAACGCCGCGACCGCAGAGCACGGCCTTGCCGTCACGGGCGGCGCGATCTCGACGACCGGTATCGGCGGCCTCACGCTCGGCGGCGGGCTCGGCTGGCTGATGGCGAAGTACGGGCTCGCAGCCGACAACGTGCTCGCTATCGAGCTCGTAACGGCCGACGGCGACGTGCTCGACGTCACTGCCGAGTCCCATCCAGACCTGTTCTGGGCCCTGCGCGGCGGCGGTGGGAACTTCGGCGTCGCGACGGCGTTCACGTACCGCGTCTACCCGCTCGAGATGGTTACGGGCGGCTTGATAGCCCACCCCATCGACGCCGCGGGCGACATGCTTCGCTTCTACCGCGACGCAGTCGCCGACTCCCCTGATGACCTGTCCGTGTTCGCCGGCCTCGTCCATTCGCCGGACGGCGCGATGAAGCTCGGAGCAATGGTCGTCTGTCACACGGGAACGCCGGAGGAGGCCGAGCGCGACCTCGCGCCGTTCAAGGAGTGGGGATCCCCGGCAATGGTCGAGGTCGGCCCCATGCCGTATCCCGACATGAACACGCTGCTCGACGAGGGCTTCCCGCCGGGGTCTCTCAACTACTGGCTCTCGAGTTTCGTCAGCGGGCTGCCCAACGCCTTCATCGACACCGCGCTCGAGCGCTACGAATCTGTCCCGTCTCCGTATTCCGCGATCTTCCTCGAGCACTTCCACGGCGCCGTGACGCGAATCGGCGTCTCCGAAGCCGCCGTTCCCCACCGCGAGCAGGGCTGGAACCTGCTCATCCCCTCGGTGTGGACGGACCCGGCCGACACCGAGCAGAATGTTGCGTGGACGAAGGACACGTACGCGGCGCTCTCGGAGCACTTCGCTGGTCGTCGCTGGCTGAACTACCTCGGTGACGACCAGGGCGACGACGCCGTGCGCGCAGCGTACGGGCCGAACTACGACCGGCTCGTCGACGCCAAGAGGCAGTACGACCCCGACAACGTCTTCCACCACAACCACAACATCGTCCCGTAAGGGACGTCGCTACGCAGCGGGCAGCGGCTCGGGGGGCTCGTCCTCGGCCAGCCGGCGCTGAAGCACGCTCCGGGAGAGCACGCCGACGAGCCGCCCGTCCTCGACGACCGGGACGCGCTCGAGGTCTTCCTCCTCGAGCAGCTGGAACGCCTCGTCGACCGGTAAGTCCGCGTCAACCGTGAAGCGCGGCACCTCGGCGATGTCGCCGAGCAGCGTCGAGCGCGGATCACGTCCTGCCGCGACGACCTCGCGAACGAGCGTCGAGCGCGTGACGACGCCGACGAGCCGGCCGCCGTCGTCGGTGACCAGCACGGCGCGGACGTCCGGCTGCGCGAGGTGATCGCCGGCTTCCTGAGCCGTGGCGGACGAGCCGAGCGTGACGGGCTCGACGACCATGGCCTCGCGAACCAGGTACGTCATGGAAAGAGGCCTCGCGCCTCGAGCGCGGCAGCAACCTCGCGGATCCCGCTCACGAGCGCTGCCCCGCGCAGCGTGATGCGCCGCTCTTCGGCGAGGTCCCACACGCGATCGAACGCAGTGCCCATCTTCTCCGCCAGCCGCGCGCGGATCTCGTCGCGGTCCCAGAAGAAACGACCGATGTCCTGGACCCATTCGAAGTACGAGACCGTGACGCCGCCGGCATTCGTGAGGATGTCCGGCAGGACTGGGATCCCGCGCTCGGCGAGGATCTCGTCGGCCTCCAGCGAGGTCGGGCCGTTGGCGCCCTCCGCGACCATCCTCGCGGTGATCCTCGGCGCGTTGTCTGCGGTCAGTTGGTCCTCGAGGGCGGCGAGCACGAGCACGTCGCACGGCAGCTCGAGCAGAGCAGCGTTCGTGACGTGGACACCACCCTCGTACTCGGCGACCGGATTGCCCTCCGCTGTCCACTTGGCAAGCTCGTCGACATCGAGCCCATACTCGTCATGAAGGCCGCCCGAATAGTCGCCGATGCCGACGATCGTCGCACCGCGCGCGGCCAGCTCCGCCGCGGCGACCCCGCCGACCTTGCCGAACCCCTGGACGACGCAGCGCTGGTCCTCGAGCTTCCAGCCGAGCCGCTCGCACGCACGATCGATGACCATCACGACGCCGACGCCGGTCGCTTCGTGACGGAACACGGAGCCGCCGATAGAGATCGGCTTGCCGGTCACGATCTCGGGCACGGCGTGGCCCATCTGCATGGAGTACGTGTCCATCATCCACGCCATCGTCTGCTCGTTCGTCGCCATGTCGGGCGCAGGGATGTCCTCCTTGGGGCCGATCACCGGCGACAGCTCGGCCGTGTAGCGCCTTGTCAGCCGCTCGATCTCGGCGGACGACATCTCGCGTGGGTTGCAGCGCACACCGCCTTTCGCGCCTCCGTAGGGGAGGCGTAGGAGCGCGCACTTCCAGGTCATCCACATCGCGAGCGCCGCGCACTCGCCGAGCGAGACGTGCGGGTCGTAGCGACTCCCGCCCTTCGTCGGGCCGAGGATCGTCGAGTGCTGGACCCGGTACGCGGGGAAGACGGTCACCTCGTCCGAGTCGAGGCGGATGGGCACCGAGACGACGACGGCACGCTCCGGATACCGGAGCCGCTCTGCGATCGCCGGCGAGATGTCAGCATGCTCGAGCGCCTGCTCGAACTGGGCGAGCGCCGTTCGCCACAACGGCGCATCCCACTCGAGCGACGTCGGTTCCTCGACCGCGGCCATGAGGAGAGGAGTGTAGGTCGTACGCGTCGAATGGGCCGCGGTGCGCCATCCACTGAGGCTCACGGCCACGCTCTCGCTGCTCGCGTTCGCGGGCGCGGCGCTCGCGCTGCTGTTCGCGTGCCGCAGGCCGGACCTTCCTGCGTAGTTAGGCTTATCGGCATGCGACGCCGGAGCCTCCTCGTTCTTCCCATCGTCGTCGTCGCCGTCGCCGCGGCAGGCTGCGGAGGCGGCGACGAGGGTCCGTCGGCCGAGGAGGCCTGGGCCGGCGAGATCTGCACCAGCGTCGGCTCGTGGAGGACGGAGGTCGAAGCGATCGCCCGCAATACAGCGGATGCGCTCACTCAGCCAGGCGCGACGCGCGAGGACCTCGAGAGCGGTATCCAAGAGGGGCTCGACGCGACGAAGGAGCTAACGGACGAGCTACGCGCATCGGTGCCCCCCGATACTCCAGAGGGAGAGCAGGCAAAAGCGGAAGTGAACGCGTTCCTGGACGACGTGCGGGCAGCGGACGACGAGGTTCGCACGGCACTCGCCGGATTGCCGGAAGGCGCTGGGCTTTCCCAGGTCGTCACACAGCTCGCCGGCTTAGCCGCGAACCTCCAGAGGACGATCGAGGGCGGTCAAGCGCTCGTCGAGGACCTCACTGATCTGGGCGGCGATCTGAAGGACGGTTTCGAGGACGCGGAGTCCTGCAAGGAGCTCCGCGAAGCCGTCTCAGACAACGGCTGAGTAACCTGTCATCCCGCCGGGGTGGCGAAACTGGTCATACGCGCCCGACTTAAAATCGGGTGTCCCCAAAGGGGGCGTGAGGGTTCGACTCCCTCCCCCGGCACTTCGGTCGGAAATCTGGCGATTTCCGACCGGGGGAAGTGGTCTCCGAGGAATCGCAGTGGCCGCGGCCGCACATGTCGGCCGCGGCTGCGCGAGGTTCTGACGTGTCTTGGGGACGCCCCGGCGCGGCTAGTTGCCGCCCGGCACCATCTGGCTGACCGGGAAGCGCTCGGGGCCCTTGCCGCGGAACGCGTCACGGAACGCCACGAAGGCTTTCTCGTCGAACCGCGGGCACGTGGCGAGGTAGACGGTGCCCCCGCGCGTCTCGGTATTGCCGGTCCAGACCGTCATCGCGATCTTGCTGCCGAGCTTCTCGTGCTTCGGATAGGTCACGCCCGGATACGTGTCCTCGATCGGCGTGATGATCATGCCGAACTCGTCCTCGTCGTAGAAGCGATCGAGTGCCGCGCGGTCAGCCGCCGAGATGTTCGGGCCGTACCAGATCGCGACCCCGCCGTGCTCGAGGTTGTGGACCGCCTGCCTCGGGTCGACGGGCACGCGGTAGTTGCCCCAGATCGAGGTCGTCGGGTTGTGGATGCCGCTGGAGGCCGGGAACGTCCGGTACGTGACCCGCTGGTCCGCCGAGGACATGTGCTGCTGATCGGCAGACGCGCGCTGGGAGTCGAGCGTGCAGCCTGCCGCCGTCAATGCCGTACGCGCTGCCGTCACGTCTGCCGGCGACACATTCGGGGCGCTGCTGCTGCTCCCGCTGAGCACGACGATCAGCACGATCGCGAGCGCCACGACGCCGACGAGGCCGACGCCGATGAGGACGTTCGTGCTCGGCATCGCGAAGCCGCCGCCCGTAGCGGTCTGCCTTGCGCGCACCTTCGGTGCCTGGACCTTCCGGGGCGGGTCAGGTGTGCGGGGCTTCTTGGCCATGCGAGCCGGCGCACATTAGCTGGCGACGGCTAACCCGGAGGCGAGGAACTCTCGTACGTCCACGCGGTCTTCGGCGATGCGACACGGCGGGAGCGAGTCGAGGAAGACACGGCCGTAGGGACGTGACCGGATCCTCGGATCGAGCAGGCATATGACCCCCCGATCCGTACGGCTCCGGATGAGGCGCCCGAAGCCCTGCCTGAGCTGAAGCACGGCCGACGGCAGGGCGTACGACGCGAACCAGTCCCCACCCTCGGCGGTGATCCGCTCGCAGCGCGCCTCGACGAGCGGGTCGTCGGGCGGCTGAAAGGGGAGCTTGTCGATTAGAAGAAGGGACAGGGCCTCCCCCGGTATGTCGACGCCTTGCCAGAAGGTGCCCGTGGCCACGAGCACGGAGCTGACGTCTTCTCGAAAGCGCTCGAGCAGCCGCTCCCGAGGCGCCTCGCCCTGGACGAGCAGGTCGTGGCCGATCCGGCCGCGCAGCCGGTCGGCCACGGCCTCGAGCGTGCGGTACGAGCTCGTGAGGACGAGCGCGCGGCCGGAGGATAGCTCGCACAGCTCGGCGGCTTCGTCGGCGACACGGTGAATGGCACCCGGCGTCCGTGGATCCGGCATGCCGCGAGGCAGGTGCAGGAGTGCCTGCTCCGTGTAGTCGAACGGCGACCCGACCGTCAGCTCGCGCGCGCCGCGAAGGCCGAGCCTGTCGCGGACGAAGGCGAAATCTCCCTCGGTGGTCAACGTCGCCGAGACGAGGATCGCCGTCGGGCCTCCTTCCCACAGGGCCTCGCGCAGGCGACGGGACACGTCCACCGGCGCCCAGCCGATCGCGCCGGGCTCTGCCCAGACGACGCGGTCGAGTTCGTCGGCTTCGAGGCACGCCTCGGTATGTGTCGCTGCGCCGCGGGCGCGCAGCGCGAGCAGGTCGAGCTCGTCGTTCGCGCCGGCCAGCGCCAGGGCGAGCTCTGACAGGCGGTCGACGAGCACCCGTCCCTTGACCAGAGGAGGCTCACGCAGCCGGCGCCTGCCTGTGGACGGCGCCACCGAACGGATGAGCGAAGCGCCCGCGCGGCGCACGCGGTCGAGCGCCTTCACGGGCACGGGAATGCCCGCCTCCAGGCAGGCACGTCCGACGTCTCGCTCGAGCCGGCTCAGCCCCCAAGTGGAGACGATGCCGCCGAGCCACGTCGCGGCCGTGTCCTCGAGCCGGTGGGCCTCGTCGAAGACGACTGCCTCGTGCTCGGGAAGGATCGAAGCGTCGGTCGCCTCGCGCAGGCCGAGGTCCGCGAAGTACAGGGCGTGGTTGACGATGACGAGGTCGGCGGCGCGCGCACGGCGGCGAGCCGCTTCCGAGAAGCAGGTCGTCACGAACGGACACTTGCGGCCGATACAGCCGTCGGCACCGACCGCCAGCTCGCTCCAGAGCGTGTCGGCCGGCTCGAACTCGAGCTCGGCGCGATCGCCAGTCTCGGTCTCGTCGAACCACGAGCGTAAGCGGTCGAATGCCTCCGCGTCCTCCTCACGCTGCAGAAGCTGAGCCCCGAGCAGCCCAAAGCCGTGGAGCGCCTTGCGGCACAGGTAGTTCTGGCGACCCTTGAGGACGGCGACGTTCACACGGCGATCGAGCACGCGGGCGGCCAGCGGCACGTCCTTCGTGAGCAGCTGCTCCTGAAGGGCCTTCGTCGCCGTCGCGACGACGACCTTGCGACTGGACGCGAGTGCCGGGACGAGGTACGCGAGGCTCTTCCCCGTTCCCGTACCAGCTTCGGCGAGGAGATGCTCCTCGGCCTCGAGTGCCTCCGCTACCGCCTGCGCGAGCTCTGCCTGCTCGGTCCGCGACTCGTAGCCAGGGAGCGCGTCGGCGAGGACGCCGCCGGGTGCGAAGACCTCGAGCGCGAGCTCCATACAGCCAGCGTATGGGCCGAGGCGGCGGTTATGGCAAGACTTCGCTCGTAGCGCGTTTTTTCGTCGGGCGGCCCTTGACTGCCACCCCCTCCCGTCCATAGAGTCCTGCCATCAGATCCGGCGGGCTTTCGGGCCAGCCGGGTCTGATGCTTTTTGGGGGTGGCGTCCGACGCGGTCAGTACGGTTATCCGCCCTCATGACAGCCGTTGTCGCCCTGCTAGCAATTTCGCTGCTCCTGCTCGGAGCTCTCATCGTCGTGCTCGCCCGCACCGGCCGCACGCTCGTCGACGAACGGTTGGGCGGCATCGAGCAGCGTCTCGATCGCCGCCTCGGCGACATCGACGAGCGCGTCGACCGCCGGCTAGAGGGCATCGACGGCCGCCTGCTATCGACGCAGCAGTCGACCGGTGAGACGACGACGCAGATCGTCGAGCGCCTCACGAAGCTCGACGGGGCGACTGAGCACATGCTCCAGCAAGCCGGCCAGATCTCCCGGCTCGAGCACGTCCTCCGTCCACCGAAGGCGCGAGGCGGCTTCGGGGAGCTTCTGCTCGAGAACCTCCTCCGCGACCGGCTGCCCCCGTCGGCGTACGAGATGCAATACGGCTTCAAGAGCGGCGAGCGAGTCGACGCGGTCATCAAGGTCGAGAAGCTCATCCCGATCGACGCCAAGTTCCCGCTCGACAACTTCCAGCGGATGGTCGAGGCCGAGGACGATGCGTCACGGACGCTCTCCGAGAAGGCGTTCGCCCGCGACATGAAGGGGCACATCGACGCCGTCGCGCAGAAGTACATCAAGCCGGCCGAGGGAACATACGACTTCGCATTCATGTACCTCCCCGCGGAGGCCATCTACTACGAGCTCGTGTCCGGCAAGACCGGCGCGCTCCTCGACCATGCGCACGCGCGGCGCGTCTTCCCCACGTCGGCCACGACGTTCACCGCCTACCTGCAGGTGATCGCGTTCGGCCTCAAGGGGATGGAGTTCGAGCAGAACGCCCACGAGGTGATGGCGTACGTGGCCGATCTCCGCAAGGACTTCCTCCGGCTGCGCGAGGACTTCGAGCTCGTCGGCACCCACCTCTCGCGTGCGCAGACGAAGTACGTCGACTCCGAGAAGCGCCTCGACCGCTTCGACACGAAGCTCGAGCGGGCGGCGGAGCAGGAGGCGCTCGACGCGCCGGATGCCGCTCCGCAGCTTGAAGCCGTCGACGCGGCCTAGCCGCTGGGAAGCCAGGGTACTCGGGTCTCGTTTACTCCCGTAGCGGAGCGAGCCGCTCCGCCCTTTACAGTGGAGTTGAGATGACAACCGAAGGCGTTCGCGAGCTGATCATCATCGGGGGCGGCCCCGCCGGCTATACGGCGGCCCTCTACGCTGCTCGCGCGAACCTCAATCCGCTCGTCGTCGAAGGCGTCCGGTGGGGCGGCCAGCTGATGATCACGAGCGATGTCGAGAACTATCCCGGCTATCCGGACGGGGTGCTCGGCCCGACGATGATGCAGGACTTCCGCAGCCAGGCCGAGCGGTTCGGGGCCGAGTTCCTCACGGACGACGTCACGCGCGTCGACTTTTCCGAGCGACCGTTCCGCATCTACATCGGCGACGAGGAGTACCGCGCCGCGGCGGTCATCGTCTCGACGGGCGCCAACGCACGGCAGCTGGGGCTCGAGACCGAGGTCACACTGCAGGGACGGGGCGTGTCGTACTGCGCTGTCTGCGACGCGGCCTTCTTCCGGGAGCGCAACGTCGTCGTCGTGGGCGGCGGCGACTCGGCGATGGAGGAGGCGACCTTCCTCACGAAGTTCGCCACCAAGGTGACGCTCGTGCACAGACGGGACGAGTTCCGGGCGTCGCCGATCATGCTCGACCGTGCACGGGAGAACGAAAAGGTCGAGATCCTCACCCCCTACGTCGTCGACAAGGTCGTCGGCGAGGAGGCCGGCAAGGTGACCGGCGTCGTTCTTCGCCACGCAGACACGGGCGAGACGCACGAGGTCCCGGCGGACGGGCTCTTCGTCGCCATCGGCCACGATCCGTCCACGTCGCTCTTCCTCGAGCACCTCGAGCACGATGAGGCGGGTTACCTCGTGACGAAGCCGCACTCGACGGAGACGAACGTGGCCGGCGTGTTCGCCGCAGGCGACGTGCAAGATCACGTGTACCGCCAGGCTGTGACGGCCGCGGGCTCCGGGTGCATGGCCGCGCTCGACGCCGAGCGCTTCCTCACGCGGGAAGCCCACGAACGCGCATCGGTCGCCGAGAGCACTCCCGCCTAGCTCCGGCCGACAGGGCCTCTAGCCTCCGGGCGTGGCCGAGTGGATAGATCTTCTCGACCCGAGCGCCGAAGAGCTCGAGCGTGTGCTGCCGCCCGGCCTCCACGAGACCGATCTGGCGCAGCTACGGGCCGGTGGTGCCGCCGGCCGGCCCGGGCTCTCGGCCCACGACGACCATCTCGTCGGCGTGCTCATCGTGCCGGTCGTCGACGGGTCGAGCGGCGATCTCTTCTATCAGGAGATCGACGTCGTCCTCACAGCCGAGACGCTGTTGACGGTTCGGAAGACCACCCCCGGCCGGCAGCCCTACGACTCGACCTCGGGCCGCGGCGGCATGAGATCGGGCGACACCGTGGGTCGGTTCTTCTACCGTCTGGTGGACGACGTCGCGGACCGGTACCTCGACGTCGTCGACTCGTTCGAGGACGCGATCGGGGAGCTCGAGGACGGCGTCGAGGAGTGGCCGTCGGAGCGGGTACGCACCCGTGTCCGCCAGATCCGGGAGCAGATCCTCCATGTCCGCCGGATGCTCTCGCCACTGCGCGACGCGGTGCGAGGGGTGGCGGACGGCCGGACGGACCTCTCCGGGGAAGAGCTCTTCACGCGCGACCTGGAGCAGGAGTTCCTCGGCGTCTACGACGCTCTGCTGCGCGCGGGCGACGGCCTCGAGCTCGCCCACGACCTGCTCGCAGGCGCGCGCGACCACTACCAGGCGAAGGTCGCCCAGGATCAGAACGAGGCGGTGAAGCGGCTGACGGCGATCGCCTCCCTGCTCCTCGTACCGACGTTCATCGTCGGACTCTACGGCCAGAACTTCGTCGACATGCCAGAGTTCCACTGGGGCATCTGGGGATACATCTGGTCGTGGGGGCTGATCCTCGCGACGACGCTCGTCCAACTCTGGTACTTCCGCCGCAGGCAGTGGTTCTAAGGCAAGCTAGCCACAGGCCATGCCGTACTTCATCTGCCCCAACTGCAAGGAGCGGTCGATCGACCACGACCGGCGGGCGAGCCTGCTCGACGCGACGGCGGTCGGGTGCACGCGCTGCGGGTTCGGGTTCCTGTTCGAGCTGATGGACGACTACTACCCGGCGCCCACGACCGGGTTCGTCGTCTGCGACAGGACCGGCCGTGTCCTGGCCGTGGGCCGCGGCGTCTTCGAGCTGACGGGCTACACCGAGCGCGACCTCATGGGTCACGACGTCCAAGAGGCGCTCCACCTCGACGGCGACGAGTCGGACATGAGCCCGATCGCGACGGCGCTCGAATGGGGCGTGAGGCAGCTCGACCGCACGCTGCAACTTCGCACTGCCGCCGGGGTGCAGAAGCAGGTGAAGGTCGACCTCTTCCCCGCCTACGACGAGGACGGGGGCTTGCTCGTGGCGCTCACGCCGGACTGATCCGCGCCGCAGGGCAGAGGTCCGTCAGCACGCAGTCGTCGCAGCGTGGAGCGCGGGCGACGCACACGCGGCGGCCATGCCAGATGAGCAGGTGCGGGAAGATTCCCCAGTCTTCGCGCGGCACCAGCCGCATGAGATCGCGCTCGATCTTGACCGGGTCGTGCTGCCTGGTGAAGCCGAGCCGCTGCGAGAGCCGCCGCACGTGCGTGTCGACGACGATGCCCTGAGGGTTGCCGAGCTCTGCGGCGACGACGTTCGCCGTCTTGCGCGCGACGCCGGGCAGCCGTACGAGCTCATCGACTCTTCGAGGCACCTCACCGTCGAACTCGTCGAGCAGCATTCGCATCGTCCCACGCAGCGCCTTCGCTTTCTGTCGGAAGAAGCCCGTCGGGTAGATATCGCGCTGGAGCTCCTCCTCGGGGACCGCGAGGTAGTCCTCGGGAGTTCGGTACTTGTGGAAGAGCTTCTCGGTGACACGGTTGACGTTCACGTCTGTCGTCTGGGCCGACAGCATCACCGCAACGAGCAGCTCGAGATCGGCCCTCGATCGCAGCGCGATCGCGGCATCGGGATGCGCGGCACGGAGCCGCTCGATCACCGGCCCCACGCGCTTGCGCTTCGGCCCGACGCGACGCCGTGCTTCAGAGACGAAGCTACGCGCCAACCGCTGTTCGCAGACGCATGCCCGCGCAGACGACGTCGAGCGCCGGGCAATCCGCGCAGGCCCACTCACTCGGTGTGGGCACGAACGTGCCCGACCGAATGCGCGCGATCGCGGCGGACAGCTCCTCCTGCAGCCGTGCAGTGTCCGCTGCCCCGAACACCGTGACGACCGGCGCCTCCGGCTGCTCGAGGAACTGGTAGACGACTTCGACCTCGGCTGCTCCCGCACGCAGACACGCGAGCGCGTACACGAGCCGCTGGAGGCGGTAATCCTCCTCGACCACGTGCTCGGGGTCTGCTCCCTCGAGCGCATTCGTCTTGAAGTCGACTACGAGCGAGCGCTCCGCGAGATGTAGGACGTCGATGAAGCCATGGAGCACGACGCCGTCGTGCTCGAAGGAGAAGGACTGCTCCCGGCGAGCTCCTTCGAGGCGGGAGAGGCGGGCTGCGAGCTCAGAGTCGCAGTAGGCAGCGAGGAAGCCTTCGATACGGGCGAGCTCCTCTTCCGAGGCGGCGGGCTGGAGCGCCGCCAGGTCGCCCGGCACGGCAGGCGTCGCGAGGTCGATTCGCTCCATCAGCTCGTGCACGGCGGAGCCGACACCCACCGCGCCGAGCACACCCTCGGCCCGCCGCTCGCGCATACCCGCCACGTAGCGCGCGTAGAACTTCGCCGAGCATTCCTCGTAGGTCGCAAGAGCGCTGTACGAGAGGCGGCGAGGCTCGAACACCGGAGGCGCCTCGAGCGGCTGGAACGCCGGCAGCTCCGCCGCCGGCGGAACCGCACCGGTGTCGTCGGCGGGGAAGAGCGAGAGCTGCTCTTCGATCGCGGGAATGGCGGCCTCCTCAGGTGCCTCATCCGCCTCCGGGTGGTAGCGGTCGACACGAAGCAGCAACCTCGCCTGCCCCTTCTCGACGACCAGAGGATCCGGGCCGACCTCGTTGACGTCGACGGAGCCAAGCCGGTCGAGCACCCAGCCCATCGGCGTGCGTAGGCCGCCGGCACGCGAGGAATCAATGGAGCCAGAAACGAGCAGGCGGTCGATCGCACGCGTCATCGCCACGTAGTAGAGGCGCAGGCGCTCGGCTTCCTCGGCCTGCTGC
>JBKPGF010000051.1:0-18286 GCA_046729255.1 Actinomycetota bacterium
CTCAACACCCTGGGCAAGTCGCATGCGGGCCACACGGCTAGGCATGGCATCTCGATAAGGCCGCTTCGACGTCATGGCGTTGTAGGCGTCGGCAACGCAAATAATTCGCGCGATCAGCGGAATCGCTTCACCAGCCAAGCCGTCGGGATAACCCTGGCCATCCCAGCGCTCATGGTGATGTCGGACGATCTTTGCAATCTCTGCATCATGATTGACCTTCGCAAGAATGTGCTCTCCGATCTCGGAGTGTGTTTCCATCGTCCGTCGCTCTTCGAGGGTGAGCGCACCCGGCTTCTCGAGCAAGCCAAAGGGCAAGCCGATCTTTCCGATGTCATGAACAAGACCGCAGTAGTGCGCTAGCTGCCGCGTTTCCTCCGGAAGCCCCAAGCGTGCTGCGATGTCTTTGGCATAAATGGCGACAGCAGCCGAGTGACCGGCACCCCACGGCTCACGCGCGTCCATAGAGGCGACCACCTCGGTTACGAAGGATAGATTCGCGCGCTCAAGGCGCTCGGTGAGACGGAGCTGTTTTTGATACATGCCGAACAGGCGCTGGGCTGCCAGAGCAGGGGCGAGGAAGAGGGGCAGCGTGAGCGGCGACACTTCGACGTACGCGACGACCAAGACGGCGACAAGCGGTGCATATAGGAGCACGGAGGCGAATGCCACGGGAGCAACCTTCGAGATGGCTTCGACTGAGCTCTTACCGCGCATTCTCATCGTCACGCCGAGGAACGCTGTTTCACAGAGCTCCGCTGCTACAGCGGCCAACGAAGTCGCCACGATGTAGGCAAGGGGTTGGCGTGAAATCTCTGTGAGGGTGGCTACAGCAACAAACCCCGCAACGGCGCCCGTGATCGAGTGGGAGCAGGTGAATACCGCCCACTTCATGTACGGGCGCACGAAGGCGCCCAGATTTGAGATCGCTGCGACCGCCATGGCGGCGAGGGGACCGAAGAGCACAGCAGCAAGCAGAATCGGAATCAGAGAGATCGACGCCTCGGTGTCCCTACCAATCGCAACCCGCTGCTTCTCCGAGACTGCAGCTGCTGCGGCGAGAACAAGAACTGCCCAGGGGTCGCCGATGCCGTATCCGGCGATGGCGCTCAGCATCGCCAATCCAACACCTATGGCTATCAGCAGGGCCAGATAGGCGACCATCCGATCCTTAAGAGCTAGGTCGATCCTGCCGCTTTGAGGCGCTGCCCACCCTTGGCCTTGCGCCACGGCCTCTGGTCGGGTATAACCGCGAGTGCCGTTAGTCCCTCGAGAGAGGAGTTGTTTCATGCGTAAGTCCCTTGGGCGGATTCGTCTTCCGCTTCCGGGCGGCTACTCCGGTTGGTAGCGGAAGCCTGATCGAAGCCTGTGGTTTTCCACATCGGTGTGGCGTCCCCCTGTTGAGGGAATTCCACATCGTGGGGAAAACCCCTAGCGCTAGGTCTGAGAGCCCACACCTGTTGCGGACGCGCAGCTGGTGTGGGCTTTCGGGCTTCTAGGACCGCATCCAGGCAAGCCGAAAGGCGCCAATGGGCGCCGGGCGGGGGTCGGAGCGTCCTCCGAAGGCCTGGGTTACGAGAGGATCCCACGCCGGAAGCCGATTGCGACGGCATGGGCACGGGAACGGGCCTGGAGTTTGGCGAGCAGATGCCGCACGTGCGACTTCACGGTCTCTTCTGAAAGAAACAGCACCTTGCCGATCTCCCGGTTGACAAGGCCCTCTGAAATAAGCCCCAATACCTGCACCTCCCGTGGTGTGGGCTCCTGCTCGAGCTCGCGCAACGGCGCCGAGAAAGGGATGATCTCGGCGGTCTGTCCGGCACGTCGAGCCGCCGCAGCGTCGAAGCGCTTGGCGTGATCGGCGTATCGGCTCAGGATCTCGTTCCGCTCGACCGGGTCCACGAGTGGCGTATCGGCCTAATGGGGCCCAGGCTTTAGCGTGAACTTCCCCAAAGAACGCGGAGAATCAGCCTGATTGCGGCGCTGGGCTCGCCGGCTTCCGTCGGCGACCGGCGAGAAGCTCTGTTTGATCCTCCGGCCAGCGTTCCAACGGGTAGAAGCACGCGGCCACGTGACTCGCCTCCCCGGGCGTCGGTTCGAGCTGCGGCTCCTCGACATCGCAGTGTCCGGCGTGAAATTTCGGACACCGAGGATGAAAGACGCACCCGCTCGGAGGGTCGACGGGCGACGGCACGTCGCCCCCGACGACGACGCGGTCGCGAATCTGACCATCGGCCGACAGCCTCGGCACCGCCGAGATGAGCGCAGCGGTGTACGGATGCCGAGGCCGCTCGAAGATGCGCTCGGACTCGGCGAGCTCGACGACGCGTCCGAGGTACATCACCGCGATCCGCGTGCAGATCTGCCTCATCACCGAAAGGTCGTGGGAGATGAAGACGTACGTGAGATCGAACTCGCCCTGCAGCGAGCGAAGGAGGTTGAGAATCTGCGCCTGCACCGAGACGTCGAGCGCCGAGACGGGCTCGTCGCACACCATGAGCTTCGGGTGCAGCGCAAGCGCCCGCGCGATGCCTATGCGCTGCCGCTGGCCTCCCGAGAACTCGTGTGGATACCGGCTCGAGTGCTCTCGGCTCAGTCCGACGACCTCGAGCAGCGACTTCACGCGCTGCTTCGCCTCGCGGGACTTGACCCCACCGTGGACGGCATACGGCTGAGAGACGATCTGCTCGACCGTCTTCCGCGGGTTCAGAGACGCGTACGGGTCCTGGAAGATCATCTGCATCTCTCGGCGCAACGGCCGGATCTGCCGCTGCGAGAGGCGGGTGATGTCCTTCCCCTCGAAGCGAATCGTCCCGGCTGTCGGGTCCAACAGGCGCAGCATCAACCGAGCCGTCGTCGACTTCCCGCAACCGGACTCGCCGACGATGCCGAGCGTCTCCCCCTTGTGCACCGTGAGGTTGACCTCCTCCACCGCGTGCACCTTTCCGCGGGAACGTGAGAACACGCCGTGCTTCACCGGGAAGTGCTTCGTGACGTTCTCGAGCTCGACGAGCGTGTTGTTCGACGGCGAACTCATCCAACTGCTCCGAGACGTTCCGCGACGTTCGCCGCTCCCAGTTCCCGCTTCATCTCCGCCGACAGGTGACAGCGGTCGAGGTGGCCGCCGGCGATCTCTCGTAGCTCAGGCAACTCGACCGGACACGGAGCGAACGCGTACGCGCAGCGCGGATGGAACGGGCACCCAGGCGGGACTGCGACGAGGGACGGAGGCGTACCCTCGATGGCGACGAGCTCCTTCAGGCGGGCCTCGATCGTCGGCATGGATCTGAGCAACCCCCAGGTGTAGGGATGCTGAGGCGCCGCGAAGATCTCGCGGGCTGGACCGTACTCCATCTCGCGGCCGGCGTACATGACGAGCACCGTGTCGGCCGTCTCGGCGATCACGCCGAGGTCGTGGGTGATGAGGATCACCCCGACGTTGAAGTCGTTCTTGACGCGCTCGATGAGCTCGAGGATCTGCGCCTGCACCGTGACGTCGAGCGCCGTCGTCGGCTCGTCGGCGATGAGCACCGACGGGCTGTGGACGAGCGCCATCGCGATCATCACGCGCTGTCGCATCCCGCCCGAGAACTGGTGCGGAAAGTCCTTGAAGCGGTCTCCTGCCTTCGGGATGCCGACTTCCCTGAGCAGCTCGACAGCCTGCCGTTCCGCCTGCCGCTTGGAGATGTCGGCGTGAACGAGGATCGCCTCCACGATCTGATCGCCGACCCGGTGCATCGGATGGAGGCAGGCGAAGGGGTCCTGGAAGATCATGGCGATGTCCTTGCCGCGGAGGTCTTGCATCTCCTTGGGTGGCAGCGCGAGGATGTTTCGGCCGCCGAAGATGGCCTCACCGCCGATGCGCGTTCGCTCGCGGTTGTGGAGACCCATGAGGGCGAGGCTCGACACGGACTTTCCCGAGCCGGACTCGCCCACGATGCCGAGCGTCTCACCGCGGTGCAGCGTGTAGGTGAGGCCTGACACCGCGCGGACCTCGCCCTCGTGCGTGGGGAAGACGACCGACAGGCCGCGAACTTCGAGGACGACCTCGCTCACTCGTAGCGCACTCTCGGGTCGATGAACGCGTAGGCGATGTCGACGATGAGGTTCATGATGACCACGGCCACGGCCCCGAGCAGGACGACGCCGACGACGGTCGGCAGATCCTGGCTGACCGCCGAGTCGATGGCGAGCCAGCCGAGGCCTTGGATGTTGAAGACCGACTCGGTGATGATCGCTCCACCGACGAGCAGCGCGATGTCCATGCCGAACATCGTCACGATCGGGGCCAGACTCGCCCGCAATGCGTGGTGCGTAATGACTTTTCGTTCGGACAGGCCCTTCGCCCGAGCCGTCCGGATGTAGTCCTCCCCGAGCGTCTCGAGCAGCGTGTTGCGCGTCATCCGCGCGTAGATGGCCGCGAACAGCATCGCGAGCACGGTCCAGGGCAGGATCATGTGGGAGAAGAACCCGCCGGGGTCTTCACTGATCGGGACGTACCCAGTCCCGCCCGTCCATCCGAGCTGGTTCCAGAAGATGTAGAGGGCCATCAGCCCGAGCCAGAAGACGGGCGTGGAAATGCCGATGAGGACGAAGCCCATGGCCGCGCGGTCCGCGAGCGTCCGTCGCCTGATCGCAGAGAGAACCCCGATTGCCACGCCCAGGACGATCCAGATGATGGCTGCGCCGAGAATGAGCAGCAGCGTGCGCGGCGCCCGATCCTTGACTTGCTCGAGAACTGGCACCTGGGTGTTGTACGAGATCCCGAGCCCTGGCCACCCCCATTCGTCACCCGCGACGAATGACTTGACGAACTTCCCGTACTGCTCGTACCACGGCTGATCGAGCCCCAGCCGCTCTCGTACGAGCGCGAGCGACTCCGGCGTCGGCGACTTGCCGGCGAAGCGCAGCGCGGGGTCGCCCGCAGGCAAGAGATAGAAGACCGCGTACGTGAGCAAGAGGACGATGAGGACGACGACGCCCGCCCAGAGAAGCCTTCTTGCGATGTACAGGGCCATGGTTCAGAAAGTAGACGAGAACGGGGCCCCGAGGGGCCCCGTTCGTGTCACTCAGTGAGTCGTCCCTCTCACGACTTCACTGCCACGTGTGCAAGCGCCGTGAAGCCGGCGTTCTGGTCGAAGTTCCACTTCGTGACGTTGGGACTGATGATCGTGACCGTGTTCGCCCACATGTAGGGGACCCACGGAACGATCTTGCTCGTCAGGACCTTGTCGATGCCCGCGAAGCAGCTCGTTCGGCGTGCGCCGAGCGCGAGCTTCTGGCACCGGTCGTTCATTGCGTCGATGCTGGGAATGCCCTTCGTTGTCCCCTTGACGCCGAGTGCATCTACCTGACCCGGCTTCAGTCCCACGAGCGAGTAGTTCGTGTTACCGCTCGGGATGATGCTGCGTCCGTCGAAGAGCGGGCCGATGAAGGTCGACGCGTCCGCGAAGTCCTTGAACCATCGCGCACGGTTCGAGATCGGCACGTTCTTCGATGTCGTCTGGATGACCGGGTAGGCGCCGTTGACGCTTCGCACCGTGAAGGTGATGCCCAGCTTCGCAGCGCCGGCCTGGACGATCGGCAGGGTCAGCTTGTCCACGGCCCTGACGTCGGTGACGAGGAGGACGTTCTTGCACTCCTTCGCCGTGCAGACGCCGCCCGAGTTCGCGTACTTCGACTTCCTCATCTCAGCACGCGCCTTCGTGACGCTCCCGCGGTTGCCAGGAGTGCGGAACGGATGGAAGTTCTTCAGCCTGTTGGCCAGCATCGAGTTCGGGATGATGTGCTCGGCGACCACGCCGGACACCGGACCACCCCATGCCCTCCGCATAGCCTCGCGGTCGAGGGCCCAGTTCATCGCCTTGCGGACGTGAACGTCGTCGAACGGAGGCTGCGTGAGGTTCATGGTGATGTAGTACGTCCCGTCCGCCGAGTTCGAGTGCAGGTACTTCCGCTTGCTCGCGTTCACCGTGTACTCGCGGAACACCTTCGGCGACGCGGTTGCGTACGAGTCGTCGTACTCCCCACGGCCGATCTTGTTGTAGATGTCGTCGATGTTCGAGTTGACGATGAACTCGAAGCGATCGGGGTTGCTCTCACGTGCCTTGGCGCTGTCGGTGCTCGCCCGGTAGTTCGGGTTGCGGACGAGGTTGAGCCGCGTCTGGCCGTCGTAGCCGCTGATCGGCTTCATCGCTCCGCACGAGCTGATGTCGAGATCGTCAGAGCCTTCGATCATGTACGGCCCGGAAGCGATGACGTACCGTCCGTAGGCGCCGGGCTTGCCTTCGAAGCACTTCGCGACCTCCTGCGGCATCGGGTACACCGCCGGCATCCCGAGGCGCATGAGGAAGTCGCCGGTTGGCGTCGTGAGATCGATGATGATCGTCTTCGGGTTCGGCGTCTTGATGCCGGAGATCGACTTCGCCTTGCCCGCGGCGTACTTGTCGAAGCCCTTGATGACCGGGTAGTAGAAGCCGTACTGCGCTCCGTTCTTCGGCCGCGCCAGACGCTCGACCGCGTAGCGGAAGTCCGCGGACGTGATCGCGCGGTTCACGGGCGGGCCCCAGCGAACACCGTTCTTGAGCGTGAACGTGTATCGCTTCCCACCGTTCGTGGGCTTCGGCACCTTCGTGGCGAGGTCGGGCACGATCTTGGCGCCGGCGGGGCCGCCGACGTGGTTGTAGCCGATGAGACCTCGGAGCAACAGGTTCGTGTTGATCGCGAACGCGTTCGCGAGGTACTCACCGGTCGGGTCGAAGCTGTCCGTCCAGCCGAAGCTCGACTCCCAACCGACCGTATAGGTGCCGCCCTTGGCGATCTTCTTCTCCGGGCCTCCTGAAGCCGCAGAGACGAGCAGAGACGCGACCGCCGCGATCGCCACCAACGCGACGACCGGGAATGCAACTCTTCGCTTCATCACAAGCGCTCTCCTTCCCCCACCTCCAGGTGGGAATTGCCGGGCATGTCAGCCCCTTCTCAGTTAAGACGATGACACATGGCGCGAGTTGGAGGTCGCACTAGCGATCGGTTCGCACGTCGAGCGCGTCGCGCAATCCGTCGCCAAGCAGGTTGAACGCGAGCGTCGTAATCACGAGAAACGCCCCCGGGAAGACCATGAGCCACCACGCAACGTCGTAGAGTGAGCTGGCGTCAGCAAGGATCTGACCCCAGGACGCCTGATCGGGCGGTACGCCGAGGCCGAGGTAGGACAGGGCAGCCTCGAAGAGGATGCTCTGCGGCACGAGCAGCGTCGCGAGCACGATGATCGGCGCTATGAGGTTCGGCAGGACGTCGCCCGCCATGATCCGCGAGTTTCCGGCGCCGATAGAGCGACTCGCCTCGACGAACTCCTTCTCCCTCAGTGAGAGGGTGTTCCCGCGCACGACGCGTGCGACGTACGGCCACGAGAAGAGGACGATGACGGCGATGACGATCGAAAGCCCCGGTTTGATCAACCCCCCGGCGCAACCCTCTTTCGTTGTGCTGCACGCCGCGACGATGCCGATCGAGATTAAGAGCTGGGGAACGGCGAGCATGACGTCGGCCCCTCGCGAGAGCGTCGTGTCCGTCCAGCCACCGAAGAAGCCGGCCATGACGCCGATGAACGTCCCGATCAGCACGGCGAGGCCGGACGCGATGATCCCTACGAGCAGCGATGTCCGCGCGCCGTACATCACACGAACGAAGAGGTCCCTGCCGGCGGCATCGGCGCCGAAGTAGAACTGCGAGTTCGGGCCCTTCGGGATGCCGAACTCGTCGGTCATGTCGAAGAACGGCTCGTTCTGGGCATGACCGGTGACTCGTTCTGCGATCGGGCCACCGGCGATCCCAACGAAGAGGAGGAGGATGATCACGATTCCCCCGGCGATCGCAGCCTTGTCCTGCTTGAACCGACGCCAGAAGAGCTGGCGCGGGCTCAGCCCTGGTGCCGCTCCGAGGTCGACGGGTGTGTCGACTGTGACGGGGACCGTGCTCATGGAAACCAGAGAGGGTACCCCGAAATGTGAGAGCCCGAAATGGTGAGAGCCCGGCGGGCCGGGCTCTCACTGGGTCACGCTCTATGGAGGAAAGCTACGCCGCGGCGACCGTCTGCAGCTCGCGCAGCGCGGACAGCCGCGCCAGCGCCTGGCTCTCGAGCTGGCGCACCCGCTCGCGGGTGAGCTCGAGCTCGTTGCCGATCGCCTCGAGCGTCCACGGCTCGCCCTCGAAGCCGAAGCGAAGCTCGAGGATGCGCCGCTCCCGCTCGGGCAGCGCATCCAGCGCTCGCCGGATGCCCTGGCGACGGAGCGACTCCTCGGCCTCGTCGAACGGGTCGGCCGCCTCGCGGTCGGCGAACAGGTCTCCGAGCTCGCCCTCGTCGTCTGCGCCGACTGTCTGGTTCAGCGAGATCGACGCGTGGGCAGCACCGAGCGCCTCGTCGATGTGCTGGAGCGGGAGGCCGGTGGCCTCTGCGAGCTCCTCCTTCGTCGCCTCGCGTCCGAGCTCGACCTCGAGCCGGCGTGCGGCACGACCGAGCTTCTGCTGCCGCTCGACGACGTGGACGGGAACGCGAATCGTCCGCGCGTGGTTCGCGACCGCGCGCTGTACCGACTGGCGAATCCACCACGTGGCGTACGTCGAGAACTTGTAGCCGCGCCGCCAGTCGAACTTCTCGACTGCGCGGTTGAGTCCGAGCGTGCCCTCCTGGATCAGGTCGAGGAAGGGTACGCCGAGACCGCGGTAGCCCTTCGCGATGGACACGACGAGCCGAAGGTTCGACTCGATCATCCGCCGCTTGGCGACGGGGTCGCCGCGCTCGATGCGCTTCGCGAGCGTGACCTCCTCGGCTGCCGTCAGGAGCTTGTGCTTACCGACGTCGGCGAGGAACAGCTGAAGGCTGTCCGCGGCACCCGCGACCTCGTCCGGCTCGAGGTTGAGCTTCGCCGCCGGCTTGTCGCTCTCGCCCTCCTGGCGAGGGCGGAGCTCGACACCCATGGACTCGAGCTCACGCGCGAACGCCTCGACGTCGTCGTCGGCGAGGTCGTGCTCGAGCGCGAACGCCTCGAGCTCGGTCGGCTCTACGTAGCCACGCTCCTCTGCCGTCTCCAGCAGGGCGCGACCCTGGTCGCTCTCGATCAATTCGTGAAGTTGGTTGTGCGTCAAGTGCCTCTCGTGTCCTTTCCTATGGCCATTGCCCTTCAAGTTCCAAACCTTCTCACTCTAGGCCGATTCTCCTCGGCACGCCAGACCTGTACGGGCCGGCATCCCGGGCTCCCGTAAGCCTCAAACGGAGGCTCCTGTCGAAGTATTCCGCCCGACCCGGACGTCTGGTTGTCGAAGCCTTTTCCGTAGTACGTACGTCGTCCCCATACAAGACGTGTCGCACCCTCGAAAGGTTTGCACAGTCGGAGTTAACTCTGTGCTGACGACTTGTAAAAGCTCCGTGAAGGGGACGCGTTATTTCTTCTTCTTGCGCCGACCCTTTGCCGGGCCGCGTGAACGGCGATCGGCCAGCATCTCGACAGCACGCTCGAGCGTGAGCGCATCGACGCTGTCACCTGTGCGCAGGCTCGCATTCGTCTCGCCGTCCGTCACATAAGGGCCAAAACGGCCGTCCTTGACGACGATGGGCTTGCCTGAGCCGGGATCGGGGCCGAGCTCCTTGAGCGGAGCCTTCGGCGCCCCGCGACCCCGCCGTTGCTTGGGCTGAGAGAGCAACGCCTGCGCCTGCTCGAGCGTGATCGTGAAGAGCTGCTCCTCGCTGTCGAGCGATCGCGACTCGGATCCCTGCTTGATGTACGGGCCGTACCGGCCGTTGGCGACGAGGATCTCCTCGCCGTCGGGCACTTCGAGCGTCCGCGGAAGCGTCAACAGCCGAAGCGCCTCCTCGAACGTCACCGTCTCCGGGCTCATCGACGCGAAGAGCGATGCCGTTCTCGGCTTCTCGTCCACGTCGTCAGGCAACTCCTCTGTCACGAAGGGCCCGTACCGCCCGACGCGAACGACGATCGGCCGGCCCGTGTCTGGATCGACTCCGAGTGGCCGCTCGGTCGAGGATTGCTCGAGCAGCTCTTCTGCGCGCTCGGGCGTCAGCTCGTCCGGCACGATCTCGTCGGGCAGCGACGCACGGTCGTCTCCCCGCTCGAGGTACGGCCCGTAGCGGCCGACGCGGACCACGATGTCGCTGCCGGGAATGGCGATCGAGTTGACGGCGCGGGCATCGATCGCGTCCAGGTGCTCCGTGACGAGCTGATGTAGCCCGGGGCCGCCGCCGTCGCCCTTGTAGAAGCGCGACAGCCACGCGACCCGCTCCTCCTCGCCGGCGGCGATGCGATCGAGATCGTCCTCCATGCGGGCGGTGAACTCATAGTCGACGAGGGACGCGTAGTGCTGCTCGAGCAGCTGCGTGACGGCGAAGGCCGTGAAGGTCGGAACGAGCGCCGTGCCCTTCTTGAAGACGTAGCCGCGATCGAGGATCGTCGAGATGATCGCGGCGTACGTGGAGGGCCGGCCGATCCCGCGGTCCTCGAGCGCCTTGACGAGGCTCGCCTCCGTGTAGCGTGCAGGCGGCCTCGTCTCGTGGCCGTCGGGACGAAGCTCAGTAGCTTCGAGCGACTGCCCTTCCTCGAGCTGGGGCAACCGGCGGTCACCGTTCTCTTCGGCGGGCTCGTCGGTGCCCGACTCATACGCGAGCAGGAAGCCGGCGAACGTGATGACGGTGCCCGAGGCACCGAATGTCGCCGTCGTGCCGGCCTCGGTCGACCCTTCGAGTTGAATAGAGACGGTCTGGCCAACCGCGTCCTTCATCTGCGAGGCGACGGTGCGCTTGAAGATGAGCTCGTAGAGGGCAAGCTCGTCGCGGGACAGCTCGCCGGCGAGCTCCTCGGGCGCCCGGAAGACGTCGCCGGCAGGCCGGATTGCCTCATGGGCCTCCTGCGCGTTCTTCACGGAGCGTTCGTACGCTCGCGGCTTCTCGGGAACGGTGTCGGCGCCGTAGACGCGCTGGGCGTGCGCACGCGCGGCCTTCGTTGCCGAGTCCGAGAGCGCCACCGAGTCCGTGCGCATGTACGTGATGTAGCCGCCTTCGTAAAGCCGCTGGGCGACGCGCATCGTCGTCTGCGAGGCAAAGCGGAGCTTGCGGCTCGCCTCCTGCTGGAGCGTCGACGTTCTGAACGGCGCCGCCGGGCTGCGCCGATAGGGCTTCTCGTCGACGGAGGTAACGGAGAACGGCCTCCCGGTTAGACCGCGTGCCAGCTCCGTCGCGCGTGCTTCGTCGAGCACGAGGACTCCGCCCTCGGCCACGCCATCCGCGCCGAAGTCGCGTCCCTGGGCGATCCGGGTGCCGTCGACAGCGACGAGGCGTGCCTCGAACGAGCCCGGGTCGAACGTGCCCACGACGTCCCAGTAGGAGGCGACGACGAAGGCCATCCGCTCCAGCTCCCGATCGACCACGAGCCTCGTGGCGACCGACTGCACACGACCGGCCGAGAGGCCGCGCATGACCTTCTTCCACAGTACGGGCGATACCTCGTAGCCGTAGAGCCGGTCGAGGATGCGCCGGGTCTCCTGCGAGTCGACGAGCCGCTCGTCCACGGCTCTTGTGTGCTCCAGAGCGCGAACGATCGCGTCTTCCGTGATCTCGTGGAACACCATGCGACGGACCGGCACCTTCGGCTTGAGCACCTCCTTGATGTGCCAGGCGATCGCCTCGCCTTCACGGTCCTCGTCCGTCGCGAGCAGGAGCTCGTCAGCGCCGGCGAGTTTCTTCTTCAGCCCGGTGACGACCTTCTTCTTGTCCGGGTCGACGACGTAGTACGGCTCGAAGTCGTCGTCTACCGCCACACCGAGTGCGCCATACTTCTCGCGTTTCGCAGCCGGGATCTGGCTCGCCTTTTCCGGCAGGTCGCGAATGTGGCCGATGCTCGACTCGACGTCGTACCCTGGCCCGAGGTAGCGCGAGATCGTCCGCGCCTTTGCGGGCGATTCGACGATGACCAGACGCTGCTTTCCGTCGGCTGACATGGCAGAACACCGTAGCGGCCGAGTCAATCGACGCAAGCCCGGCCGATAACGTCCCCGCCATGCCCACTCCGTTCTACCGGTTCGTCGGCGTCCTCAGCTGGCCGCTCATGCACGGGCTCTTCCGGCTCGACGCGCGCGGCGTCGAGAATCTCCCCGACGGCGGCTTCGTGCTCGCCGCCAACCACACGTCGAACTTCGACCCCTGGCCGCTCGGCTGGCCGCTATGGCCCCAGCGGCAGCTCTACTTCATGGCGAAGACAGAGCTCTTCAACCCCATCCTTGGACCGCCCCTCCGCGCGGGGGGTGCCTTTCCCGTGCGGCGAGGAGAACAGGACATCGAGGCGATCGAGGCGTCCGTCAAGCTCTGCCGGGAAGGGAAGATCGTCGCGATGTTCCCCGAGGGCACGCGCCGGTCGAAGGGCATCGTCAAGAAGCACCAGCACCGGCCGAGGACGGGTGCGGCACGCATCGCGCTCGCGGCGAGGGTGCCGCTCGTGCCGGCGGCGATCGACGGTACGGATCGTCTGTCACGGCTCCCTAAGCTCAAGGTCGCGTACGGGCCTGCCGTCAAGGTCGACGACCTCGCGGGCTTGACGCCGCGCGACGCCTCTCGTGAGGCAACCGATCGTCTAATGGCGAACATCTACGAGCTCCATGCCCAGCTCTAAGCGCCCGCTCCTGGCGGTCGACGGCGACAGCCTCGCCCACCGGGCGTATCACGGGCTGCCGAAGACGATTCGACGTGCCAGCGGACGGCCGGCGGGCGCGCTGTCCGGCTTCGCGAACTTCCTGCTGCGGTTGTGGGACGCCCAGCAGCCGCGGGCGGTCATCGTCGGCTGGGACACGCTCGAGTCGCCGACGTACCGGCACGAGGAGCTTCCCGGCTACCAGGCAGGGCGGGTCTTCGACGACGCACTGCTCGAGCAGCTGGCAATGCTGCCCCAGCTCGTTGAGGCCTTCGGCTTCCGCTCGGCGCGAGCTGCGGGGTACGAGGCTGACGACTTCCTCGGCGCCTGCGCGGCGGCCGAAGAGCAGCGGCGCGGGACGTGCCTCGTCGTCACGTCCGACCGCGACGCGTATCAGCTCGTGTCCGAGCGGACGACGATTCTCAAGCCGGTCCGCGGCGTGAGCGAGCTGGCGCGGGTCGGGCCCGCCGAGGTGCTCGAGGCGTACGGCGTCGCGCCCGATCAGGTACCGGATTTCATCGCGCTGCGCGGCGACCCGTCGGACCGGATCCCCGGCGCGAAGGGGGTCGGCCCGAAGACGGCCGCGACGGTGCTCCAGGAGTACGGCTCGCTCGAGGCCGCACTTGCGGCCGGCCGCTTTCCGAATCAGGTGGAGGACTTACGCCTCTACCGGCGAATTGCCACGTTTGACGCCTCCGCCCCGCTCCCCTCCCTGAGCGACCAGACCCCAACCTGGGCGGAGGCGTCCGATCTTGCCCGCGAATGGGGCATGGGCGCGCTCTCCGAGCGGTTGGCGGCCTTAGAGTGACCGTCATGGACGATTGGCTGACGAGGGCGCGGGACGTGGTCGCGGATGCCGCCGGTGTCGACCGTCCGGCGCTCGAGCTCTCAGCGGTCGACGCCGCGACGATCCTCGACCTGGCACGTATCGCTGCTCACGAGAGCGGCGACCGCACGAACGCACCGCTGCTCTGCTACCTCGTCGGGCGGGCGGTCGCTGGTGGAGCCAACCTGGACGCGCTCGCGGGTGCGGTTCGGCAATCGAGCTAATCAGTCATTTCGAGTTCGCCCGTCTCCATCCGACGGGTCACCATCCGGAGACACCGGCACGAATGACGGTCCTCCACGAGACCTTCCCCGACTGGACCGAGGCGCGTGAAGCGACCGAGGCGGAGATCCTCCGCTGTCACACGGAGCCGTATCTCCAAGTGTTGCGGACGATCGACGGCCCCACGTGGTTCACCGGCGACACACCCGCCTCGCAGACGACCTACGCCGCGGCTCTGCTGGCCGCGGGAGGCGCGATCCGGGCGGTCGAGCGAAGTGGCTTCGCGCTCGTGCGGCCTCCCGGCCACCACGCGCTGCCGGGTTACGCCATGGGCTTCTGCTTCTTCAACAACGTCGCCATCGCGGCCCGGTTTGCGCAGGTCGAGCTGTGCCTCGAACGAGTCGCGATCCTCGACTGGGACGTCCACCATGGCAACGGCACGCAGGACATCTTCTGGGCCGACGACAGTGTGCTCTTCATCTCGCTGCACGAATGGCCGTTTTACCCCGGCACGGGCGGGCCGACCGAGCAGGCTGAGACGACCCTGAACATCCCGATGTCGGCCGGCTCGGGAGACGAGGAGTACCTCCACGCGTTCGACCACACGGTGGCGCCGGCGGTGGACCGGTTCGAGCCGGATCTGCTCATCGTCTCCGCGGGCTTCGATGCGCACGTGGACGATCCGCTCGCGAGCATGGACGTCACCGAGGAGGGGTTCCGCGAGCTGGCGCGTCGCACGACGGCGCTGGCTCCGAGACTGGCTGCGGTGCTCGAAGGCGGTTACGAGCTACACACGCTGCCGACACTCGTCCAGGCAGCGCTCGACGGCTTCGACGCTTAACCGGAACGCGCCCTGCGGAGCGGACCCTCCATGCCGAGCTCGCGGTACGTCGCAAGCGCTTGGTCGACGAGCGGACGTCCGCGTTCCTCGTCGCCGCGCTCGAGCAACATGCGGCCATAGTCCTCCTGTGTGTAAGCGAGCCATGGCCGCGCACCCATGCGCTCGTTCATCTCGAGCGCATCGTCGAAGTGCCGCGCCGCCTCGTCCCAGCGCTCCACCGTCGAAGCGAGAAGGCCAAGGTAGCGCGAGACCGAACCCCTCACGGCCTCAGGTGTGTCCACGGCGTTGAACGCCGCCCAGGGAAAGAGCAATTCGTAGAGCTCAGTGGCAGCTTCAACCTCACTCAGGAGCGCGCATACCTCTGCAAGCAGGCTTAGGCCCACGAGCCATTCCATGTCGAGAGGAAGAGCCCTGAAGTCATCTCGCGCGAGATCCCGCAGCTGCGCGCGAGCCTTCTCAGTCGGACCTTGCAGTGCTCGGAGATGAGCGAGAGCACAGCGGAAGACGGGTCGAGAAGGGTATTCGGTGGCCAACTCTGCGATCAGCGACTCGACCTCTCCGAACGTACCCCGAAACTCACAGAGTGTGTACTGCTGGAGGCCGTATGCCGTCATTGCCATCCCCGGGTGCGCCCGTTCGCCCCAGGCGTAGGCTTTTGCCGCAAGCTCCTCGGCCTCCGCGAGCCTGCCGGAGGCAAGTGCAACCATTGCGCCCGACGAGAGGACCAGCCAGAACTGAGCCGGTTGCCTGAGCTCGTCGGCAATCCGGCCCGCCGTGTGGAGATACCTCTCGGTCTCGGGTATGTCCCCGACCTCGAAGCTCGCGACCCACCTGTAGAGGTGCCCGTTCAACTCTCGTTCCTTGTCTCCGATCTGCTCTCCCAACTCGCAGAGCTCGGTAGCGAGCGCAACACGCTCCTCGAGCGCGTCGGGAGCGAGAATCGCGGCGATACGCCCATCGAGCGCGTACGCGAGAGCAGTGGAGTTTCCCACCTGCCGAGCGAGCTCGACGGCTTCTCGACTCAGCTTGTCGCGCCTGTCGCGGGAATGCTCGTCGCGAAGTGCGCCTGCGAGACGAGCAAGAAGCCTGACTTGGAGCTCGACGTCTTCCTCACCCAGCGCGGCAAGGCCTTCCTCCAGCAGCGGCACCAGTCGATCGTCCTCGCTGGCTCGGCCCCAGAAGTGCCTTCCACCATATCCAGCCGCCGCCCTGGCGAGCTCTCGCCGTAACCCCAGCCGACGGGCGATGTCGGCAGCATGGAGGAAGGCCTTCTTCGCGGCCGCGCCGTTTCCCGCCCGAATCTCAGCCTCCCCAAGCAAGAGGAAGAGCTCGCAGCGAGTCTCGTCCGTTAGGCCGGCGAGCTCGCCGGCGTCGAGGGCAGCCTGGTAGTGACGCGCCGCCTCCTCGTAGGCGACCAGAGCAACGGCGCGATCGCCAGCGGTTCGCGCGTACTGGAGCCCCTTGTGGAACTCACTGCCGGCTACGGCGTGATGTGCGAGCTCGGCCATGTGCGGACCGGGTTCGTCGCCGTACAACGCCTCCAGCGCCTCGACCGCAAGCCTGTGCAGCCGCACGCGGCGTGCCGTCGTGAGCCCCTCGTAGAGCGCGTCGCGGATGAGCACGTGGGCGAAGCGGAGGCGACGCGGGCTGTCGGGAACGTCGGAGACGACCCGCGTCGTCATCGCCTCGTCCAACGTCTCGAGGAGCTGGTTCTCCGAGACACTCGCGAGCTCCGCGAGTGCGTTGAGGTCGAACTCCCGTCCCAGAACGGACGCGAGCAGGAGCACACGGTTGCACTCGTCCGAGAGATGGCGAAGCCTGCGGATGATGACGTCGCGCACGCTCTGTGGAATCGCGAGGGGGGCGTGGCCCAGAAGTTTCCCTTCAGCCGCCAGCAGTCGAACGATCTCACCAACGAACAGCGGATTCCCTTCCGTCTCGGCGTGTACCGTCACGGCCAACTCCGCCGCGGCAGCGTCGTTCGTCGTCGTCAGCTCGATGAAGCGCTCGACATCGGATTCGTCGAGACCCGTGAGCGCGATCGTGCGAGTGGTCGGCTCCCTGCCAAACTCGACGAGCGCCGCGGTGAGGGGCTCCGCGAGCGTCGGATCGACGTCGCGGTAGGCGCCGATGACGAGGAGTCGGCTGTCCGCGAGCTCACGCGCGACGAACTGGAGCAACAGAAGCGAGGGCTCGTCGGCCGCGTGCAAGTCGTCGAGCACCAGGACGATCGGTCGCGCAGCCGCGGCGCGTCTCAGGAACAGCAGCGCGGCCTCGAAGAGACGGAATCGTGCGCTCTCCGACTCGAGCGCCGGTGGCTCGGACAGCTCCGGAAGAAGCTCCCGAAGTTCGGGAAGGAGCTGAGCGAGGTACGAACCTTGCCCACCGAGCTCCGAGCGCAGCGCCTCCGCTGTGGCGCGTTCGATGTACCCACGAAGCGCCTGTACCCACGGCCAGTACGCCGGCGCCCCGCCCGCCTCCCAGGAGCGGCCGACGAGCACCTGCGCGCCGCGGGATCGAGCCTGGGCCATCACCTCGTCCGCCAACCGGCTCTTGCCGATCCCGGGCTCGCCGCGCAAAAGAAAGAGCCTGCCGTGACCTGCAAGCGTTTCGTCGAGGCCCGCGAGCAGCTCTGTCAGTTCCTGTTGCCGGCCGACGAAGATCCCGCGTTGCGGCTCAACGCGGCCGCCCGTGCCGGTCGTGTCGTCGAGCGCCGGGTCCTGGTTGAGGATCGCCTGCTGTAGCTCCCGTAGCTCCCTGCTCGGCTCCAGGCCCAGCTCCTCGCTGAGTGCACGGCGAGCGTCCTGGTAGGCCTCCAGCGCCTCCGCCTGGCGGCCTGCGCGATAGAGGGCGAGCATCAACTGGCCACGGAGGCGCTCCCGCAGCGGGTGTTCGCGCACGAGGCCCTCGAGTTCGCCGGCCACCTCGGCGTGACGACCCTCTGCCAGATCCCGTTCGATCCGTGCCTCGACCGCGGAGAGCCGTAGCTCCTCGAGCCGAGCGATTTCCGTCGCCGCGAACCGCGCGTAGGCGAAGTCGCCGAGCGCGGGACCGCGCCATAGTGCCAGCGCCTCGTTCGGCTTCCCTTCCGCCAGCAAGCGCTCGAAGCGGGCGGCGTCGAGCTCGTCTTCACCGACGGCTAGGCGGTACCCCGGCGAGGCGGTTGTCAGCCGCTCTTTGCCGATCGCCTTTCTGATCTGCGAGATGTAGACCTGGAGCGCCTTGTCGGCCCGTGCCGGCGGCGCGTCCTCCCAAACGGCGTCGATCAGGCGATCGGTGGAGACAACCACGTTCGGATGCAGCAGCAGCATGGCCAGGAGCGCGCGCTGCTTCTGGCCGCCGAGATCGATCGGCCCGCCGTTCTCGACGACTTCGAGGGGCCCCAGGATGCGGAAGTCGGTCGCCATGGGCGGCGACGCTAGCAGCGGTTGTCGCGAAGTCAAAGGGCGTTTAGGCGCCGTTTTACCGCGGGCCAACCGCTCCTTTGCCGCCGTGCGGTCAAGTGGAGCAGACGGCCGCACCGGGCGGCCGACGAGAGGAGGCAAGAAATGTTCAACGCCACCAACCGGACGAAGAGCCTCGTAGCCACCCTAGCCGCGGTCGCTGCACTGATCATCGTCCCGATGGCCCAGGCCGTCGACGGGCCGCCGGACGCGATCGACCGCTTCAATCAGCCGACGGTCGTCTGGGACGGGCCGCCGGACGCGATGG
>JBKPGF010000052.1:0-26600 GCA_046729255.1 Actinomycetota bacterium
ACGAGGCCGAACGTCACGCCGACGACGAGGATGGCTACGACCTGACCGAAGCGGGCGAGCAGGGAGTAGCCGGCGCCACGAAACATCAACTCCTCGACTATCGGGGTCACACCAGCAATGACGATGAAGTTGACGGCGTAGGCCCAGGCGCGGTCCGGGTCCCACCCGGGGGGTGTCAGCCCCTGTTCCTCGCCCGCGTTGAGGAACGGCTCGAGCCCGGCCGACACCGCGTAGATGCCAACGATGACGACGAGCGACGACTTGACAGCGCCTCCCCACGAACGGGGCGCGCGGAGGGCGAGCAGGTCGCGCTGCAGCGGTCCACGTGTGATCCAGAGCACGATCGCGAGCACGACCGCGTACTGGACGAGGCCGGCGACAGCGGTGCTGTACTTGTAGAGGAGGTCGTCGGGCGGCTCTCCGCCTGCCGTGCGGCTCGCGTACGCAATCGCGATGAACGCGCCGACGAACACGAGCCAGGCAATGAGCCGCCCTGTCATTCGAGCGCGGCTACAGCTGTTGCGAGTGGTGCCGGCGCGAAGTGCATCCCTGCCGCCGCGGCCCCCAGGACGTCGACGTCCTCGTCGCCGATGTGCAGCGCCCTGTCGGCCGGCGCGCGAAGGCGCTCGAGCGCGAGCTCGAACGGTCGCGGCTTCGGCTTGGGGGCTCCTGCCTCCGCGGAGGAGACGATCGCGTCGAAGCTCCGCGCCAGGCCGAGTGCTTCCAGCCGCTCGGGCAACGAGCAGTCCCAGTTCGAGACGACGGCGAGCTTCAGGTCGTGCGCGCGCAGGGTGGTGAGCGCCTCGACGGCACCCTCGGCGGGCCGAAAGACGATCGAGGCCATGAACGGCTCCACGAACTCGTGCGGCTCCAGGGCTGCGCCAAGAGCATTGAGAAAGACGTGGGCACACTCGAGCCGCAGCGTTTCGAGCGCGGCCGCGTCACCGGCGAGGTGTGCGCGAGGCCGATAGTGGGCGACTTCCGTCGCAAAGGCTCCGGCCACGTCGGGCGACGACCTCTTCACTCCACGAGCAGCGAGCTCCTCGACGAGCCTCGGCACTGGGCTCTCCAGCTCGAGCAGCGTCCCGAAGCCGTCGACCGTGACGGCATCGAGATCAGCGAAACGCATCCGGATGGAGCGCGCGCGCGAGAGCCAGGAGACCTGCACCGATCCCGGGCCCGGGTGAGAGCAAGCCCTCGTCGATCGTGACGACCCGGCCGGTGCGGACGGCCTTGAGCTTCCGTGTGCGAGGTCCGCGCCGCAGTTGCTTCAGCGTCGCGCCGTCGGGCGCCACCGTCACGTACACGTCCGGATCGATCGCGCGTAGCTGCTTGACGCTGAGCGGCAGGTCGTCGGGAACGTTCGCGGCCACGTTGCGGCCGTGTGCCTCGCGGATCAGGTCCCCGACCAACGAGCTGTCCGAGGCGCTTGCGAAGCCGCCGCGGTCGACGAACACGCGTGTCAGGCCGGCGTCCTTCAGCAGCGTGGCGACTCGCTGTCGCTGCCGTTCGATATCGCCCACGCGCCGCCGCGCCGCCGCGGGCTCTGCGACGATCAACCCGAGCTGGGTGATCGCACGCTCGATCTCCGTGATCGAAGAGTCCGGCGTCACGTACACGGGCGCGCCTGAGGCGGCTGCCTGCGACAGCGTCTTGTCGTCCGTCGCCGACGGTGCTACCACGAGGTCCGGGCGCAAGCCCGCGATGTCGGCAGCAGCGACGCTGGAGCCAACCACGCGGTCGCCAGCGCCGATTGCGTCGAGGATCGCCTCCGCCCCGCCTTCGAGCACGACGACTCGTTTGGCCGGCGCCGGAATCGTCAGTGGCCTGTCGGCTGTGGTGATCGTCAGCGGATAGAAGTCGGCTGTGGGGCCTACCGGCTCCGCGCGCTCCCCACAGGCGACGGCCGCGAGGGCGCAGACGACGATTGCGAACCCGCAGCAGGCCGTGCGCACGCGGTAATCGTAGTCACGCAAGGGCTACAGTCTTGATGGCCGAAATCGGAGGTATCGTGCCGCCCCGCAAGCAGCGCCCTGACGAACTCGCCCGCTCGATCCACCGCCGCCGCACTCGACGTGCGGCTCGCCGCCGCCATTCGCGGGGCATGCTCGTGGTGCTCGGCGTCCTGCTCGTCGGGGCTGCCGGAGCGATCACAGCGGGGGCCGTCACCGCCGTCAGTCTCGTGCGCACACACTGCGACCTCGACGTCCTCCGGCCCGTGTCCATCGGCCAGAACAGCTTCGTCGACGCCGCCGACGGCACGGCGCTGGGCTCGATTCCCGCGGAGCGCAACCGGCAGCCCGTCACGCTGGCGGAGATCAGCCCGTGGATGCGCCGCGCGACGATCGCAGTGGAGGACCGGCGCTTCTACCGCCACGGCGGCGTGGACTACGAGGGAATCGCGCGCGCCTTGTATCGCGACATCACCGAAGGAGAGGTCGTCGAGGGCGGATCGACGTTGACGATGCAGCTCGTCCGCAACCTCTACATCTCGCGCGAGCGCACGGTTGGCCGCAAGCTGCGCGAGGCCTGTCTCGCGATCCAGCTCAACCGCAAGTGGTCGAAACAGCGGATCCTTCGCTCGTGGCTCAACACCGTCTACTTCGGCAATCGCTCGTACGGCGTCGAGGCCGCTTCGCAGACGTACTTCTCCAAGCCTGCGAGCAAGCTCAACCTCCGGGAGTCGGCCATGCTGGCCGGGCTGCCGCAGGCGCCGTCCGCGTACAACCCATTCGTCGTCCCCGACATTGCGCTCGCACGGCGGAACACTGTGCTCCGCGCGATGCTCGACAACGGGGACATCACCCGGAAGCAATTCCGGTGGGCTGTCTCGAGCTCCGATCTCCGGTTGCGGCCCGGGAAGCTCTATTCGATCATCCGCGAGCCGTACTTCTTCGGCTACGTGCGCGACGAGCTGATCGACCATTACGGCGCGAACACCGTGCGCTCGGGAGGACTGAAGGTCTACACGACCATCAACCCGCGCTTCCAGCGCGCCGCCGAGATCTCGATCCGCGAGACGTTGAACCAGCCCGGCGATCCGGCCTCGGCCGTCGTCTCGATCAACCCGGCTAACGGCGCCATCCGTGCGATGACGTCCGTGACGCCCGGGCACAAGGACAACCAGTTCAACCTCGTCGCCCAGGCTCGGCGCCAGGCGGGGTCGACCTTCAAGACGTTCGTCCTGGCCACAGCGGTGATGAGGCACATCGATCCGTCGTCGACGTACTACGTCTCGGCGCCCTTCACGTACCAGCCGGACCCGAACATCCCGGCGTGGGAGGTGTCCACGTATGACCACTCGTACTCCGGCTGGACGTCGATCGAGAACGCGACCATTCGCTCGGACAACACCGTCTATGCGCAACTGACGGTCGACGTCGGACCCGAGAACGTCGCCGCGACCGCGAGGCGGATGGGCGTGAGGACGCCGCTGTTGGCGGTGCCGTCGCTCGGCCTCGGCGCCATTGCCATCTCCCCGCTCGATCTCGCCTCCGGCTACGCGACGATCGCCGCCCGCGGCGTGTACTCGCGGCCGATGGCCATTCGCAAGGTCATCCTCCGGGATGGCCGCGTCGACACGGACGCCGGCTGGGGCAAGCCTCAGCGCCGGCGCGTCATGACGGAAGGCGAGGCGTACGTGATCACGAAGATCCTCGAGGACAACGTCCAGTACGGCACGGGCACCGGTGCGGCAATCGGGCGGCCTGCGGCAGGGAAGACGGGCACGACCGACGATCATGCCGACGCGTGGTTCGCCGGCTTCACACCCGACCTCACCAGCGTCGTCTGGGTCGGCTACCCACAGGGCGAGATCCCGATGGAGTACGTTCACGGCATCTCCGTCTCGGGAGGGAGCTTCCCCGCTTCCATCTGGCGTCTCTACATGCAGCGGGCTGTCGGCCCGTCGTCGCCTCTGGACTGGACTGAGCCCAGCGAGATGCCCGCGTGGGAGCCGTGGGAGCGCAGCGACGACGTGCTGTCGTACGACCCATACGCGGTTCCGGAGAAGACGGAGACCACTGATACGACGACCGACGAGGACGCCACGACCGAGGAACCGCCGGCCGAGGAAGAATCGAACGGCGCGCCCGAGCCTCCACCTCCGCCGCCTGCCACACCTGACTAGATGAGTCCTCGCGCCGCCGCGCTGCGCGCGTGGCTCCTGGCGGCACCGGTCTTCCTCCTGTGCTCGGTCGTGCCGACCGGTGGCCTCTTCCGAGAGCGCGGGTACGTCGATGTCGACCTCTACGGCTCGTACGCCGAGGGGCTGCTCGACGGCCGTCTTCCCTATCGCGACGTGTTCGTCGAGTACCCGCCCGGCGCGTTCGTTGCGCTCCTGCCGCCGGCGCTGGTGACGGACGACCACTACCGGAGCATCTTCAAGATCCTTATGGCTGTCGTGGCGCTTGGCGGGCTGTGGTGCGTCGCAAGGCTGCTCGTCGAGCTCGGCGCCGGCCGGATCCGGCTGGCTCTCGCGCTCGGGTTCGTCGCCGTCAGCCCGCTGTTGCTCGGCAGCGTGTGGCTGAACTCCTACGACGTGTGGCCGGCGGCACTGACGGTGGCGGCGCTGCTCGCGCTCGTGCTCGGCTCCGCGCCGGTCGGGTTCGTGTGCCTCGGCCTCGCGTTCACCGCGAAGGTCTATGCCGCCGCGCTGGTGGTGCCTGCGGCGATGTACGTCGTTGCGTGCTGGGGGTGGCGGCGACTCGGGTGGTGCCTCGGCGCGTTCGCGGTGACGACCGCGCTGTTCGTGGGGCCGTTTCTGGCCGTGTCGGCGGACGGCGTCTGGTCGAGTGTGCGCTCACAGATCGAGCGCGGCCTGCACGTGGAAAGCCTCGGTGCGTCGCTCCTGCTCGTGGCCGACCGTCTCTCGCTCTACGACGCAACGGTCGCAGCCGGCTCGACGGCCGCGAAGTCCCGTGACGTCGCCGGCTCGACAGCGGATGGCCTCGCAGCGGTCAGCTCCGCCGCGGTCATCATCGCGGTGGTCGCCGTCTGGCTCGTCTTCGCGAGGGCGCGCTCCGACCGTCAACGTCTCGCGGTCTCGTTCGCCGCCGGCGTCGTGGCCGTGCTCGCATTCGGGAAGGTCCTGTCGCCGCAGTACGCGGAGTGGCTGCTATTCCTCGTCCCGCTTGCTGCAGGCGCTCCCGGCGTGGCGGCAACGGCGCTGGCGGCAACGGCGTTCCTCCTCGCTCGCCTCTGGTTCCACCACTACGACGAGCTCTTCGCTGTCGAACGCACCGTCTGGCTCGTGTTGCTGCGCGACCTCGCCCTCGCCGCCTGCTACGTCGTGCTCCTGTCGGTGCTCGTGCGCCGGGGTAGCGTGTCGGGGACGTGAGCCTCGTCTCACTGGATGAAGCGGTGTCGGCTGTGCTGACGCGAGTCCAGCCGCTCCCCGCCGAGCGTGTGCCGCTCGAGGCGGCGGCGGGCAGGGTGCTCGCGGAGCCCGCGCGGTCCGCTGTCGACCTGCCGCTGTTCGCGTCCTCGGCAATGGACGGCTACGCAGTCCGCGCGGAGGAGACGCCGGGGACCTTCCAGGTGGAGTTCAGGATCGCAGCGGGCGCGCCGGCTCCGCGCCCGCTCTCGCCGGGACGGACGATGGCGATCGCCACCGGAGGCGCGGTACCCGAAGGCGCCGACGCGGTCGTAGCGATCGAGCTCGTCGAGGAGAAGGACGGCGAGCTCACCGTGCCCGATGCCGTCGAGCCGGGTGCGAACGTGCGACCACGAGGCGGCGACGTAGCTGAGGGCACGGAGATCGCGCCTCGGGGCACGCGGATGGGCGCGCCCCAGATCGGCGCGCTCGGGGCGGCGGGCCTGGGAGAGCTGACCTGCGCCAGGCGGCCGCGAGTGGCCGTCGTGACCACGGGCTCGGAGCTCCGGCCTCCCGGCTCGTCGCTCGGTCCCGGCGAGATCTACGAGTCGAACGGTGTGATGCTCGCCTCTCAGCTTGCAGAGGCCGGAGCCGAGGTCGAAGCCCCGGTCTCGGTCGCCGACGACGAGGGAGCGCACCGAGAGGCGATCGAGCGCGCGCTCGAGCTGGACGTGGTCGTTACGTCAGGCGGCGTCTCCGTGGGCCCGCACGACCTCGTACGCCAGGTGGAGAAAGAGCTGGGCGTGGAAGAGGTGTTCTGGGGTGTCGCTGTCAAGCCGGGGAAGCCGGTCTCCTTCGGCGTGCGTGGGAAGACACTCGTGTTCGGCCTACCGGGCAACCCGGTGTCGTCCCTCGTCGCCTGTCGGCTGTTCGTCGCTCCCGCCGTGGAAGCGCTTCAGGGAGCGGTGGATCCCGGGCCGAGGTTCGACTGGGGACGTTTCGCGACCGAGGTGCGCCGCGATTCGCGCCGCGACACGCTCGTCCGAGCGGTTGCCACCGCGACCCCCGACGGAACGATGCTCGCTCCGGTCACTGGCCAGGACAGCCACATGATCGTCCGGGCCTCCGGCGCGAACGCGCTCGCACTCGTCCGCCGCGGGGACGGCGCCTGCGAAGCGGGCACCGCCGTCGAGTACCTACGGCTTTAGCCTCCTACGAGACCGAGCCCACGCGGTAGACCTTGCCTCCGCGCGGCTTCACGGCGACCGGACGCGCGTAGACGATGTAGCGCTCGGTGGCGAAGAACCGGGGATGGCAGGCCTGCAGGGCGATCTCCTCGCGGCCGTCGGACTGGAGCCGCTCGACGTCGTCGGCCGGGACGATGACGTGGCCGGAGACCTTGTACGTGAACGTGCCGTACGGCATCTCGAGGCGGACCTCGTCCCCTTTCTCGAGGCGATCGATATGGGCGAGCGGCGCGCCGTACGTCGTTCGATGCCCGGCGATGTAGATCAGCTGACCCTCGCCGGGCACGTATGAGCGCGTATACCGGCCGGGACCCTTTGTCAGCGACGCATGGTCGGTGCCCTCGACGAGGATGTCGTCGAGGCCGAGCTGGGGCACATGGAGCCTGCCGACGGCGTCACCTCGATGGAGCTGCTCTCGATACCGCGTCGCGGCGTGCTGAATGCGTTGCTGCTCGACCGCGAGCGGCACCTCTTTCTTCACGGGCACGGGGGCTTGGTACTTGGCTGCTTCGCGTCGGTACTCGCGCTCGAGGCTCGCTTGCGCATGGGATGTGTAGAGCGCGGTGAACGGGTCCTGCCATTTCCAGACCGTGAACGCCCAGGCCGCTGCGAGCAGGCCTCCCGCCGCGAGGACGGTGCCGGCGATGCGCAGCCCGCTTCTCACGTGCGCCCCCACGAGCTGCGGAGGGCGGCAATCGCCGTCCCGACTGCGCCCCGCGCCGGACGGGCTGCGGGCGGCGGGTACGGCGCGTAGCGCCCGGTCGTCACGGCGAGGACCTGGGCGGCGACGGCTGTCCAGGCGAGAACGAGCAGGAGGGTGAACGTCGAGACGTAGCCGAGGGCCGCCAGCTCTGCGAGGTACCAGGGCGCGTCGAGCCCGAGGCCGAAGCGGACGGCCACCGAAACGAGGACGAGCAGGGGCCCGGCGAGACCGACGACGTAGAGCACGGTGCGGAGGGAGGAGCCTCTCGTGCGCATTTGCACGAGCCAGAGCCACGCATGGGCGGAAGGCAGCACGAGGAGCAGGGCATGCGGATTCGTGACAATCAGCACGATACTGATCGCCGCCAGTGCGCAGAGTGCCAGCGCCATGCCGGCGACTTCGTCCTCGGCGGCCACCGGTCCTTCCGGCACCAGGCGGCCACGCGCGACGAGCCAGCCGCCAAGCGCCACGAGCAGGAAGAGCGCAAGGGCGAGGCGTGGCCAGTGGCTCGCCGCTTCGGACGCCGGATTGATCGCCGCCTCGTCACCCCCCGGCCACGCTCCGGCCGCCCCGAAGAGCGTGAAGACGAGGCCGACGAAGAGCCAGAAGCCCAGGCGGCGGAGGTAGCTGCGGAGGGCCGGCCGCAGCGGGACAGGCCAGCGGCGAAGCCGCGCCACGAGGTCGGCTAGGCAAACGAGAAACGGCACGAGCAGCGCAATGTAGAGCAGCGCGATGGCCCACCCGCGGATGACGCGACCACCGATGTAGACGTACGCGCCTGTTCCCCCCGCCGGTTCGAGGCTTTCGTCGAGCGAAGCTAGGAGTCCCTCCGTCGCGCGTCCGACGCGTCCGAGCGCGATCGGGTCCAGGCGGCCGGGCCTCGGGTCCTCGTCCGCGCGGCTGCCTTCGGTCGTGATCGTCAGCGCAGGGATGTGCTCGGCGAGGAACTCGTCCTGCTCCGTGAGGCTGAGCGGAAACGCGAGGTCGACGAGCTGCGCGAGGACGCCCGGCGTTGGCGGGCGGCGCCCCGTCTGCTCTGACAGGCGCTGTTCGGCGGTGGCGACGAGCTCGGGAGCTGGAGAGCGCGGACCGTGGCCGGCGATCTCGAGCCGCGGTGGATGCCGCGAGCCGATCGAGTCGAGGACGACGACTGCGACCACATGGTCGGCCTGCGGTGAGCTCCTGGCCAGATGCCGTGCGCCCAGGAGCCCGTACGCGCCGGCATCGGTCGAGGCAAAGACCAGCGTGTGATTCGGGCTCACGCCTCCGATACTCGTTCGGGACCCCGAATACCCGCGGGCGAGCTCGAGGAGCGCGGCGGTGCCCGACGCGTTGTCGTTCGCGCCGGTGTGTCCTCTTGTGGAGTCGCGGTGCGCGACGACGACGATCGTGTCGCGCGAGCGGCCCGGCACGACGGCCGTGACGTTTCGCAGGTCGACCCGCCCGCGGCCCGCGATGGACGCGGGAAACCGGACGAGCCTCGTGCGCATTCCGAGATTTGCGAGCTTCGACTGCACCCAGCGTGCCGCGCCCACCGACGCGGGCGTGCCGGGGGAGCGGTCGGGATAGAGCGTGGCGAGCTCCTGCGCGAGCCGGTAGGCAGCACCGTCGTCGAACGTCGGCTCGAGCGCCGACGGAGACTGTGGGAGGGGAGAGGGCCTCGAGACCGTGAACGCCGCCGCGAGCAACGGCACGGTGACGGCGATCCAGGAGACGCGGTAGAGGCGCCCGTTGATCGGGCGCGCGATCGAACCCGAGCGAGGCCGCCGGGGGACGGCGTTGGGGGGAGTGGGGTCGGAAATCGCGCGGCTATAGTAGGTCGCGGTCTTCCCGCGGCTCATGTCGAACCCCGCCACCATCCTCCTGGTCGACGACGAGGAAGCCGTCCAGAAGCTCTTGGCATATCCCCTCGAGCGCGATGGCTACCGTGTCGTGCAGGCGCGGGACGGGGACGAGGCTCTGCGGCAGTTCGACGAATACGCCGTCGACCTCGTCGTGCTCGACCTCATGCTCCCGAGGCTCGACGGCCTCGAGGTCTGCAAGCGGCTCCGGGCGGTCAGCCACGTGCCGATCATCATGCTCACGGCCCGTGACGACGAGGTGGACAAGGTCCTCGGCCTCGAGCTGGGCGCCGACGATTACATCACGAAGCCGTTCTCGATCCGGGAGTTTCGCAGCCGTGTGAAGGCAGCCCTTCGCCGCGCCGCTGCCCCGAAGCCCGACGGCGACGAGTTGGAGACGATCTCCATCGACGGGCTCGTGGTCGATCCGTCGCGTCGTGCGGTCGAGATGAACGGCGAGCCGGTGGAGCTGACGTACGTGGAGTTCGAGCTCCTGTCGACGCTCGCGGCGAAGCCCGGTCGCGTGTACAGCCGCCAGGCATTGCTCGTCGCGCTCTGGGGAGACTCCGCCTACCGAGACCCGCGGACGATCGACGTCCACGTCCGCCATCTCCGCGAGAAGCTCGAGCCGACACCGAGCGAGCCCCAGTTCATCCTCACCGTGCGCGGCGTCGGCTACCGCTTCCGCGACGCGTGAACCCGCTTCGTAGCGTCGGTACGCGGCTCAGTCTCGCGCTCCTGCTCTGCGTGACCGCCGCGCTTGGCCTCGTGTACGCAGCCGTCGCGCCGTCGCTCGAGAGCCGCCTCATCGACTCGAGGCTCAACGACCTCGAGCGCAGCGGCCCCGGGCTGGCGCAGAGGCTCGCGAGCAACCGGTTCAATCCCGACTTCATCGAGACCGCGGCGACCACGACGAACGCCCGTGTTGTCCTCCTCAGGCCGCTTTCGCAGCGCCCGTGGCAGATGAGCGTCGTCGAGGACTCGCTGGGCGGAGGGAGGTCCGGCGACGTCCGCAACGACCGGCTCGCGGTCGACACGTCGCAAGACCTCAAGCCACGCCGCGGGACGGTGTCTCGTGGCGGCGCGCGGTTCGCAGAGTTCGCGACGCCCGTGGGGCGTGACGGCACGGTGCTGCTGCTGTCGGCGTCTCTCGACCGGGCGCTCGGCGACGTCGGCCTCGTCAAGCGCCGCCTGCTCCTCGCCGGCGCCGTCGTGCTCGGCCTCGTGTTCGTCGTGGGCTATGCGGGCTCGTGGGTCTTCGCCGGCAGGATTCGCCGGCTCGAGCGTGCCGCCGAGCGAATCGCCGACGGGATGTTCGACGAGCCCGTGACGGATGAAGGGAAGGACGAGGTGGGCGAGCTTGCCCGGGCCTTCGAGCGCATGCGGCGACGGCTCGTGCAGCTCGATCACGCCCGGCGGGAGTTCATCGCGAATGCATCGCACGAGCTGCGGACGCCGGTGTTCTCGCTCGGCGGCTTTCTCGAGCTGCTCGACGACGAGGAGCTGGACGAGGACACGCGACGCGAGTTCCTCACGACCATGCGCGAGCAGGTGAGCCGCCTCGAAAAGCTCGCTACCGAGCTGCTCGACCTGTCCCGGCTCGATGCAGGCCACATCGACCTCGATCGCGAGGCCGTCGCGCTCGACACCGTCGCCCGCACCGCTGCAGACGAGTTCGCGGCGGTGGCGTTGCGGCGCGGGCACGAGCTGGAGGTGGCGGCTCCGGAACCGGTGCTCGCCATTGCCGACGAGCAGCGCTTGCTCCAGATCGCGCGGATTCTCGTGGAGAACGCCATCGTGCATACACCCGAGGGCACCCACGTGCGCATCGCCGTCACGGAGGAGCGTGGAAACGCACGACTCGCGGTCTCCGACGACGGTCCGGGCATCGCTGAGGGCGAGGCGGCGAACATCTTCGAGCGGTTCTATCGTCTCGACACCGCGCAGGCTTCAGGAAGCGGGCTCGGGCTCGCGATTGCGCGCGAGCTCTCGCGGCTCATGGGCGGGTCGCTCGAGCTCGAGCGCAGGAACGGCCGTACGTCGTTCGCCGTCACGCTGCCGGCGGCCGCCGTTTCCGAGACCGCTGCCAAGGGCACAACCGCCGCGGTGCGGTAACTCGCGCGTTTTCACGTGAAAACGGCTGTCCGACCCTGGTGGGTATGCTCGCGGCGAGGTCGCTCGCCGTGCTGAATCTCGTCAACGTCGGACGGAAGTCGCTCGCGGACTACGCGTCGATCTCGGCGCCGGGTCTGATGGCCGAGATCCACGAGCTCGCGGCGCCGCTGGCGGGAAAGCGCGTGCTCCATCTCTCGGCAACGGCGTTCGGCGGCGGCGTGGCCGAGATCAACTACACGCTCGTGCCGTTGATGGCGGACGTCGGTCTCGAGGTCGAATGGCGCATCATCCAGCCCACCGACGGCTTCTTCGACGTCACGAAGACGATCCACAACGCGCTCCAGGGCAATCCGGAGGGGTTGACGGAGGAGCAGCAGGACATCTACCGGCGCTGTAACGCGGACAATGCGCGCTCGCTGGAGAGCGAATACGACATCGTCATCGTCCACGACGCGCAGCCGGCGGCGATGATCGACACCGCGCCGGAGTCGCCCGGGCGCTGGATCTGGCGCTGCCACATCGACCTGTCGACGCCGAACGAGGATGTTCTCGAGTTGCTGCTGCCCTCGGTCGCGCGGTACGACGCGGCGATCTTCCACATGGAGGAGTACGTGCCTCGAAACGGCGGCATCCCGCGCTCGTACATCTGGCCGCCGGCGATCGACCCGCTGGCGCCGAAGAACATGGCGCTGCCGCCCGAGGAGTCCGTCTACATCGTCAATCAGTTCGGCATCGACACGAGCCGGCCGCTGCTGACGCAAGTATCGCGCTTCGATCCGTGGAAGGACCCGCTCGGCGTGATCGACTCCTACCGGGTGGTCAAGCAGGTGCATCCGGGCGTCCAGCTCGCGCTCGTGGGTTCGATGGCGCACGACGACCCGGAAGGGTGGGAGTTCTACAACCAGACCGTCGCCTATGCGGGCGAGGACCCGGACATCTTCGTGCTCTCGAACCTCAACAACGTCGGCTCCGTGGAGGTCAACGCCTTTCAGGTGTACTCGTCGGCGCTCATACAGAAGTCCATCCGCGAGGGATTCGGGCTCACCGTCTCGGAAGGGCTCTGGAAGGCGCGCCCGGTCGTCGCTGGCCGTGTGGGCGGCATCGTCACGCAGATCGAGCACGGTGCGACGGGGTGGCTCGTCGACTCGTCGAGCGAGTGTGCCGACGCCTGTCTGACGATCCTCGCCGATCCCGCATCCGCGCGTGAGGCGGCGTTGCGGGGCAAGGAGCACGTGCGCAGGCACTTCCTGACGCCGCGGCTGCTCCGCGATTGGCTGGCTCTCTTCAACCGCCTGCTCGGCTCGGAGGGCGTGGGTGGTGGCGAGCTCGTGGAGGTTGCCGCGCGGCGGTAGGGATGACCCCGCGGCGCAGGCTGATCGTCGTCTCGAACCGCGGTCCCGTGACATACGGTCGGGACGCGTCCGGCGAGCGAGTGGCCCGACGTGGGGGCGGCGGTCTCGTGACCGCCATCGATAGTCTCGCCTCCGAGTACGAGGTGACCTGGATCGCGAGCGCGCTCAGCGACGAGGACAAGGCGGTCGCGGCAGAGGCGAGCAACGGCAGCTTCGACGAGACCTCCCGCCGCGAGTCGCCGTTTCGCCTCCGTCTCGTCGTGCACGATCCGGCGGCGTTCGATCGTCACTACAACGTCGTTGCGAACCCGATGCTGTGGTTCATCCAGCACCGCCTCTGGGATCTCGTTCGCGTCCCCGCCTTCGACGAGACATTCCACGAGGCCTGGCATGGCGGCTACGTCCTCGTCAACAGCGGGTTCGCGGACGCCATCGTCGATGAGCTCGAGCAGGACCCTGAGGCCACCGTCTTCTTTCACGACTACCACCTCTATCTCGCGCCGCGATTCGTCCGCGAGCGTTGCCCCGACGCCTGTCTCGTGCACTTCGTCCACATTCCTTGGGTGAGCCTCGACGGCTGGAGCGTCCTGCCGTCGGACATGCGTTGGGCGGTGCACAACGGTCTCCTGGCGAACGACCTCGTCGGCTTTCATACCGAGCGCTGGCGCCGGCTGTTCGCGGAGGCGGCGACGGCGATCGCCAGCGGCGAAGCGAGCGGGACGGCGATCGAGTACGCCGGCCACACGACGCAAACGGTTGCTCGGCCGATCTCGGTGGATCCCAGCGAGCTCGACGCTGCGGCGCTCGACCCCGCCGTCGTTGCCCAGAAGGCCGCCCTGCGGCAGCAACGGCCGGAGCGACTCATCCTTCGCGTCGACCGCACCGATCCCTCGAAGAACATCCTCCGCGGCTTTCGCGCGTTCGAGTTGCTCCTCGAGCGCTATCCCGAGCACCGAGGACGCGTACGGATGCTCGCGCTGCTCGATCCCTCCCGCCAGGAGATCGCCGAGTACGCGACGTACGTGGCGGAGATTAAGCAGGTCGCCGAGGCGGTGAACGCGCGCGCCGGAGACACGGTGATCGATCTCCGGCTGGCGGACGACTTCCCGCTCTCGGTCGCCGCGTACACGGAGTACGACGTGCTGTTCGTCAACCCGATCTTCGACGGGTTGAACCTCGTTGCAAAGGAGGGGCCGCTGCTGAACGAGCGCGGCGGCGTGCTCGTGCTGTCGGAGAACGCAGGGGCGGCCGACGAGTTGGCGCCGTGGGCGCTGCTCGTGAGCCCGTTCGACATCGGGGAGCAGGCGGACGCCCTGCACTGGGCGCTGACGTTGCCGGAGGAAGAGCGGGCGGCTCGCCTCGCCGGCCTGCGAGAGCACATCCGCGGGCACGACATCGGCTGGTGGGCGGACGGCCTGTTCGCTGCGCTCGACGCGCTTCCCCTGGCGCGCCGCGGCTAAGATCGGCCCGTGACGGCTGTTGCGGCAGCGAGCCGTGTGCGGTCGGTCAACCCCGCGACGCTCGACGTCGTGTGGGAGGCGCCAGTGGCCGGGGCGGACGACATCGCGCTGGCGGTTGGAGCGGCCGGCGCGGCACAGAGAGCGTGGCGGCGGACGACCGCCACCGAACGCCGGCGCAGGTTCGACGCGCTGCTCGAGACGCTGCTCGACCGTGCCGACGAGATCGCCGGCACGGTCACCGCGGAAACCGGCAAGCCGGTCGTCGAGTCGTACTCGGCCGACCTGTTCGTCGCGGCCGAGAGCGCGCGGTGGATCGGGCGAAATGCGGACAAGGTGCTCGGTGCCGAGCGGTTGCGGACGCCGAGGCTGATTGCCTTCAAGCGGGCACGCGTCGTGAACGAGCCGCTCGGAGTCGTCGGTGTGATCTCGCCCTGGAACTTCCCGTTCGGCGTCCCCTTCACCCAGGTGGCAGCTGTTGTCGCAATGGGCAACGCTGCCGTGCTCAAGCCCTCGGAGCTGACGCCGCTCTCGGGCGACTTGGTGGCAAGGATGTTCCGTGAAGCCGGGTTCCCGTCCGACCTCGTTCGTGTCGTCCACGGCGCCGCCGAGACGGGCGCGGCCCTCGTCGAGGCGGAAGACGTCGCGAAGATCGCTTTCACTGGCTCCGTGGACGCCGGTCGCGCTGTCGCCGCCGCCGCCGCCCCACTGCTGCGCCCGGTGACGCTCGAGCTCGGCGGCAAGGACCCCATGCTCGTCTTTGCGGATTGCGACTTCGACCGAGCGCTCGCCGGCGCGCTCTGGGGCTCGTTCGCGAACTGCGGGCAGATCTGCTCGGGTGCGGAGCGGATCTACGTCGAGCGCTCGCTCTACGAGTCGTTCACCGACGCTCTTGCGTCGGGCGCCCACGCGCTTCGGATCGGGCGAGGCGACGACCCAGACGTCGATCTCGGGCCGCTGATCACCGAGAAGCAGCGCGAGCGCGTGGAGGAGCTCGTCGACGACGCGAAGGCGAACGGTGCGGAGGCTCGCACCGGCGGCCGGCGCCCGGAGACGGGGCTGCCGGGCTGGTTCTACGAGCCCACGGTGCTCTCCGGTGAGCGGATCGAGGCGCGTGTCGCGGAGGAGGAGCTGTTCGGACCCGTCGTCACCATCGAGCCGTTCGCCGGCGAGGCGGAGGCCGTCGAGCTCGCCAACAGCTCGGCCTACGCGCTCGGAGCAAGCGTCTGGACGCGCGATGCCGGCCGGGCGCGACGGCTCGCCGCCGCCGTCGACGCCGGATCGGTCTGGACGAACGACATTGCCTACTCGTACTACTTCGCCCAGGCGCCCTGGGGTGGACGCAAGAGCTCCGGTTACGGACGTACGCACGGCCTGCAGGGACTGCGTGAGCTCGTCAGCCCGAAGTACGTCGATTTCGACTCGGGTCGCGTCCCGGTGCCGTGGTGGTACCCCTACGGGCAGGCCGGCGTCGAGGGCCTGAAGGGCGGGCTCGAGCTCCTCTACCGGAAGGGCCCGGCCGCGCGAGGCCGGGGCGCGGCTGCGCGCCGTGAGGGTCTGGCCCATCTCACGCGGCGTTACCTGGGGCGCGATTGAGCAGCGATCTCTCGCATCTCGACGAGACCGGCCGCGTGCACATGGTCGACGTCGGCGGCAAGCCAATGCAGCGAAGGCGTGCAATGGCTACGGCGACGGTCCGCATGGCACCTGCCACGGTGGAGCGCCTGAGGGACCTGCCCAAGGGCGACGCGCTCGCATGCGCCGAGGTCGCCGGGATCATGGCGGCGAAGCGGACAAGCGAGCTCATCCCGCTCTGCCATCCGCTGCCGCTGACCCACGTAAGCGTGAAGGCGGAGCCCGCGGACTCGTCGGTCGAGATCACCGCGGTCGCCGAGACGACGGCGCAGACGGGGGTGGAGATGGAGGCGCTGACGGCAGCGTCGGTCGCAGCGCTCACGCTCTACGACATGATCAAGGGCGTCGACTCGGAGCTCATCGTCGGAGAGATCCGCCTCCTGGAGAAGACGAAGTCGTGAAGGCGGCCGTGCTCACGGTGTCCGACGGCGTGTCCGAAGGAACGCGCGAGGATGCCAGCGGCGACGCACTCGCTGCGCTGCTGGCCGAGGAGGGCTACGAGGTGACTCGTCGCGTGGTGCCCGACGACGCGGCTGAGATCTCCGGCGCGATCGAGGAGCTCTGCGACGACGCCCAGGTGGTGCTGACGACCGGCGGCACGGGTGTCGGGCCGCGGGACGTGACGCCGGAGGCGACACGCGCCGTGCTCGACCGCTGGGCGCTCGGCATCGCCGAGGCGATCCGTGCGGACGCCGTCGCGAAGACGCCGCACGGCATGCTCTCCCGCGGCATCGCCGGCATTCGCGGCCGGACGCTCGTCGTCAACCTCCCCGGCTCGCCTGGTGGGTGCCGCGACGGCTTCACCGTCCTCAGACCGGCACTCGGCCATGCCGTGAAGCTGATCGCAGGCGAAGAGACGGCGCACAGGCAGACGTGACGGAGAGCGCGATCGTCAACCCGCGGCGCTTCGCGTCGCTCGTGAAGATCGAGCATACGGTCTTCGCGCTCCCGTTCGCGTACGTCGGCGCGTTCCTCGCCTTGGACGAGGTGCCGAGCGCCTCGCAGCTCGTCTGGCTAACGCTCGCGATGTTCGGTGCGCGCTCGTTCGCCATGGCGGTCAATCGGCTCGTGGACGCCGGCATCGACGCGCGCAACCCGCGCACCGCGAGCCGCGAGTTGCCGCAGGGCTCGCTCCGCCCCTGGCAGGTCGTGCTCTTCTGCGCCGGATCGCTTGCCGTATTCTTGCTCGCCGTCTTCAATCTCGACCCGGTCGTGCGCTGGTTGTGGCCGATTCCCGTCGCGATGTTCGTCGTCTACCCGTACCTCAAGCGTGTGACCTGGCTCAGCCACGCCTGGCTGGGTGCGGTGGACGGGCTCGCTCCCGTGGGCGGCTGGGTGGCGGTGACGGGCGAGCTGCCGCTCGCCGCGTGGCTGCTGGGCGGGGCGGTCGCGGTCTGGGTGGCCGGCTTCGACCTGTTCTACGCGATCTTCGACATCGAGATCGATCGTGCCCAGAAGCTCCACTCGTTCCCGGCGCGGTTCGGCGTGAGGGCTGCTTTCTGGGGCGCGCGCGTCCTGCATTCGGCGACCGTGCTGCTGCTCGCCTGGGCAGGCGTCGTCCTCGACGCCGGTGTCTTCTACTGGCTCGGGGTCCTCGTGGTCGGTGTGCTGCTCGCATACGAGCACGCCATCGTCTCCCCCGGCGACCTGCGCCGTCTCAACATGGCGTTCTTCACGATGAACGGCGTCATCAGCATCGTCTTCTTCGTCTTCGTCCTCGCGGACGTGACGCTGTGATCGCGGCCCGCGGCCTCGCGAAGCGCTATGGCGACAAGCGCGTGCTCCAGGGCGTCGACTTCGACCTGCCGCGTGGCGGTTTCCTCGTCGTCACCGGCCCCAACGGTGCAGGCAAGACGACGCTGCTCCGGCTCTGCGCCGGGCTCGCCGCGCCGACGTCGGGTGAGCTCGAGGTGGACGCAGACCGCGGTGCGATCGGCTTCCTCGCGCACGAGCCTCTCGTCTACAAGGAGCTGACGGCGCTCGAGAATCTCGATCTCTACGGGCGCCTCTACGCGATTCCGGAACGCCGTGAGCGCATCGGCATGCTGCTCGAGCGCTTCGGCCTCTGGGACGCGCGCGGGGAGCTCGTGTCGACTTTCTCCCGAGGCATGGCCCAGCGATTGGCCCTGTGCCGGTCGCTGCTGCACGGACCGGAGCTGCTGATCCTCGACGAGCCGTACAGCGCCCTCGACGAGTCGGGTGAGGAGCTTCTCGATCGAGAGCTCGCCGAGCTGCGGGCAACGTCCACCTGTCTCGTCGCCACCCATGACCCGCAGCGGCTGGCCCCGCTCGCGAGCGGCTCGCTCGCGCTCGCATGAGGCGCTACCTCCACGACGCGGCCGTGCTCGCGCGCAAGGACGTGCTGCTCGAGCTGCGCGGCCGCGAGACGCTGCCGGCGATGGTGCTCTTCGTGGTGGCCGGGCTCGTGGTGTTCCACTTCGCCGTGCCGACCGAGGAGTCGGACGACGTCGGCGCCGGCCTGTTCTGGGTCGTCATCCTCTTCACGGCCCTGCTGGCGCTCGTGCGGGCCTTCGTGGCCGAGCGGGAGCAGCGACTGATGGACGGGTTGCTGCTTGCGCCCTGCGACCGCAGCGCCATCTGGCTCGGGAAGTCGCTCGCGGTGCTCGCCTTTCTCGTGCTCACCGAGCTTGTGGCGCTGCCCGCGTTCGCAATCTTCTTCGGCGGACTCGGCTGGGGCACTGTCGCCGGCGTTTGCCTCGCCAACATCGGCATCGTCACCGTGGGCACGCTGCTCGCCGCGATGGCCTCCGTGACGCGTGCCCGCGAGCTGCTGCTGCCCCTGCTCTTCCTCCCTCTCGCCATCCCGATCGTCGTCGGCGGCGTCGGTGCGAGCATCGCCGACGATCCCGGCCGCTACCTCGGCTTCCTGGCGCTCTACGACGCGGTCTTTGCGATCATCTCGTGGGCTTCCTTTGAATACGTGGTTTCGGAATAACCCGCTCGTGGTGACTGCCACGGTGGCGGCGGTGCTCGCCGTGTCGGCGATCGCGCTCGTCGCCTTCTACGCGCCCGTCGATCAGGACGGGCTCAACCAGAAGATCTTCTACTTCCACGTGCCGATCGCGCTCACCGCCTATGCGTGCTTCGGCCTCGGGGCGGTCAAGGCGTTCCTCTACCTGTGGAAGCGGGACGAGGAGCGAGACCTCGAGAGCTATGTCGCCGTGCACCAGGGCGTCATCTTCGGCCTCTTGACTCTCGTCACGGGCTCGATCTGGGCAAAGATCAGCTGGGGCCACTGGTGGGAGTGGGGTGACCGCCAGCTCGTGCTCTTCCTCATCCTCTTTCTCTTTTACTGCGCGTACTTCATGCTCCGCTTCTCGATCGAGCCGGGGCCGCAGCGGGCGTCGATCTCCGCGGTCTTCGCTCTCATCGGCGTCGTCCTGATCCCGATCAGCTTCCTCGCCATTCGCCTGGCGGAGAGTCTCGTGCACCCGGTGACGTTCACCCGTGACGGGCCCCAGATGGCCGGCTCGCAGTTCACGACCTTCCTCGTCTGCCTGGCCGCGATGCTCGCGATCGGCTACACGCTCTATCGCCTCGAGCTGGCCGGGAAGCGGCTCGACCAGCGGCTCCGCGAGCTGCGGGAGCTGCTCGCATGACTTTCGTCACATTCATGACGTGTCGCTGGCAAAGGAGGCAAGCGAGCGGCGCGCAGGACAGTACCGGGTACGGCCAAGCGCCGCGAGCGCAGGATCCTGCCGCCAGCGGCCCGAGCGCTTCGCGCAGCCCGGCTCCGCCGGGCGATAGCGAAGGGCGGTCAGGAACGTGACGGCGGAGGAGAAGTACGTTGCGGCTGCCTACCTGGTGGTCTTCGCGTTCCTGCTCGTGTACGTGCTGCTGATCGCGGCGAAGTTGGCGCGGCTCGAGCGGGACGTCGAGGAGCTGACGAAGCTCGCGCGGGAGAAGAGGGAGCCGAGCGGTGGTTGAGCTGCTCTTTCTCCCGGCGTTGATCGGCTACGGTGAGGCCGCCGTCGCCTACGCGGGAGAAGCCTGGCACCCCGGTCGTGCTGGACAGCTGGCGACGTGGGGCGTGCGCCTCGGCTGGCTCGCGCAGACGGCGCTCATCGCCGTGCTCTTCACGCGCAGCGACGGCTTCCCCTGGGACACCTGGGCGGGGACGCTCAACCTCTTCGTCTGGCTCGTCGTCGGCGGGTACCTCGTCTGGGGCTGCCGCGCCCGTTACCGGCTGCTCGGGCTCGCGATCATGCCGCTCGCCGCCGGCCTGCTCTTTGCCTCGTGGCTTGCGGGCGGCGACTCCGCTCACGACACGAGCGCCTACTCGACGCCGTTCCTCGTCTTTCACGTCGGCCTCGTACTGGCTGCGTTCGCGGGCTTCACCCTCGCAGCCGCGATGTCTGGGCTGTACCTCTTCGAAGAGCGCAGGCTGAAGCGACGGCGGCCGGCTTCGCTGCTAGGCCGGATGCCGTCGCTCGTGACGCTCGACAGCCTCGCGGCGCGCACCGTGCTCGTGTCGCTCCCCGCCTTGGCCTCCGGGATCGGCCTCGGGCTCGTCCGCCTGAGAGAAAGCGGCGGAAGCTTCGACGCGCTCATGGCCGCCTCCCTGCTGACGATCGCCGTCTACGCCGCGTACCTCGTCCTTCGGTTAGAGGGGGGCTGGAGAGGGCGCCGCGCCGCCTACCTCGCCCTCGCCGGCTTCGCCCTCGTCATCGTCGTTCGGCTCGCGCTGCCGTTGGCGCACTTCGCATGAGCGCGCTGAGCCTCGTCGGCCTGTCGCACCGCCGCGCACCGGTGGAATTGCGTGAGCGCGTGACCCTGACGGACGGCGAAGCGGCGGACGTGTCGCGGCAGCTGGCGAGAGACGACGCGGAGGCCGTCTGCCTGTCGACGTGCAACCGCACCGAGATCTACTGCGCAGGAGGCGACCCGGCTGTGGCGATGGCGCTGTTGGCCGAACGGTCTGGCCTGTCGCCGGAGGAGCTGGAGGACGTCGTTTATCGGCTGCGTGACGACGACGTCGCGCTGCACCTCTTTCGGGTCGCCGCCGGGCTCGACTCGCTCGTCCCGGGCGAGGGCCAGATTCTCGGCCAGGTACGGAGCGCGTTCGAGCACGGGTCGGCGGGCACGCTGCTCGATCGCATGTTCCGCGGCGCTATTCACGCCGGACGGCGTGTGCGACGCGAGACGGCGATCGGCGAAGTGCCGGCGTCTGTCGCCGCCGCAGCCGCCTCGCTCGCCGAGCAGCTGTTCGGCGACCTCGCGCGCTGCTCGGTCATGCTCCTCGGCGCCGGGAAGACGGGTGAGCTGGCGGCTGCCAGCCTCGTCGCGAGAGGAGCCGGGATCGAGCTCGTCGCCAACCGCTCGCCGGTGAAAGCCCAGGAGGTGGCGGACAGGTATGGAGGGACGGCCGTCGACCTGGCTGACGCTCCGGGCCGTCTCTCCGAGGTCGATGTCGTGCTCTCGTCGACGAGCGCGCGAAGCTTCGTGCTCACCCGCGAGGAGGTCGAACCGTCACTGCGCGCAAGGAAGGGCAGACCGCTGTTCTTCATCGACATCGCCGTGCCGCGCGACGTCGATCCTGCCGTCCACGAGCTCGAGGGCTGCTACGTGTACGACATCGACGATCTCGAAGCGGTGGTCACCGACAGCACGCCGGGCCGTGCCGGTGAGGCTGCGCGTGCGGAGGCCATCGTCGCCCTCGAGGCGGAACGCTTCGCAGCGTGGCGCACCTCTCGGGAGGCGGCGCCGGCGATCTCGGCCCTTCGGGAGCAGGCCGAGGAGATTCGGCTGCGTGAGCTGGAGCGAGCCCGCGGGCGCCTCAGTAGGCTCACGAAGGCCGAGCTCGACGTCGTGGAGTCGATCACCGCGCGGATTGTCGACAAGCTGTTGCACGTGCCCACGTTGCGGCTCAAGGAGGCAGCGGCCGGCCAACTCGATGACGATGCTGCTCCGGGTCGGAACCCGCGGCAGTAGGCTCGCGCTCACCCAGGCCGGTCTGGCAGCCGACTTGCTGCGACGACCGGGCGTCGAGGTCGCGCTCGTTCCGATCACGACCGCAGGTGACCGTGACCGCCGCCAGCCGTTCGGACAGATCGGCGAGCGCGGCGTGTTCGTGAAGGAGCTCGAGGAGGCACTGCTGGACGAGCGCATCGATGTTGCCGTCCATTCCGCGAAGGACATGACCTCGACCGACACCTCCGGCCTCGTCGTCGGCGCCTATCCGGTTCGAGAGGATCCGCGCGACGCACTCGTCGGCGCCGACGGTCTTGCACTCGGCATGCGGGTCGGCACGGCCTCCGCCCGCCGTCGGGCGCAGTTGCTCGCGCTCGAGCCGTCGCTCTCGGTCGAGCCGCTCCGCGGCAACATCGACACGAGGCTCCGCAAGCGCTCCGAGCGCGGGCTCGACGCGATCGTGCTCGCGGCGTGTGGCCTCGCGCGGCTGGGGCTGGAGAACGAGATCGGCCATCGCTTCGAGCCGGCGGAGCTGCTGCCCGAGGCGGGTCAGGGCGCTCTGGCACTCCAGGTGCGCGAGGGCGACGAGCAGTTCGTGGCGAGCGCAGACGACGCGGAGACGAGGAGAAGGGTGGAGCTGGAGCGCACCTGCGTCGCGCTCATCGGCGGCGGCTGTCTGGCACCTGTCGCGGCGCATCACGACGGCGACGCGCTGGAGGCTCTCGTCGCAGACGAGGACGGACGCTGGATCGAGCGCCGGCGCGGCAATGATCCGGAGTTGCTCGCGCAGGAGCTCGTCGGTCTCTCGGAGGCTCGGGCATGAGAGTCGTCGTCACCCGTGCACCCGGCCAGGCGGAGCCACTCGCCTCGCGACTCGAGGAGCTGGGCCACGAGGTCGTCCTCTGCCCGCTTATCCGCATCGACCGCATCGGAGGCCACGCGGTGGAGCTGTCGGGTTACGACTGGGTGATCGTCACGAGCCCCAACGGCGCGGAAGAGCTCCTGAACCGAGCCAGGGGCCGGCCTTCCCGAATTGCCGCGATCGGCCCGGGGACGGCTGCCGCCTTGCTGAGGCGCGGGATCGCCGCCGATCTCGTGCCGCAGGTTTCGACGCAGGAAGGATTGCTCGCCGAGCTCCCGCGCCCGGCCGGCCGGGTGCTGTTCGCAGCTGCGGAGGGCGCCCGGATGGCCATCGTGAACGAGCTCGACGCCGATTTCCTGCCGCTCTACCGAACGGTGGAGCTGCGGCCCGAGCCGCCGGCGGGCGACCTCGTCGTGCTCGCATCGGCGTCGGCAGCGCGGGCGTTCGGCGCGCTCGGGGCGGGGCTGCCGGCGGTCTCCATCGGCCCGCAGACGAGCCGCGTCGCCCGTGACTACGGCATCCGTGTCATCGCCGAAGCCGATTCGCACGATCTCGGCGGGCTCGTGGAGGCAGTGGCTAGGCTCGGAAGCACGTAGATGCGGCCCCAGGTGATCACGTTCCTCACGGATTTCGGCGTCACCGACGATCTCGTCGGCACCTGCCACGGCGTCATGAAGCGCATCGCGCCCGAGGTCGAGATCATCGACATCACGCACGGCATAGGTCCGCAACAGGTGCTGCAGGGTGCCCTCGTGCTCCGAAACACCCTTCCGTACATGCCCGAGGGTGTCCATCTGGCAGTCGTCGACCCGGGTGTGGGCACGGATCGTAAGGCGCTTGCCGTGCGCAGTGAGGACGGCCGGCTCTACGTCGGCCCGGACAACGGCCTGCTCGTCCCCGCGGCGGAGCGGATGGGTGGGATCGCCGAAGCCTGGGAGCTCACCGAGCCTGAGTACCGCTTGTCGCCGGTCTCCCGCACGTTCCACGGCCGCGACCTGTTCTCGCCTGCGGCGGCGTTTCTCGCCGGGGGGCTCGCGCCATCCGAGCTCGGGCCGCCGCTCGACACGGCCGAGCTGGTACGGATCGACGTGCCCGTCCCGCAGTTTTCTGCGGGCGTGATCATCGCCCACGTGCTCATCGTCGATCGCTTCGGGAACGTCCACCTGAACCTCACGGCGAGCGATCTCGAGCAGGTCGGGATCGCGCCCGGCGCTCGGCTCGAGCTGGAAATCGGCCTCGAGCGGTACTTTGCGGTCGCCGCCAGGACGTTCGCGGACGTGGCCCGTGGCGACATCGTCCTCTACGAGGACTCGTACCGGAACATCTCGATTGCCATCAACGTCGGCGATGTCGCGTCGGTGATCTCGGCGCGTGCGGGCGACCGCGTTCGTATCCGCGCGCGTTCGTAAGACCTGCTTGCCGTCCGGACCGGGAGGTCGTAGGCTGGAAGCGGTGTCGGCGGCGCGGTAGCACCGGCCGGGACACTTGCCCCTCCGAGAAGGTCACGCCTACTTGGAGGGGTCTTTTCTGGAGAGAGGTGGCGAGGGTCGGAATCGAACCGACGACACCACGGTTTTCAGCCGTGTGCTCTACCGACTGAGCTACCTCGCCAGGCCGACAAGAGTCTAGCTTCGGACTGCCGCTCCTCCGCCGAAAGTTCGAGGCGCAAGCCACCCGGACTTCGGCGGCGAACCGACTGAGCTACCTCGCCAGGCCGGCCAAGTGTAGCCTCCGGCGCCGTGAGTGAAGTCGCGCCGCAGCCCGTCGCCGTCATCGGCGCGCCGCTCGACCTCGGACAGGACCGGCGCGGCGTGGACATGGGCCCGTCCGCCATCCGCTATGCGGGGCTCGACCGTCGAATGGACCAGCTAGGCCGCCAATGCCTGGACTGGGGCAACGTCGAGACACCCGTCGCGGAGGCCGTCGCCGAGGGCGACGAGGAGCTGCGGTTCCTCGAGCAGATCAAGGCGACGTGCGCCGAGGTGGCGAGGCTGACACGCCGCGCCGTGGACGAAGGCTGTCTCCCGCTCGTGCTCGGCGGCGACCACTCGGTTGCGCTCGGGACGCTGGGCGGTCTTCACGTCGACGAGCCGGGTGGTGTCCTATGGGTCGACGCCCACGCTGATCTCAACACTCCCGAGACGAGCCTCACCGGCAACGTCCACGGCATGGTGCTCGCGGCCGCGCTCGGGCTCGGCGGACGCGCCTTCGAGCACGAAGCGTGGACTCTGCCGGCGGTCGACCCGGCTCGCGTCGCACTGGTCGGCGTGCGGTCGCTCGACGAGGCGGAGCGTGCGCTGCTACGCGAGCTCGGCGCGGTCGTCTTCACCATGAGCGATCTCGACCGGCTCGGTGTGGAAACGGCGATGCGCGAAGCCCTCGAGCACGTCGCCGGTCCAAGTTTCGTCCACGTCTCGCTCGACATGGACGTCGTCGACCCGGCGGACGCGCCAGGCGTGGGCACGCCGGTCCGCGGTGGGCTCACGTACCGCGAGGCGCACCTGGCCATGGAGCTCGTGGCGGAGTCGGGTGTCGCCGGGTCGCTCGAGGTGGTCGAGGTGAACCCCATCCTCGACCGCGAGAACGAGACGGCGCGGCTGGCGGTCGAGCTCGTGGCGAGCGCGCTCGGCGCCCGAATCCTCTAGCGCCACCCGCGCCGCTAGTAGTGAGCGCACCCCGGTCGAGATGGGTCGTCGGGCGTACAGCGATCTGGGAGGTTGTAGGCAAGGATCACGTGAACGACGAGGATCGTCAGCGCCAGCACTGCGGTGCCGACCAGCAGCCGGCGGCTTCTGCACCACACGCCGAGAGCGCCGAGGCCGACCAGCAGGGTAACGGGCCAGAGGTAGACAAGCGCCGTCGTCAACTCGCCGGGCTCACCGGAGTCGAAGTACGAGTCCCCGGCACCGCAATAGCGCCCTGCGGGCGATGCCGGGGCGGCGTATGGAGAACCGCCGTCCCCGCCGCATGGGCCGAGGCCCGTGAGCGTCAGAGCGAATGCGGCACCGATGATCCAGACGAAGACGAATCCGCCCCAGAGGAGCGCGAGCGCTGTTCGACGAGGCGCCGAAGCGCGTTCCATACAAGAGACATCGGACGCTAGCCGTTCGGTTTGTAGTACCTCTTGCCCTTGAGCTCATCGGGCAGGTAGCTCATGTCGAAGCCGGTGGGGTCGTCGTGCGGATAGACGTAGCCCTTGCCATGCCCGAGCTCGCGCTGGCCGGGGTGGCCGGTGCTCCGGAGGAACTTTGGCGGACGGACGTTGCCCCGCTCGCGCACGTCACGCCGCGCCTCCGCGAGCGCGGTCGTGACGGCGTTCGATTTCGGTGCCTGCGCGAGGTAGATGGCGGCCTGCGCGAGGTTCAGCTGGGCCTCGGGTAGGCCGACGTGCTCGACGGCGTTGGCTGCGGCGACCGCGACCACGAGCGCATTCGGGTCGGCGTTGCCGATGTCCTCCGAGGCGAGGATCACCATCCGCCGCGCGACGAAGCGTGCGTCCTCGCCTCCCTCGAGCATCGCCGCGAGGTAGTAGACGGCCGCGTCCGGGTCGGAGCCTCGCATCGACTTGATGAACGCGGACGCGAAGTCGTAGTGGCGGTCGCCCGCGCGGTCGTAGACGAGCGGCCGCTTGCGCGCGGCGTCCTCGACATGGCTCTCGGCCAGCTGCTCGCCTCGGGCGCCCGCCGTCTGCCAGGCGAGCTCGAGGATGTTGAGAGCCGTACGTGCGTCGCCGCCCGCCCGGAGGGCGATCAGCGCAACGAGCGCATCGTCGAGACTCGCTTCGAGTTCGGCGGCGCCGCGGCGCACGACCGTTCCCAGCTCCTCCTCGGAGAGCGGCTCCAGCTCGTACACCTGGCAGCGGGACAGGAGCGCGGCGTTCACCTCGAAATACGGGTTCTCGGTCGTCGCGCCGATAAGCGTGAGGAGCCCTTCTTCCACCGAAGGCAGGAGCGCGTCCTGCTGGGCTTTGTTGAAGCGGTGGATCTCGTCGAGGAAGAGAATCGTGCGCCGGTTGTTCGCGCCCAGCCGGTCACGCGCAGCGGCGATCACGGCGCGCACCTCCGCCACCGTCGCGCTCACGGCCGAGAGCTGCTCGAACGCCGAGTCGGTCGTCGCGGCGACGATCTGGGCGAGCGTCGTCTT
>JBKPGF010000053.1:0-12996 GCA_046729255.1 Actinomycetota bacterium
GCGTTACAATGCGCCCAGGATGCAGGGCCTTCTCGCATAGCGCAGGAAGCACCGCGGCGACGCCGCGTCGGCTTCCCACGGCCTCTCACCCGAGAGGCTTTTTTGTTCCCTAGGGAGACGGATGGAGCGATACGACCCACAGCAGATCGAGGCGAAGTGGCAGCGCGTCTGGGAGGACGAGCGCGCGTTCCATACGCCGAACCCGGCGCCCGGCGATGAGGGCGACGCGCGGCACTGGTACCAGCTGGAGATGCTGCCGTACCCGTCGGGAACGCTCCACATGGGGCACGTCCTCAACTACACGATGGGCGACGTCCAGACGCATCTGCGCCGGCGGCAGGGGTGGCGGGTGCTGCGACCGATGGGCTTCGACTCGTTCGGGCTGCCGGCCGAGAACGCCGCCATCTCCGAGGGCGGCCACCCACGCGAGATCACCGAGAAGTACATCGAGGTCATCCGCATGCAGATGAAGCGGCTCGGCTGGGCGATCGACTGGGACCGGGAGGTCTCGGCCCATGAGATCGGCTTCTACCACTGGACGCAGTGGCTCTTCCTGCGGTTCTTCGAACGCGGCCTCGCCTATCGCAAGGCGGCGCCCGTCAACTGGTGCCCGAACGACCAGACGGTGGTCGCCAACGAGCACGTCATCGACGGCCGTTGCTGGCGCTGCGGCGCAGAGGTCGAGGCGCGCAACCTCGAGCAGTGGTTCTTCCGGATCACCGAGTACGCGGATCAGCTGCTCGAGTACGACCTGCCCGAGGGGGCGGGCGGCTGGCCGGAGCGGACGAAGGCGATTCAGCGCAACTGGATCGGTCGTTCCGAGGGTGCGGAGATCCAGTTCCGCATCGACGAGCTGGACACCGACGTTCCCGTGTTCACGACTCGGCCCGACACGCTGTTCGGCGCGACGTTCTTCGTCCTCGCACCCGAGCATCCGCTGGTGGAGCGCATCGACTCGGACGAAGTCCGTGCCTACGCGAAGCAAACGGCTGCGCGGCGCGGTGAGGAGCGGGCGACGGAGGAGGAGAAGACGGGCGTCTTCACGGGCCTCCATGCGACGAATCCCGTCAACGGCGACGAGCTCCCCGTCTACGTCGCCGACTACGTGATGATGGAGTACGGCACCGGCGCGATCATGTGCGTCCCGGCGCACGACGAACGTGATCGGGAGTTCGCCGAGACATTCGACCTGCCGATCGTGGAGGTGATCACCGAGGACGACGTGCTCGTCAACTCGGACGGGTTCGACGGCCGGCCGGCCGAGGAGGCGAGGATCGAGATCGTCGAGTCTCTGCGCAACGACGGAAAGGCCTCGCTCGCGGTCTCGTACCGTCTGCGCGACTGGAGCTTCTCGCGGCAGCGTTACTGGGGCAGCCCGATTCCCATCGTCTACTGCGACGACGACGGCCTCGTCCCTGTCCCGGACGACGAGCTGCCCGTGCTGCTACCGGAGGTCGAGGACTACCGGCCGAAGGGCGTGCCGCCGCTCGCCTCGAACGAGGAGTGGCTGAACGTGCCTTGTCCCAGGTGCGGCAAGCCGGGGAAGCGCGAGGCGGACACGATGGACACGTTCGTCGACTCCGCCTGGTACTTCCTGCGTTACGTCGATCCGCACTCGGAGGCGGCGCCGTTCGACTGTCGCATCGTCGACTACTGGTGCCCGATCGACCAGTACATCGGCGGCATCGACCATGCGACGGGACACCTCCTGTACTCGCGCTTCTTCGTGAAGGTGATGAATGACATGGGTCTCGTCGGCTTCCGCGAGCCGTTCGCGAGTGTCTTCCACCAGGGCTGGGTGCAGAAGGGCGGCACGAAGATGTCGAAGTCGAAGGGCAACGTCGAGGGCCCGGATGCACTGGCCGATGCCTACGGGGCGGACGCGGTGCGTCTCTACATCCTCTTCCTCGGGCCGGCCGATCAGGACATGGAGTGGACGCCCTCGGGCGCCGAGGGCATCGCGCGTTTCCTGAGGCGGCTGTGGCGGCTCGTGTACGAGGTGGCCGAGGACGGAGCGGCCGATGGATCGGGGGGGGCCGGCACACCGCTGGCCCGAAAGGCGCACGAGACGATCGCGAAGGTGACCGACGACATCAGCCGCCGTCAGTCCTACAACACGGCGATCGCCGCGATCATGGAGCTGACGAACGACCTCTCGCGCGACACGTCCGATCCGGCTGCCCGGTTCGCCGCCGAGACCGCGGTCTCGCTGATCCAGCCGTACGCGCCGCACGTGGCCGAGGAGCTGTGGACAGTCCTTGGGCACGAACGGCTGTGGGAGGCGCCGTGGCCGGAGGCGGACCCCGCCCTGCTCGAGCGCGAGACGTTCGAGCTCGTCGTCCAGGTGAACGGCCGCGTACGCGACCGCGTCGAGGCTACGGCGTCGCTGACGGAGGACGAGCTCGTGGAGCTGGCGAAGGGCTCGGAGAAGGTCCAGGCGCACCTGGACGGTAAGGAGATCCGCCAGGCGATCGTCGTTCCGCGCAAGCTCGTGAACTTCGTGGTCTAACCCCGCACACAAACAGCACAGACACGTAGTGCGGTTGTCGCCACGATCGACGACGTGGCCAACTTGCCGATCTCACGGCACCGGGCGATCGTGATCGTGTTGCTGCTCGGCGCCGGTCTCTTGCTCGGAGCTCGCTGGCTCGACCGTTCTCAGACGGCGTCTCCCCGGGCCGTCACCCCGGTTCGAGTACGCGCCGGGCCTGCAGCGCGGCCAAAGGTCGTCGTCGATGTCACCGGGGCTGTGCGCCGTCCCGGGCTCTACCGCCTGCCCGACGGCTCGCGCGTCGCGGATGCGCTCCGTCGGGCGGGCGGCGCCAAGCCGAAGGCGTTCTTGCAGGCCCTGAATCTCGCCGCACCGCTCGTGGACGGGCAGCAGGTGCTCGTTCCCCTCCGGCTCGCAGGGACGTCGACCTCGGCGCCCGCCGCGGGCGTCGCCGGCGCCACCGGACCGGTCAGCCTGAGCGCGGCCACGCTGGAGCAGCTCGACACGTTGCCGGGCGTCGGACCGGTCACCGCCCAGAAGATTCTCGACTACCGCACCGCTCACGGACCGTTCCGCTCGGTCGAGGCGCTCGACGCCGTCCCGGGGATCGGGCCGGCGACGATCGAGGAACTCCGAGAGCTGGTGGTGCCGTGACACGGCTGACGATGCACGTGCCGCACGTCCTGCTCTTTGTTGTGTGCGTCGGCGTCGCGTCTGCCAATGCGTACCGCGTCACCGCAGTCGCGCTGCCCGCGGTCGCATTTGTAGCAGGTGCCGCTGCAGCCCTCGCCTCTCGCGCGCGGTTCGCACTGCTCGCCGTGAGCCTGGCTCTCGGAGGCTGGTGGTGGGGATCGGTCAGGCTCGATACGATCGACCGGAGCCCGATGTCGGCCGAGATCGGGCGCGCTGCCATCGCCCGCGTGACCGTGACCGGGCCTGCGCGCCGCACGCCGTATGCGATTCGCCTGCCGGCGCGCATCGACCGCTTCGCCGATCGCGACGTCGCCGAGCCCGTGCTGCTGCAGTTGCCGGTAGGGCGCTCGCCGCCTCAGGGATCTGTTCTGCGGCTCCCCGTGCTCGTGGCCGCACCGCGGCCTGCAGACGACGGATTCGACGAACGAACGTGGCTACACCGGGACGGCGTGCATGTGATCCTCCGTGGGTACGACCCGGAGATCGTGGGTCGCCGTGGCGGGGTTGGCGGTCTCGCAGACCGACTCCGGTCGGCCATCGGAGCCGCCATCGCGTCGGGCGTTGCCGGCGAGCGTCGGGCGGTGCTGCTCGGCATCGTGTTGGGAGAGGACGAAGGGCTCGACCGGTCCGTGCGGAACGCGTTCCGAGCGTCGGGTCTCTACCACCTGCTGGCAGTGTCGGGCCAGAACGTCGCGCTCGTAGCGGGCGGTGTGCTTCTCGCAGCGTGGCTCTTGGGGATCCCGCGCATGGCGGGCCAGATTGGAGCGCTGGCGGCCATCGGGGCGTACGTGCTCGCCGTCGGCGCGCAGCCGTCGGTCGTTCGTGCCGGTGTCGCAGGTGCGCTTGCCTCGCTCGCATGGATCTGTGCACGCGAGGGAGACAGGTGGTGGTTCTTGCTGCTCGGCGCGCTCGTGCTGCTCGCGTGGAGCCCGTACAACCTGCTCGATCCAGGCTTTCAGCTGTCCTTCGCGGCAGTTGCAGCGATCTTCACGCTTGTGCCTCGCGTCATGGGCCGGCTCGAGGGGTATCCCCTGCCACGGGCGGCTGCCGCAGTTGTCGCCGTGTCAATTGCCTGCGGAGTCGCGACGGCGCCGATCCTCCTCTTCCAGTTCGGATCGGTGCCGGCGTATTCGGTGATCGCCAACGCCCTGGCGGCACCGGTCGTGGCGCCGCTGCTCGGGTTGGGCCTACTCGCCGCCGTCGTGCATCCGCTCGTTCCCGACGTCGCCGCGCTACTGAGCTGGCTCGACGGATGGCTGGCGGCCTACCTCGTGTCCTGCGCCCGCGCCGTCTCGTCCTTGCCGTACGCCCAGCTCTCGACGCTCGCTGTGTTGGCCGTCGGTTGGGCGCTGGCGGCAGCGGTCGTCGTGTTGCGGCGATCGCGGACCCTGGCGCTGCTCGCCCTCGCCGTCGGCCTCGTGACGATCGCCTGGCGAGCCGCCCCAGAGCCGGCGATTCCGCCTCCGGCGGGGCTGCGCGTGACCTTCCTCGACGTCGGCCAAGGCGACGCGACCCTGCTGCAGGCCCCGCAGGGCGCCGTGCTCGTCGACCAGGGTCCGCCAGAAGCGAACGTGGCGAGCCAACTCCGCCGCTTCGGCATCAGTGAGCTCTCGCTCCTGGTGCTCACCCATCCGCAGCGTGACCATGTCGGTGGCGCCGCGAACGTCTTGAGGAGCACTCGCGTGCGGATCGTGCTCGACCCGCGGCTTGCGGCGTCGGCGCCGGAAGAACGTGCGGCGATCGCCGAGGCGAGGTCGCGCCGAGTACATGTGGAGACAGCGCGGCCCGGGCTCGAGTATCGGATCGGCGGGCTACGCGTCCAGGTGCTCTGGCCGGACGGTCCGGGCGTGCCGAGCGAGGATCCGAATCTCCGCGCCGTGGTCTGTCTCGTGTCGTTCGGCCAGACGGACGTCTTGCTCGGCGCAGACGCCGAGTCTTCGGTGCTGCTGCCACTTCGCTTGCCGCCCGTCGAGATTCTCAAGGTCTCGCACCACGGCTCGGCTGATGCCCAGCTCCCCGAGCTGCTCGAAGAGCTGCATCCGCGGGTCGCAGTGATCTCGGTCGGCGAGGGGAACACCTACGGACACCCGACGCCTGAGACGCTCGCCGCGCTCGCTGGCTCGCCGGGGACCGCCGTCTACCGCACCGACCGCGACGGCGCCGTCACCATCGAATCCGATGGACACCGGCTGACCGTCGCGGCCGAGCATTAGTGCGGTCGTCTACTTCTCCGTATCGACGCGGATGAACGGCGCCGGCCGAGTGGGATGGTTATTCGGACCGTCGACGAGAACGACGCCGTCGAACGTCGCCTGACCGGTCGCTGTCGCCTCACGCTGTAGCCGCTTGCTGCCTGGACCGTTGACGGTCGTCTCTATCGGACCGATGCCTATCCACGTCACATCGAACGTCACCGTGTGGGTTCCGCCGAGGATGTCCCTCGCAGTTCCGCCTCCGGCAGCATGGACGCTCTTGAGGTTCTCGGTGCTCTCGATGGTCGCCGGTGCGGTCGGCGCTGCCCAGCTGACCGACGTGCCGTCGGGGCACACCGCGAGGAACTGCACCCTCGCCGTCGGATCCGGATCGTCGGTGTCGGGCGCGTTGAAATCGCGCGTGCTCCTGACCAACAGCGTCCCCTGAACCGTCCTGCCTCCGCAGTCATGCGGGACTGCCCAAAATGCCTCGGCCGTCTCCTCGAAGAACAGCGTTCTTTCGGCCGAGGCCGTCGTCGAGAGCCCCAACGCGGCCGTCAGAGCCGCAAGGACGACGACGACGCGGCGAGACCGCACGAAACCTGCCTTGCTCATGTTGACCCCCTTGTTGCGTGATGCACTGGACGTGTCAGAGGGGATTACTAGAGTGACGGCGTGGCGGATTTGAAGCCCGTGTACCTGATTGCTGGTTCCGACCGACCTAAGGTGCAGCGCGCCGTCGAGCGCCTGAGGGGCCGCTTCGATCCGGCAGGCATCGAGCACCTTTCTGCTGAGACGGTGTCCGGCGACGAGGCGGTCGCGGCCTGTAACGCGCTCGGCTTGTTCGCCACCGGCGGGCGACTCGTGCTTGTGACCGACGTGGACGGCCACCGAAGCAAGGAGGGCCGCATGGCGGGCGGCTGGAAGGCCGCGGATGTCCAGGTCGTGGCCGCCTACGCCAAGGCCCCGGCGCCCGACACCGTGCTCGCTCTCGTGGCCGAAGAGGTGCGCAAGGACTCGCCGCTCGCGAAGGTGGCCGAGGTGCTCCACTACGAGGCGAAGCCATCGAAGCTCGTGCCCTGGGTCGCCGAGCAGTTCACACAGCTCGACGCGAAGGCCTCGCCGGACGCCTGTCGGCTGCTGGTCGAGCTCGTTGGCGAGAACTCGGACGAGCTGCGACTGGAGGTAGAGAAGCTCGCGGTGTGGGCGCAGGGCGAGGAAGTCACCGCCGACCACGTCGAGGAGATGGTGCTCCCGCGGGGCCCCGTCAAGCCCTGGACGCTCACGGACGCGTGGTCAGGTCACGACGTCGTGGGCGTGCTCACCGCCGCTCAGCGGATGCTGCGCCAGGGCACGTCGCCGAGCGGCGTCGCATGGGCGCTGGGCGACCACGTCGCGCTCGTTGCGGCCTGCCGGCGATTCTCGGCAGAAGGCGTCACGCCGGCGGAAGCCACGAAGCGTCTCAAGCGGCGTAGCGAGTATCCGGTCAAGAAGGCGTACGCAGCCGCGGAGGGGTGGGGTGAGAACGAGCTCGCCGCCGCGCTCGTGCGCCTGGCCGAGCTCGACGTCGCGCTCAAGGGCGGCAGCCGTCTCCCCGACGAGCTCGAGCTCGAGCGCGCCCTCGTCGAAGTCAGCCGCTAGCTAGGTGGGGCGACGAGTGTCGCCGCCTGCGCCTTGCGGCGGGAAGCCGTGTTCTTGTGGAGCGCACCGCGAGTGACGGCCCGGTCAAGCCACCGCACGAGGTCGCGATGCACGGCCTCGATCGCGTCCCTGTCGCCCTCAGCCGCAGCTTCGCGAAGCTTCCGCGTGAGGGTGCGCGCGGTCGACTTGTAGCGGACGTTCTCGGCTCGCTGTCGCTCGGCCGTGCGGACGCGTTTCTTCTGCTGTTTGATGTTCGGCATACGTGAAAAGACCCGCTGCGCGGGCGGAGCCGATGGTAGCAAAGACGGGCTCCGAGCCTATCCTCAGGCGGTGAGCGCGTGACCCTCGAGACGCCCGAGCCTGCACCCCTCCCGGATTCCTCCATCCGACGCCGCCACCTCGCGGCGTCCGCCGCGATCTTCGGCGTCGCCACCGGGCTGTCGCGGGCTCTCGGCCTCGTGCGGGAGATCGTCGCGCGACGCTACTTCGGCGTTCAGGGCGAGATCAACGCGTTCACGGTCGCGTTCCAGGTGCCGAACCTCGTCCGGGCGCTCGTTGCCGACGCTGCGCTCTCGGCTGCGTTCGTGCCCGTTTTCAGCGAGCTGCTGGAGAAGGGGGAGAAGGCTCGTGCCTGGCGTGTCGCATCGACCGTCTTCTGGCTTCTGCTGCTCGGGCTGACGGGCCTGACCGCCCTCCTCATGCTGCTCGCGCCGTGGGTGCTCGCCCCGTTCGGACTGCCCCCTGCCTACGACGACGTCGCTGTCACGCTCTCCCGGATCCTGTTCCCGGTCGTCGTCCTGCTCGGCGTGTCGGGCGTCATCGTCGCCATCCTCAACTGCTACGAGCAGTTCTCGATTCCGGCGCTCGCGCCGGTGGTCTGGAACATCGCCATCATCGTCGGGCTCGTCATCGGCGTGCCGCAGGCGGACTCGGAGAGCGGGAAGCTCTACGTCTACGCAGGCTCGATCCTCGTCGGGACGGTGATCCAGGTGCTGCTCCCAGTGCCCTGGCTCTTGCGCCTCGACGGACAGCTGCACCGCCTGATCGACTGGCGCGACCCCGCGGTCAAGCAGACGTTCGTGCTGATGATCCCGGTGACCCTCGGGCTCGGGCTCATCAACTTCAACCAGGTGATCGGGACGCTCTTCGCGTCGCGGTTCATCGACCCGTTCATCTCGCCGAGCGCGATCGATGCCGCCTTCCGCATCTACATGCTCCCGCAGGGCATGTTCTCGGTCGCCGTCGCGACGGTGCTGTTCCCGGCAATCTCCCGGCTCGCCGCTCGCGGCGACATGCCGGGCTTTCGCAACACGGTCGCGGTCGGGGTCAGGCAGATCGCCTTCCTGCTCGTCCCCGCCAGCGTTGCGTCGGCGGTTCTCGCCGAGCCGATCGTGCGGCTGCTCTACGAGCGGGGCGAGTTCACGCCCGACCAGACTCCTGTCGTGGCGGCTGCGCTCGCAGCGTTCTCCGTTGGGCTCGCGTTCAACGGGATGATGCTGATGCTGAACCGCGCATTCTTCGCGCTCCAGTCGCCGTGGGTTCCGACCTCGGTCGCCGGGTTCAACCTCACGCTCAACACCCTGCTCTACATCCCGCTCTACCGCGTCGGGACATGGGGCATCCCGCTCGCCATCTCGCTCTCGAATGTCGCCGCCGCGCTCCTCCTGCTGTGGCTGCTGAGGCGACGATTGGGCCGGCTGGAGCTGAAGGAAACAGGACGCGCGGTCGCGTTGATCCTCGTCGCCTCGGCCGTGCTCGCCGGGGTTTCCTATGGCGTCTGGTGGCTGCTCGACAACGCGCTGGGAGACGAGTTCTTCGCCCAGCTCGTGTCGGTCTCTCTCGCGCTCGTGGCGGGCGGCGCCGCGTACCTTGGAGCGTGCTGGCTGCTGCGCGTTCGCGAACTCAGGCCGCTGCTAGCGTTGATGCGCGGCCGTCGGGCCGACTAGCCCATGGACCAACACAAGATCCGCAACTTCTCGATCATCGCGCACATCGATCACGGCAAGTCGACGCTCGCGGACCGCATCCTCGAGCTGACCGAGACCGTCACCGGCCGCGAGATGCGCGAACAGCTGCTCGACTCGATGGACCTCGAGCGAGAGCGCGGCATCACCATCAAGGCGCAGGCCGTGCGCGTGGCGTGGAAAGGCCACCAGCTCAATCTCATCGATACGCCCGGCCACGTCGACTTCACGTACGAGGTCTCCCGGTCGCTCCAGGCCTGCGAAGGCGCTTTGCTCGTGGTCGACGCGTCGCAGGGCAGCCAGGCCCAGACGCTCGCGAACGCCTACCTCGCGGTCGAGAACGACCTCGAGATCGTGCCTGCCGTCAACAAGATCGACCTGCCCCAGTCGAGGCCGGACGAGGTCGCTTCCGAGGTGGCCGAGCTCGTCGGCGACTCCCCTGAGCACGTGCTCCGCATCTCGGCGAAGACCGGCGATGGGGTCGCGGAGGCGCTCGATGCGATCGTCGAGCGCGTGCCGCCGCCGTCGGGGAACCCGGACGCGCCGCCGCGCGCGCTCATCTTCGACTCATCGTATGACCAGTACCGCGGAGTCGTCGCCTTCGTTCGGGTCGTCGACGGGACGTTCTCGAAGGGAGAGTCGCTGCGCGCGATGGCTGCGGGAACGGAGTTCGACGCCGAGGAGCTCGGCTTCCTGTCCCCCGCGATGGTGTCGACGCCGACCCTGTCGGCCGGTGAAGTCGGCTACCTCGTGACGGGCCTCAAGGACGTGAGCCGCCTCCGGGTGGGCGACACCGTCACGTCGTGGCGCGACGGTGCAGCAGAGGCGCTCCCCGGCTACAAGGACGTCAAGCCGATGGTGTTCGCCGGGCTCTTCCCGACGGACTCCGATGACTATCCCGAGCTGCGCGACGCGCTCGAACGGCTCAAGCTCAACGACGCCGCCCTCTTCTACGAGCCCGAGACATCCCAGGCGCTCGGCTTCGGCTTCCGCTGCGGCTTCCTCGGCCTCCTGCACATGGAGATCGTGCGGGAGCGGCTCGAGCGGGAGTTCGACCTCGATCTCCTCGTGACCGCGCCGAACGTCGCCTACCGCGTGCTGACGAGGGTGGGCGAGGAGCTCGAGGTCCACAACCCGTCGGAAATGCCCCGGGAACTTGAGCAGGTCGAGGAGCCCTACGTCCGGGCTTCGATCATCGTGCCCAAGGACTACGTCGGGCAGGTGATGGAGCTCTCGAACGAGCGGCGCGGCAGCTTCGACCACATGGAATACCTCTCCGAAGACCGCGTGCTGCTCGTCTACGACCTGCCCCTGGGCGAGATCGTGCTCGACTACTACGACCAGCTGAAGTCGCGCACGCGCGGCTACGCCGGCTTCGACTACGACTTCGCCGGCTTCCGGGAAGGCGAGCTCGTGAGGGTCGATGTGCGCATCGCCGGGGAGCCGGTCGATGCGCTCTCGCTGATCAGCCACCGCGACGCCGCCTACTCGCGCGGCCGAGCGCTCGTCGACCGGCTTCGCGAGGAGATCCCCCGCCAGATGTTCGACGTGGCGGTGCAGGCGGCAATCGGCTCGCGCGTTATCGCCCGCGAGACGATCAAGGCGCGGCGCAAGGACGTGCTCGCGAAGTGCTACGGCGGCGACATCACGCGGAAACGGAAGCTCCTCGAAAAGCAGAAGGCGGGCAAGAAGCGCATGAAGCAGGTGGGCGCCGTCGAGGTGCCACAGGAGGCGTTCCTCGCCGTCCTCAACCTCGAGGGGAAGAAGTGAGCGGCGTCAGCCACCTCTACGTGCACATGCCGTTCTGCGTCCACCGCTGCGGCTACTGCGACTTCGTCACGGCCGTCGGCCGCCACGATCAGCACGCCGCGTACGTGGAGGCGGTACTTGGAGAGCTCGAGCGCGAGCGCGGGGTCCTGAAGGAGCCGCTGCAGACCGTCTACGTCGGAGGGGGAACGCCGACGTTCACGGAGCCCGCAGCTCTGACGCGCCTACTGTCGAAGCTGCCGGTTGCCGGCGAGTTGACCGTCGAAGCCAATCCGGAGACGGTCACACCAGAGCTCGCCTCGCTGCTCGCTGCGCACGGCGTGAACCGCGTGTCCCTCGGGGCGCAGAGCTTCCAACCGCATCTGCTGTCCGTGCTCGAGCGGCGGGCGACGCCCGACGACGTCCGGCGTGCCGTGCACACTCTTCGTGATGCCGAATTTGACAACATCTCTCTCGACTTCATCTACGGCATTCCGTGGCAGAGCGCCGCCCAACTCGAGGCCGACATCGAGCAGGCGCTGCTCCTGGAACCGGAGCACATGTCCTGGTACGAGCTCGAGGCGAAGCAGGGCACGCGATTCACCCACCGCCACGGCGACGAGCTGGCGCGACAGTCCGAGGCGATGGAGCGGTACTTCGAGGAGGTCATCGCGCGGCTGACCACGGCTGGCTACCGCTGGTACGAGACGGCGAACTTCGCGCTGTCGCCCGAACGTGACGGCGGTCGTGATCTCCGCTCGAGGCACAACCTCGCGTACTGGCTCGGCCGTGATTATCTCGGGGTCGGGATCGGCGCTGTGTCGACGGTGGGCGGCACGCGGTGGCAGAACACCCCGCGGCTCTCGGCGTACGTACAGGCGGCTGACGCCGGTGAGCTGCCGCCGCGCGAGGTCGAGCCTCTCGGCAGTGATGTTGCCCTGCGCGAGCGCGTGATGCTCGGGCTGCGGCTCGACGAAGCGCTCCCGCTCGCGGACGTCGTGGGCGCGATCGACGAGGCTGCGCTGGAGAAGCTCGAGCGGCTCGGGCTGGTGGAGACGTCCGCATCGACCCTGCGGTTGACGTCTCGCGGGCGTCGCCTGGGGGGCGGGGTCACCGCCGAACTGCTTGCCTACACTGATACGAGGTGAACGCGGAAGTAACGCACCGCCAGGGCGAGATTCTCCGTCTCGTCGTCGAGGAGTACGTCGCTACGGGCCAGCCCGTGGCGTCCAAGGCGCTCGTGGAGCACGCCGGGCTCGACGTGTCACCGTCGACCGTGAGAAGCGAGCTGGCCGAGCTCGAGCGCCAGGGCCTGCTCATGCATCCTCACACGTCTGCCGGCCGCGTCCCGACTGACCACGGATACCGGTTCTTCGCCGACCGGCTGCTGGAGCGGCTCGAGCCCCGCCCGCCGTTGTTCCCGCTCCAGCTGGCCGATGCGCGGAGCGAGCTGGACACGGCCCTCCAGTCGACGACGGACATGTTGTCGGAGCTCACCCGCCTGCTCGCGCTCGTGTCTGCTCCGGCAGTCGAGACGGCGACCGTGCGTCACGTCGAAGTGCTGCTCCTCCAACCGCACATCGTCATGACGGTCGTCATCACGTCGACGGGATCGGTCACGAAGCGGCTGTTCCAGTTCGAGCACGCGGTCGATCCGGGCCTCGTCGACTGGGCCGGGTCGTACCTCAACGAGCAGGCCGTCGGCACAAGGCTCGGCTCGCGGGATCTCCGCCGCAGTCTCGAGGACTCGAGCCTCGCCGCCGTCGAGCGCGACTTCCTCGACGTGCTGCGCCCCGTGCTCGAGGTTCCGCCCGTCGAGGATCAGCGCGTCTTTGTGGGGGGCACGGCCAGCCTCCTCGACGATGCGAACGCCGACGGACTGCACGCGTACCGCGGACTGCTCGAGCTCCTGGAGCGGCGGCGGACGCTGTTGGACGTCGTCGCGGCCGCGCTCGACTCGCGTCGTCCGTTCGTACGCGTCGGTGACGAGCTCGGCAACCCCGCGCTTCAGCAGCTCTCGCTCGTGGGCTCGGCGTACGGCCTGTCCACGCGAACGCTCGGCACCGTGAGCCTGCTCGGGCCACAGCGGATGGACTACGAAGGGGCGATCCGCTCCGTTCGCTCCGCAGCGTCCGAGCTCTCGCGTCTGTCCGAGGAAGTCTTCGAGGAGAGTTGAGCGGGCTCTAACCTTTCGACGTGGCCGCGACCAGAAGGGACTACTACGACGTGCTCGGCGTGGGACGGAGCGCCGACGTCGACACGATCAAGA
>JBKPGF010000054.1:0-8083 GCA_046729255.1 Actinomycetota bacterium
GAGGGGATGCGGATCGAGCCGCCCGTGTCGGAGCCCAGGGCGATGTCGCACCAGCCGGCGGCGAGCGCAGCCCCGCTGCCGCTCGAGGAACCCCCGGTCGTCTTGCCCGGCTGCGCTGGGTTGTGGCACGTCCCATACCACTCGTTCTGGCCGATCACGCTCCACGCGAACTCCGGCAGGTGCGTCTTCCCGATGACGACAGCGCCGGCGTCGACCAGCCGCTGGACGGCGGTCGCCGTGCGTGCGGGCACGTGGTCGGCGTACACCTTCGAGCCGTACGTCGTGCGCACGCCGGCGGTATCGAACAGATCCTTGACGGCGAGCGTGCGGCCGGAGAGCGGGCCCGGCTTGGCGGCCGCCGGCTCGATGCGCGTGATGAAGACGTTCCAACGATCGTCGGTCATGCGCGCAGCACCGCGACGGCTTCGACCTCGATCTTCGCTCCCGGGACCGCGAGCCGGCTGATCTCGACGAGCGTCGACGCCGGGCGGGCGTCCCCGAAGAACTCCTGCCGCACCGGGTTGATCAACGGCCGGTCGTCGACATCGGTGAGGAAGACCGTGACCTTCACGACGTCACCCGGGCCTGCGCCCGCCGCGATCAACACCAGCCGCAAGCTCTCGAAGACGGCGGTCGCCTGCGCGGCGACGTCCTCGCCGCCGACGAGCCGGCCGTCCCGGTCGACGGGAACGATCCCCGACACGAACAGCAGGTTGCCTGCGCGCACCGCGTCGGTGTAGTGGCTGAGGGGCTCCGGGAGGCCGTCGACCCGATACTCATCGCGGGTCACGCGGCACCCTCGCGCAGCTCGGAGATCGTCGAGCGCGGGCTGATCGCCTCGGGATCGACGCGCAGCGCCAATACGGCCGGCCTCGCTGACGCCACCGCCCGCTCGAACGCCGGCTCGACGTCATCCGTCCGCTCGACCGCCTCCCCGAAGCACCCGAACGACTGGGCGAAGGCGGCGAAGTCGGGATTGCGGAGCTCGGTCCCCGAGACCCGCCCGGGAAAGAGGCGCTCCTGGTGCATGCGGATCGTCCCGTACATGCCGTTGTCCACGACCAGGATGATCACAGCCAGGTCGTATTGCACGGCCGTGGCGAGCTCGGACGAGGCCATCATGAAATCGCCGTCGCCCGCGAGGCAGCACACGAGCCGCTCCGGGAGCAGGGCTTTCGCGGCAAGCGCCGCCGGGATGCCGTAGCCCATCGCACCCGACCGCGGCGCCAGCTGCGTCGGGTACTGCGAGAACTCGTAGAAACGATGCGCCCAGACGGTGAAGTTCCCCGCGCCGCACGTGAAGATCGCATCCGTAGGGAGCCGTCGTCTGAGGAACGCCATGACCTCCGCCAGGTCGAGGTCGCCAGGGAGGGCGCGCGGCTCGAGGTTCGCGACGTAGTCGGCATGTGCGTCTTCCGCCCACCCGCTCCAGCGCGGAGCCTCCAACGGCAGCAGCCGCCGCAAGCCGGCGGCGAACTCCGACAGGTCGGAGACGACCGGCAGATCCGTCTCGTACACGCGTCCCAGCTCCCCGGGGTCGGGATGAACGTGCACGAGGCTCTGGTGCGGACGCGGCACGTCGAGCAGCGTGTAGCCGCGGGTTGCGACGTCTCCGAGCCGCCCGCCGACGGCGATGACGAGGTCGGCTTCTTCCACCCGACGTGCGAGTGCCGGGTCCATGCCGATGGTCAGGTGGCCAGCGTAGGCACCCGAGCGGTTGTCGACGTAGTCCTGGCAGCGGAACGACGTAGCAACGGGAAGGCTGTTCGCCTCGCAGAAGAAGATCGTGTCCTCGCCCGCCTGGGCCGACCAGCCGCCCTCGCCGACGACGACGAGCGGCCGCTCGGCAGCCGCGAGCAGCTCTCCGAATCGCCGCAGCTCCTCGTCTCCCGGCCCCGGCCGCGGAACCTGCGTCGGCGCGGCGTCGGTTGCATCCGTCTCCTCGTCGAGCACATCCTCCGGCAGCGCGAGCACGACCGGTCCGGGCCGCCCCGTGGTCGCGACCGCAAACGCCCGTGCGACGTGCTCGGGGATCCGCGATGCGTCGTCGATCTGTGCTGCCCACTTGGCGATCGAGCCGAATACAGCTGGATAGTCGACCTCCTGGAACGCGCTCCTTCCCGCGTGGCCGCGCGGGACCTGGCCGACGAAGAGGATGAGCGGCGTAGAGTCATGGTCGGCCGTGTGCACGCCGACCGACGCGTGCGTCGAGCCCGGGCCACGCGTGACGAAGCAGATTCCGGGGCGGCCCGTGAGCTTCCCGTAGGCCTCGGCCATGTTCGCTGCGGCCGCCTCGTGGCGGCACGAGATGAGCCGAATCGGAGAATCGTGGAGCGCGTCGAGCACCGGCAGGTAGCTCTCGCCGGGAACGCAGAACGCGAGCTCGACGCCGTGCAGCTCCAGCTGATCGACGAGAGCGCGGCCGCCGCTTCTCATTCGACGGGATGCTCGAGGAGGATCCTCGCCCGCTGCAGCTTCGGCTTCTCCTCGTCGGCCGGGTCGAGATAGCGGATCGTTCGCTTGCCCATCCACTCGGCAGGCAGGAGCATCACCCGCACGAAGGCCGTGTCCTCGTTCGCGGACGCCGTCGCGAGCACGGGATGATCGGCGCCTTCCACCCACCACTCGCCGGCGCGATACGTCTCCACGCCGTCCGGCGAGTCGACCGTCAGCTCGCCGTGGAGCACGCGCCGGATGCCCGGCCCCGGATGGACATGACGGTAAGCAACGCCGCCCGGTGGAAAGTCGACGCGGTCGCAGCGGAGGATCCAGTCGCCCGGCCCGGGGTCCCCGCTCAGCTCCCAGACGATCGCGGGGCCGTCAATGCGCGCCGCGCCGTAGTGAGCCTCGTCCCGCTCGACGTCGTAGGCGATCCGGTTACCAGGCTCGGTCTTCACCCCGTCCGGATGCTCGGTCAGGACGAGGGTCAATGGAAGTACTGGCCACCGTCGATGACCATGGTCTGGCCGGTGATGAAGTCGGCGTCAGGGGAGCAGAGGAACACGACCGCGCCGACGACGTCCTCCGGGACCTGATCACGCTGGATCGTCCGGGCTGCGATGGACACGTCGCGGAGCTTCTCGACGACCTCGGGGTTCGCCTTGACACCCTCGGACATCGTGAACCCGGGCGCGACACAGTTGACGTGGATCGCGTCCTTCCCGAGCTCCTTCGCGAGCGCGCGGGTGAAGGCGACGATCGCGCCCTTGCTCGTCACGTAGTGAAGGAGGAACGGCACGCCGCGAAACGGCGTTCCCGAGGAGATGTTCACAATCTTCCCCCCACCCTGCTCGCGCATGACGGGCACGACCGCGCGGCTCGTGAGGAACATCGACGCGACGTTGACGTCCATGACCTGGCGCCACTCGTCCAGCGGGATCTCCTCGAACGGCCGCATGGCGAGCGATGCGTAGAGGCCCGCGTTGTTCACGAGCACGTCGATCCGACCGTGCCGGCTCCGCACCTCCTCGACCATCTCGGCCACGTCCGCATCGGACGAGACATCGCAGCGGATGCCGCCGTCGCGGGGCTCGAGGTCGGCGACGACCACGGTCGCCCCGGCCGCCGCGAGGCCGTCGGCGATCGCCGCACCGATGCCCTGCGCGCCGCCGGTGACGATCGCGACCTTGCCGTCCAGAGAGCTCACGGGTGATCAGCCCGGTGGCGGTTTCGCCGCTCTGCGGCGCCAGATGCAAGCGAGGCAAGGACGCAGGGAGCCCGCGTATTGGCAAATACGTGGGCGACCGAGGACGCATCGCGCCGCAGATCGCGCGGCGGAGTGGCCCTAACTGTCGCCGGGTGGATCACCGTAATGGCGAAAACGACGTCGGGACCAGGATGCGGTTGTGCTGCGTGTGGATGAGCGGCTGGATCTTCGCGAGGAACTCGACCCAGCGCGGATCCGCCTGGAGGCGCGCGCGCCGCTGCTCCCGCTCGGCGTACGAGTCGTAGCGCCAGAGCGACGTGTACATCGAGAGCGCGCCGATGTCGGTCGTGAACGCGCCGACGAAGCCGCCGAGGTACTCCTCCTGGAGAGCGATCCCCTCGCCGTCGTAGAGACGCACGAGCTCCGCGAGCTTCCCTGTCGTAACGTGGTAGTCCCGCTGCTCGAGGATCACTGGTGACCCGCCCGGTGACCGTTTTCCGTTCCTCGGGGGCAAGGTGCAAGCGAGGCAAGGACGCAGGGAGCCCTCGTATTGAGAAATACGGGGGCGACCGAGGACGCCGCATCGCGCAGCGGATTGCGCACGAGGGATGCACTAACTGTTGGCGGACGGGTCACCCTGGCAAGCCTATGTCCTGCCGGCCGCTGAGGGATAATCGCTCCGTGGCCGACCCGCGCTTCGTCCAGCTCGATGGGATCCGCGCGTTCGAGCTGGCCGCGGGCGTCACAGGTCGACCCCTGTTCGGGGAGGGCGCGATGCTCAACCTCATCGAGTTCGAGCCCGGCGCCACAGTGCCGCTGCACAGCCATCCGCACGAGCAGCTCGGGCTCGTGCTCCGCGGGATGCAGGCGCTCGTCGTCGACGGCGAGCCTCACGAGCTGGGGCCGATGGAGGGCTATGTCCTCCCTGGCGGCGTCGAGCATTCGGCGTACTGCGGCCCGGACGGGGCGCTCGTCCTCGACGTCTTCCAGCCTGTGCGCGAGGACTACCGCGAGCGCTGGGAGTCTGAGGGCTAGCCTCCGAGCGCCTCGCGCTCGCGGTCGGTGAGGGGTGATGGCCGGCCCTCGGCGTCGACATGGACAACGACGAGCCGTCCGTCCACGCACAGCTCGCCGTGGCGCGTGATCTCGAAGCGCCACGTGATGGACGTCGCGCCGACGCGCTCCGGTGCGATGCGCACGTCGATCTCGTCCTCGAAGCGAAGCACCGCGTGGAACTCCGCCTCAGCGCGCTTGCGCGGGTAGTCCTCCCAGCCCTCGAGCAGGCCGAGCTTGCGCCGGAGCGCCGTCTCCGCCTCCTCGGCCCAGCGGAAGACGTTCGAGAAGTGGATGCGCCCGCCGGCATCGGTATCCACCCAGGCCACGCGTAGATGTTCGATGTGCTCGATCACAGGGCGAGCAGCGCGGGAGCGAGCTCGCGTAGCTGCGCCAGCTGGAAGTCGCCGGCCGGCAACGGCTGGATGCAGACGTGGTCCGCGCCGGCCTCGAGATGCTCGGCGACGCGGCCGCGGATCGTGTCGGCGTCGCCCCACGCCACGAGCGCGTCGAGCAGGCGGTCGGAGCCGTCTCCGGCCAAGTCGTCATCCGCGAAGCCGAAACGGCGCAGGTTGTTCGTGTAGTTCTCGAGGGCGAGGTACGTGTCGAGGTACCCCTGCGCGGCCTCCCGCGCCGCCCAGCGGTCGGCAGCGAGCACGACCGCGAGCTCGGGCGCGAGCAGCGGCCCGTCGCCGAGGCGCTCGCGGGCGAACGCCGTGTGCTCGACGGGGACGAAGTAGGGATGCGACCCGTCGGTCCGCTCCGCGGCGAGCTTCAGCATCAATGGTCCGAGCGAGGCGAGGAGGATGGGGACAGGCTCGGGCTCGGGTGGCCGGTACGGCACCGCCTCCATCGCGTCGAGGTAGGCGCGCATCGTCGGCACCGGACGTCCGTAGTCGTGCCCCCGCGCGCCGACGGAGGGCGCATGGCTGACGCCGAGGCCGAGCACGAAGCGGCCCGGATAGGCGTCTGCCAGCGCCCGGGCACCGTTCCGGCTGGACATCGGGTCGCGCGCGTACACGCTGAGGATGCCCGTGCACACGATGAGGTCGTGACTCTCGGCCAGCATGATCGCGGCCGTCGAGAGAGACTCCCGCCCGCCGACGCTCTCCGGGAACCAGAGCGCGCGAAAGCCCAGCTCCTCGATGGCGGCGATGCCCTCGCGCACCTGTTCCGCCGGAGCGAACACCGGCGCGTTGCACCAGACGCCAACACGGCCGAGACGCTCTGCGAGCGTGCTCACGGGAGCACGAGCACGCGGCCGGGAACACCGGCCAGGGAGGCCTCGACGGCGTCGTTCGTGTCGTCGAGCGAGAACCTCGGGCCGAGCTGCGAGCCCAGGTCGAGCGCGCCGGAGCGGACGTGGCCGAGCAAGATGGGCAGCGCGACTGCCGGGTCCTCCGAGCCGTAAATCGTCCCGGTAAGCGCCTTCTCGCGGCGGATGAACTCCGTCGGGTCGAGCTCGAGGGTCGCACCGAGTGCGGGCAGGCCGACGATCACGGTGAGCCCGGCGTTCCGGGTCCAGCGGAACGCCGCCTTCGTCGTCGCAGGGTCGCCGACCGCGTCGAATGCGTAGTCGACGCCGTCGGGGAAGCCTTCCTTCATGAGCGCCGCCAGCCCGTCCGGCTGCGCGACGCGCGTCGCCCCGAGCCGCTGCGCGAGCTCGAGCCGCTCCTCGAGCGGGTCGACGCAGACGATCTCCGTTGCGCCTGCGATCCGTGCGCCCTGGACGACGAACTGGCCCACGCCTCCCGCCCCGATGACGAGCACTGTGGATCCCTCCTCGACGCCCGCCGCGAACAACACCGCGCCGACGCCCGTCAGCGCCGCGCAGCCGAGCAGGGCCGCCTCCTCCAGCGGCACACCGCCGCTCAGCGGCAACGCGACCTGCTCCGAGACGACGAGCCGCTCCGACAAGGCTCCTGTCGCGGTCCCGCGATAGAGCATCTCGCCGTCAAGCCGCATGCCGGTCTCGCCATCGAGCAGCGTGCCACCGGCGATCGCGTACTGCAGGGACATGCACGCAGCCGGCCGGCCGCGCCGGCAATCCGGGCACTCGCGACAGGACGGCGCCCACGAGAGCACGACCTCGTCGCCCGGCGCGAGCCGTTCCACGCCTTCACCCACGGCCTCGACGACGCCGGCGCCCTCGTGGCCCAGCACCATCGGCGTCGGTCGCTGCCACTCACCCTTGACGACATGCAGGTCGGTCCCGCAGATGCCGATCGCAGCCATGCGAACGAGCACTTCTCCCGGGCGCGGCTCGTCGAGCTCGATCTCGCGGACCTCGAGCGGCCGTCCCTGCTCCCAGAAGACGGCTGCCCGGGTCTTCACGCTTCGAGCGCGGCGGTCACCTCTGCGCAGCTCGTGACCGTGGCGACGTTCTGGAGGGCGTAGTTGATCGACGCGTTGTGCCAGTCGGCGTTCATGGTCGAGCAGCCGTCCTCGGGCACGACCATGAAGTAGCCCTTGTCGGCACCGGTCCGCGATGTGTGCTCGATGGACATGTTCGTCCACGCCCCCGTGACGATGACCGTGTCGCGCCCCAACTCCTCGAGCAGGCTCTCGAGGTTCGTGTCGTGCCAGGCGCTCATCCTCGTCTTCTCGACCACGTGGTCGCCGTCCTGCGGCTCGAGCCCCTCGGCCGCAGCCGCGCCCCACGAGCCGCGCACGAGCGCGTTGGTCTCCTTGACGCCTTCGAACAGCGGTGCGTTGAGCTTCAGGCCCGGCGCGCCTTCCTCGACGATGTAGTGCACGTGGATTACGGGAACGTCCTGCTCCCGGGCCGTCGCGGCCAGCGCCTTGACGTTCTCGACGACGTTCTGCTCCTTCGCATGCTCAGGTGAACCGGAGTCCGCGAACGCGCCGCCCTCGATGATGACGTCGTTCTGCAGGTCCTGGATGATCAGGGCGCAGCGATTCGCGTCGAGCTTCAGCGGTTCGTCAGCCATCTAGCTCCTCCTTAGTTGGGGCGCACGCTAACGCGTCTGGGGCGTCGCTGGCAAAGGAGGCCAGCGCGCGACGCGCAGGACAGTATCCGAATACGGCCAAGCGTCGCGAGCACAGGATCCTGCCGCCAGCGGCGTCAGGCGGCGGCGGAGCCGGGCTTCGCCCGGCGAGACGCGCCGCCGCCCAGTCGCGTTAACGCATGTAGGGCTCGCGTCGCGGCCCAACGAGCGTCCGAATCGAATAGAGCGAGGTCGAGCTCGGGATGAAGAGCGTGTGCCAGTCCTCGCCGCCCCACGCGAGGTTCCCGGTGTTCTCTGGGACGAGGATCGTCCCGAGATGCTCACCGCCGGCCGAGATCACCCAGATCCCGCCCGGTCCGGTCACCCAGATGTTTCCGCGCTCGTCGCACTTCATACCGTCCGGGATGCCTTCCTC
>JBKPGF010000055.1:0-30083 GCA_046729255.1 Actinomycetota bacterium
GAGATCGAGGGCATTGGAAAGCCTCAGGCCGGATGCACGCTGACCGCGCAGGACGGCATGGTCGTGAAGACCGCGCGAACGTCCGAGCTCGCCGCGGCAGCTCAGCACTCGACGCTCGAGTTCATCCTCGTCAATCACCCGCTGGACTGCCCCGTCTGCGACAAGGGTGGCGAGTGCCCGCTCCAGGACCTCACGTTCCGCTACGGACCGGGCTCGACGCGGATGACGTTCGACAAGCGCACGGTCGACAAGCCGATTCCCATCTCGCCGACGATCGCACTCGACCGCGAGCGCTGCATCCTCTGCTACCGCTGCACCCGCTTCTCCGAGGAGGTGGCGGAGGACGGCCAGCTGATCGCCCGCGACCGCGGGGCGCACTCCCAGATCGCGACGTACGAGGACCTGCCGTATCGCGCGCCGTTCTCGGGGAACGTCATCGAGCTCTGCCCGGTGGGCGCGCTGACCTCGACCCTCTACCGCTTCGAGGCGCGGCCGTGGGAGATCGTCAATGTCCCGACCGTCTGCGGGCTCTGCCCCGTCGGCTGCAACGTGAGCGCCACGATCCGCGAAGGCCACGTCCGGCGGGTGTCCAGCCACAACAACCCGGAGGTCGACCGCGGCTGGATCTGCGACAAGGGGCGCTTCACTTACCCGGCCCTCCGCGCTGCGGACCGCGTGACCTCTCCGCTGATGCGCGTCGAGGGTACGTGGCGCTTCGCCGACGCAACCTGGGATGACGCCCTCGACGAGCTCGAGCGGCTGGCGCGGACGGCCGGTGACTCCGTCGTGCTCGCCCTCTCGGGATCGGAGACGGTGGAGATCGCGTCCGCGCTGTCGCAGATCGTCCGCAAGGGCTTCGGCTCGCACCGCGTCGTGCTCCCCGAGGAGGCGAGCACCGCCCTCGACGCCTACCGCGAGCCGCTCTCCGCCATCGCCGATGCGGAAATCGTCGTGGTCATCGGCGACGATCCGGTGTCCGAGCGGGCGCCTATCGTCGACCTCTGGATTCGCGCGGCCCGGCGCAACGGCGCCGAGGTGATGACGTTCGGGCCCGCAGGGACCGTCCCTCGGCCGCCGGGCGACGGCGCGGCAGTCGTCGCGGAGCTCGCGGACAAGCGGAAGGCCACCGGCAAGCGCCTTCACGCCGCGGAGCGGGTCGCGCTCATCTGGTCGGGCCCCGGCGGACGCGGCGGTGCCGTGCTGGCGCCGCTCGCACGGGCGCTCGGGCTCGCCGACAAGCCCGGTAGCGGCGCGTACTTCCTGCCGGCCACGCCGAACGGCCGCGGTGTCGCAGCTGGCTGGGCGTCGGCGGCCGAGGGTACGACCCAGGCGCCGGAGCGCATCGGCCTGCTGTTGATCTCGGGCGAGGAGGCGGTGGCCGATCCGCGCGTGCGCGCGCTCGCCGAGCGCAGCGACGCCGTCGTGGCGGTCACGATGTTCGGCGACGCCGTTCGCGGATGGACGCACCTCGTCCTGCCGGGAACGAGCTATCTCGAGCGCGACGGGACGATGGTCAACCTCGAGGGGCGTGTGCAGCGCCTCCGCAAGACGACCGAGCCACCGAGTCGCGGAGAGCTCGAGTGGATCGCGGAGCTGGCCGCGCGCTTCGACCACTCGATCGAGCTGCCGCACGACGTTCCGCCGGCGCCTGCCGCGGAGGACTCGGCGGCAACGAAACCGGAGGCGAAGAAGCCGCCGGTCGCGCCGAAGCTCCGCCTGGCGCGCTACCGCGCGCTCTTCTCCGGAAGCGCCGTCGAGCGCGTCCCGCAGCTTCAGTTCCAGCGGCCCGAGGCCGTGATCGAACTCTCGCCGGAGGACGCGCAGAAACGGTCGATCGGCGCCGGCGACACGGTGACGGTGCTCGCGAACGGCACGTCCGTCGAGTTGCGCGCGCGCATCAATCGGCGGCTCCTTGCCGGCGCCGCCCGTGCGGCCGAGGAACACGTCCGCGACCTTCCTGACCTCGTGGAGGTGCGGCCATGAGCTGGCAGTGGATGGTGTACCTGATCGAGGCGTTCATCGTCATCAACATCCTCCTGCTCTCGTTCGCGTACACGACGCTGCTGGAGCGGAAGCTCCTCGGACGCCTGCAGCTCCGCTACGGACCGAACCGCGCCGGCTTCCGCGGAATGCTTCAGCCGATCGCCGACCTCGTGAAGCTCGTTCGCAAGGAGGCGTTCTTCCCGCGCAAGGTGGAGGCGATCCCGTACATCGTCGCCCCGGCCTTCTCCGCCTTCACCGCGCTGCTTGCGTTCAGCGTCATCCCGTTCGGCGAGGGATGGGAGGTCGGCGGCTACGAGATCAACGGCGCGGTGGCGAACGTCGACGTCGGGCTGATCGTGATCTTCGCGCTCGGCTCGATCGGCGTCTACGGGTTCATCGTCGGCGGTTGGGCATCCGACTCGAAGTTCTCGCTGCTCGGCTCGATGCGAAGCTGCGCGCAGCTCGTCTCCTATGAGGTCTCTCTCTCGCTCTCGGTGATCGGCGTGATCCTCATCGCCGAGTCGCTCAACCTCTCGGCGATCGTCGCGAAGCAGATCGACACGCTGTGGTTCGTCGTCCCGCAGCTCGTCGGCTTCGCCGTGTACTTCATCGCCGCCACCGCAGAGACAGCCCGTGCCCCATTCGATCTCGTGGAGGCCGACTCCGAGATCGTCGCCGGCTATCACACCGAGTTCAGCGGCATGCGCTGGGGCCTCTTCCAGATGGCCGAGTACATCAACCTCATTGTCCTCTCCGGCCTCGCGGTGACCCTGTTCTTCGGCGGCTGGGAGGGGCCGTGGGCGCCGCTCGGGCCGCTGTGGTTCACGCTGAAGCTCCTGCTCGCGATCTCGGTCTTCATCTGGATCCGCGCCTCGGTGCCGCGGCTGCGCTACGACCAGCTGATGCGCTTCGGGTGGAAGGTCCTGCTGCCGGTGGCCACCCTCAACGCGATCATCACCGCCATCGTGGTGGCCGGATGACCCTCGCAAACCTCGCCGGCAAGCTGAGACCGGGCAGAGCCCGGCCTTGCCGCTTGCCTGACCCCGCTGGCGGCAGGATCCGGCGCTCGGGTCGCTTGACCGTATGTCTGAATACTGTCCTGCGCGACCCTCACTTGGCTCCTTGGCCAGCGACGCCCGAGGTGTGCGAGTGACGCCGTCGCCTCTCGATGCTGTCCGAGGCTTCGGCGTGACGTTCCGCCAGCTGTTCAAGAAGCCGATCACGGTTCAGTACCCCGAAGTCGTGCGGCCTGTCTATCCGCGCTTCCGCGGACGCCACCGGCTGCACCGGCACGAGAACGGGCTCGAGAAGTGCGTCGGTTGCTCCCTCTGCGCGGCCGCGTGCCCGGCGGACTGCATCCGCGTCGTCGCCGAGGAGAACGAGCCCGGGAACCGGGTGTCTCCCGGCGAGCGGTACGCGCGGATCTACGAGATCAACATGAGCCGCTGCATCTTCTGCGGCTACTGCGAGCTCGCGTGCCCGTTCGACGCGATCACGCTCGGCACGGAGTACGAGATCTCGGAGTACTCGCGCGATGACCTGATCTACACGAAGGACATGCTCCTCCAGCCCCCGATCAAGACCGTGCCGGTGGCGGATGCGGAGGAGTACGACACACCCGAGCCCTTCTACAAGACGCATTCATGACGCTTCTCCTCGCCGCGTCGGCTGGGAACGTCCTGGTCTGGATCGTGTGGGTCGCGGCCGGGGCCGCGTGTCTGCTCTCGGCCGTGGCGGTCGTGAGCTTCGCCGATCCCTTCTACTCCGCGCTGGCGCTGATCGGGAACCTCGCCTCGCTCGCGGTGCTCTACCTCCTGCTGTCGGCGGAGTTCGTCGCAGCCGCCCAGGTGCTGATCTACGCCGGCGCGATCGTCGTGATGTTCCTGTTCGTGATCGCGTACGTCGGGCACCGTGCCGATGCACCGTGGGCCGGGACCCCCTCCGTCCAGACGTGGGCGGCGATCGCGGCCGCGGCGGCGATTCTCATCGAGGTGCTCGTCGTCATCGGCATCCAGGCCGGCGGCGGGGAGCTGACGACGGAGGCCGACATCTCGGCGGGCTTCGGTGGCCCCGCCGCGATCGGCGAGCTCTTCCTCACCGACCACCTGCTCGCGTTCGAGATCACGTCGATCGTCCTACTCGTCGCCGCGTTGGGCGGTGTCATCCTCGGCTCGCACGCGCGCCGCCTCGACGACGAGATGGAGAACTAGGTGCTCGGCCCGGACGTCGCCTGGTACCTCGCCATCGCCGCCTTCCTCTTCACGGTCGGCGCACTCGGGGTGCTGCTACGCCGCAACCCGCTGATCATCCTCCTGTCCCTCGAGCTGATGCTGAACGCCGCGAATCTCACGCTCATCGCGTTCGCCCGGCAACACGGCTCGCTCGACGGCCAGATCTTCGCCCTTGCGGTGATGGCAGTAGCCGCATCCGAGGTCGTGGTCGGGCTCGGGCTCGTCGTCGCCATGACGCGGCGTAACGTCGCGCTCGACACCGACCGCCTCACAAGTCTCAGAGGATGATCCCCGCCGCCTGGATCTGTCTCTTCCTGCCGCTCGCCGGCGCAGTCGCGATCACGCTCGCCGGCAACTCGATCAACCGCCGCGCGGCAGGCGTCATCGCCACCGGCTCGGTGGCAGGCGCCTTCGTAGCAGCGGTCTGTAGCTTCGTCGAGCTGCTGTCGCGCGACGAGGCGAACCGCGCGCAGGCGTCCACCGCCTGGAGCTGGCTCACCGCCGGCAACCTCGACTTCGGACTCGAGATCTACGTCGACCAGCTCGCCGTCTACATGATGCTCATCGTCTCCGGCGTGGGCGGGCTCATCATCGGCTACTCGATCGGCTACATGGACAGGGTCGACGAGGAGCGCCGCTTCTTCGCGTACATGGCGTTCTTCGTCTTCTCGATGCTGCTGCTCGTCGAGGGCGGCAACCTCCTGATGCTGCTCGCGGCCTGGGGCCTCGTCGGCCTCTCGTCATACCTGCTGATCGGCTTCGAGCACGAGCGCCCAGCCGCGGTCGCCGCCGCGAAGAAGGCGTTCATCATGAATGCGTTCGGCGACGCGACGTTCGCGCTTGCACTGTTCCTCCTCATCCAGCAGACGGGGACGCTCGGCTACCAGGCCGTCTTTTCCCAGGTCGACGGCCTCTCGTCGACGGTAGCCACGCTCGTCGCGCTCGGACTGCTCGGAGGCGCCGTCGCGAAGTCGGCGCAGCTGCCGCTCCAGACGTGGCTACCTGATGCTATGGAGGGTCCCACGCCGGTATCGGCGCTCATCCACGCCGCGACGATGGTCGTCGCCGGCGTCTATCTCATCTTCCGCGCAGCGCCGATCTTCGAAGCGGCGCCGGAGGTGCAGGACACCGCCGCGATCGTGGGAGGAGTGACCCTCGTCGTCGCCGGGCTCATCGCGCTCGTGCAGACCGACATCAAGCGCGTGATCGCGTACTCGACGATGTCGCAGATCGGCTACATGTTCGTCGCCGTAGGCCTCGGCGCCTACGCGACGGGGATGTTCCACCTGTTGACGCACGCCTTCTTCAAGGCGTTGCTCTTCCTCGCCGCCGGCGTACTCATCCACGCGCTCGCCGGCGAGCAGGACATCCGCCGGATGGGCGGCCTCAAGAGCCTCCTGCCGTACACGTACGGCACCTTCCTCGTCGGCGCGCTCGCCCTTGTCGCGATTCCGCCTTTCTCCGGCTTCTTCTCCAAGGATCCGATCCTTGCGAACGCCCTTGCCGCCGGAGACCTCGGATACGTGCTCTTCGCGCTTGCGGCATTCGGAGCGTTCCTCACCGGGCTCTACACCTTCCGGATGGTCTTCATCGCGTTCGGCGGAGAGCCGTCGGACGACGTGCGCGAGCGCTGCCACCGGCACCACGGGAGAGAGGGCCCGCTGCCAATGCTCGTCGTGATCGGGATTCTCGCCGTGCTCGCGGCAACGGCCGGATTCCTGCAGTTCGCCCCCTACTGGACACCCGTGGACGACTTCCTCGACCCGGTGGCTGAGCCGCTCGTCCACCCGACCGACGCGCAGGAAACGTGGGCGTTGGTCGCAGGACTCGCCCTCGGCCTCACAGGGCTCGCCGTCGCCTGGCTCGTCTACTCGGCGAAGCGCATCCCCGCGCCGCGACCGTGGGCCGTGCTCGAGCAGAAGCTCTACTTCGACCGCATCTACGACGCCGTCTTCTATCGCCCCGCCGTGGCGACGGCGAAGCTCCTCTACGCCCTCGTCGAGGGGCCGCTCGTGGGCGGCTCGCTCGCCGGAATCAGCTCGGGCACCGGGCGGCTCGCGGGCTATGTCCGCACGCTGCAAACGGGAATCGTCCGCGCGTACGTGCTCGCGGTCGCTGCCGGCCTCGCGGTCATCGTTCTCGTCTTCATCTCGGTGGCCTACCGCTGATGGGCTCCTGGGTCACATCGGCGCTGATCCTCCTGCCCGCAGGCGCGGCGCTCGCGATCTGGCTCCTGCCGTGGCCGCGGGTGGCCGCCGGGGTCATCGCGCTCGCCGTCTCGCTCGCGGAGGTCGGCCTCTGGATCGCGGCGCTCGCGAACTTCGACTTCTCTGCTGCGGGGTTCGAGCTCCAGTACCAGGAGCAGGCGACGTGGTTCGGCGACCTCGGCATCTCGTACCACGTGGGCTTCCTCGGCATCGGCCTCTGGCTGACCGGCCTCGCGGTCGTCGGCCAGACCGCCGCCATCGCGTACGCCATGCGCGCCGATCGTGAGCGGCCGCGGGCGTACTTCGGCCTCATGCTCCTGCTCACGGGGGCGATCGTCGGCGTCTTCTGCGCGCAGGACCTGCTGCTCTTCTACGTCTTCTGGGAGGCGATGCTCATCCCGCTCTACCTGCTCGTCGGTGTCTGGGGCGGCGAAGGAAGACAGCGCGCGACGCTGCTCTTCGTCATCTACACCATGGCGGGGTCGCTGCTCATGCTCGCCGCGATCATCGTCTTCGGCCTCTCCGAAGGGACGTTCGACCTTCCCGAGCTCCGCGGCGGCACCTCCAACTGGCTGTTCCTTGGCTTCATCGTCGCGTTCGCGGTGAAGGCCCCGCTCTTCCCCTTCCACGGCTGGCTGCCCTCCGCCTACCGGGAGGCGCCGGCGGAGGTCGCCGGCGTGCTGTCGGGCGTCGTCTCGAAGGCAGCCGCGTACGGCTTCCTCTACATCGCCATCGTCCTCTTCCCTGGGCCGGCGGCTGACTTCCGCGTGCCGATCCTCGCACTCGCCGCGGTCGGCATCGTCTACGGCTCGCTGCTCGCCTTCCGCGCGGCCGACATCCGCGGCGTGATCGCGTACTCGAGCCTCGCGCAGCTGGGGCTGATCATGCTCGGCGTCTTCGCGACGAACATCGCCGGCTGGAACGGCGCTCTGCTGCAGATGGTGAACCACGGGCTCTTGTCGTTGACGCTCTTCATGCTCGCCGGCCTCGTCGAGGAGCGCACCGGCAGCGGCAGCTTCGACCGGCTGGGCGGCATGGCTCGCGGCCGGCCCGCCCTCGCCACGGTGCTCATGGTCACCGGCATCATCGCACTGGCCGTTCCCGGGTCGTCCGCATTCGCGGGCGAGTTCCTCATCCTCACCGGCGTCTTTGACACCGGCTGGGCCTGGGCGGTCGTCGGCGCGATTGCGATCGTGCTCGCGGCCATGTACATGCTCCGGCTCATCTCTGCCGTACTCCACGAGCGCGAGGGGACTGCCGTCGCGAGGGAGGCGCGTGATCTGCGGTTGGTGGAGCTGGCGGTCCTCGTCCCGCTCGTCGCCTGCCTGCTGGCGCTGTCGGCGTGGCCGGCAGCGGTCACCGACCACAGCTTCGGTCAGAGCTCGAGCACGCCGGGCCTCGCGAACCTCCTGGAGCCGTTCGAATGACGCTCGCCCAGATCGCCACCCCTACCGTCGACTGGTACGCGCTCGCGCCGCTGCTCGTGCTGCTCGCCGGGAGCTGCGTCTGCGCGCTGGCAGCGGTGCTACTGCGAGAGGACTGGAAGCCGCCCGCCGGCGCACTCGTCGCGTTGGGCTGCTTCGTCGGCGCAGGGATCACCGCAGCGGTCCTCTTCTCGGACAGCGCCACGCCCGAGAGCATCGTGGCCGACGCCGCCGTCCGCGATCAGCTCGGCTCTTTCACTACGGTCGTCCTCTGCGGAATCGGTGTGCTAGCCACGGCAGTGGCTTGGCGGCACGGGTTCAGACGTCACGGGGCGGAGTACTACGCGCTGCTGCTTGCCGCCACGGCGGGCATGGTCTTCCTCGTCGAAGCAACGAACCTCATGACGTTGTTCCTGGGCCTCGAGTGGTTCTCGATCTCGCTGTACATCCTCTGTGCGTACGACGTGCGCCGCGAAGGCTCGCTGGAGGCTGGGCTGAAGTACCTCGTCGTCGGCGGCTTCGGATCGGCGGTGCTGCTGTTCGGATCGGCGTTCGTCTACGGGGCGACCGGCGAGCTCGGGTTCTCCGAGATCGCGGCGGCGACGGCGCAACAGGACCTCAGCCGCGACCTCTTCCTGCTCGCCGGACTGGCCATGGTCGTCGTCGGGCTCGGCTTCAAGGTTTCTGCCGCGCCGTTTCACATGTGGACGCCCGACGTATACGAAGGAGCACCGACGCCGGTGACGGCGTTCATGTCGGCAGCGACGAAGGCCGCGGCGCTCGTGCTGACGCTCCGCCTACTCGTGACCGCTTTCCCGGAGGAGGCCGAGGTGTGGACGATCGTGTTGGCCGTCATCGCGTGCGTGTCGCTCGCCGTCGGCAACCTCGCCGCTATCGTGCAGACGAACCTCAAGCGGCTACTCGCGTACTCCTCCATCGCTCAGGCCGGCTTCATGCTCATCGCGGTCGCGTCCGCGGACGAAACGAGCGGGACGGCGCTACTCTTCTACCTCATCCCCTACGGCGCGGCTTCTCTCGGCGCGTTTGCCGTCGTCGCGGCACGGGAGCGCGAGCTCGGCCGGCCGGCGACTCTCGAGTCGATGGGCGGCATGGGCTGGGAGCGACCGCTGCTCGGGGGCGCCATGTGGGTGTTCATGCTGAGCTTCGCCGGACTGCCGCTGACCGGCGGCTTCGTCGCGAAGTTCTACGTCTTCGCCTCGGCCTGGGATCGTGACTGGGAGTGGCTGATTATCGTCGGCGTGATCGCGACCGCGCTCAGCCTCTACTACTACCTGGGAGTCATCCGGGCGATGTACATGCGACCTGGGGCCGCGATCGCAGCCCCGGCGGGCGGCCAGCCGCCGCGAGAGCTCGCGCTGTCCGCTGCCGCTCTGGCGTGCGTGATCGTCGTCGTCGGCTCGTTCTTCGCCGTCGAGCCGCTCATTGACCTCGCGCAGGACGCAGCCGCCTCGCTCAATTACCCGTATTAGACGCCGAAGCGGTCGCGCAGCAAGGCGAGGTCGGCGCGGTCGGTCTCGCCGAGCTCGTACCCGGCGTGACAGAGCACCTGCACCTCCGGCGTGAGGCAGCGGACTGCATGGCGGCCCAGCACGACACCGTCGCCTTCGAAGCCGCGCGCCGGGTACGGCCAATCGCGGCCGTCTTCCATGCGGTAGATGCCGTCTCCCGCGTCGTCGAACTCGACGGGGTGGAGATCGACCTGACGGCCGGAAGCGTCCAGCAGCACGATGCAGAACGGCAGGGCACCCTTCGCCACCTCGTAACCCTCGTCGGCGAGCTTCTCGATGAGCAGCGGCACGTCCCCACGGGCAGCCACGAGGTCGAGATCGTCGTGCTCCCGCGTCTGCTCGCCGACCAGTGCGTCGACACCCCAGCCACCGTCGAGCCACACGCTGACACCAGCCGAGCTCATTCGGTGGAGCAGTCGCACGACGTGTCCCGACTCCATGGGAGCCCGCGGATCGCGCTCGTCGTAGACCGCCCTCGCCACAGCCCTCGTAGATTAGGCTTGCGGCAATGGCAGGGACGCTCACCTGGCTCGGCCACGCGACGTTCCGGATCGATACCCCGGGCGACAAGCGGGTCTACATCGACCCCTTCCTCAACGGCAATCCCAAGTGCCCGCCGGAGGAGGTCGAGCCCGAGCGCGTCGACCTGATCGCGATCACCCACGGGCACGAGGACCATGTCGGCGACACGGTTGCGCTTTACGAGAAGTTCAAGTGCCGCGTGATCGCCCAGGTCGAGCTGCGCGATCACCTCTACGAGCTCGGCGTCGGCGACTGGGAGGGCGCCGAGCCCTCGAAGGGCGGTACGGTGGAAGAGGACGGAATCCGCATCACGCTCACGGACGCCAACCACTCGAGCTCGTACGGCGGCAAGTACACGGGTGAGCCGTGCGGCCTCGTGATCGCACTCGAGGACGACACGCGGCTCTACTTCGCAGGCGACACAAACGTCTTCGGCGACATGGCGCTCATCGCGCGCCTGTACAAGCCGGAGCTTGCGGTGCTTCCGATCGGCGGCCACTACACGATGGACCCGAACGAGGCGGCCGTCGCACTCGAGCTCCTGAAGGTCAAGCGTTGCGTCCCCTGCCACTTCGGGACGTTCCCGATCCTCAAGGGCACGCCCGCGGAGCTGCGCGCGCTCGCGCCGGCGGGCGTCGAGATCGTGGACGTCGAGCCCGGCGGCACTGTCGACCTCTAGTGGGGCGATGAGAGAGCGCTGGCTCGGCGCGACGGGCCGGAAGGTGCCGGAGATCGCCGTCGAGGGCGAGGTGACGCTCCCCGACGATGTGCTCGTCCTCGAGGCCGTGGACGTAAAGGTCATGCGCGAGGCGTTCGATGCCGGCCGGCCGGTCGTCGTGCGCGCCGACACGGCCGAAGCAGTGCGGCTGGCGCTCGCACGACCTGAGGTCTCCTGCGTCCTCGTCCCCTCCGACCACCGCGAGCTGACGACGCTCGATCTCCGCACGCTCACCTATGGCTGACTTGATGGTCGCGACGTACTCGATCGTCGGGTGCGACCTCGAGGCGGGCCAGTGGGGCGTCGCCGTCCAGTCGAAGTTCCTCGGTGTCGGGTCGATCGTGCCCTGGGCCGAGCCCGGGGTCGGCGCCGTCGCGACGCAGGCGTTTGCGAACCCTCGCTATGGCCCTGGTGGCCTCGCCTTGCTGCGCGAGGGGCTCGGGGCCCAGGAGGCGGTCGATCGGCTGACGCAGGCCGACGAGGGTCAGGCAGAGCGCCAGGTCGGCATCGTCGACGGAGAGGGACGCTCGGCGACGTTCACCGGTACCGACTGCAACGAGTGGGCCGGCGGGCGCGCCGCAGCGGGCTACGCGGCCCAGGGGAACATCCTCGTGTCGGCCGCGACCGTCGACGCGCTGGCGGAGACGTTCGAACGCAGCGCGGGACAGCCGTTGAGCACCCGCCTGCTCGACTGCCTCGACGCGGCCCAGGCCGCAGGCGGCGACAGCCGCGGCCAGCAGTCGGCCGCGCTGCTCGTCGTCCAGCGGGACGCCGGCTATGCGGGACTCTCCGACGTCCTCATGGACCTCCGCGTCGACGACCACGAGCGCCCGCTCACGGAGCTCCGCCGCCTCTACCATCTCCACCAGGAGCTGTTCGGCAAGACACCGACACAGGAGTGGATCGAGGTGGACGACGTACTCGCCGGCGAGCTGCGCGACCGGCTCGCGCAACTCGGTTACCCGGGCGAGCTCGAGGAAGCGTTCGAGCGTTGGGCAGGCAACTCGAACCTCGAGGAGCGCGTAAAGGGCATGGAGCGCATCGATCCCGTCGTCCTCGAGCATCTGCGGTCGGCATGACGGGCTACACCGTCCTGAAGGTCGACGAGCTCGACCGGATCCTCGTCTCACACGGTCTCGAGTGGCGGCCGATCAGACGACGCCTCGGAATCCGCGCGTTCGGCATGAACGCGTACACCGCCGAGAAGGTCGGCGACTGCGTGGTCGAGGAGCACAAGGAGGGATCGGGCCACGAAGAGGTGTACGTCGTCCTCGAGGGCCTCGCGCGCTTCACCGTCGACGGTGACGAGTTCGACGCACCAGCGGGCACGCTCGTCTACCTGGGTGACCCCCAAGTGTTGCGATCGGCCGTATCGCAGGAGGAAGGAACGACCGTGCTCGCCGTCGGCGGCTGGCCCGACAAGGCGTTCGAGCCGTCGGGCTGGGAGTGGCGTTTCGAGGCGGAGCCGCTTTCCGACGCCGGACGCCATGACGAGGCGCTCGCGATCATGCAGGACGCGATCGAGCAGTTCGGTGAGTCCGGCGCCGGCCTGTACCACGTCGCCCGCTACGAGAGCCGCGCGGGTCGGCGCGAAGAGGCTGCCGCGCACATCCGCCGCGCCCTCGAGCTCAACCCGGAGTACCGCGAGTACGCCGAGAAGGACGGCGATCTCGCACCGCTGCTCGACGACGGCTAGGAGTCTCCAGGGAGCTGCCGCCCCTCGGCGAGCGCCCTGAAGGCCGGCACCGGGTCCGCCTCCGGTTGCGCGACGACGAGCAGCGCGCCGTGCGTCTCCACGCCGAGCGCGTCCACCAGGAGCTGCAGCCCCGCCGCGAGCGCGAATGCCTTGTACGCCTGGTCGCCGCCGAACGGCACGAGCTCCTCTGGATCTGCCAGTCCTGCAATCACGTCGCCGTGCGTGACCCGTCCCATGGAGACGTCGGCCACGAGCGGCTTGCCGTCGGAGGAGGGGATGCCGATGGCGAGCGGCGTCGTGCCCACGACCGGGTTCCCGCCGTCCGGATGCGCAAGCCGCGGAGGGGACGTCGCCGTGAGCGCCGCCGCCAAGCCGCCCTGTGCGAGACGCCGCACCCAGTAGCCGAGCATCCCCGTCGGAAAGCAGTTCGCCGCGACGACGACCCGGGCGCGCGCCGGCGGCTCGGCGAGCTGCGTGTCGCAGATCGCCGCCAGTGTGAGGTACCCGAGCGCGCCCTGCCCGTCCCAGCGCTCGAAGCCCTCCTCCGAGACGGTGCGTGCCGGCTGCGCTGCGGGCTCGAGCCCTGGCAGCGTCGACAGCCAGTCGATGCGGGCGAGCCCGTGACCGCGCTTGCCCCGCCGCTCGGCATCGAGGAAGTGGTCGGCGAGGACGCCCGCGTCGCGTTCGGAGAAGCCGAGGGCGCGCAGGCGCGCGAAGGCGTCGTCAGCCACGGGAAGAGCGCTAGGGAATGACGGGCAGCTCTTTGACGATGCCGACGCCCTGCTCGCGCTCGGCGCCCAGGACGGCCTCGGCGATCTCCATGATCGCGCGACTGGCGGCGGCATCCGGGCTCTTCCACACGAGTGGCTCACCTTCGTCAGCTGCCTGACGCAGCGCGGTGTCGAGCGGCACCGCGCCGAGCAGGGTCGAGCCGAGCGACTCGGCGAGTTGTGCGCCGCCGCCCGAGCCGAAGACCTCGGAGCTCATGTTCTCCACCACACCCAGCAGGCGCATGTTCGTTTTCTGTGCCATCAGCGCGGCACGGACGGCCACGTCCTGCGCGAGCGGCTGAGGGGTGGTGACGACGATCGCCTCGGCACGCGGCAGAAGCTGGCCGAGGGAGATGGCGACGTCGCCGGTGCCCGGCGGCATGTCGACGAGAAGAATGTCGAGCTCACCCCAGTGGACGTCGGTCAGGAACTGCTCGAGCGCGCGGTGCAGCATGGGGCCGCGCCACATCACGGCCGCATTCTCGTCCAGGAAGAACCCGATGGACATTAGCTTCAGGCCGTTGCGAACGGGGGGCACGATCATCTCGTCCACCGCCACGGGACGCTGGGTAATACCGAGCAGGTGCGGGATCGAGTAGCCGTAGACGTCGGCATCGAGCACCCCGGTCCGGCAGTCGAGCGTCGAGAACGCGGCGGCGAGGTTCGTCGTCAGCGTCGACTTGCCGACGCCGCCTTTGCCGCTGGCAACCGCGAGCACTCGCGTCGAGCGGTCGACGGCGATGCCTTTCGTGCGGCCGGCGACGTCCCCGCGGAGCTTCGCGGTCAGCGCCGCCCGCTCGTCAGGCGTCATCACCTCGAACCCCACTCGCGTGCTCTCGACGCCTGCGAGCGCGCCGACGTGCTCCGCGACCTGGTCGGAGAAGCTCGAGCGCAACGGGCAGCCGGCAACAGTGAGCGCGATGGTGACGGATACGGCCCCGCCGTCGATCTCGACGTCGCGCACCATATCGAGCTCGGTGACGGGACGTCGCAGCTCGGGGTCGATGACGCGCCCGAGCGCTGTGAGTACATCGTCGCGGGAGACAGCCATGACCTCCGAGGGTACCCATAGGAGACTGGATGGGGGACAGGATCAATCCTGTCCCCCAATGCCGCTTCCAATGGAAGAAGATGTACGCGTGACCTGGGCGGGCTTCGTGTGGCGAAACCTCTGGCGCCGTCCGGCCCGCACGGCGCTGACCGCTGCGGGCGTCGCGATCGGCGTTGGCCTCATCGTCGCGCTGCTCTCGATCGCCGCGGGCGTGCGCAACACGGCGGCGGATCTCATCCACATCGGTCGCGCCGACTTCGGCGTGTTCCAGGAGAGCGCGTCCGACCTGACGCGGTCGCTGCTGCCCGAGTCCCTCGGTGACAAGATCGCCGGCGTCGAGGGTGTCGACGAGGTGGCGGGCATCTACCTGCTCGTGGGAGACGTGAACGGGCGTGACTCGACGCTCGTCTTCGGCTACGACCCGGAGCAGTTCCCTTCCCGCCGCCTCGTCATCGTCTCTGGCCGGCGACCACAAGGTGCCCAGGCGCTGCTGGGCGACGCCGCGTCCCGCACGCTCGGCGTCGAGCCGGGCGGCAGCGTGACCGTCGAGGGGCGCAAGGTGCCTGTCGGCGGCATCTACCACTCTGGCAACCGATTCGTGGACAGCGGTGTTGTGCTGCCTCTGAAGACCGTCCAGACCATCGCGTCGAAACCGGGGGAGGTGACGACGTTCGGGGTCACCGTGAGGCTCGGAAGGCGGCCGGGCGAGGTCGCGGAGCTCGTGGAGGAGCGCGTGCCGGGAGCGGTCGCCGTCACTGAGCCCGGTGCGGTCGTGAAGGTCGATACCTCGAGCCGCCTGATCATCGACGCGGGCTGGATCTTTTCCGTCATGGCGCTCATCGTCGGCGGCATCGGCGTCCTCAACACGATGGCGATGTCCGTCATCGAGCGAATCCAGGAGATCGGCATCATGCGCGCGGTCGGTTGGCGCAAGCACCGGATCGCACTGCTCATCCTCAGCGAGGCGACAGGCATCGGCCTGATCGCTCTCGGGCTCGGGCTCTCGCTGGGATACCTAGCCGCCGAGCTGTTCACGTCGCAGGGCAACATCTCCCGGCTCGCGGAGCCGGACTTCACCGCCGGCGTCTTTGCCTGGGGGCTCGCGTTCGCGCTGGGCGTCGCCCTGCTCGGCGCCCTCTACCCCGCCTGGCGCGCGGTGCGGCTCAGGCCCATAGAGGCGCTGCGGCGGGAGTAGTGGGGCCTTCGACGCGACCGTCGCGGATGTGGAGCGTGCGGTCGGCAGCGGAGGCCACGGCCTCGTCGTTCGTGACGAGCACGATCGTCATCCCACGCTCGTCACGCAGCCGCAGCAAGAGATCGACTATCTGCGCGCCGGTCAATGAGTCGAGTGCTCCCGTCGGCTCGTCGGCGAGCAAGAGCTTCGGGTCGTTGGCGAGTGCTCGTGCGATGGCGACGCGCTGCCGCTCCCCGCCAGAGAGCGTGCTCGGAGACGCCGCCGCCCGGTGCGCTATGGCGCAAGCCTCGAGCAGCGACTCGGCCTTCTCGATGCGCTCGCGTCGGGATGGCCCGCGGCCCATCATCGGCACCTGGACGTTCTCGCAGGCGTTGAGCGTCGGGATGAGATGGTGGAACTGGAACACGAAGCCCACCGTCTCGGCGCGATACCGCGCGAGGTCGTCGATCTCGGTGAGATCAATGCCGCCGACGGTGATCGTCCCCGAGTCAGGGAGATCGAGTGCGCCGATGAGGTTCAGCAGCGTGCTCTTGCCGCCGCCGGATGGCCCGACGACCGATGCGAAGTCGCCCGGCTCGAGCACGAGGGAGACATCCTGGAGGGCGACGATGCGGCCGTCCTCGAACGCCTTCGAGACGTGATCGACGGCGACGTCGACACCGCCGCTCGCGGCCTCGGTCACTGCACCTTGACGAGTCGCTTCAGGATCTTCTTGTAGGTCTTGCCGCCGATCTTCGCCTTGACGGTCCAGCGCAGCGTAAGCCCACCGAGCTGGGTCGCCAGCCGGGCGTCCGCCGGGAAGATGATGTAGTCACGGAACGTCCCCTTGAAGGGCCAGTTCGTGATCGGCTTGGCCGGCCCGGGATTCGGAGGGCCGGTCGGCCCGTAGTTGATCGCGTGTGCAGTACCCAGTGGATCGACGACGACGGCCGTCACCGTGGCCCTGATCGCCATCCCTTTGAGGTCGGCGACCTTGATCGAGTAGGGCCATTTGACGTTGACCTTGGGCTGCGTCGTCGGCGCCTTCAGGGTCGCCTTGAACGGGATCGTCGCTCCCGTGGCGGCGGGTGCGAGCGCGGCGAGCACGGCCACGAGCGCCGCCAGGCACAGCTTCGACCTCATGGCGAAATGGTACGCCCTCGGCGCAGATCGGCGAAACGGGCGTAGCGCTCAGCGTTCTCGGAGGACTTCCCGATCGCCCAGTCGTTGTTGAAGTATGCGTAGACATCGCCCTTGCGCTGCCACGCCGCGAGCCGGCGTTTCCAGGTTCGCAGAGCGTCTTGCGAGTAGTCTCCGTCGCGCAGATCGCCCTTGTGGAAGCGCGCGTACGCCCACGAGGCAGTTCTGCGCCTCGTCTGGAATGGCATGTCTGGATCGTCCGCAGCGACGAGCGCGGCGTCGTGCTCCGCGAGCAAGGCGTAGACATCGTCCACGAACCAGCTGGCGTGCCGAAGCTCGACCGCGTGGCGACCCGACGGCAGACCGCCGAGGAACGTCGCCAGCCGCTCGTCATCGCGGTGAAAGTTCGGAGGCAGCTGCCAGAGCACGGGACCGAGCTTGCTAGCGTCCCTGAGCCCTTCGACCGACGCGAAGAACCGCTCGACGCCGCGCTCGGTCGCGGCCAGCCGCTTGACATGGGTGAGATAACGGCTGCCTTTGACCGCGAACACAAATCCGTCAGGAGTCTGGGCGGCCCACGCCCTCGGCACCTCCGGCTTCTGGAGGCGGTAGAAGGTCGCGTTCACTTCCACGGTGTCGAACAGGGTGGCGTAGTGCTCGAGCCAGCGGCGTGCCGGCACGCCCTTCGGATAGACGGTTCCACGCCAGTGCTTGTAGTTCCAGCCGGAAGTGCCCAGCCGCAGCTCGCTCACGCGAGCGCTGCCGCGAGCCGGGCGCACGCTTCGGGCGTGGCGGCTGCGGCGACGCGCGAGCGCCCGACGAGGTCGAGCGGCGCCGCGGCGAGTGGCGGTTCGTCGAACAGCTCCACGGTGAGGCCGCGCTCGCGGAGGAGCAGCTGAGCCGCGGCGATGTCGACCGAGCGACAAGGACGAAGCGACGCGACGGCATCGACGCGGCCGGCGGCGAGGTGGCAGAGAGACAGCGCGAGTGAGCCCATGATCCGCAGCCGCTCGGCCAGGCCGGTCAGCGCAGGCGCGTACTCGGCGATGAGCACCGTCTTCGTCGCCTCGAGACCGAGCAGCTCGATCGTCTCCTTCGGCAGCGTCCCGTCGAGAGCCGCGCCGTTCAGCTTCGCCCCATTGCCGCGCTCGGCCGACCATTCCTCCCCCGACCCGAAGTCGTGGACGTACCCGAACACGACATCGGCCATGGTCGGCCCGTCGGCGACGGCGAGAGACAGCGAGAAGAACGGGATGCCCCGCTTGGCGTTGATGGAGCCGTCGATCGGATCGAGAACGACGGTCACGCGCCCCTCGCGGACAGCGGCGCGGTGGCCGAGCTCCTCCGACACGAGCGCGAAGTCGACCCCTGCGGCGTCGAGCACCGCGACCACGGCGCGCTCGGCGGCCTCGTCGATCGCGGTCGTGTCGTCTCCGCCCTGGCCGCTGCCGACTACGCGCTCGCGCTCGTCGCGCGTCGGCATGGCGTCGAGCACCGTCTCCACCTCGGTACGCGCCGCACGGCACACATCCAGCCAGTCGATCACAACGGAAGGAACGCCAAGCCGGAAAGCAGCTTCGGATAGAAGTACGTGCTCTTCTGGGGCATCGTCTCGCCGCGCTCCGCCAGGTCACGGACCAGATCGACGCCAGGCGGGCGGACGAGGAGCGCCGCCTCCGCCGAGCCCGAGTCGACGGCGGCCAGCGCCTCCTCGAGGCTCGGGGTGTACGTCACGCCTTCCGGCCCCAGCCGGTCGGCGAGGGCGGCGTCCGGCTCTCCCGGCTCGCCCTCGACCACGACGGCGCCGCCAGCGCGATAGACGACTGCGCCCGACCGATCAGGAGGAAGCGACGCAAGCGCCGCCTCGAGGCTCTCCGCGGCCCGCCCCTCGACCTCGCCGAGCCGCCCGGCTAGGCGGTGCGTGGGGAAGATCGTGAGCCCCTCCTGCTCCGTGGGCGCGATCGCGACCAGCAGCCACGCACTCTCCTCCGTTCCCTCCTCTGCGTGATAGGCGAGTGTCGTCTCGTAACGGTGATGCCCGTCGGCGATGAGCAGGCTCGCATCGGCCAGCGCTGCCGGCGGGTCTCCCTCCACGCGCCACAGCTGACTGCGCACGCCTTCCAGCTCCACGTCCGCAACGCTCTCGCCGACCTGGCGCTCGAGCCTGCCGTCGTAGAGCAGAAGGATCGGCTCGACCTGCGCGCGAAGCGCACGGAGCAGCCGCAGCCGCCCCTCCTTCGGGCCGGCGTGTGTTCGCTCGTGCGGGAGGACGACGCCCGTCTCATATTGCTCCGCGCGCAGCGAGCACAGCAGAGCCTCGCGTGTCCGTGCGACGCCGTCTGGCCCGACGTAGTCCTGGGCGAGCCACCAGCAGACGGGTTCCGCATCCCTCGCCAATACGCCCTCGTCGAGCCAGGACGTCCACAGCCCGGCGGCCTCGGCCTCGTCGTCGGCGAGCGTCAGGTGGACGACGTTGTGCGGGCTCGCAGCGAGATAGCGATCGCGTGCAGCATCATCGAGGACGTCGTACGGCGGCGCGACGAGCGATGCGAGCGGCCCCGCCCGCCGCTCGTCGTAGCGCACGGCACGGAACGGTCTGACCTGCGCCACGGCGCGACGTTATCAGCCGCCTGGATCCATAGACTCGCTGTCATGGCGGCGATCTCAGAGCTGGCCGAGGACGGGGTCGTCGAGGGGACGTACGCAGTAGCGCGGAAGCGCCGTCTGCGGACGCGGGCCGGCTCCGACTACCTCGCACTGGAGCTCGTCGACCCGAGCGGCCGCATCGAAGGACGGGTCTGGCACGACGTCGACCTCCTCGACAGCCGGTTCGCGGAAGGAGACGCCGTGCGCGTGCTCGGGCGCGTCGAGCGTTACCGCAATCAGCTCCAGCTCGACGTGCGGGCGATCGAGCCGGCCGAGGACGCCGACCCGGTCGACCTGACGCCGGCGCTCCGGCGGGACGCCGACGAGCTGGAGGGCTTCCTCGACTTTCTCGCCGGCGAGATCGCACACTCGGGGCTCAGCAGCCTCGTCAAGACAACGCTCGGTGACACGGCCCTGCGGCGGAGCTTTCGCGCACTGCCGGCATCTCCAGAAGGACATCACGTCTACGCAGGTGGCCTGCTCGAGCACACCGTCGGCGTCGCCACCATCTGCCGGGAGCTGATACAGCTTCATCCACGACTGCGCTCCGACCTGTTGATCGCCGCAGCGCTGCTCCACGACGTCGGCCGCACCCGTGAGCTGAAGCCCGGGCCGGGGTTCCAGGTCACCGAGGAGGGGCGCCTGTTGGGTCACGTCCATCTCGGCCTGCGGCTCGTCGAGGAGAGAGCCACACAGCTCGACGAAGGGGCGCGCACAGAGCTGCTGCACGCCATCGCGTGCCACCACGATGCCCGCGCTGCGCGCACCGCCGAGGCGGCGTGCCTGTACCACGCGAATCAGCTCGACGCCGTCGCCGCGACGCGGCCTGTCGAATAGCCCGTGTGGGAAGCGATCGCGTCGCCCCTGACCGGCGACATCGTCATGCTCGAGCCGCTCGCCGGCGGTCACGAGGAGGGCCTGTACCGAGCCGCCCAGGACATGGACTGGTCGCTCATGCCCGTCGATCCGTCTGCGGACACCGCGCAATTCCGCGCCTGGTTGGACGACGCGCTCGAGTACGGCGCTCGAGGTGAGCACGTGCCGTTCGCGGTGCTCGCCGCCGACTCCGGGAAGCCACTTGGCAGCACGCGTTACCTCTCGTTGCGACCCGAGCATCGCGGGCTCGAGATCGGCTGGACCTGGCTCACACGGCCGGCCTGGTCGACGGGCGCGAACGTCGAGGCCAAGCTCCTCCTGCTCGAGCATGCGTTCGAACGCCTCGGTTGCATGCGGGTGGAGTTCAAGACGGACGCGTTGAACCAGCGCTCGCGGCGTGCGCTCGCCGCACTGCCGGCACAGTTCGAGGGAGTCTTCCGGAAGCACATGCTCGCAGGCAACGACCAGGAGCGCCTGCGTGACTCGGCCTGGTACGCGATCGTCGACGACGACTGGCCGGCCGTGAAGGTGAATCTTCAGCGACGACTCGCACACTGAGGTCCTGGGACGGCGCTGGCCAAGGAGACGAGCGAGCGGCGCGCAGGACAGTACTCGGTACGGCCAAGCGGCGCGAGCGCGGGATCCTGCCGCCAGCGGCGTCAGGCTCGGCGAAGCCGGGCTTCGCCCGGCTGGAACCGGGCCGCCCAGGACCTCAGGGCGAGAACCTGATGTGCAAGACGTCACCGTCCACAACGACGTAGTTCTTGCCCTCCAGCCGCTGTAGCCCGCGACGCGCCGCCTCTGCTCTCGACCCCGACTCTACGAGATCGTCGATCCCGATCACCTCGCAGCGGATGAAGCCGCGCGCCATGTCGGAGTGGATCTCGCCGGCAGCCTCGAGCGCCGTCTGCCCCTGCCGCAGCGTCCACGCCCGGGCTTCCGTCTCACCGCCCGTGAAGAATGTGATCAGGCCGAGCGCGTCGCGCAGCCCCCGCACGACTTCCTCGAGCGCGGAAGGGCCTTCCCGAAACTCGGCCGCGTCCGCGTCGCCCAGGTCGGCGAGCTCGAGCTCGAACGCGAGGTCGATGCCCGCCGGGCCGTTCTCGAGGACGACCTGCGGCTTCGTCGTCAGCGGCTCGAGCTCGCTCGGCACGTCGCCTGCGTAGTCCTCCAGCCTGCCCCCCGCGTCGAGATGGGAGAGCAGGGCCTCGAGCGAAGCGGCCTCGGTACGTAGCCGGGGATCACCGGACTTCGCCTGCGTGCGCACGCGGTCGAGCCGCGCGTCCACGTGGTCGCGATCGGCGACGAGCAGCTCCAGAGCGAGCTGCTGGAGATCGCGCGAGGGATCGGCGCCAGGGGAGAACCCGTCCACGACGCAGAGCAGCGCGTCGACCCGCCGCAGGTTCCCGAGCAGCGCGGCGCCGGTGCCGGGCACGTCCTCGACGCGAATCGTCGCCGGCGTCGTCTTCGCCGAGCCGTCGATCCGCGCGACGTCGGCGAGCCGCGCATCGGCGATCTCGGCCATGCCCACGTGCGGCTTCGCGTCGTGCGTCGCGGCGCCCGCACGAGTCAGCGCGTTGAACAGCGTCGTCTTGCCCGACCGGGGCAGGCCCACGATCCCCACTTCGAGGCCCAAGGACTCTCCTACTGGGCGAAACCCACGCGCGCCTCGCGGGCGTACCGCTTGACATAGAGCACCTGGCTCAGCACGACGAGGAAGCGCCCGTCCTCGCCGCGCAGCTCGCAGACGGCGTCGTCCCTCGTCTTCAGCGCGGCATCGAGCGCATCTGCGTCCTCCACCGGCACGCGCATGGCGAGGACGTCTCCGCCCTGGAAGCCGATCTCGACCCTGGCGAGAATCGCCTCAGCCATGGGTCACGAGCTCCGTGAGAACGCCGTGAACTGCGTCAGGATGGATGAACGCCACCTGTAGACCGTACAAGCCGAGCCGAGGCTGACGGTCGACGAGCTGCACGCCCTCACGGTCGAGGCGGGCGAGCTCCGCGCCAAGGTCCTCCACCTCGTACGCGACGTGATGCATCCCCGGGCCGCGGCGGGCGAGAAAGCGCCCTATCGGCGTGTCGTCCTCGAGCGGCGCGAGCAGCTCGACACGGCCATCTCCGACGTGGAGCGCGACGGCCTCGGCGACCTGCGAGGCAATCGTCTCGCGCGCCTCCACGCTGGCGCCGAGAAGGCGCTCGTAGGTCGAGACTGCTTCGTCGAGGTCGGCAACGGCGACGCCGATGTGGTGGATTCCGCCGGCCGGCACCCCGCCGATGCTAGTGGAGTCGGCTCAGTCGGCGTGCAGCGCTCGGACGGTGCCCACGGTCTCCGAGCTGTGCGACTCGCGCTCGATGCCGTCGAGCAGCTCGTCGAGCTGGTCGCGAACGAGCGTCTCGCGGTCGAGCAGCGCCTGTGCGACGCGGTCGAGCGGAGCGCGGTACTTCGTCAGGAGCCGCATCGCCTCGTCGTATGCCTCGTCGGTGAGCCGCGCCTGCTCGGCGTCACGAAGCCGCTTCGTCTCCTCAGAGAGGGCGTAGTTGTCCGCACGCATCGTTCGCGAGGAGACGATCTCCGACATGCCGTAGTCGAACACCATCGCGCGGGCGAGATCGGTCGCCCGTTCGAGGTCGTTCGCCGCGCCGTTCGTGACGCGGCCGAAGACGACCTGCTCGGCCGCCCGCCCGGCGAGGAACACCTTGAGCATGTCCGTCAGCTCTTCCTTCGTGTGGAGGTACCGGTCCTCGGCGGGCAGGTTGAGCGTGTAACCGAGGGACTGGCCGCGCGAGACGATCGTCACCTTGTGCACCGGCAGCGCGTCGCCCATCAGATGGGACATGAGCGCGTGGCCCGCCTCGTGGTAGGCGAGGATGCGCTTCTCCTTCTCGGAGACGACGCGGCGCTGCTGGAGGCCGGCGACGACGCGCTCCATCGCCGAGTCGAAATCCTCGTCTGTGATCTGCTTCGCCCGCCTACGGCCCGCGGCGATCGCGGCCTCGTTGGCGATGTTCGCGAGATCGGCGCCTGTGAGACCTGCCGTCTGCCTGGCAATCGCCTGGAGGTCGACGTCCGCGAGAGGCTTCCCCTTCGTGTGGACGCCGAGAATCTCCTCACGGCCTGCGAGGTCCGGAGCCGGCACGAGCACCTGCCGGTCGAAGCGCCCGGGCCGGAGCAAGGCTGGGTCGAGGTCCTGGAGCCGGTTCGACGCGCCCATGACGACCACGCGGTCGTCCGAGGAGAACCCGTCCAGCTCCACGAGCAGTTGGTTCAGCGTCTGGTCCTGCTCGCGGTTGAACCCGTGGCCGGTGCGGGCGGCGCCGACGGCGTCGAGCTCGTCGATGAACACGATCGCGGGCGCGTGCTTGCGTGCCTCGGTGAAGAGCTTGCGGATGCGCGCGGCGCCCAGGCCGGCGAACATCTCCACGAACGCGGACGCGCTCTGCGAGAAGAACGAGGCGCCCGACTCGTGCGCGACCGCTTTCGCGAGCAGCGTCTTGCCGGTGCCGGGCGGCCCGTAGAAGAGGATTCCCTTCGGAACGCGCGCGCCGAGCTGCTCGAAGCGACCTGGGTCACTCAGGAAGTCCACGACCTCCTGGAGCTCCGTCTTCACCTCGGAGAGTCCCGCGACGTCGTTCCAGGTGACGGAGGAGCTCGACCGCGACGCGGCGCGCTGTGGGCTCACGCGCGGCGTCAGCTTCACGACGCGCCAGAGGAAGTAGACCATCAGGCACATCAAGACCAGCGGGAGCCACAGCAGGAGGATCCCACCGATGTCCTGGAGGAAGTTGCCCACGAAGAGCGCATCGGCAATCTGCCCCGAGTTCCTTAGCGACTCTAGACTCGCACGTGTGAGCCACGGCGACCTGCCGCTGCCGCCCCACTTCCGGCCGGAGCGTGTAGAGGAGGTTTGGCGCGTCGACTACGAGGCCGTCGCGCAAGGCGCCGAGCGATGGGCGAAGGAGCACGGCATCGCAGTCGCTGCGGACGACGTAACCCGCCTCTGCCTCGTTGTCGTCGACTGTCAGAACACGTTCTGCGCTCCGGGATACGAGCTCTTCGTGCCGGGCGCTCCCGACGACATCCGGCGACTGTGCTCGTTCGTCTACCGGAACCTGCCGGCGATCAGCGAGATCGTCGTCACACTCGACACCCACCAGGCCTTCCAGATCTTCCATGCCGCTTGGCTAGAGAACGAGCAGGGCGCTCACCCGACCCCCTACACGCTCGTTTCCGCCGAGGACGTCGAGTCGGGACGCTGGCGGGCAGCATCGGCTGAGCACCAGGAGCACCTGCTCGCCTACACGCGCGCACTGGAAGCCGGAGGCAGGTTTCAGCTCACGGTGTGGCCCTATCACGCGATGCTGGGTGGCATCGGACACGGACTCGTCTCCGCGCTCGAGGAGGCGGCCTTCTTCCATGCCATTGCGCGGTCCGCCCCGACGCGGTTCGAGGTCAAGGGCTCGGAGCCGCTGACCGAGCATTACTCCGTCCTCGGCCCGGAGGTCCGTGCCGGCGAAGCGACGCGCAACACCGCCCTCGTCGATCACCTCCGCGAGTTCGACGCCGTCGTCATCGCCGGCCAGGCGAAAAGCCACTGCGTCGCGTGGACGATCGACGACCTGCTCGGCGACTTCCGTGATCTCGCACATCGCGTCCACCTGCTCGAGGACTGCACGTCGCCAGTCGTCCTCCCCGGTGTCGTGGACTATACGGAGGAGGCGAACGCAGCGTTCCGCCGGTTCGCCGACGCAGGTATGCACGTCGTGCGTTCCACGGAGCCGCTCGAATCCTGGCTCGTTACCGACGACGCCAGGTGAACGTCGTGCTCGTAGCACCGGGCCGGAAGCCGACCCCGAGGTAGAGCGTGCGCGCGATGTCGGTGCCGTAGCCGACCTTGAAGCGACGGGCGCCACGCTGTGCGAGGCGCTCCAGGCCGGCCGTCAGCATCGCGCGTGCGAGACCGCGCCGCTGGTAGGCGTCCTCGACCCGCATCGGCTCGAGCAGCCCGACCTCCGTGACGGGGTCGAACCAGTAGAGCGAGTACCCGGCCACGTCAGCGTCGGCCGTCTCAACGGCGAGATCGAGCACAGAGTCGTACAGCGAGCATTGGCGGAGGCGAGCCTCGACGTCTTCCCCGCTCCGTGCTCGCATGGGATGCGGCTTCGATCCTGCCCGGGAGCGATCGACGAGGTCGAAGCCATCGGGCAGGGCGACGACGTCAGGCCGGTCTTCAGCATCCATCCAGGTGACGCCGGAAGGCCCTTCGTCCTCGCTTACGAAGCCGCTGCGCGACAGCAGTCCGATGAGCTCGGCGTCGTCGTCCCGGACGAGTGTCTCGACCGTGTCGGGACGCAGGGCGTCAATCGCCTCGAGGGCACGTTCCCAGAGGGTCGACAACTGCACGGTGGAGCCAGGGACCACGATCGGGTCGCAGCCCCAGCCGCGGCTCCACTTCGTGAGCACCACTGCCGCGACTGGCCCTTCGTCGTCCATCCAGCAAAGCTGGTCGACGTTGTCCGAGCAGCGAGGAATGCGCCACCACCACTGGAGATCGGCGGCTTCCCAGAGCCCTGCCTCCGCGCCGGCGAGGCGGGCTCGTTGCAACAGCTTCGTAGCGAGCGTTAGGTACTCGAGCCCCGAGGCCCGCACCTCGCGGATCGTCATTCCCGGCGGAAGAGCCGGTAGAGGACGGCGTCGACGAGCTCGAGCGGTCCTTCGGCACCGCGTACGCGGCGGCGCACCGCCGGCGGAAGGCGCAGATGCTCCCAGCCGTCCGCCTCGTCCAGCAGCTCCTCCGGCGTATCGAACCGCTCCACCACGTGGCGCCGAAGACGGCGTTCCTCGGCGAAAAGGCCGTCAGCGACGATCGACCCTACGCCTTCCTCCATGCGGTCGAGAACTTCGGCAAACTGCGACACGTCCACGAAGCCAAGCCCGTCAGGGCCTGCGCGCACGGCGAGGTCGAACCCGAGCGGGTGGATGTCCAGCACAAGTCCCTGTGGGACAACCGAGTCATGGACGTTCCGCAGGACGTTCACGACGTCCTCCGACTCGACTCATCAGAGGGACCAGGAGAAGAGCGCCAGATCGAACTTCCGCCGCGGCAGCTCGACCTCGGCCGCGTCGGCTACAGCGAACCTCACGCGGCGCCTCAGACCGCGCGGTGTCTCTGCACGGGCAGCGGCGATGCTCTCGTCGTCCGGGTCGATGCCGTAGACGGTCGCCGCTCCCTCACCGGCGCACATGAACGAGAGCCTTCCGTCGCCGCAGCCCACGTCGAGGACCCGCAGGCCGGCGACGTCGACGAGCTCGCGGACGGCGGCACGCTCGGCCCCGTCGGGATCGACCACCAGCGCCATACGCGAGACCCTACATCGCCTTCGCCAGCCGGTCTCGGAGCTGCTCGAGCGCCGGGTCGATACGCACGTCCTTCCCCTCGGCCGACAGCTCCTCGCGCTCGGCCCGCGCCCGACCGCGGATCGCCGCCAGCGGCTCCGTGGAGGTGCGACGGCCGTCGGCCATCACCTCGACGAGCAGCGGCGTGCCGTGTCCCGGCGGCTCGTCGACCAGGCCGATGACGTCGCACCGCGGCCGGCGCCACACCTGCTTTCGACCCGGCAGCGTCGCCTTGCCCTCCGACAACTTGAGCACAGGCCTGCCGTCGAGCTCGACGAGCTTGTACGCCATGTCGAGAAAGAGCGCAGGGGCGGAGACACCTAGCTTCGACCCCACTCCGAAGCCGCCGATCGGAGCGCCCGCGGCCATCAGGCGCGCGATGTCGGCCTCGTCCAGGCCGCCGCTCGCGAAGATCATTGCATCCTCGAAGCCCGCCTGATCGAGGAGCACGCGGGCTGCGCGGCTCAACGCGAGCAGGTCACCGGAGTCGAGGCGAATCCCGCGCAGCCGGTGGCCGGCCGCAGCGAGCTGCTTCGCGGTGGCGATGGCGTTCCGCACGCCATCCAGCGTGGCGTATGTGTCGACGAGGAGGATCGCCGTGTCCGGGTAGGCCCGTGCGTACGCTTCGAACGCGTCACGCTCGTGGGCGAACGCCTCCACGTACGAGTGAGCCATCGTGCCCGCGATCGGGATCCCGAAGCGGCGACCGGCTTCGACGTTACTCGTAGCGTCGAACCCCGCGAGCCAACTCGCCCGCGCGACCTTCAGGCCCGCCTCGCCCCCGTGCGTGCGCCGGAGCGAAAAGTCGACGAGCAGCCGGCCCTCGGCCGCCTCGACGCATCGCGCCGCCTTGCCGGCGATGAGCGTATGGAGGTGCAGCTCGTTCAGCACCATCGTCTCCACGAGCTGACCCTCGAGCAGCGGCGCCGTGACCTCGAGTAGCGGCTCGCCGGGAAAGACGGCGGTTCCTTCGGGAAGCGCGCGCACCCTTCCCGTGAAGTGAAAGCCACGCAGCCTGTCGAGGAACCGGCCCGTGAAGAGACCGGTCTCCTCCAGATACGCGAGCTCGTCGTCTGCGAAAGCCAGGCTTTCGAGATAGCGAAGCGCGTCGTCGAGCCCCGCGGCGTGCATGTAGCGCCAACCGTTGGGCAGCGAGCGGTAGAAGAGGCTGAACGTGGCCTCCCGCTCGGCGAGGCCCTCCGCGACGTAGCTCTCCCCCATGGTCAGGAGGTAGAGATCAAGAAGAAGCGCTGACTCAGCGCGCGAGGTGCTCACGCTCGAGCTCGAGGCACGCCTGCAGTGCTGCGTCGGCGACCTCGACCTGCTCGGGCGACGGCTCGGCCGTCGCGACACGCTCCTGCAGCTCCTGGCCGGGCCGCGCGAGCGCCTTGGCCACCGGGTGCTCCGGATTGCGCACCATCCACCCGAAGATCTCGGTCGCAGCCGCCATGGCGCCGAACGCCGCGGCGAGGTTCGCCGGCCTGCGGATCGACGAGGGCGCCCGGCCTGCGAGCGTCGCGCCCGCCGCGGTGGCGAGCAACAACGGCCCGACGAGGTGCGTGCCGCACCGCTCGTGCTCCTTCGCGGCCGGCTCGCCGTGCTCGTAGGTGCCGATGGAGACGTGCTCGGCGCCGTGATAGGCGGCAAGCTCTCGCTCCCGGAGGGCGAGGAGCGCGGGCGTGAGCGCAAGCGCGCCGGCCGCGAGCTCCTGGACTGCCGGGGGAAGCCGTGTCTCGCGGATGGCGCGTCCGCCGATTCCCGCAGCCGCCATCGCCGCCAGCACGCCGGGGCGCTGAAACGCAAAGCGGGCCTGGGGCAGGCTCCTGCGCACGCGCGGCAGTACGAGCAGCGCCTCGAGCAGCCTCGCCGGCCCTCGGAGCAGCGGCCGCTGGGCCCGCAGGAGCCGCTTGCGCCCGCTCGCCACGTGCAGCTCACCATCGTCCGTCCGCACCGCGCACGCCCATGAGGTCGGCCCGTGGACGAGCACGCCGTTCGCGAGCGCCATGCCTCCCAGGCGAACTTTTTCTTCGTCCATGCGCATCAGGCTAGCTATCGGCAGACGGCGTGCGCGGCATGACGCAGGAAGTCCACCCCCAGCTCGAGATCGGCGACAGCGATCCTCTCGTCTGCGGAATGGACGAGCCTCGCGGCCAGCTCGGCGGACATCTCCCTCTGCGGGAAGAACGCGTAGGCGACGGCCCCAAACGCCTTCCGCAGCCAGTGGCTGTCGGTGAAGCCGGCGACGCAGAGCGGCGCCACGGCCGCCCCGGGCTCGACACGCTCGACGAACGTCTCGATCGCTCGCCAGAGCGGAGTATCGAGGCGCGAGCGCGTGCCTCCCTGTGGCTTGCGCCACACGAGCTCGTAGTCCTTCGTTCCGACCCACTCGCGAAGCACCCGCTCGACACGCTCGGGCGAGTCGCCCGGGAGGAGGCGGCAGTCGACGGTGACCTCGCAGAGCCCGGGAATGACGTTCCGCTTGTCGGAGGCGAAGATCTGCGTGGGCGACAGCGTCGTCGTCAGGAGCGGCTCGAGGATCTCTGCCGCGGCAGGATCGACCGCCCGCGCCGTCTCCAGAGCCTCGGCCGCGCCTGGCACTGAACCTGTGAGCGCCGCAAGGAAGCCCTCGGTCTCCGGGCCGAGCTCCGGCTCTTCGCGGAAAGCGGCTACGCGCTCGATGAGCCCGGCGGCCTTCACGAGCGCGTTGTCGGCGATCCCGGGCAGCGCCGCGTGGCCGCTGCGGCCGTAGACGGTCATCGTGAAGGGGGACGAGACCTTCTCGGCGGCGGCGCACGTATAGAAGACGCGGCCACCGAGCTCCAGCCGGTCGCCGGCGCCCTCGTTGATTGCATAGTCGCAGCGAATCGCGTCCGGGTGGGCTTCGCAGAGCCACTCGAGCCCCTGCGGCCGGACATCGCCGACCTCCTCGTCTGCGGTTGCCGCGAAGATGAGATCGCCCGTCGGTCGGAAGTCTTCGCGCGCGAGCGACGCGATGGCGACGGCGCTCGCGGCGACCTGGCCCTTCATGTCGAGCGCCCCGCGGCCCCAGACACAGCCGTCCTTTACGTCGCCCGACCATGGGTTCACGGTCCACTCGGATGGATCGGCAAGGACGGTATCCGTGTGGGACAGGAATAGCAGCCGCGGGCCGTCGCCCGAGCCGGGAATGCGGGCGACGAGGTTCGCTCGTGCAGGGTCGCGGGCGTAGAGCTCACAGGCGACACCGTTCTCCTCGAGGGATGCGCGCAGCAGCTCGGCGGCAGCGGTCTCGTTCCCCGGCGGGTTGACGGTGTTGACGCGGAGGATCTCCTGGAGCAGCCGAACGGCCTCGTCGCGGAGGGACTGCGGCATCGCGGCGAGCATACTTCGGCCCATACTTCAGGTATGGGCGACCTGTTCTCGGACGCCGCCTCGGTCCGGATGTCGGAGCAAGCGCCGCTCGCGGCGCGCGTACGGCCGAGGGCCCTCGACGAGCTCGTCGGGCAGCAGCAGATCCTCGGCCCCGGCTCCGGCCTCCGGCAGGCGATCGAGGACGACCGCGTCGGATCGCTAATCCTCTACGGGCCGCCAGGGAGCGGCAAGACGACGCTCGCCCAGATCGTCGCCGCGACGACCGACTCGGCGTTCGAGCAGCTCTCGGCCGTGAGCGCGACGGTGGCGGAGGTGCGCGCCGTGATCGCCGCTGCGCGTGACCGGCTGGGCGCGAACAACCGGCGCACG
>JBKPGF010000056.1:0-16691 GCA_046729255.1 Actinomycetota bacterium
GCGATGCTCCCGACCGGCCCGGCAAGGAGTTCGTGTTCTTCGCCGCCCGTCGTAAGGGTCGGCGAGACGCGGGCTTTACTCCCCGAGCAGCTCCTGCAGCTTCAGCGTCGTATTGAGGTTGCGCACGGTCAGCTCCTTGTAGGCCGCACCGCCGATGAGCTTGCGCATCACGCTTCTCTGGAGGACATCGCGCTTCGTCGCCCAGAGGATCGCGCCTTTCACTGCCTTCACGGTCTCGACGGCGGGATCCGGCTGAAGCTCGCGCACGACCTGCTTCGCGTCAGTTCCCCGTCGGACGAAGGCGACGTTCGCGCGAACGCTCGCGTCGCCGACCCATGCCTTCGGGATGGCCCTCACGATCCGTGCGTACTCCGTCCGGCTGATCACGACAACCGTCACGGGCATCTGGAACTGCTTCTCGATCGCGCGCTCGGTCTTCGTCTCGAGCTTCGATGCGCTGCGCTCGCTGCTTGCGAAGAGGACGTTTCCGCTCGCGATGTACGTCGATACATCGTCGAACCCGAGCTCTTCGATGCATGTCTTCAGGTCCTGCATCTTGATGAGCGTCTTGCCGCCGACGTTGATCCCTCTGAGGAGCGCCAGGTACCTCATGAGCCGCGCCCGTTATAGCTCAGAGGGCAACCCGCACTGCTCGAAGAGCCAGGGGTCGGGGAAGCCGACGATGCCCGCGATCGCGTTGCCGTCGACCCGGAGCACCATGAGCCCGTAGGGACGGTGCTCGCCGTCGTCGGCAGGCGCGTAGGCGGCAAGCGCCGGCTGCCGGTTGGAGGCGGTAGGCACAAGACGGATCTCGTCGAGTCGCCCATCCTGGGGCACGGAGGCGAAGAAGTCGCCGATCGCGCGCGCACCCGCAACACGCATCCGCTCGGGTGGCATCGTCATCACGGCGTCCTCGGTCAGCAGCGCCACGAGACCGTCGATGTCGACCGCGTCCCATGCGGCCATGAACCGCTTCACGAGCGCCAGCTCGTGCTCGCGCGGCTCGGGGGTGCGCGGTCGGGCGTCTGCGACACGGCCTCGCGCACGCTGCAGGGCACTCGTCACGGCGCCGACCGAGCCCTCGAGCGCCTCCGCGACCTCTTTCGCGGACCAGCCGAGGACGTCATGCAGGATGAGCACAGCCCGCTGCTTGGGCGGGAGGAGCTGGATCGCGGCGATGAACGCAAGCTCCACCGTCTCCCGCTCGACGAGATCGTCGAGCAGCCGATCGGGGTACGGCTGCAGATGCTCGAGGTCCTCGATCGTCTCGACCGGACGCGAGCGGTTGCGTGCGATCGACGTCAGGCAGACGTTCGTGGCGATCGTGTGCAGCCACGCGCCGAGCCTTTCGCGGGGCTCGTAGCGATCGTAGCCCTTCCAGGCGCGCAGCAGTGTCTCCTGGAGCGCGTCGTCCGCGTCGTGCAGCGAGCCGAGCATCCGGTAGCAGTGGAGATGAAGCGCTTTACGGTGTGGCTCGATGAGGAGCGCGAACGCTTGCTCGTCCATCGCCGACGCACGCTACTCGCCCGCTGGCATCGGCGGATCTGCTCCGAGCTCCGTCCACCCGCCGGGGGTGAACGCACCCGGCGCCCCGCCGATCGCCACGAAGCGAATCCCTTCCGGTCCCGGAAGGATCTGGCGCGATTGATCAGGGCCGACGCGCACCATCGTGCCCGGGCGTAGCTCGAACTCATCCCCGTCGGCGACGAGCGTCGCTGCGCCTGTGAGCGGGATGTAGACCTCCTCCTGGTTCGGGTCGAAAGCGTCTGAGCTGTGGTCGTGGTTCGGGTAGCCGTCCCAGTTAGGCGGTAGCGTGAACACCTGCATCCCCCACGCCGTCACGCCCAGCTCGGCTCGCGCGCGTCGAGCGAGCCCGCCGTAGATCGGCTCCATCTCGTCGATGTCCTTGACCGTTACATCCGGCATCGTGCACCTCCAGGTCGAATGGACCTTCTGGAGGGTTAACTCGGCCGCTCACGGAAACTAATCGCGAAGGCGTACGACCCCGGACTTGCGATGGAGCCCGACAAGGAGACAGACTGCTCGGGTGGCCGAGATCGAGAAGATGATCGAGATCGATGCGCCTCCCGAGGCGGTGTGGCGCGTCTTGATGGACTTCGAGGCCTACGGCGAGTGGAACCCGTTCATCCGCTCCATCTCGGGTCGAGCAGAGCCGGGCGAGACGCTGACGGTGAGGTTAGAGCCCGCGGGCGGCCGCGGCATGACGCTCAAGCCGAAGGTGCAGGCAGTCGAGCCGGACCGTGAGCTGCGATGGCGCGGCCGGCTGCTCGTTCCGGGCGTCTTCGACGGCGAGCACACGTTCCGCATCGAGCCCATCGGCGACGGCCGTAGCCGGTTCGTCCAGAGCGAGCGCTTCGGGGGCATGCTCGTGCCCCTCGTCAAGGGCGTGCTCCGAAAGACGGAGCTCGGCTTCGAGCAGATGAACGCTGCCCTCAAGCAGCGCGTCGAATTGCCGAGCTAGGTCAGCCGCGCGGGACCGCGAAGAAGGCCAAGGCCACGTAGTGGCACGCGACTGCCGCGATCACGAGCAGGTGAAAGATCTCGTGATAGCCGAACGTCGCCGGGTACGGGTTCGGTCGCCGCGTGGCGAAGATCACCGCACCGACCGTGTACGCGAGGCCGCCGACGACCACCAGCGCCGCGCCGCCGGCTCCGATATCGCCCGCGATTTGCGGCGCGACGAGGGCGCCCACCCAGCCTAGGCCAACCGCCACGACACCCGTCAGCCACTGCGGTGACGACCGCCACGCGAAGTTGACGAGCACGGCGCATGCCGCTCCTCCCCACACGATCCCAAGCACGACCCATCTCCACGGGCCCTCGAGCACGAGCAGCCCGAAAGCCGTGTACGTACCGGCAATGAGGATGAAGATGCCGGCGTGGTCGAGCGCGCGCAGCCAGCGCCGTGGCCTGATCGACCAGTTGCCGCGGTGGTAGAGGCTGCTGAGGCCGAACATGACCGCTACGGCCGCTGCGAACGCGACTACCGCCACGCGCTCGCGGGCGGTGTTCGCGTAGAGGCCGAGCAGAACGCCGAGCGGCAACGCGGCTATGAAGGCCGCGAGGTGGGAGATGCCTCGCAGCCGCGGCTTCATGTGGTCCGGCACCGACGGCAGCACGAGCGAGAGCCTAGAGGCTGGGCGTACGGATCGAGGGCACCCATGCGGACGATGAGCGCCAGCTGACCGACGAAGCACGTTGGTGGGCGGCCCGAAGGGCGCAGAGCAGCAAGCCGCGCGATCGTCACCTGCCTCGTCTAGACCTAATCGGCCGGTCTTACGCGCGCGGGCGAAGACGGCGGTCATTTGATAGGACCGGTCCGCTCGCGATCGAGGGAAGGGGACTCTTCTGATGAGACTCACGACGCTCGTAGCGCTCGCCGCGGCCCTTGCCTTCGTCGGCCCGGCCGGCAGCGCGCAGATCGGGCCGACACTGCTCGGCCCGCCACAGGGAACGCAGACCGACGCCGCCTTCGCGGCGAGCTACGCCGCCAACGGCGTAACAAATGTGTCGGCGACGACGCAGATGGTGAGCTGCTACGCACCCGAGGTCGTATACCTCGACTCGCTCACCGCGGCCGACGGCTACCTCGACGGCGGCATGGACGTGTGCGGCAACGCGTCCACCACCGGAGAGGACCTCGGCCCGTACGACACGCAGGACGTCAGTAATCCGGCCATGCGTGTCAAGGACCACTCCGAGTCGGACATCCGCGCCGACCCGACGGACCCGCTGCACCTCATCGGCCAGAGCAAGTGGGCCGTCAGCGCCGAGGGCTACAACCACCTGAACGGCTTCTACGAGTCGTTCAACGGCGGTGTCACGTGGCCCGTGCAGGGTCACGTCCCGGGATACGAGGGCTGGACGGACAACACGGACCCCGTCGGCGCTTTCGACCCGTGGGGCAACTTCTACTCGCTCGTCCTTCCCTACCAGTTCTATTACGACAAGGACGGCTTCCACAAGTACAACAACGGCTCCAACCAGATCAACCCGACGGTTCCCCCTGAGGCGATCTCGGTCTCCGTGCACCCGAAGGTCACGTTGCCGGGCAAGACGCCCGCCGACAGCTGGATCACCACCCACAACGGCGAGCCGGACTACGTGGACATCGCGAAGAACGCGAACACGAGCGACCCGGACAAGCAGTGGATCGCGATCGACACCAATCCCGCGAGCCCGCACTACGGCCGTATCTACGTCATGTGGACGGTGTTCGTGATCAATCCGTCGATCCTCTACGAGTCGCACGCCGATGCGCGGCCCGACGGCACGCATACGGACTGGTCGGCTCCGCAGGAGCTTCCCACCATCAAGGGCAAGCGCTGGGACTCGTACCTCCTGCCGCACGTCGCTCCTGACGGGACGGTCTGGACCACGATCACGAACAACCCGATGCAGCAGGGCTTCGCCACGAACGACTTCTACGTCATCTGGTCCAGGGACGGCGGCGAGGGCTGGCAAGGCCCGCTGCCCGTAATCCAGGGTGTGTCGACGCCGACGTACCAGAACACGACCTTCCGCGAGGGAATCGTGAACACGTTCGCTGTCGGGACGCAGCTCTCGGCGCAGGGCTCGTACCCGCTCTACGTGTCCTTCGAGGACGGCTCGAGCGGACTGTCCAACGTGTACGTCATGACATCTGAAGACGGCGGGCAAACCTGGTCGACTCCCTTCCAAGTGAACGACAACACAGGAGCGACCGAGGCGTTGCAGCCGAACCTCCACGTCGCGCCGAACGGCACCGTGGCAGTGACGTTCTACGACCGACGTCTCGCGTGCCCGGCGAGCGGGAGCCCCGACTTCGCGGGCTCGGGCATCGCGTTCGACCCGCGCGCGGACGGCGGCGAGTCGAACTACTGCATCAACACGGCGATCCAGTTCTACCGTCCGGACCTGTCGCTTATCGCGGGCAAGGAGCACAACGTCCGGCTTTCCGAGAAGACATGGGATCCGCAGCTGTCCGCCCTTCACCAGAGCTGCATCTGCACATCGGGCACCTTCATCGGCGACTACTTCGGGATCGACTCGACCCCGACCGGCTCGACATACGTCACCTCGGTCTCGACGTTCAACCACGCCGGCGAGAACCCGTTCTTTCACCAGCAGCAGGTGGTCGCGAAGGTCGCGACGCCCTAGCACGTGACGAGAGCCGGGCGGCACCCACCGCCCGGCTCTCCGTATTGCCTCGTCTAGCCTCGGCCAGTTCGACGAAGCGGCAGAGCGTCCGATCTGGACACCTTGCGCAGTTGCGCAGGCCGCGGGCACGCTTGACAGGTGGACGAGAAGATGGGGATCTACCGAGACGAGGTCACTGAGATCTTCGAAGCACTCGCCGATATCAAGGCCGATGTCCGGAAGATCGTGGGCTACATTGAGGAAGACGATGAAGAGGAAGAAGAGGAAGATCTTCCGGACGCCTGAAGAACGTGCGGCGTGGTACGAACGCTACGACGAGCGGACGCGCCAGCTTCAAGCACGGATCGAGATGCTCAAGGCCGAGATGGCAGCGCGCGGCGAGAAGCCGCGCGGGCTCGAGTACTGGATCGAGCGCCACAAGGCCGAGCGCGCGGCCCGCGAGCAGCCGTCGGCTTAGCCGGCCGGCTCGACGAAGCGGCAGAGGGCGTTCGCGAGCCGCATGTCAATCGGCAGGCTTGCGCCGTACTAGCTGGGCGGGATGTTCTGGTTCCGTCGGAGGACGTTGTCCGGGTCGTAACGTCGCTTGAGCGTCTGTAAGCGCTCGAACGACTCCCGCCCGAAGGCTGCGCGTACGCGCTCGATCGGCTCGTCGGCCTGCATGTAGTTGAAGTAGCCGCCGCTGACGGCCCATGGCTCGATCGCTGCGGCCGTTGACCTCGCCCACTCGATATGCACGTCATCGAGCTCGGGCTCGAGCCAGGAGGCCATCGCGCTCACGTTGAACGCCGCCTCACGGAAGCCCACGGCGGCGAGGGAGGCATCCGCCTCCTTCGGCGCCCCATGGAGCGACTCGATCAGGATCCCGCCCGGCACACGACTGAGCGCCCCGATGCGCGCGAGCAGGACGTCGATGAGCTCGTCCGGGAGCTCACGGACGAAGTGCCCCTTCCAGTAGTTCCGCTCGACGCCGTACGTGTCCCCGAACAGGATCTGCTGCGCACGGAAGTCGTGCTCCTTGATCCCGTCTTCGACCAGCCCGCGTGCTGCCCGGAGCGCTCGCAGCGACTCGGGAACGTCACTCGTCCCGGTGTAGCACGGCGCGACCACGAGCCTCGGCGAGCCCGAATCGTCCAGCGTCAGAACCACCTGGCAGCTCAGGTCGCGTGGCGATCCGGCCACGAGGTCACGGAAGAGCCGCATCGCGTCGCGAACGCCGTCCGCCTCGTAGACGAGCAATCCCCCTACGACTCGCGAGAGCTCGTGCAGACGGAACTCGAGCCAGGTCGCGACGCCGAAGTTGCCGCCGCCTCCGCATAGACCCCACAGCAGCTCGGCGTTCTCCCCTCGACTTGCCGGGACGATTGACCCATCCGGAGTGACGAGCTCAGCGCCGACGACGTTGTCGCATGTAAGGCCGAACTGCGCCGTCAGATGTCCGATGCCGCCGCCCATGGCGAGGCCGCAGACCCCGGTCGAGCCCACAACGCCTCCGGGGGTGACGAGGCCGTGCGCGAGCGTGGCGCTGTCGAAATCGAGCCACGTCGAGCCGCCCCCAGCACGAGCCGTCCGCGTTCCCGCGTCCACTTCGACGCGACGTAGCGGCGAAAGGTCGATCACGAGCCCGCCGTCGAGCACACAGTGTCCGGCGGGATTGTGGCCTCCCCCACGGACCGCGATCTCTAACTCGTGGCTCCTCGCGAAGTCGAATGCCGTCGCGACGTCGCTGGGCCGGGTGCAGCGCGCGATTACCGCCGGTCGGCGGTCGACGAGCGCGTTGAAGCAACGCCGAGCCGCGTCGTACTCCGCGTCGTCGGGGGCGATGACCGTGCCTGCCAGTGCGTCGCGAAGGTGCCTGATGCTCTCGTGCACGAGTGTGCGCTCGGCCATCGGTCAGGGACGCTACCCCGTCAGCTCGGTGTGGTATGCGATTCTGCGCCAATGGCGAAGTACTCGTTCGTCGACGTCGACGACCTGCAGGGCGAGGGACCGGGCGGCGCCGTCAAGAAGCTCCGGCGGGCGCTCGGCGCGCGTGCGTTCGGCTTCAACTACTTCACCCTCGGGCCGGGGGTCGAAGGACGGGAGCACGACGAGACCGAGTCGAGCCAGGAAGAAGTGATGTTCGTCGTCGACGGGTCGGGACGCTTGCGCGTCGACGGTGAGGAGATCGAGCTCAAGCCCGGCCGCTTCGTGAGGCTTGATCCCTCGGCGGTTCGCCTGCCCATCGCGGGCCCCGACAGGCTGACATTCGTCACCTTCGGCTCGCCGGTCAACGAGCGCTACGAGCCGCCCTCCTGGGGCTGACCCACCGGGCGGCGCGCGCCGGCTAGCGCGCGACGGAGCACGTTTCTTCGAGCCACCCCTCACGGCACGCCGTTGACGCAATTGGCACAAGGCCGTATCGTGGCAGGCCACTTGTTGGACGAGGAGGTGCCGCAATCCTTCGGCCCAACCGCTGTCTGAGGCTCGCTGTACTAGGTGGACTCTCGCTCCTGGTCGCTGTTGCCATCGTGCCCGAAGCCGCGAGGTCGGCCAGGCCACGGGTCTGGTCCGGCGACCAGGTCTTGGCGCAGCTCCTAAAGCGCTCGTTCGTTCACCGCGGAGTCACGATCGACGGCCGGCTCGACTTTCGTCCGCTGGAGAGCGTTGGTCACGCCTTCGCGTGTCGGGATTGCAATTTCACAGGCCCGGTCATCGGGTCGGACACGACGTTTGAGCGAGCGTTCGACGTGGGTGGTGCGCAACTGAACCAGCCGGTGCGCATGAGTCGAGCGGTCTTCGAGGGGCCTGCGGTGTTCGGGATGCCGCCAGGCAGCCGGGTCAGCCTCTTCTCGCAGACGAGTGACTTCGGGCTCGCACGCTTCAAAGGCCTAGCCACCTTCGAAGGGACGAACTTCACCGGTTCGTCCCGGTTCGCACTCGCACGATTCGAAGGGAACGCGATCTTCTCCGGCGGCACATTCCTCGCCTCCGCTGACTTCGCACGAGTCTCGTTCGGTGGTGTCGCCGACTTTCGAGGCGCGTGGTTCTATGACAGCGCGAGCTTCGACGAAGGTGAGTTCGCAGGGCTCGCCGACTTCGCGCTTTCACACTTCTTCAGGCGGGCAGCCTTCTCTCGAGCTCGCTTTGGGGGCACGGGTCGGTTCTTCGGTGCGCAGTTCATATACCCCGCCGCGAACGATTTCTCGGCGGATTTCCAACAGGCCACGGGTGACATGGACTTCTCTTCCGCTCAGGTCGGCGGTGGAGTCACCTTTCGTCGCGCGTCCGCCGGAAGGCTGTCATTTGCGCGCGCGATCTTTTTTGCTTCACGTCAGGCGGTATTCACCGATGCGTCGTCGCCGAACCTCGTGATGGACGTCGGCACCGTCGACGAAGCCGTTCAACCGTCCGATCGCATCGCGGTCCTGGGAATGGTCGAGGCGAGTGCGAAGGCGCGAAACGACCTGTCCGTAGCCAACGATGCGCACTACGATCTCGCGTCGCTTCGGAGCGACGCGTACTGGTGGCCGTGGCGGATGCTCGATCGTGGCTTCTACGGCGGAATCGCCGGCTATTTCGTCCGCCCGTTCAGGCCGATGGTCGTCCTCCTAGTCCTGGCGGCGATTCTTGCCGTGGCCCGAACGGTCGCGAAGTCGCGGGCGTCACCGCGAGCGAGACGCTCGGTGCGATGGCGCTGGACGATCGCGAACGCTGGAACATGGTTGCATCGGTTCACGACCGAGCTACTTGACGGGCTCGCACGCATCGGACGCGGTGCTCGCGACGACGCGCCGTCTCTGGGCCGCCGACTCGAGACGTTCACCTATCGGGTCTTGATCGTCTGCGCCGTGCTCGGGTTCGCGAACTCGAATCCCACACTACGGCAAATGCTCGATGCGCTTCGCTAGCGCAAGCCGCCTCCGGATGAGCCTGGCTCTCGTGCTGGCGCTGGCGACTGCCGGCGCCTGGAGCCTCCTGCATGACGTCGCTTCCACGGAGAACGCGTCCGCGTCGGCGACGAAAGGTCGCAAGTCGGTGGGAGCGGTCGCTGAGATCCTCGAGGATACGGTCCTTCTACGCGGCTCCAAGCTCACGCGCACGGGGGGTCCGCTGTACCGGGGCGATGTGCTGAACACGAAGAAGGGTGGCTCCGTCGTGTTCAAGGTCAGCCTGAGGCACGCGCTCTGCACCCTTGTTCCGGGCGCCGTTCTCGCGGTCATGCCGTCCAAGTTCAACCTCGCGACGTTGCGACTAGGGAAAGCCTTGTGCTTTCTCGAAGGCCCGGCTGCGGGGAGAAACACCGCGGGTGCCGCGACGGGCGGGAATCCGTCAGGCATCAAGGCCCGGTTCGAAGCCGGCCCGACCACAGTCAGGGCGGACAACGCGTTGTTGAGCATCACGGTGACAGCCCGACGCAAGGTCGTGGTCAAGGTCGTTCGCGGGATCGCCGTCGTCTCGTCGCACAAAGGTGGCGCCGCGGCTTCCGTGGTCGTGGGCAAGAAGCGGCAGGTCATCGTCCCAGCCGGACAGAAGCCCCTAGCTCCGAAGCCCATTGACCTGGCGAAGAGCGAACGCTCGGCGATCAGAGCTCTTGGCCCGCTGCCCGCAGTGGCGGACAACACGCCGCCCACCGTGACCATCACCCGAATGCCTGAGCAGACGACGCTTCTTCGAGATGCGACGTTCGGCTTCAAGGCAAGCCAGAGCAACGTGATTTTCAGCTGCAGCTTCGATCAGGGGCCACTCCGCCTGTGCCGGAACCCCACGACCTTCACAAACCTTGCGCCGGGGATACATACCTTCTCTGTCCAGGGGACTGACCGGGCGGGAAACATGAGCAAGCGCATGTCCTACTCATGGACGGTCGAGAAGCCCGCACCGCAGCGAATCGCTTTCGAGAGCGATCGCGACGGCAACTTCGAGATCTACGTGACGGACCCGGACGGGACCAGTCAGATCAGGCTGACCACGAACTCCGCGCTCGACTCCGATCCGGACTGGTCGCCCGACAGAAAGAAGCTCGTCTTTCACAGCGACCGGGACGGCAACGTCGAGATCTACGTGATGAATGCCGACGGCACAGGCCAGACGAGGCTGACCTCGAACCGCTCGACCGACCGCAACGCAACGTGGTCACCGGACGGGAAGAAGATCGCCTTCGAGACATACCGGCACGGGGCAGGGCGGGAGATCTACGTGATGAATGCCGACGGCACAGGCCAGACGAGACTCACCAACAACCAGGTCCACGACTTTGACCCGGCGTGGTCGCCCGACGGCAGAAAGATTGCGTTCGCGAGCGAACGCGACGGCAATCGCGAGATCTACGTGATGAATGCCGACGGCACAGGCCAGACGCGGCTGACGACGACCCAGGCTCAAGAGTTCAATCCCGCCTGGTCTCCGGATGGCACGCGAATCGCGTTCCACAGCGACCGCGACCGCAACTGGGAGATCTACGCGATGAACCCGGATGGGAGCGCCCAGACGAGGCTCACTGTCAACTGTTGCCGCGACTTGAACCCCATCTGGTCACCCGACGGAGACAAGATCGCCTTCCAAAGCGACCGCGACGACAAGATCAACGACACCTTCGAGATCTATGTCATGAACGCCGACGGAAGCAGCCCGACGAGATTGACGAACAACTCCGCGACGGACCAGGTGCCTGACTGGTAAGCGTCCGGGAGGCGCCAAAAGCCGAGTCCTAGCCGGCGAGCTCGACGAAGCGGCAGAGAGCGTTCGCGAGCCGCATCTGCTCGATCGTGCGGCAGTCGACGTCGAGTAGCCGCGGCGAGCACACGAGGTACGCAAGGCACTGCGCGCGCGAGATGGCGACGTTCAGCCGGTTGCGGGAGAACAGGAAGTCGAGGCCGCGCGGGACGTCGATGCCGCTCGAGCTCGCCATCGAGTAGAAGACGACCCGCGCCTGCTGCCCCTGGAACTTGTCCACCGTGCCCACGGCGACGGCGTCCGGCAGCCTGTCGCGCAGCGCGCGCACCTGGGCGTTGATGGGCGCGACCACGATCACGTCCTCGTGAGCGACGCCGAGCCGCGCGACCTCGGCCGCGACCGCGTCCGCCTCCTCCCACGACTGCGTCCGGTTGCCCTCGTGCTCGACGGGCAGGTAGCGGATGCCGTTGCCGTCGGCCACCGAGCGCGTGAGCGTGTCCGGCGCCGACCGTAGCCGCCCCTCGTAGAACGTCGTCGAGATGAACTCGTTGACCTCCGGCCGCATGCGCCACGTCTCCTCGAGGAAGAGGCCCATGCCCGGCTGCAGCGTCTCGTTCTCGCCCAGCAGGTGCTCGAGCACCGACGCGCTCGCGCCCGGCGGATGCGAGCCCTGGGACACTTGCGCCAGCTGGTTCGGGTCGCCGAGCAAGACAACGTTCCGACCCGCCGTGCCCACGGCGATAGCGTCCGCAAGCGCGATCTGCCCGGCCTCGTCCACGAACAGCGTGTCGACGTGCCGGTCGAGCTCGTCGCGCGAGAAGAGGAACGACGTGCCGGCGAGCAGCTGCAGCTCCGGATCGAGCAGGTCGGCGTTGTCGTCCGAGCAGTCGACGAAGTCGTCCTCGTAGCGCGTCTCCTTGTCGCCGCTCGACTTCTTGCGACCCTTGAACGTGAAGCCCTGCTCGAGCGCCGCCTCGTGGACGTCCGATAGGAACTTGTGGATCGCCTTGTGGCTCAGCGAGGTGATGCCGACGCGCTGGCCGCCGTCCATGAGCTCGATCGCCATCCGCGCGCCGATCCACGTCTTCCCCGAGCCTGGCGGCCCCTGCACGAACAGGTAGCTGTCCTCCAGGCTGGCGGCGGCCTCGATCGGCCCCGCGTCGAGCCGCGCTCGCGGCGGGCGCCGGTCGAGAATCTCCACGAGCGCCGGGTAGCGCTCGCGGCTCTTCGCGAAGCGGAGGACGGCGTCGCGCTGCACCCACGTCGGCAGCGGGTCGGGCGGGATGAGCGCGCGCGGCAGCGGCTCCTCGCGGCGGCTCTTCGCGCGGCGCAGGGTGACGAGGCCGTGCTCGTCGTCGACCTTGACGTTGTAGCCCTTGCCGATGGCCGGGTCCTCGCACGGGCCGCCGATCTTGTGCTCCTGGGGCGGGAAGCGGAGCGTGTAGACGAGCGACTGCGCGTCCCCGACGGGCTCGCCGACGAGCGATAGGGCGCCGATCGTGTCGGTGTCCTCGATCAGCTCCTCCTCGTCCAACTCCTTGTGGTGGAAGTACTCCCACCACTGCGGCTTCTCCTCGCGGCGGTGGTACTCGAGCAGGTGCGCGAGCAGCTCCTGCCCCTGCGCGACAAGCCCCGCCTCGACGCGCGCCCGCTCCTCGAGCCGCTCCTTCGTCTCCTCCTTGACCTCTCGCGCCTCCGGCGGCGGCCGCCAGGGCAGGTCGGCCGGGCGGAGGCCGAGCAGCCAGCGGTGCAGCTCGTAGAGCGAGCGGCAGTCCTCCTCGTTGTATGCGCGGATCTCTTCGAGGATCCCGTCGTCGCCGGCCTCCAACCACTCCTCGAAGGCAACCGTCGCCCCGCCGCCGCCGGAGACCTCGCCCGTGCGTGCGAAGCCGTAGAACGCCTCCACCTCCTTGATCGAGTAGCTTTCCAGAGAGAGCCGCAGCGCCTGGCGGACGACGCGGAAGAGGTCGACGAGCACCTCGCCGCGCAGCAGGTCGTCGAGCGCGTCCTCGCGCGTGCCGTGCTCGCCCATCAGCCGCAGGAGCGCCGAGCGCTCGTACGGCGCGTAGTGGTAGACGTGCATGCCGGAGAAGCGCCGCCGCCGCTCGGCGATGAGGTCGAGCAGCCGCTCGAAGCCGGCCCTCTCCTCCTCGCGGCCGAGGGCCCAGATGCGGTCGTAGCGCGGGACGCCGCCGTCGTCGAGATACACCCAGCCGAACAGGTACTCGAGGCCACGCCCCGGCTCGTACCAGGGGTCGCCCTCGAAGTCGAGCCAGACGTCGCCCGCCGACGGCTCGGGCAGGAGCGCGAAGCCGCGGTCCGGCTCTTGTGGCAGCAGGACGTGCCTGAGCTCGCCGGTGCGGCGGTGGTGCACCTGGAGCGCCGCCTGCTCGCGCAGCTTCGCCAGCGTCTCGTGACGCAGCTTCGAGACTTTCGTCGCCGGCGGCAGGGCCGCGAGGGCGTCGACGGTGGCGATGCCGGCGGCGGTCAGCCGCTCCACCTGGGTACGGGCGATACTGGCCACGAGCGACAGGTGATCGTCGTCCGTCCACCGCTGCCGGCAGAGCGTCAGGAACTCGCAGAGCGAGCAGTGGTCGACGGGATACGGGTACGTCGCGGCGCTGTTCTCGAGCGCCGCCCGGAAGCGGCGCACGAGGCGGTCGTAGTAGGCCGAGAAGTCCTCGGGACGGAACGTCTCGCGCTCCCCGAGGCCGTTGACGACGTGCATCGCCGCCGGGCGATGCCCTTGCAGCCGCGCGAGCTGCTCGGTGTAGAAACAGAGCTGGAGCACGTGCTGCGGCTTCGCGCGGCGCGCGAGCTTCGTGTCGACGACCTCGTAACCGCCGTCCGCCAGCCGCTCGAGGAAGTCGGCCCGGCCGCGCCAGAGGCCGTCGAAAAACGCCGCCTGGTGGATGATCGGCACGCCATCACGGATCGCCTGCTCGGTGGCCGCCGCGGCCGCCTCCCAGCCGATCTCCCTCGGGTCGGGTACGGCCAGGACGTCGCCGAGCGACGCACGGTAAACGGCCTCGTGCTCGTCGCCCTTGCGGCGGATGAGGTCGGCGCGCGGGTTGTGGCGGAACGGCCGCTCGAGCTGTTCGCACGCGACCGCGAGCTCGAGCGTCGTCAGGTGCGGGCAGGCGACGTAGTTCGCGAGGTCGGAAGGAGAGAGAAGGAGCTGCGTGTCGCGAAGTTTCACAAGTGGAGTATCAGCGCCTACGTTGTCCGTGCCTCACTAACGCATTCCGGGGAACTCCCGCAATCATGCGATCGCCTACTGCTCCGCTGTCTGACCGCCTCAGTACACTGTTGTCCATGAAGACAACGAGCGACGAGCTTCGCGTCCGTCTAGGTCGGGAAGCCCTCCGACGGCGTCTCTATCGTGCAGCGGGGCGCGGTCGGCCTCACGAGGTGACGTCGTCAAGCCTTAAGGAGTCGGTCGCATGACACAACGTTCAAGGCGTGGACCGGGCTCGATACAGTCACAGGCCGCAAGAGTGTCGGCCAAACCCTCAGTACTGGGACGACACTACTCAGCACTCGAGTCGCGTCTTCGCATGACTGAGGACGACACGCTAGGCGATCTCGTTGTACCGAACGGCAACGGCATTGCCCCCGTACACCGCTGGTTCTATCTCAAGGAGGGCTTCTCGTCGGAGCTTCTCGACGCGCTCGTCGCTCGCCTCGATCTTGGGAAGGCGAGTGGCCTAAGCATGATCGATCCGTATACGGGCGTTGGCACGTCGCTCGTTAGCGCCTTGGGTTCCGAGCGAGATGGCGGAGTGCCTCGCTTCGACCATGTGGCAGGGATAGAGCGGAACCCGTTTCTCCATCTCGTCGCGACTACGAAAGTCCGCGCTCTGGTCGAACCAAAGCCCGACTGCCGCCTCGGTCGCGCGATCGATACTCAGAGCCGGCCGCTCGATCCAGTAGTCCGGGAAGCACGCGGCAATCATCTCTCAGCGCAGCTTCCTGAGCGCGCGGCCGAGGGCCTGGCCGCCCGCGAGCACGGGCTCGAACAGGTCGCCGTGCTGCTCCACCCGCTCGAGCGCCTCGCGCATCCCGAAGCGGCGCGGGGTCACGTCCTCCGTGAGCTCGTCCCAGCGAAGCGGCGTCGAGACCGGCGCGCCCGGCTTCGGCCGCACCGAGTAGACGGAGGCGATCGTCTTCCCCCGCGCGTTCTGACGGTGGTCGACGAGCACGCCCTCGCGCTTTTTCTTCAGCCACTCGGTCGTGACCAGCCCCGGGTGCCGCTCCTCGAGTGAGCGCGCCACGCGCTCCGCGAACGCATAGGTCTGCTCATAGGTCGCCCGGCGCGCGATCGGGACGAGCACGTGAATGCCGTCGGCACCGCTCGTCTTGACGTAGGACTCGAGCTCGAGCCGCTCCAGCTCCTCGCGGATCAGGTGCGCGACGCGGATCGCGAGCGCGAAGCCGCCATCAGATTCATCGACACTGGGCGGGTCGAGGTCGAAGAGCACGAAGTCCGGGCGGTGCGGCTTGTCGACGCGCGAGTACCACGCGTTCATGTCGATGCAGTTCATCTGCACCATCCAGAGCACCGCCTCCTCGGAGTTGACCAGCGGGAAGTCGACCATCCGCGATTCGCCCGAGCGCCGGACGGTCCGGAACTTGCGCGTCGGGATCCAGGAGGGCATGCCCTTCGGCGCCTGCTTCTGGAAGTACGCGTCCCCAGCCAGGCCGTAGGGCCGGCGCTTCATCGTGAACGGCCGGTTGCGCAGGTGAGGGACGAGCACCGGCGCGATCGCGCGGTAGTACTCGAACAGATCCTGCTTCGTGATCCCTTCGTCGGGGAAGAGGACACGATCCGGGCTCGTGAGGCGGACCGACCGCTCGGGCACGCCATGGTTGTACCTGTCTAGGCGCGCCCCTCCAAGACCGACTCGCGATTCGACTAAGTTCCGCCGTGGGCGATCGATGGAACTCGACCTGCTGATCATCTCGCAGGAAAACGTCACCTGGGACGACTGGTGCGCGCTGGCCGATGCGTGCGAACGATCCGCAATCCCGGCGCTCTTTGCCGGAGACCACTACATCTCGACAAACGACGAGCTGGGCAAGGTCGCACACGACGCTTGGACGATCATCTCCGCCCTGGCGATGCGCACGTCGTCTCTGCGCCTCGGCACGATGGTCACTCCGGTGACGTTTCGTCCGCCTGCAGTGCTGGCGAACGCCGTCGCGACCGCCGACCACATCTCGGGCGGCCGGATCGAGCTCGGGCTGGGGTCGGGGTGGATGGAGCGCGAGCACCGGGCGTTCGGCTTTCCCTTCCCGAGCACACGGGTGCGCCAGCAGATGCTCGCCGAGCAGCTCGAGATCGTGCACCGGCTGTGGACCGAGGACCGCGTCACGTTCGACGGCAGCCATTACACGCTCGAAAACGCGCCCGGCAGGCCGAGACCATTGCAATCTCCCCATCCCCCGATCATCGTCGGCGGCAGCGGCACCCCGGGCACGATGCTGCCGGCCGCACGCTTCGCCGACGAATACAACGTCTCATGGGTCTCCGGCCCGCAAGAGTTCCCCGACGCCCGCCAACGCGTGATCGAAGCCTGCCGCGAAGTCGGCCGTGACCCTGCGACGATGCGCTTCTCGATCGCGATCCACGGCATCGTCGGGGAGACCCGTGACGAGGCAATGGACCGCGCTCGCGCGATCTACGGACTCCGGCCGCGCGACCAGAGCTTCGACGACTGGTTCGCCGGCTCCAGGCAGCAGCGATTGTTCGGCTCGGTCGACGAGGTCGCAGCCGCACTTCTTCCGTACGCCGAGGCTGGAGCCGATCGGCTGATGATCATGCACAGCCTGCATACCGATCTCGACTCGATCCCGCTGATCGGACAGCAGCTGGCACC
>JBKPGF010000057.1:0-63307 GCA_046729255.1 Actinomycetota bacterium
CGCGAGCACGGCGTGTACCTGAAGCTGCGCGGCGAGGAGCTCGTCGTCTCCAAAACGGCAACAGAGCTCGGCCCTATACCGAGCAGGAGGCGCGCGGCCCTCGCAGCCCGGGCGCTCGCCCTCGCGACGGCCGAGGAGCGCGAGCGCCTGCTCGAGGACGGCCCGTTGCCTCGTCTGCGTGAGCGACTCACCCGGCTCGCAGCCGACTTCCGCTACGAGGAGGCGGCTCGGCTGAGAGACCGCATCGACGCCCTCGAGCACGTCGTCGATCGGCTGCGCCGGCTGGCGGAGCTGCGCGCGCTCGAGCGTTGCCTCGTCGCTCCCGGGCTCCAGCCCGGCTGGAAGAAGGCGTTCTTCGTCTGCGGCGGCGAGATCTGCGCCGTCCGCTCGGTGCCTCCGGGAGGGGGCGCGAGGCTCGAGATCCCGGCCGCCCTGGCCGTCTGCGAAACGGCTCGCAAGGGTGCCGCCGGCCCGCTCACGCCCGAACAGGCGGAAGACCTCCTGCTCCTCGAAGGGTTCGTTCGCCGCCCGCCTCCGGAGTTGGCCGTGCTGCCGCTCGAGCAGGAGCGGATCCTGCTCCACCTCGATCGCGTGCGCGCAGAGGCGGCGTGACGAGGAGGCGTTACTCGGAGCTCGAGCCGCGCATCTCGTCGGCAGCTGCCCGAGCGCGATCGTGCACATCGCGGCGCCGCTCGTCGAGATCGTCCGTGAGCTCGGGCTCGGTGCGACCACGCGTCTCGTCGAGCTTCCGGCGGAGCTCCTCGGCCGGGTCCTCGGCGTACCCCTCGAGCGCCTCCGGAGCCGGCCGCCGCGGCCGGCGCAGCACGTACGCGATGAACGCGACGAGCCCCGTGAGCACCAACAGTCTTCGCCACATGGCCCCGATGCTACAGTGCTCAGCCGAACTTCTCGTCACGCCTGTGCCGACCCGCCCGGGACCGGCACCGAAGGGCGGGGCCGCTGAGACCGAGAGAAGGAGAACCGGAGCGTTGAACAGCTACGAGATCTTGTTGATGATCGACCCTGAGCTGCCCGAGGAGCGGGGCGGCGAGATCGTCTCGCGCACGCGTGAGCTCGTCGAGAAGGCAGGCGGCACGTGGGAGGACCACCAGCCGTGGGGACGCCGGAAGCTCGCCTACGAGATCGATCACAAGCCCGAAGGCGTCTACCACCTGCTGACCTTCACCTGCGAACCGACCGCGCTGGACGAGATCTCCCGTGTCCTGAAGATCACCGACGGCGTCATGCGCCACATGGCGACCAGGCGTCCGCGTCCGCATCGCCGCGCCGAAGCGCAGGCTTCGGAGGCCGAGGCGCCCGCCGAGTACGCTGAGTCCGCCGCCGGTGCAGGAGAAGCCGCCGAGACGGACGGAGAGGAGTAGCCATGGCCAACATCAATCGTGTCGTGCTCGTCGGGAACCTCACGAGGGACCCGGAGCTTCGCCACACCCCGAGCGGCACCGCCGTTTGCAGCCTCCGTCTTGCCGTCAACACGCGGCGCAAGGACGGCGCGACGGGTGAGTGGACCGAGAAGCCGAACTACTTCGACATCACCGTCTGGGGCAACCAGGGTGAGAATTGCGCGCAGTACCTCTCGAAGGGCCGACCGGTGGCGATCGACGGCCGCCTCGAGTGGCGCGAGTGGGAGGCACAGGACGGCTCGAAGCGTCAAGCCGTGGAAGTGATCGCCGACTCCGTGCAGTTCCTCGGCGGACGCGGCGACGGTGGCGGTGAGCAGTCCTTCGCACCGGCGGGCGAGAAGTCCGACGCCGAGTTCCCGGCCGCCGCCGACGACGACATCCCCTTCTAGGAGAGACGATGGCCAAGAAGCCCAAGCCGAGAGAAGAGCGCTCGACCTCCCGCCGCCGCCCCGGCCAGCGGGACGGCCAGATGCGGCGCCGCAACTGCGCGTTCTGCCGCGCGAAGATCGAGGACGTCGACTACAAGGACATCAACCAGCTGCGCCGGTTCATCTCCGAGCGCGGGAAGATCCGCTCCCGTCGCATCACGGGCGCTTGCCGCCGCCACCAGAACCAGGTGTCGGTCGCCGTCAAGCGGGCGCGCGAGATGGCGCTCCTGCCCTACGTCGGCGAGCGCCAGTAGCGCGATGCAGCTGATCCTCCTTCAGGACGTCGACAACGTCGGGCTCCGCGGCGACGTCGTCGACGTCGCGCGAGGCTACGCGCGCAACTATCTCCTGCCCCGCCGCCTCGCCGAGGAGGCGACACCGGCCCGGCTCACAGAGCTGGAGAAGCGGGATTCGCACCGTGCGCGGCACGAGGCGGCGAGCTCCGACCAGGCGCGTGAGATCCAGGCGGTGCTGGAGAAAGCCGAGCTCCGCTTCGAGATGAAAGCCGGGCCGACCGGCTCGCTCTTCGGCTCGGTCACGGCGACGAACATCGCAGACGAGCTCTGGGAGCAGCACAAGGTGCGGGTCGACCGTCGCAAGATCGACCTGCCGCAGCCGATCAAGCACATCGGGCGCTACGCCGTGCCGGTGGGGGTCTTCGAGGACATGCAGGCCGAGGTGGCGACACTCGTCATCCCCGAAGGCGGCGAACTGCCACCCGAGGAGCCGGCAAGCGAAGAGCCCGCGGTCGAAGAGTCCGCGGCCGAGGAGACCTTCGAGGAAGACGTCGCCGAGGAGCGGGTCGAGCCGGAGGAAGGTCCCGAGGAGTAGTCCCGGTTTGGGGACAGGATGAATCCTGTCCCGCTCCTCTGGGTATTCCACACCTCCTGTGGAGGGCTGTGGAATGTCGCACGAACTTCCCGCGTAGAGCGTCCTTTTCGTCCACCGCGCCGTCCGGGGCACGGTCGACAATGGCAGGAACAGATGTTCTGTTCTTGCTGCAAATCGACGCATGCGAGCCAAACAGGTGGCCGTGGATTTCGTGGCTTTCCACCCGTTGAAAGTCGCTGCCTCCGGAGGGTTAATACCGCGTGGCACAAGTAGCAGCCTCGCTGACCACCGCCCCGGTTCCGCCGCAGAACCTCGATGCCGAGGAGTCCGTACTCGGTGCGATGATGCTCTCCCCCGGCGCGATCGGGGCGGTCAGCGAGGTGCTCTCCGCGTCCGACTTCTACCGGGAGAGCCACGCGAAGATCTACCGCGCGGCGCTTGCGCTCTACGGCCGCGGTGAGCCGGTCGACGCGATCACCCTCGTCGACGAGCTCGACCAGCGGGGCGAGCTTGAGGACGCGGGCGGGAAGGTCCGGGTTCACGAGCTCGCGGCGCTCGTGCCCGCGGCGGCGAACGCCGCCCACTACGCGCGCATCGTCCGTGAGATGGCGACGCTGCGCGGGCTCATCCGTGCGGGTAACGAGATCGCGCGCCTCGGCATCGAGCGGCCGTCCGAGACACCGGAGCTCGTCGACCGCGCCGAGCAGGTCGTGTTCGACCTCGCGCAGTCGCGGGTCTCCGGCGACTTCAGTCACATCGAGGAGTTGCTGAAGGCGAGCTTCGAGCGGATCACCACGCTCTACGAGGAAGGCGCCGACGTTACCGGCGTTCCTGCCGGCTTTCGCGAAATCGATCACCTCACGTCCGGATTCCAGCCGGGCAACCTCATCATCCTCGCCGCCCGGCCGAGCATGGGGAAGTCAGGCCTGGCGCTCTGCATGGCGGCGAACCTCGCGGTTCGTGGCGAGACACCGGCCGCGCTGTTCACCCTCGAGATGTCGAAGTCCGAGGTCACCCAGCGGCTCATGTGCTCGGAGGCAAAGGTCGAGTCCCAGCGGCTGCGCACCGGCAAGCTCGCACCGGACGACTGGCCACGGCTGACCGCTGCGTGCGACAGGCTGTCGAAGGCGCCGATCTACGTCGACGACACCGGCTCGATCACGATGATGGAGATTCGGTCGAAGGCGCGGCGGCTGAAGATGCGCGAGCCCGGGCTGGGGCTGATCATCGTCGACTACCTCCAGCTCATGACCTCGGGCGCCTCGGTCGAGAACCGCGTGCAGGAGGTGTCGGCCATCTCGCGGTCGCTCAAGGTGCTCGCACGTGACCTCGACGTCCCGGTACTTGCCCTCTCACAGCTTTCCCGCGCGGTCGAGCAGCGCCACGACAAGCGGCCGATCCTCTCCGACCTCCGCGAGTCGGGGAGCCTCGAGCAGGATGCCGACCTCGTGTTCTTCATCTACCGCGACGAGTACTACGACGCCGAGTCCGACCAGCAGGGCTTGGCCGAGGTCCACCTCGCAAAGCACCGAAACGGCCCGACGGGCACGGCGAAGCTCACGTTCCTGAAGCGGTTCGCGAAGTTCGCCGACCTCGCGGGCGGGTGACCAACGTCCAGTAGCGCGACGCAGGGGAGAAAGGAGGGACAGAGGACGGAGACGCAGATCATCTGGCTTCGCGAGACCGCGACGAGCTTCTCGGCGCAGTGCGAGGCGTGCCACTACGAGCGCGCCTGGCCGCCGGTCGTCGTACGCGGCGCGCTCTGCCCAGAGGCCGATGTCGGCTTCATCACCTGCTGGCGCGGACACCGCATCCGCGTGCGCCGCTTCCCGCGCATTCACGCGCAGCAGCACGCGGTCGGTTAGCTAGCTCCGCACCAGGTGGCAGACTCCCGGCGTGCCCGCGACGGTGATCATCGGCGCGCAGTGGGGTGACGAGGGCAAGGGCAAGATCGTCGACCTGCTCGCGCGCGACTCTGACGTCGTCTGCCGCTACAACGGTGGGCCCGGCGCCGGCCACACGATCGTCGCCGACGGGCAGACGTACAAGCTCAAGCACATGCCCTCGGGGATTCTCTGGGGGAAGGAATGCGTCATCGGCTCGGGCTGCGTGGTCGACCCGGCCGTCTTCATCGACGAGCTCGACGATCTCGAGCAACGAGGCATCTCCGTCGACGTCGTCCGACTGTCCGCGAATGCCCACGTCGTCATGCCGTGGCATGTTGAGATCGACCAGGCGAGCGAGCGGCGCCTCGGGAAGCTCCAGATCGGGACGACGCGCCGCGGTAACGGGCCTGCGTACGCCGATCGCGCATACCGGCTCGGGATCAGGCTCCAGGACCTCTTCGATCCGAAGATCCTCCGCGAGAAGATCGAGGTCGCCCTCGCGGAGAAGAACATCTGGCTCGAGCGCGTTTACGGCGTCGAGCCGTTCGCGCTCGAGGAGCTCGCCGAGAGGTACGAGGGATACGCCCGGCGGCTGCGCCCCTTTCTCGCGGACGCGTCGCTGCTCGTCGATCGCGCCCTCCGCGACGGCAAGCGCGTTCTCCTCGAGGGCGCGCACGGGACGCTGCTCGACATCGACCACGGCACGTACCCGTTCGTCACCTCGTCCTCGACGATCGCGGGCGGCGCCTGCACGGGCATCGGGATCGGGCCGACGCGCATCGACGAGGTCACCGGCATCGCGAAGGCGTACGTCACGCGCGTCGGCGAAGGCCCCTTCCCGACGGAGATCGAGGGGACCGACCAGGAGCGTGTGCGCGAGCTCGGGGCCGAGTTCGGGACCGTGACGGGCAGGGAGCGGCGTTGCGGGTGGCTCGACCTCGTCGCGCTGCGCTTCGCGGCCCGGATCAACGGCTTCACGTCGCTCGCGCTGACGAAGCTCGACGTGCTGTCCTCGTTCTCGGAGGTGCCGGTCTGCGTCCGCTACCGGCTGCGGGACGGGTCGGAGACTTCCGAGTTTCCCGCCCATCAGAGCGACTTCCACCACGCAGAGCCGGTGTACGAGGTGCTGGCCGGGTGGAACGCGCCGATCGGCGACGTGGCCGGGTTCGACGAGCTGCCCGAGCCCGCGCGCCGTTATGTCGAGTTCGTCGAGCGTGAGCTCGGCGTCGGCGTCTCGCTCGTCGGCACGGGAGCAGAGCGCGAGCGCGTCCTGGCACGCGCTGCCTAGTCTGTAGGACTTCTGTAGGATATGTCTGATGTCTATCGGACATATCTCTCCATCCATCCCGGCGCAGGGAGCCGAGGTGGCGGCGGGCACAGCCTTCGCCCTCTTGGTCGAGCTCGCCGCCTCCTCGGCCGATCGCACCGGCGTCCTTCCGGAGCTGCAGGAAGCTCTCGACGGCATCGGCGACACGGCCGGCGAGAGCTGGCTCAATCTCCTCGGCATCCCGATCGACATAGGCCCGCCGTACGACGCCGCTCGGCTTCGTGCGAGCGTGGCGGAGATGGACCCGATCGAGCTGCGCCGGCATCTGCTCGGCCGTTACGCGTGGTCGTGGTGCACGCTCGCCGGCGCGGACACGATCGAGCAGGCAGCGGAGGGCGACGCCGCCGCCGTCCGTGCGCTCCTCGAGCACGACCGCTACTACGCCGGGCAGGCGAAGGCCGCGCTCTCCACGCTTGCCGACCTCGATCCCGACGAGACGAGACAACGCATCGCGCACGCGCTGGAGGTAGGCGAGCGAGAGCTGAACCTCTCTGCAGACCGCATCGAGGTGGCTTCCGCGGAGGCCGCGGCCGCCCTCGAAGCCGCAGCGCTCAACGCGGCGATTCAGCAACTGACGTCCGGCTATCGCTACGTGCCCGAGGTCGAGGCCCGGGGCGTCCTGCTGATACCGCACCTCCAGGCGCGGCCGTGGCTCGTGCTCGCCCAGCACCGGGAAACGCGCCTCATCGTCTATCGGGCCGGCGGCGCCGGCGCCGTGGAGGAACGTGCCGCTGCACTGGGACATGCGCTGGCCGACCCGAAGCGCATCGAGATCCTGAGGCTGCTCGGACGCGGCGTCGATCGCGTCTCGGAACTCGTCGCCGAGACGGGCCTCACGCGGTCGACGGTGCATCACCATCTGAGCCAGCTCCGCGAGGCGCACCTCGTCGATCTCGAAGGAAACGCGCGCGCGTACCGCTACCGGCTACACGCCGAGGCACTGCCGGAGACGGTGAGCCTCGTGTCCGAGCTGCTCGAGGCAAGCCGATGAGACCGATTCGCGTCGCCGTCCAGCTTCACCCGCAGCAGGGGGCGTACGCGGCGATGCGCCGGGCGGTGGCGCGGGTGGAGGAGACCGGGGCCGACCTGCTCTACACGTGGGATCACTTCTTCCCGCTCTACGGCGAGCGCGACGGGGCGCACTTCGAGTGCTGGTCCCTGCTCGCAGCCTGGGCGGAGCAGACCGAGCGCGTCGAGCTCGGGCCGCTCGTGAGCTGTAACTCGTACCGCAACCCGCAACTGCTCGCCGACATGGCCCGCACGGTCGACCACATCTCCGGTGGCAGGCTCGTGCTCGGCATCGGCTCGGGCTGGTTCCGCCGCGACTACGACGAGTACGGCTACGAGTTCGGCACGCACGGCACCCGCGGGCGGGCGCTCGCCGAGGCGCTGCCGCTCATCGAACGGCGCCTCGAGGCGCTCAACCCGCCGCCGATCCGCCGGCTGCCGATCCTCATCGCCGGCTCGGGCGAGCGGGTCACGCTGCGGCTCGTCGCGACCCACGCTGACTCGTGGCACGCCGGCTTTCCGGATTCCCCGGAGGGGCTCGAGCCCAAGGTCGCGGCGCTCGAGCGCTGGTGCGACGAGCTCGGCCGCGACGCGAGCGACATCGAGCGTGGCCTCGGCGTCGAGCCGGACGATCTCGACCGCTTCCTGGCCGAGGACGCGGACGCCTACGTCGCGTTGGGGTTTACGCAGTTCACCCTCGGGGTCAACGGCCCCGATTGGGTCGTCGGTGCTGCAGTCGAGCGCTGGCTCTCCTGGCGAGACGCGCAGAACGCCCGCGCGGGCGCGATCAGCGGAGTTGCTCCAGCTGGTCCGGCGTATTGACGTTCGCAAGCAGCTCCGGGTCGGAGTCGACGACCTCGACGCGGAGCTCCGTCAGCGCGTCTCGAAGCGACAGGCGCTCGGCGTCCAGGGCGAGCTCGAGCACCGGCAGTGCGCCCCGCCTGTACGCGCCGGGCAGCGGCCCCGTCTGCGGGACGGCCACGTCCATCTCCTCGGTGCACGCAGCCGCGAGCGCGCCGAGCAGCTCGGCGGTGACGCGTGGGCAGTCGACCGGCAACACGATGCAGACGTCGCGACTTGCCTCTCGCAGAGCGGCGACGACGCCCGCCAGCGCCGCGCGGACCTCAGACCCGTCATCGAGCACGGGGAACGGCAGCGCGAGGGCGTCCGCGGCCTTCCCGACCGCGATCCGCTCGTCGCACAGCTCACCGAGCACCCGCCAGCCGCGGTCGGCCAGTGTCTCGCCGTCCAGCTCGGCGAGCGCCTTCGGATAGCCGAACCGGGTCGACGCGCCGCCTACCAGCAAGGCGCCGGTCAGCTCTCTACGCGCCACGCCTCGGCGTAGACGTTCATCCCCCCGTCGCGGGTGAACCCGCAGAGAGTCACGCCGCGGTCTTCGGCCAAGTCGACGGCGAGGCTCGTCGGCGCGCCCACGGCGACGACGATCGGGCAGCCGGCAACAGCCGCTTTCTGGACGAGCTCGAAGGCGATGCGTCCGCTCAGGCAGATCACGCAGTCAGCGAGCGGCAACCGGCTCTCCGAGAACGCCCAGCCGAGCACCTTGTCGAGGGCGTTGTGGCGCCCGACGTCTTCACGCACGCATAGCAGGGTCCCGTCTCGATCGAAGAGTCCCGTCGCGTGGAGCCCGCCCGTCGCCGCGAACGCGCCCTGCGCCTCGCGCAGCCGGTCCGGCAGCGAGACGAGCAGCTCGGCGGGAACCCGCAGCTCGCCGTCGAGCCGCAGCGCCTCCACAGCCACAGCTGCAAGCGCCCCCTTGCCGCAAACCCCGCAGGACGACGAGACATAGAAGCTTCGCCGCAGGCCCTCGGGGTCGAAGCCCGGTGCCTCCACGTCGACAGTGTTCGCCGCGAAATCGGCCGGCAACGCCGCACGTTCCGGTCTGATGCCCTCGGAGAGGCAGAAGCCGAGCGCGAGCTCGACGTCGTGGCCGGGGGTGCGCATGGTCACCGCGACCGGGCGCCCGTTGACGCGGATCTCGAGCGGCTCCTCCACCGCCACGAGATCGTGCTCGAGCCCCCCTGGGTGGCGCGAGATCTCGACCGACGTCGCGCTGTACGGGGGTGCCGAAGGCTCGTCGTCGGCCATGCAGGAAGGTTACGCGGCGACCCGCTCTCGAGCGTGGACGGCGTCGACCAGGGCGTCCACGACGGCTGCCAGATCCTCGTGGGCTGGATGATCGGCGCGCAAAGCATCCGCGTCGCAGGCGGACTCGGCATCTCCGACGGCCGCTCCGGCGTCGAGCACGCGGGCGCCGATCCTCGCGAGGATGCGGCGGAGATCGGCCTGTGCCGAAAGCGCGGCGAAGCTGCCGATGCTGGCGCCGACCACGGCGACGGGCTTGCTCCGTAGCGGATTCGTCCGCGCCGGGCGAGAGGCCCAGTCGAGGGCGTTCTTCAGCTGGCCGGGCACCGAGCCGTTGTACTCGGGCGTCGCGAACAGCACGGCGTTGGCGACGGCGATCGCGTCGCGCAACTCGACGACGGACGGTGCGGGGGTCGCCTCCTCGTCCTCGTCGAACGGCGGCACCTCCTTCAGTCCCTGCCACAGCTCGAGCTCGACGCCCCGGGGCAGCAGATCGGCAGCCGCACGGAGGAGAGCCGTGTTGTACGACTCCCTCCGCAGGCTTCCAGAGATGCCGAGGATGCGCATCGCGCTACTCGAACCTGACGAGCGCCAGCTCGGCGACGAGCTTCACGTCCTGTGCGAGAGCCGGCTCGCCGCTCGGCAGCTCAGTGTTCCAATCGAGCCCGAACGCGCCGCGGTCGACCGTCGCCTCGAGAGTGAGGTTCACGCGCTCGCGCCCGTACGGGTCGACGAGCGGCCCGCCGAGCGTTCCCGCCAGCTCGACGGGGAGTGCAGTGCCCTTGATCGCGAGCTGGCCGACGATCGTGATCCGGTCGCGCGTCGGGTCGAAGCGCGCGGATGCGAACGTGATCTCCGGCGTCCGCTCGGCGTCGAAGAACTCCGGCGAGCCCAGGTGCGTTTGCAACGCCTCGTCGCCGACCTGGATGTTCTCGACGAGCGCTTTGCCGGCGAGTGTTGCAGTCCCGTCCTCGGCGACCGTAAGAGTCGCCTGGAATGGCGCAACGGCGGCGTGGAACGATCCCACCATGTACTCGACTGCGAAGCCCAACCGGGAATGAACCGTGTCGAGCTGCCACGCGCCGGCGGCGAGGTTTCTCGTGTCCGTAAGAGTGGCCAACGTCGTCTCCTCTCGATATACTTGCGACCGCAAGTAACTCTACAGCAAGAAACATGACTAGTCAAGTATTGACTCCACAACTATCTAGGCCGGCAGTCGAGGCGTTCGTCCGCCTCCTACGCGCCCACGCAGCGACGACGCGTCTGCTGAGCGCCGAGCTGGTCACGGATCACGGCCTGACGATCAACGACTACGAAGCGCTTTTGCGCCTCTCCCGGGCCGACGAGCAGAAGCTGAAGCGCGTCGAGCTCGCGGAGAGCCTCATCCTCACCGCGTCCGGCGTGACGAGGTTGCTCGACGGGCTCGAGCGGTCGGGATACGTCGAGAAAGGATCGTGCGACACGGATGCCCGGGTCACGTACGCCGTGCTGACCGACGCCGGGCGGGCGAAGCTCGAGGAGGCCTCGAAGTCGCACATCGCGTCGATCCGAGCGCTGTTCGAGGAGCGCCTCGACCCCGGGGAGCTCGGGACCTTGGCCGAGCTGCTGAGCCGTTTGCCCGGTGCCGGCGGCGCCGACAGCGACGACTGTTCACCGTAGGTCGCATGCGAGTGCTCGTCGTCGGCTCGGGAGGGCGTGAGCACGCCCTCGCGTGGAAGCTCGCACAGAGCCCCGAGCTCGACGAGCTGCACGCCGCACCCGGGAACCCAGGTATTGCCGAGCTCGGAAGCTGCCACCCGGTTCTCGCGGAGGACGCCGACGGCCTCCTGGCGCTTGCGCGCGCTCTGAACATCGACCTCGTCGTGGTCGGGCCAGAGGTCCCGCTCGTGGCGGGGCTTGCCGACCACCTTCGGCATGGCGGCGTGCCCGTCTTCGGCCCGTCGGCCGCGGCCGCGCGCATCGAAGGCTCGAAGGCCTTCGCGAAGGAGGTGCTCGAGGCTGCCGGCGTCCCCGTCGCCAAAGCGCTGCCAGTGGCGACGGCGCCGTGCGTCGTCAAGGCGGACGGGCTCGCGGCCGGCAAGGGCGTCTTCGTCTGCGAAACCGACGATGAGCTCCAGGCCGCGCTGACCGAAGTGCGGAGGGTCGGCGGGCGCTTCCTCATCGAGGAGCTGCTGGAGGGTGACGAGCTTTCCGTCTTCGCCGTCTGCGACGGACGGCGTGCGCTGGGTTTGGCTGCCGCCCGGGATTACAAGCGTGCGGATGACGGCGACGTTGGCCCGAACACGGGCGGCATGGGAGCGTACTCGCCGGTGGCAGGAGTCGACGGGCTCGATGTGTTCGTGGAGCAGATCCATCAGCCGGTGCTCGCGGAGCTGGCCGCCCGCGACGCACCGTTCACCGGCCTGCTCTATGCCGGCCTCATGCTCACCGCGGACGGGCCGCGCGTGCTCGAGTTCAACTGCCGCTTCGGCGATCCGGAGACCCAGGCTGTGCTGCCCCGGCTCCGCTCCGACCTCCTCCCCGTGCTCGCCGGCGCCGCCGCAGGCGATCTCGGGTCGGCTGGCGTCGAGCTCACGCCTGAGACGGCGGCGACGGTCGTCGTCGCGGCGCGCGACTACCCCGCGGCGGGAGACACGGGCTCGCCGATCGTCGGCCTCGACGAGGCCCGTGCCCTCGGCGCGCTCGTCTTCCACGCGGGTACGGCAGCGCGTGATCACACGCTCGTTACGAGCGGCGGCCGCATCCTCGCCGTCACGGGCACCGGCGCAGACATCGCCGCGGCACGCAAGGTCGCGTACTCGGCGGTCGAGCGCATCTCCTTTCCCGGCGCGCGGTATCGTCGGGACATCGGTGCCTGACCCGCAATCACCCGTCGTCGGCATCCTCATCGGCTCGGACTCGGACCGCGAGCGCATGCAGCCTGCGCTCGACGAGCTCGGGCAGCGCGGCATCGCCTGCGAGCTCGAGGTGCGGTCGGCCCATCGCAACCCGGAGGCAGTGGCCGAGTATGCGCAGAGCGCTCGTGACCGCGGGGTGCGGGTGCTGATCGCCGGTGCCGGCCTCGCGGCCGCCTTGCCGGGCGTCGTGGCCGCCCACACCGACCTGCCGGTGATCGGTGTGCCGCTCCGCTCCACGATGAGCGTGGGGGACGGTCTGGATGCGCTGCTCTCGATCGTCCAGATGCCGCCCGGCGTGCCCGTCGCCTGCGTCGGCGTCGACAACGCAAAGAACGCCGCCGTGCTCGCCGCGCGCATTCTGGACGCGTGACGACCGTCCGCGCGGCGACGCCCGACGACGCTAGGGCGATCGCGGACGTCAAGATCGAAACGTGGCGCGCAGCGTATGCCGGCGTGATGCCGCAGGCCACGCTCGACGCGATGGACATCGACGAGCACGAGCGATTCTGGAAAAGCGTCCTAGCTCGAGAGCAGGTCGGAGTCTTCGTCGCCGACCAGAACGGCCAGGTGATCGGCTTTGTCAACGTCGGCCCCTGCTGGCACGAAGAAGGGACCGGCGAGCTGTACGCGATCTACGTCCGTCCGGGCGCCTGGGATACCGGCGCCGGCCTCGCGTTGATGGACGTCGGTGTGTCATGGCTCGCCGAGCGCTATTCGGAGGCAGTGCTCTGGGTGGCGGAGGAGAACCCCCGGGCGCGCCGCTTCTACGAGCGCTACGGGTGGGCGGCCGAGTCGACGCGCGTCGCAGAAGTCGCACCGGGCGCCGACGTTCCCGAGGTGCTCTACCGACTCGTCCTCCTCAGCCGGCGCTAGGCTGGACCCGTGATCCCTCGGTACTCCCGACCGGCCATGGCCAGGGTCTGGTCGGAGGAGCACAAGCTCGAGCGATGGCTGGACGTCGAGCTCGCAGCGCTCGACGCATGGGCGGAGCTGGGCTTCGTCCTGGAGGACGTTGCCCGGTCGGTGCGCGAGCGTGCAGTGACGCCGACGCCGGAGCGCGTCCGCGAGCTCGAGGAGCGAACCGGTCACGATCTCGCCGCCTTCGTCGACGCGGTGGGCGAGGGGCTGGACGCCGACGGGCGGCGCTGGCTCCACTACGGGCTGACGTCCTCCGACGTTCTCGACACCGCCCTCGCGCTGCAGGTGCAGGAGGCGGGAGCGTTGCTCGCCGATGGACTCGATCGCGCCGTCGTGGCGGTCGTCGCTCGTGCCGAAGAGCACCGGCACACGCTGATCATGGGCCGCACGCATGGGATTCATGCCGAGCCGACGACGTTCGGCCTGAAGCTCGCCGGCTGGGCGTTCGAGCTGGATCGCGACCGAGAACGACTCGCGCGCGCCCTCGAGGGGATGAGGATCGGGAAGCTCTCGGGCGCGGTCGGCACGTACGCGGCCACTGGCCCGGACCTCGAGCGGCTCGCGTGCGAGCGGCTCGGCCTCGAGCCTACCCCCCACTCCACGCAGGTCGTCCAACGTGACCGGCATGCCGAGCTTCTAGTAACGCTTGCCGTGATCGCCTCGTCTCTGGACGCGTTCGCACTCGAAATCCGACATCTCGCGCGTACCGAAGTCCGTGAGGTCGAGGAGCCCTTCGCCAAAGGCCAGAAAGGCTCGTCGGCGATGCCGCACAAGCGCAATCCGATCACGGCCGAGCGCATCTGCGGCCTCGCGCGGGTCGTACGAGCCGCCGCCCAGGTCGGCTTGGAGAACGTCGCCCTGTGGCACGAGCGCGACATCTCGCATTCGTCTGCAGAGCGCGTCGTCATTCCGGACGCCTTTCTGGCGGTCGACTACATGCTCGACAGGTTCACCTGGCTCGTCGACGGACTTGTCGTCCACGTGGCGCACATGCGCGAGAACCTCGACGCGAGCCATGGCCTCTACTTCAGCCAGCGGCTCCTCCTCGCGCTCGTCGAGTCCGGCCTGCCACGAGACGACGCGTACGACATCGTCCAGCGCCTGGCGATGTCGGCGTGGGACGGCGGTCAGGACTTCCGCGAGCTCGCAGCGGCAGATGCGGCCGTGGCGCATCGCGTCGATCTGGCGTCGGTCTTCGACCTCGGCCCATACACGAGGCACGTCGACGTCGTCTTCGACCGGCTCGACGCGTTGCGAAGGGAGGCCGTCGATGCCTGACCTCGTGGCGAGCGGCAAGGTGCGCGAGATCTACGCGCTCGACGAGGATCGTCTCCTGCTCGTCGCATCCGACCGCATCTCGACGTTCGACGTCGTGCTGCCGACGGATGTGCCCGACAAGGGCCGCGTGCTGACCGGCCTCTCGGGGTTCTGGTTCAGGCGTACGGCCGGCATCTGCCCCAACCACCTGCTCGCGTTGCGCCCGGACGGGCGATCGACGGAGTGCCGACGACTCGACATGCTGCCGCTCGAGTGCGTCGTGCGCGGCTACCTCGCCGGCTCGGGCTGGAAGGACTACCTCGCATCGGGCGCGGTCTGTGGTCACGAGCTGCCGGCCGGCCTGCGCGAGTCGGAGCGCCTCCCGGCGCCGATCTTCACGCCGGCGACGAAGGCGACAGAGGGGCACGACGAGAACATCGACGCGACGCGGGCGATTGAACTCCTCGGTGAAGAGCGCTTCCGCGAGCTCGAGCGGCTGTCCCTCGAGCTCTACGCCTTCGCCTCGGAGTACGCGGCCCAGCGCGGGATCATCCTCGCCGACACGAAGCTCGAGCTCGGGGTGGACGGCGACGGGCGCATCATCCTCGCCGACGAGGCGTTCACGCCCGACTCCTCCCGCTTCTGGCCCGCGGACGAGTACGCCCCCGGCGGGCCGCAGCCGTCGTTCGATAAGCAGTTCGTGCGCGATTACTGCGAGACGCTCGGCTGGGACAAGACGCCTCCCGCGCCGGAGCTGCCGGATGACGTCGTTGCCGGCACGCGTGCCCGGTACGTCGAGGCGTTCGAGCGACTCACCGGGATCGACTTCGACGACTACCTCGCCGACCCCGACGTGGTGCTCGGATGAAGGCGACGGTCTTCGTCCGCCCGAAGCCGGGCATCCTCGATCCCCAGGGCGAGGCCGTGCTCGGCGCGCTCCGCCATCTCGACTTCGCCGTCTCCGACGTCCGGGTCGGCCGCGTGGTCGACATCGAGTTGGAGGCCGAGACCGCAGACGACGCGCGGGCGCAAGTCGGCCGCATGTGCGAGCAGCTGCTCGCGAACCCGCTCATCGAGTCGTTCGAGATCGAACTGCATCGGGACGATCACCAGTGATCGCCGTTGTCGTCTTCCCCGGGTCGAACGACGACCGCGACGCGGCGGGCGCACTCGAGCAGCTCGAGGCAGAAACGACGCTCGTGTGGCACGCCGACGAACGGTTGCCCGACGTGGGAGCGGTCGTGTTGCCAGGCGGCTTCTCCTACGGCGACTACCTGCGCTGCGGTGCGATTGCGCGGTTCGCCCCGGTAATGCGCGCAGTCCGGGCATTCGCGGACGAGGGCGGCCTCGTGCTCGGCATCTGCAACGGCTTCCAGGTGCTCTGCGAGGCAGGGCTCTTGCCAGGAGTCCTGCGTCCGAACTCATCGCTGTCGTTTGTCTGCCGGGACGTCGGACTGACTGTCGAGCGAGCTGACACGGCGTTCACGTCGCGCTGCGACCCGGGACAACGCCTCGTGATACCCATCAAGCACGGCGAGGGCTGTTACATCCCGCCTCCCGACTTGCCGGCGGCGCAGATCGTGCTCCGCTACGCCGGCGGCGAGAACCCGAACGGGTCGGTGGACGACATCGCGGGCGTCGTCTCGGCGGCGGGTAACGTCATCGGCCTCATGCCGCACCCCGAGCACGCGGTCGACCCGTTGGTCGGTTCCACGGACGGCGAATACCTGCTCGGCTCGCTCGTTGACGCCGTGCGGTCACATACCGAGGACCTCCGTCAGCTCGGGACGCTCGCGAACGGCCGCGCGTAGCTTCTCGAGGTCGCGAGCTCGGAGCGTCACGGGGCCCCGCCGGGCGGCGCCATTCGTCGAATAGGCGAAGCGTACGAGCAGCTCGCCGTCCTTCGCCTCGAGCAACTGCACGTGCGAGGAGAAGCGTTTGTCCCCGGCTCGCTGGTGGACCCGGACTTCGTCGACGAGCGTTGCCTTGCCCCACGGTGTCGCGATTGCAGCTGGCACGGAGATCAGGGTAGGGATGTTCCCGGCACGTGTCTGTGCCAACTTCGTGCCGATTCGGTGAGAATTTGTCCTCATGGCGGAAGACCAGGCGCACAGCCACGGGCTCGTCGACCCGTCGCTGCTACGGAGCCGCGATGGACTGCGCACCGTCGCCATCAGCCTCGGTGTGCTCGGCGCGACGGCGGCAGTCCAGGCTGTGGTCTACGTCGTCAGCGGAAGTGTCGCCCTGCTCGCCGACCTCATCCACAACGCGGGCGACGCATTGACCGCCGTCCCACTGGGGATCGCGTTCTTCCTGCGCAGCGCGCGCGGCGAGCAAATCGCCGGTTACTTCGTCGTGCTCGCCATCTTCGTGAGCGCGTGCGTCGCCCTTTACCAGAGCGTCGACCGGCTCATTCATCCGCAAGAGCTCTCGTACCTCTGGGCACTTGCGGCCGCTGGAGCCGTGGGATTCCTCGGAAACGAGCTCGCAGCACAGGTACGGCTACGGGGAGGCAGGCGGCTCGACAGCCCGGCGCTCGTCGCGGACGGCAACCATGCGCGCATCGACGGCTTCGTCTCGCTCGGCGTCGTGCTCAGCGCGGGGCTAGTCGCTCTCGGGCTCGAGCGAGCCGACCCGCTGGTGGGGCTCGCGATCACGCTCATCATCCTCAGGATCACGTGGAACTCGTGGCGGACGATCCGTCACGGCATCCACGAGCACTAGCGTGGTAGCTTCGCACGCGTGCCGAGCGCCGCAGCCGACCGAGCGAGCGAGTACGAGGCGAAGGCCGCGTCGTTCGTAAAGGAGCACCGACTCCCAGGGGCAGCTGTGGGCGTCGTACACGAGGACAAGCTCGTCTGGTCGGCGGGCATCGGCTTCGCCGACGTCGGCAAGGGCCGGCCCGCCGATCCCAAGACGCTCTACCGCATCGCGTCGATCACGAAGACGTTCACGGCGACCGCCATCATGCAGCTGCGCGACGCCGGCAAGCTTGCGCTGGACGACCCTGTCGTGACCCTTCTCCCCGAGCTCGCGAGCGCGACGAGCACGTTCGGGCCGATCGAGAGTCTCACGATCCGTCGCCTGCTCTCACACGAGTCGGGCCTGCAGAGCGAACCGCCGGACACGGACTTCGCGGCGGTACGGTACGAGACGGAGGCGGCCCGGAATCTCGCCCGCGCCGCGGACATCTCCCTGACGGTGCCGCCGAACACGCAGTGGAAGTACTCGAACCTCGGCTACCAGTTGCTGGGTGAGATCGTCGCCCGTGCGTCGGGCACGCCGTACGCGAAGTACATCCGGTCGCGGATTCTCATGCCCTTGAAGATGACGTCGACCTCGCTCGAGCCACTGCCACAACGACTGCGAACGCGACGAGCTAGGGGGTACGAGCCGCGCTTCCTCTCCGACGAGCTCGACCCCGCGCCGTCGGAAACCGGCGTGTTCGAGGCGGAGGGCGGGCTCTGGTCGTGCGTCGAGGATCTGGCCAAGTGGCTCTCCTGCCAGTTCGACCCGGAGCCGATCCTGTCCGAGAAGACGGCCGCGGAGATGCACAAGCCGCGCTACATCGTCGACGAGGCGTGGACACGGGCGTGGGCGATCGGCTGGTACGCGTTCCGCAAAGACGACGTCGTCTGGCTCATGCACTCCGGCGGGCACTACGGCTACATCACGAACGCCTGCTTCGACCCGAAGGAGAAGGTCGGCGCGATCGTGCTGCTCAACGGCTTCGCCCTGGCGACGCAGTTGGCGATGCAGCTCGGGGCGATCGCGAGTGACGCCGTGAAGGCTGCCGCGCCGGCGATCGAGAAGCCTGCGGCCCTGCCCGAGGAGTGGAAGCCGCTCGTGGGCCTCTATCTCACGCAGCATTTCGGCGGCGTGATCCGCCTCGAGTGGCGCGACGGCAAGCTCACGTTCCTCGACGAGACCGACCCGACGTGGACGCCGACCCTCGAGGCGACCGACGAGCCGGACGTCTTCCGGGTCGAGCCAGGCTTCCGCGAGTCCGGCGAGCTCGTCCGCTTCAAGCGCGACCGCAAGGGACGCGTCGTCTCCGTGCTGGCGGCAGTCGTGACGATGGATCGCCTCGAGCCAGTCGGTGGCTAGGTCGAAGACTCCCGACGTCCTCGAACAGCTCTACGCCGCCGCGCCGGACGCGTTCGTGGCCGAGCGCAAGCGCCTCGAGCGTCTCTTACGCGAGGAAGGTCGACCAGACGAGGCGGACGAGCTCGCGAAGCTCCGCAAGCCGGCGGTTCCGGTCTACGCCGCCAACGGGCTGGCGCGTGAGCGGTCGGACGACGTCGCGAAGCTCATCGCCGCAGGTGAGCGACTCGCGGCGGGACATCGATCAGGCGACGCGGAGGAGCTACGGGGAGCGCAACGAGAGCTCACCGAGCGCGTTGCCACGCTCGTGCGCGGCGCCCAGCTCTCGGGCGCGATGGAACAGCGACTGGCAGTGCTGTTGCGCGCCGCAGCGACCGATCCCGACAGCGCCAAGCTGCTCCGCCGGGGTGTGCTGTCGGAGGAGATCGAGCCGACGGCCTTCGATGCGCTGGCGGATGTGAAGGTTGCCAAGCCGAAGAGTCGGCCCGCTGCAGCCAAGCGCGAGCCGAGCGCCGCCGAGGCGCGAAAGCGACGGAGACAGATCGAGCAGCTCGAGGCAGAGCTGTCAGAGGCCAAAAGCGCCGCGCGGAGCGCCGAACGGCGGGTCGCCACCGCCGAGAAGGAGCGCGATCGCGCTGAGCGGCGCGTCGACCAGGTTACGGAGCGGCTCGAGAAGGCCCGCAGCACCGTTTGATCATCACGCGAGGGCGGTAGACAAGAGGCATGGCGCGAGCGATTTGGTCGGGCAGCATCTCGTTCGGGCTCGTCAACGCACCCGTGAAGATGTACAGCGCGATCGACGAGCACAACCTCGAGCTCCACCTCGTCCACGAGAAGGACGGCTCGCGCATCGGCTACGAGAAGGTCTGCAAGAAAGAGGGCAAGGAAGTCCCCGACAAGGAGATCATCAAGGCGTACGAGTCGCGCGACGGTGAGCTCGTGTACCTCACGGACGAGGACTTCAAGGCAGCGGAGGAAGAGGCGTACCGAACGATCGAGATCCTCGAGTTCGTGCCGCACGAGGAGATCGACCCGATCACGTTCCAGCGGACGTACTACCTCGGCCCGGACTCGGGGGCGGGGAAGGTCTACGCGCTTCTCGTCAAGGCGATGGACGCGTCCGGGTTGTCGGCAGTCGCCCGGTACGTCTTTCGCAACCGCCAGCAGCTGGGATGCCTGCGTGTGCGCGATGGCGTGCTCACGCTCGAGAACATGTACTTCGCCGACGAGATCCGCCCGTCCAAGGGCATCGCCCCGAAGGGCGCAAAGGTGAGCAAGGCAGAGCTCGAGATGGCGGAGGCGCTCATCGACCGCTTCACGTCGTCCCGCTTCGACCACAACAAGTACGAGGACGAGTACCGCAAGCAGCTACTCAAGGTCATCAAGAAGAAGCAGAAGGGCGAGGAGGTGCAGGCCGCACCGCGCGAGGAGCGCGAGCCGGCGCCCGACCTGATGGAGGCGCTGCGGGCGAGCGTCGAGGCAGCTCAGAAGGGCCGGCGCAGCGGTGCGCGGAAGTCGCGCCGAAACGGCGGCACGCGGCGGCGGGCAAAGGCGCGCTAGCGGCGCTCGATGAGCTCGATGCGGTAGTCGTCTGGGTGCCTTACATCGTTGAGTATGCGCCTGGGGCTCACTGGCGAACGCGCGGCCAGCAAGTGATTTGCAAAGGACGGAGCTTCCCCACTCGCGAAACGCCTCATCAGCGCGAACCGTTCGGGACTAGTAAGCGAACACGCTCATCCAATCCGGTGGAGCGCCGGCAGCGATCTCGGCCTTGCTGTGGAAGTAACCGAACGAGTCGGGCCGATGGCCAGCGTGCCCCCGCCGGGTGCGACGCCGAACCGACCGACGAAGGCGTATCCCGGCCAGACCGTCTCCGGCGAGACGGCGAAAGTGAACACATGCTCTTTCCACAACTGCCACGGCTCTATGCCGTTCTTCGAGCGGTACCACTGCGCGCGCGTGACTGCGTGGCGATGGGAGTCATCGACAAACGTCGTCTTGATGTCGAAGCGCAGGAGATCATCGATGTTGTCGTCGGCGTCCATGTTGGCGATAAAGAGCTTCGCGACGGCGTCACCGAGGGTCGGGTTGAGCCGGCGCCATCTACCCCTCGCGGATTCGGAAATCGCCCAGCGACCACTTTCAACGGCGAGTACGTCTGGGACACTGCTGCAGAGCCTGCACCGCCTGCGCCCGTTGTCACGGAGGTGAGAACAGCGAAGAAGGCGAGCGCTCGGCGGCCTGCCATGTTCGCGCGAACCTACGTGCGCTCCGGAACGAACGCGTCCTGAACAGCCCGTTGCGCGACGATGTCCACACTAGCGGCGAGCGGTCTCGATCAACTCGACGCGGTACGAATCCGGCTGCCGCGTCGAGCGAAGATTCAGGCATGTGCGGGCGTGCGGCATTCGACAGATGGCCCGCCCGGGGCTGAGACTCATCGGGAGCAAAGAACGGCGAAAGGAGTGAGAGCGAATGATGACCATCGTCACGCGCCTACGAATCAGGGAGGGACAGGAGTCGACGTGGGATGCCGCATTTCGCGAGCGCGTCCAAGCAGCCAAGGAGCGGCCGGGCTTCATCGGCGTGCAGCTGTGTATCCCGGTCGAGGCGATGAGCGAGCGCGTGATCATCGGCACCTGGGAGAGTCGAGCTGATTGGGAAGCCTGGCATGACGCCGACGCCTTTCGGGAGACGCGCGAGCAGATGGAGGAGGCGAACACGAAGCGGCGCATGGAGTGGTGGCACGAGGTCGTGCTCGAGGAGCGCCGCTAGCTGGCTGCTGTCGGCTACTGCCCCAAGCTAGGGCGAGCCGGCCTCGAGGATGTCCTTCAACTGCTCGCAGTCCGCCTGAATCTGCCGTCGCACGGCTCGCTCGACCAGAGGCTCGGCGAGCTTGAAGAATCCTCCCGGCTCGCCCTCGAGAACGACAGAGACCCTGGTGCCACCGTCCGAAGGCTCGAGCGTCTGTTCGTAGGTGAACGGCACAGGCCCCGAGACGACCTTGAGCGCGAACAGCCGATTCTGTTCATACGCCGTCACTACGACCTCGGTCTCCATTCTCCGACCCAGGAATTTCCGCACCTCGGTCATATGGGCGCCCTGCTGCACCGGCCCCTCACTACGCGCCTCGAGTGCCGTGGACTGCCACTCCGGCAGCTTGCTTGGGTCGGTCGCGTAAGCGAACACCTCGGCGGGCGGGCGCTCGATAACGAGCGCGTGCTCGACTCTGACCATGCCTTCCTCCTTCGCTTTCCGGGAAGCGCAATTTTGTCATGCGAAGGCCCCTGACGACGAGCATCCGCTGCGTCTTCGAGCGGCTATGACGGCAGTGCGCGACAGGAATTGCCGCATGGACCGTTTCTTTCAACGTCGAGCTACCGATCAGGCGCCAGCAACGGCGTGATCACAGCCACGGGAGCGCCGCCGCGGGCCACCTCGATCTCCTCCCCACTCGCGACGCGGTTCAGGACCTCCGAGAATCGACGCGCGACTTCGGTGGCGCTGAGTCGGGTCACCCCCGTAGCGTCCTCAGCCGAGCTCGATCAATTCCACGCGATAGTCGTCCGGGTCGCGGACGAAGCAGATCCGGGAGCCGCCCTCGACCACCTGGTACGGAGGTCGCTCGGGGTCGATGCCCTGGTCCGAGAGCTGCGCGAGCGTGCCGTCGAGGTCGTCGACGCCGATCGCGATGTGCCCGTACGCGCTGCCCAGCTCGTACGTCCGTCCGTCGTGGTTGAACGTCAGCTCGAGGACGTTCTCGGCATCGCCGATCGAGAAGAAGTAGTTCGTCGCCTCGAGCTCACCGTCGCGGACGATGTCCATGTCGCGGCTGAAGCGGAAGCCGAGCGCCTCATAGAAGTTCCGCGAGCGCTTCGGGTCGGTGATGCGCACCATCGTGTGCAGGAAGTCGGCCATGCCCAGATCCTAGAGGGTCGATGCGCTCGAGGATCGGCGCCGCAGCCAGACCGTCACGCACCAGAGCGCGAGGGTCACGGCGACGATGATTCCCCAGATGACGCTGAGCGTCGGGTTGACGGCGCTCGGGATCGACCGGTCTGTCCAGTCCCGCTTGACGATCTGCTCGAGCCAGAAGTCGTTCGCGAACAGGGCCGCGCCGTAGCAGAGCATGAGTGCGACGTACGCCGCGAGCACGCCGCGCAGCCACTGCATTCCAACCGCCGGGACGAGCCGCGACAGCAGCAGCGCGCTGAGCACGAGCAACACGCCTGTCATGCCGTGGTGGTGACCGGCATGGACGGCAGGATGGACACCCCCGCGACCCGGCTCGGTGCGGAGCTCAGCGGTCTGGTAGATCGAGCCGAGGAGCGGGACGCCGTCGAGCGAGAAGCCAAGATCGGCCGCCAGCCAGGGAACTGCGAGTAGGAGCACTGCGATCGCCGTCGCGATCCTGAGCCCGTCCCACGGCTGCCACCGCAGGCGCGCCGGCCGCTTCAGTCGCCACGCCGCATAGACGGACAAAGCCATAGCGATGAGCACACCGAGAGCCGGCACCGCATTCACGCCCTTCGCATCGAGGTTCGACTGCTCGACGACTCCCGGCCAGACGATCACCGCGCAGATGGCGATGTCGACGAGCGCAATGATCCTCGTCGCTCGCGTCGCCAGACGCTCTGCCACGAAGGCGAGTACCGCGATCGCGACGAGCGCCAGGGGCCAGTTCCAGAACACGAGCACTCGGCTCGCACCCCCTGCCAGGCCGCTGCGCGAGACGTGATACGTCTCCTCCGGCGGCAGCCGCGAGTACGTCACGGCGATCTCCACCGACACGACGGCGAAGAGCGCCCAGACGGCTGCGACCTCGACCGGGAATTGCAGCGCTGCGTGAGTGGCTCGTCGGGACGTGGCGCGCGACCATATCGCGGTCGTGACCCTTGTCGCTAGGCCAAGGGCGCGGTACCGTGTGCGCTCGGACTCGCCGCAACCTCCACACACAGAGGCGCCGCATGCCAGACGACCCCGTCCGGTGGAAGACCCCGTACCCAAGGCGGTTCTGAGCGGCGTGGCGATCGTGCTCGCCGCTGCTCTCCTCACACCTGTCGCCCCCGCACGGGCTGCGTCGGCGAGTCAGCTCACCGGGGCAGCCTTCTCCAAGCTTGCGCGCTCCGGAGGCGCTGCACTCGTCGGCGTCCAAGTCGGAGGCGACGTCGATCTCGAGAACGCCGCCGTGAAGCGGTTGAGCTGCCGGGACTGTCAGTTCGGAGGCGACCTCATTGCCAGAGGCGCGACGTTCGAGAAGACGGTCGACCTGAGCGGCTCGATCATCGACGGCAAGGTCGATCTGTCGTCGTCGACGTTCCGGGGCGATCTCCTCGCCGGCGGCGCGACCTTCAACGGCATCGTCAATCTCGGTGGAGCGCAGATAGCACGGGACCTCGTCCTGGCCGAAGCGCGCTTCCAGGCGCCGGTGCTACTCGGAGTCCCTTCTGCGCTCACGGGGGTGCAGACGTCGATCGGGGGTCAGGCAGACTTCTCAGTGGCGTCCTTTTCAGGGCTCGCAACGTTCGAGAAGGCCGTCTTCTCGAACCAGATCGACTTCACGCTGGCCCGGTTCGAGAACGACGCCGTCTTCTCGCGCGCCAACGCACTCCGTGATGCGATGTTCGCGCGAGCGATCTTCCACGGGAACGCCGACTTCAGCGAATTTAGGTTTCACGGACAAGCGACGTTCGACGGAGCCCAATTCGAGCGTGGCGCTGACTTCAGCGTGGCCAGCTTCATGCGACGCGTCATATTCGACAGGGCGCGGTTCGGTGAGGGCGCGACGTATCTCGGAGCGACCTTCCCCGTGCAGTACCCGCCTCCCGATGCGGAAGACTCCTTCTGGAGCATCCAGGCCAACGGAGACGTGAGCTTCGCCTTCGCAACGTTCAGCCGCCCCGCGAACTTCGAGAACGTCGTCGCCACGGGCACGATCTCGTTCAACGGCGCAACGTTCCCAGGGGCGAAGGGGCTGACCTTCTCGCACATCTCGGCAGGCAGCTTCGAGATGGACGTGGACTCGGCCCTCGCAGCCGTCAAGCACGACAGCGGCACTGACCACCGACCCGAGGTTCTCGAGCTCATCGAGTCCAGCGCCAAGGCGAGGGACGACCTCGGCCCCGCAAACGACGCCCACTACGAGCGCCAGGTGATCTTGAGCCGGAACTACAGCCCGCCCGTGCGGGTGCTCGACGTGGTCTTTTACCGGGCAATAGCGGGATACTTTGTCCGGCCGCTGCATCCATTGGCCGTGCTCTTGGGGCTCGCCGCCGCCTTCACGCTCGTCCGCATCCATCGCGCGAGGCGTCGTACGCCGGCCACGGACGCGGGCAAGCCTGGTGCGGGCGAGAGGGACGAGGGTCCCGGCCCCGCGGGTCGGGCATGGGGCGTCGGTCAGCGAGTGCGCAGGGCACTGAGCTCCGTACGCGACTTTGCGACCTCACTCCTCGTTACGTTGACGCTGATCGCACCCGCGCGGAAGGACTCGCAGGAGGTGCGGCAGGGCCGGGAGATCGAGATCTGGATTTACCGCATCCTGCTCGCCTGCACACTCATCGGCTTCGCGAACTCCAACCCGACGCTGCGGGAGATGTTCGATGCGATTCGCTGATTCGAATTGGGCAGGCTGCCGTAGCGTCGCTGCCATGCTGGCGGCGATCTGCCTCACGGCCACGGCCACAGTGACCTCCGCCTCTGGGGCGCGACCCAAACACCCACTCGTAGGTGCCGTCACGTTCGTCTCCGGATCCGGAGTGAAGGTCGCGGGCAAAAACGTCGGCCCGGGAGGGGAGTCGAGGCTGAATGCGAAGTCGATTCTCCGACCGCTGTACGCGGGCGATGCGGTTAGAACGACTGAGCACGGCTGGGTGCAGTTCAACGTGCGGATCGGTGAGAGGCAGGCGTACTGCAAGACGGATCCGACCGACGGCTGGGTGGTCGTGAACCCGAAGCCGTCCGTGTTTATCGACTTTCGCGCGGGCATCACCTATTGCGGGACGGAACCAACAGGCGGGCAGAAGCCGATGACGGCGCGTGGACAGGTGAAGCTGGACATGGAGGATCCTGTCTTCAAAGTGGTCGTGCGAGGCGGGCGGAGGGTCGTCAGCGTGCACAAGGGCGCGATCGTCGTCAGCGGCAACGACGGCAGTCAGAGTGCCGTGGTGTTGGGCCGCGCCCAGGAGACGACAGTGCGAGGAGAAGCGAAGCCTTCGAGGCCTACGAAGACGACGCCGACCAAGGGCGAGAAGCGGACGTTCGCCAAGCTGGACCAAGCACTGCCGCCCGTTACCGACAACACTGCGCCGAAGCCAACCGTGACCGGTCCCCGAGACCCGTCCTCACTTCGACGTGCGACGTTCACGTTTTCGACGCCGGGGGCCGACGCGACCTTCAGCTGTGCACTCGACGGAGACGACTTCCGTTTGTGTCGAAGCCCGCAGGAGACCCCCCGCCTCGCCCCTGGACGCCACACGTTCGCGGTCAAGGCGACCGATGCCGCCGGGAACACAGGCGTCACCGCGTACTCGTGGACGATCGATGCCAGTCGTATTACCTTCATGAGTAGACGGGAAGGGGGCCTACAGGTCTTCGTCATGGACCCTGACGCGGAAGGCGTAAGACGGCTCACTGGCGACGGCGCGAACTGGGACCCAGCCTGGTCGCCCGATGCCAAGAGAATCGCTTTCCACAGCACCCGCGACGGCAACGAGGATATCTACGTCATGAATGCCGACGGAACCGGTCAGACGCGGCTGACGGCAAACGGCGGAAACGACCGCAATCCGACCTGGAGTCCCGACGGGAGCAAGATCGCCTTCGAGAGCGACCGCGACGGGAATCGCGAGATCTACGTGATGAACGCGAGCGGGTCCGGCGTGACGAGGCTGACCTCGGATGCGGCCGAGGACATCGACCCTGCCTGGTCGCCCGATGGGCGCAGGATCGCCTTCGCCAGCATGCGGGACGCAGCCAGGTTCCAGATCTACGTCATGAATCCCGACGGGTCCGGTGTCACGCGACTGGTGACGAGCACAGGGAAGGATTTCAACCCCGCGTGGTCGCCGGACGGAAGCAAGATCGCGTTTCACAGCGACCGCGACGGGATCTCGTCGAAGATCTACCTGATGAATCCCGACGGCACAGAGCAGAAGCCGCTGACCACGACGGCGTCCGTCGACTTCAACCCCGTCTTTGCTCCGGACGGACAAGAGCTCGTCTTCCAGCGGCTCCGGCCCGACGGACGCGCTCAGCTCTACATGGTGAATGTGGACGGTGGCGGAACGCTCCGGCTGACCGACGGAGAAGGAGACGATCTGGTCCCGGACTGGTGAGGCGTGCCAGACCCGGCGACGGGTAGATCGCTCGATGAAGAGCACGCTGTCGGCCTCGGATGTGGGGGCCTACCTCGTTGAGCACGGAATCTTCCCGTCGCCGGAGGGACTAGACGTCGTGGAGCTCACCGGCGGCATCTCGTCGACGGTGCTCGCGGTGCGCGGCCAGCGGAAGCGGGTGGTAGTCAAGCAGGCGCTCGCGCGGTTCCGGGTCGAGGACGAATGGCTCGTGCCGCAAGATCGGGTCGTCGCAGAGGCACAGGCACTCGAGTTGATGGCGAGCCTGGCGCCGGGCTCCGTGCCGCGTGTCCTCGACCTCGACCGGGACACGTTCGCGCTCGTCATGGAAGAGGCGCCCGCGGGCTGGCAGCCGTGGAAGGCGCTGCTGCTGGAGGGCACAGCCGACCTAGGCGTGGCGACGCGTCTGGGCGAGCTGCTCTCCGTGCTGCACTCGGCCGACGCCGACATCGGGAGCGCCGAGTCGTTCCACGCGCAGCGCGTCGACCCGTACCTGCGCACGGTCCAGCGCCGCCTTCCGGCGCTTGCCGCGCAGATCGAGACGTACGTCGAGCGCCTGGTCGCGACATCGCAATGTGTCGTTCACGGCGACTACTCGCCGAAGAACGTCCTCGTAGGAGGGGACGGCCTGTGGGTGATCGACTGGGAGATCGTGCACCGGGGTGACCCCGCCTTCGACCTCGCCTTCCTGCTCAACCATCTGCTTCTGAAGACGATCCACCGGCCGCAGGCGCGTGAAGGCTACGAGGCGTGCGGCCTCGCCTTCGTTGGGGCCTACGGGCGGCCCGTCGACCTGACGTACGCGCTCGGGCTCGTCGGCTGCCTCATGCTCGCGCGGGTCGACGGGAAGTCACCGGCCGAGTACCTGACCGAGCCTGAGCGCGAAAGAGCGCGCGCCGCCGGCATCGCGTTGCTCACGGATCCGCCGAGCTCGCTCGAGGAGGCGTGGTCAGGTCTTCGACGGTGAGCCCGTAGAGCACCCCGTCCACCCACTCGCCGTCGCGCTGATAGGCGCGCCGCTTCCGACCCTCGAGCACGAAGCCCGAGCGCTCGGCGTGGCGCATCGCCCGCTCGTTGAAACCGTAGACCTCGAGCTGGAGCCGGTGGAAGCCGAGATCGTCGAACAGGTGGCGCTGGAAGAGCCGGGCCGCCTCGTCGGCGACGCGCCCGCCACGGAAGTCCGGGTGGACGGCGAGACCGCCGAGATCGGCGATGCGGTTGGGGCCTCCCCGGCTCGTGAAGCGCATGACACCTGCCTGGCGACCGTCCACCTCGATCACGAACACGCCAAAAACGTCCGCTTCCAGGGAGGAGCGCTCGATGTCGGCGAGGATGCCCTCTGGGTCCGTCGGTCTCGAGGCGGCCAGGAACGGCTGGACGTCCTCGTGCCGGGCGAGACCGACGAGGAAATCGAGATCGTCCGGCCGTGCACGGCGGACGACGACCGTCATGTGAGGGCCTGGTGGGACGGTGCTCGTCGGCAGGGCGCTCCGGGCGTCGCGCTGCAAGGACGCAGGGAGCCCGCGTACTGGATGAAGTACGTGGGCGACCGAGGACACCGCAGCGAGGCGATCCGGTGCGTTCTGGCGGCACAGTCACTGTTTCGCCAGGCCCTCACAACACCTCTTCCACGGTCTTCGCCCGCCGCGAGGCGAGAGCGAGCCCCGATCCGAGAGCGACGCCGGCGAGAATCAGCCCGAGCCCGATCACCATGCCGCCCGTGATCGTTTCGTCGAGGAAGAGCGCGCCGTAGGCGATCGCGAACACCGGCATGATGTAGGCGACGAGCGAGATCCGCGGGTTGCCGTAGAGCGGCAGCATGTGGAAGTACACGAGCTGCGCAATCGTCGTGCCGACGACCGCAAGCGCGGCCACGGACAGGATCGCCTCCCAGCCCGGAGCCTCGTCCGGCAGCTGAAACAGCGCGAACGGCAGCAGGAGGAGGCCGCCGATGAGCATGCCGCCCGTCGCGAGCACCGGGCCCGCCGTGTCCTCGAGCCGTAGCTGTGCGTACGTGCCGGCGCCCGCATACGAGAGCGACGACCCGACGACGGCGAGCGTTCCGGCGACGGCCCACCAGCCGCCGGGGAGGTCGACGCCGGTCAGCACCCCGACGCCCACGAGACCGAGCCCGACGCCGACCCACCTGATCGGCGCCACGTGCTCGTGCGGGAGGAAGCGGAGCGCGACGACGAATGCGAAGATCGGAACGGTCGCCTGGGCGATTCCCGCAACGGTCGAGTCGATGTGCTTCTCGCCCCACGCGATGAGCCAGAACGGCAGCGCGGCGTTGAACAACCCGAAGACGAACGTCGGACGGCCCGCAGCGCGCAGCTGTGACGTGGCCGTCGCGGCGCCGCGAGTCGCGACGAGAAAGACGAGCAGCAGTACGCCGGCGACGAGGCACCTCGCGGACATCATCACCGCCGGCTCGAGGTCGTCGACCGCGACCTTGATGAAGAAGTACGAGCTGCCCCAGAGCCCGGACAGCAGAAGCAACCAAGGCACGTAGCCGCGCGTCACGGCGCGGGCTCTCCGACCGGCGCAGCCCGGCGGCGGCGACCCAGAGTGACGGCGCTCGTCCCGAGCGCGACGCCTCCGAGGATGAGGCCAAGGGCGACGACAGCCTGCACGGTCAGCTCCTCGCCGAGGAAGACGACGCCGTAGATCAGCGCGGCCGGCGGCACGAGGTACGTGATGAGGATCGCCCGGCTCGCTCCCGCCCCCGAGACGAGCTCGTAGTAGAGGAGATACGCGAACGCGGTGCCGAGGAGGCCGAGGATGATGACCGACACGACCGGTTTCCAGCCAGGCGGCTCGCTCGGGCTCTGGATGACCCCTGCCGGCAAGACGAAGAGCGTCGCGACGGCGAGCGTGCAGAGCGCGACGGTGAGCGTGGGAACGCCGCTGAGCCTCAAGCCGGCATAGAGACCGGCTCCCGCGTAGCACAGTGCGCTCCCGACAACGGCGAGGCCGGCGACGATCGACCCCGTCGGGAGGGATCCGATGAGAAGAGCCACGCCCGCGAAGCCGAGGAGGAACCCTACGAGCCGGTGGCCCGTCACGCGCTCCGCGTGGACGAAGAAGAACGCGAAGACCGCCGACCCCAGCGGTGCCGTTGCCTGCAGGATGGCCGCCGTACCCGAGTCGATACGCGTCTCCGCCCAGAAGAGGAGGTAGACGGGCAGCGCGGTGTTCACGACGCCGACGACGACGAGCGGCACGGCGTACGCGCGGAACTCGGCCACCGTCCTGCGGAGCGGTGTGCGGAGGAGCGAGACGATGAGCAACGCGACCGCGGCCAGCGCGAGGCGACCGAGCAGTGCGGTCGAGGGCGCGATGTCGCGCACCGCCACCTTGATGAACATGAACGACGAGCCCCAGATCGCGGCAAGCAGGAACAGCATCGCGAGGTGACGCCCGCTCATCGTGTCCTGAAACGTACGGGACGCATGCTCTGTGAGAACGGCGGGCGGTCAGATCCGCATCCGGCAGTAGACTGAATCAGCTCTGACGGCAGTCGCGGAACAGCCGCTGCATCGCGCCCTCGGGCTCACCGATGGCGAGCTGGAACGTATCCGCGAGCTGCTGGGCCGCGACCCGAACCGCTTCGAGCTCGCCGTCTTCTCCTTGCTCTGGTCCGAGCACTGCGGGTACAAACACTCGGCGCCGTTGCTGCGGCGGCTGCCGTCCACGGGCGACAGGGTGCTCCAGGGCCCGGGCGAGAACGCCGGCGTGCTCGACCTCGGCGACGGAGAGGCAGTCGCCTTCAAGGTGGAGAGCCACAACCACCCCTCCGCCGTCGAGCCGTTCCAGGGAGCGGCAACGGGGGTGGGCGGCATCCTCCGCGACGTCGTCGCGATGGGCGCACGGCCGATCGCGTTGCTGGACGGGTTGCGCTTCGGCAGCCCGGACGGCCATTTCTGGCGCGCCGTCGCGGGTATCGGGCATTACGGGAACTGCGTCGGCGTGCCCACCGTCGGCGGCGAGTCGCACTTCGACTCGGGATATGTAGACAACTGTCTCGTCAACGCGATGTGCGTGGGCTCCTGCCGGCCGAGCGGGTGACACGCGCGCGTGTGACGACTCCCGGCCTCGCCCTCGTTCTCTTCGGCGCCACCACCGGCCGCGACGGCATCGGCGGCGCGAGCGTGCTCGCGAGCCAGGAGCTCGGCGACGACTCGCCCGACAAGCGGCCTTCCGTACAGATCGGCGATCCCTTCACCGGCAAACGGCTGATCGAGGTCTCGCTCGAGCTCGTCGAGCGCGGCCTCGTCGAGTCGCTCCAGGACTGCGGCGCCGCGGGGCTCGCATCGGCCCTCGCCGAGATGGCGCGCGACGGCGTGGGCGTCGATGTCCATCTCGATCGTGTGCCGCTCCGAGAAGAGGGCATGAAGCCGTGGGAGATCATGATCTCGGAGAGCCAGGAGCGGATGGTGGCCGCCGTGCGCCGGGAGGCGCTCGACGACGTCGCGGAGGTGATCGACCGCTGGGAGCTGCACTGGGCGGAGATCGGCGTCGTCACGGACACCGGGCTGCTCCGCGCCTTCCACGACGGTGAGCCGGAGGGAGAGCTGCGTGCGTCGTTCCTCACCGACGAGTGTCCCCGCTACGAGGTGGAGCAGCAGCCGCGCGAGAGCGCGGGGCCGGTCGATCTTGCCCGCGCCGTCGAACCAAGGACCGTCTACGAGCAGTACGACCAGCGCGTCGGTTCTAGAACCATCCGTCGGCCCGGGCTCGACGCGGCCGTCCTGCGCCTGACGCCGTCCTATCGCGGCCTTGCCGTCTCGCTCGACGGCCCGCCGCCGGGCGAGACCGATCCGTATCGGGCGGGCGCGCTCGCCGTGCTCGAGGCTGCGCGCAACGTCGCGTGCGCCGCCGGCGAGCCACTGGGACTCACCGATTGTCTGAACTTCGGCAACCCCGAGAAGGCCGAGATCGGCTGGGAGCTCGCCCGGGCGATCGAGGGCATCGCCGAGGCCGCCGAGGCGCTTGGCGTCCCGGTCGTGTCCGGGAACGTGTCCCTCTACAACGAGACGGCCGGACGCGCGATCCCGCCGACGCCCTTCGTCGGCTGCGTCGGCTTCGTCGAGGACGTCCGGCGCGTCCCGCGCGGCTGGCAACGAGGGGACATCGTGTTCGCGGTGCAGCGGCAAGCGCCGCTCGATCTCGAGTGGGAGGCGGCGCTCGTGAAGTTCCTCTGGGGAGTCGCCCCGCATTGCACGCTCGTCCACGACGTTGGCGACGGGGGCCTGGCGGGCGCCCTCGAGGAGGCGGCCAACTGGAGCGGCGTCCCGGCTGAGCTCGCGCATTCCGGCGATGCTGCTGCGATCCTCGCACTTCCGGCGAGCGATACCGCGCGCGTCGAGCATCCCGGTCTCTGGCAGATTGGCATCGTCTGATGTGCGGCGTGTTCGGCATCAGGGCACCGGATCGCGACGTCGCGCGGCTCACGCACTTCGCCCTCCACGCGCTCCAGCACCGGGGGCAGGAGGCGGCCGGAATCGCCGTCTCCGAGAACGGCCGGCTGACCGTTCTCCAGGAGCTGGGGCTGATCACGCACTTCTCCGAGCAGAAGCTCAAGGGCTTGCGAGGTGAGGCCGCCATAGGCCACACGCGGTACTCGACCACGGGCTCGAGCACCTGGGCGAACGCCCAGCCGCTGCTTCCTCACGGCAAGCGGACAGTGGCGCTCGCGCACAACGGCAACCTCGTCAACGCGAACGAGTTGCGTGAGGAGCTCGAAGCCGAGGGAGCGAGGCTCGGATCGACCTCCGACTCGGAGCTGATCGCAGTCGCGATCGCCGGCGACCCACGGCCCCTGGACGAGGCGGTTCCCGCCGCGATGGCGAGGATGGAAGGCGCGTACTCCGTCACGGCGATCGCAGACGGCAAGCTGCTCGCCTTCCGTGACCCATACGGCTTCCGCCCGCTCGTGCTCGGCCGACTGGGCGACGACTGGGTGGTCGCCTCCGAGACGTGCGCATTCGATCTGCTCGGCGCGGAGCTCGTGCGGGAGGTCGGCGCGGGCGAGCTCGTGATCGTCGACGAGGAAGGGTTGCGGTCGATCCAGGCGGTTTCCCCGGCCGGCGACGGCGCGCTCTGCATCTTCGAGTATTTCTACTTCTCGCGACCCGACTCGCACCTAGGAGGCGTGGAGGCGCACGGCGCACGGCTGCGCATGGGCGAGCGGCTGGCCGAGGAGGCTCCGGTGGACGCCGATCTCGTCCTCCCCATCCCGGATTCGGGCACGCCGGCGGCCGTCGGCTTCGCACGTGCCTCGGGCATCCCGTTCAGCGAGGGATTGATCAAGAACCGCTACGTGGGACGCACGTTCATCCAGCCCGACCAGGAGCTCCGGCAGCAGGGCATCCGGCTGAAGTTCAATCCGCTCGACGAGGTCGCCGGCAAGCGCGTGGTCGTCGTCGACGACTCCATCGTCCGTGGCAACACCACCCGGCAGCTCGTGGCCATGCTCTTCGACGCCGGCGCCGCCGAGGTGCACGTGCGGGTGTCGTCGCCGCCCGTCGTCGGGCCGTGCTTCTACGGGATCGACCTGCCGAGCGAGGACGAGCTGATCGCGGCCGCCCGCACCGTGGACGAGGTTCGCGAGTTCATCGGGGCGACGAGTCTCGCCTACCTCTCGCTGGAAGGACTGACCGAGGCGACACGGCGGCCCGCGACCGCGCTCTGCCGAGCGTGCCTCACACTCGAGTACCCGACGCGGATCCCGGAAGGACGGCGCCTGGCGAAGCTTCGCTTCGAGCCCGCTTCCGCGTAAGGAGGGCCTGGCGAAACGTCGACTGAGTCGTCCTTGACGCGCTGGATCGCCCCGAGGCTGTGTCCTCGGTCGCCCACGTACGCTCCGCCTACTGCGGGTACGCGGGCTCCCTGCGTCCTTGCCTCGAAACGACCATCGCGTCCTGACGACGAGCGACGTCCCGCCAGGCCCTCCTAGCCGCGGCCGTAGCGGACGGCGCGGGCCGCGGCTTCGGGCTCGACGCCTTCCTCGATCAACTCCTGGCGGCGCTCGCTCTCGCCCGCGAGCTTCAGGAAGAGCCAGGCGATGGCAGCGATAGTGACGATGGAGTCCACGATCATCATGATCGAGCCGGCGATGCCCTGATCGGCGCGCGCCGAGATGCCGAAGCGTGCGACCGGGTGGATGTAGTCGTCGTAGATCGGCTTGTCCGCCCACGCGAGGACGTTTCCGAGCACCATGCTCGTGAAGCGGGCGGCGATGATGTAGAGGAGCTTGACGCCGGTGCCGAACCACCGTGGCGCGGGGAGCGGCTCGAGGACCGGCGCCCAGAAGAGCGCGCCCGCCGTGAAGAACATCATGTGCTCGAGGGCGTGGATCGCATCGTTGCCAAGCGCCGCCTCGTAGAGGAACGGCAGGTGCCAGAGGTAGATGTTCACTGCCCACAACGGCCACGCGACGAGCGGATGGGCGAGCACGCGGAGCCGGTGAATCCACTTGTACGCAAGCAGCGGCCGGAGCAGCGGGCCGGTGAGCCCGGCGACCACGGCCAACGGCGCGAGCTCGCCGAGCAGTACGTGCTGTGCCATGTGGACGAAGAAGAACTGCTGCTCGCCCCAGGCGTCGAGCGGCGAAAAGAGCGCGAATGCGACGAGTCCCAGGCCGACGCCGAACGACCACCGGCGCCAGGCCGAGACAGGAGCGCCGCGGCGCGCCAGCGTTCGCGCGCGGCGGTAGTAGAAGAACGCGCCCGCAGCGATGGCGACGACTGCCACGGGATCGAACGTCCAGCTCGTCAGCAGCGAGAGATCTTCGTGCGCGCCGCTGTGACCGAGGATCACAACGCTGAGAATAGACTCGCCACGTGACCAGGCGGACGTACGAAGACGCCGGCGTCTCCATCGACAAGGGTGCCGACGTCGTCGAGCGCCTCCGGGCGGCCGCAGAGTCCACCGGCGCCACGGGCTACGGCGCCTTCGCGGGTATGCATCCCCTCGACGACACACGGCTGCTGGCCGCTTCCACCGACTCGGTCGGTACAAAGCTCGTGCTCGCCCGACAGCGTGGCGCGCTGCACAACTGCGGCGCCGATCTCGCCGCCCACTGCATCAACGACGTCATCACCTGCGGCGCCGATCCGCTCGTCTTCCTCGACTATGTCGCGGCAAACTCGATCGATGCCGCACAGGTCCTCGAGCTCGTCGAAGGCGCGGCGGCCGTCTGCCGGGCAGCCGGTGTGGCGCTGATCGGCGGCGAGACGGCCGAGCTGCCGGGCATCTACCAGGAGGACGAGCTCGACTTCGCAGGGACGTGTGTCGGCGTCGTCGCCCGCGACGCGGTCATCAACGGCTCGCAGGTGGCGGAAGGCGACATCGTCGTCGGACTGCCGTCGGTGGGCGTGCACGCAAATGGCTTCACCCTCGTCCGGCAGGTGCTCCAGGACGAGGACTACGACGGGCAAGACCTCCTCGCGCCGACGCGGCTCTATCTCGACGACGTCCGCCGGCTTCGCGACCGGGCGCGCGCCTTCGCGCACGTGACGGGCGGCGGCATCCTCGGCAACCTCGAGCGCGTCCTCCCGGACGGGCTCCGCGCCGAGATCGAATGGGACGCCTGGGAGCGCCCGCCGGTCTTCGCTTGGCTCGCCCGCCACGTGGACGAAGGGGAGCTGCGACGGGTGGTCAACCTCGGCATCGGCTTCCTCGCCGTGCTCGAAGAGCCGGGCGAGGAGCTCGTGATCGGGAGGATCGTGCCCGCGTGATCGGAGTGTTGGTCAGCGGCGAGGGGACGAACCTCCAGGCGATCCTCGACGACGGCTTGCCGGTCGTCTCGGTCGCGTCGAGCCGCCGCGATGCACTGGCGCTGGAGCGGGCGACAGCGGCCGGCGTGCCGGCAGCGTCGTTCGAGCTCGCCGACTACGACTCACGGGAGGAGCGGGACCTCGCGATGGCGGAGTGGCTGGACGAGCACGGCGTGACGCTCGTCGCCTGCGCCGGGTACATGCAGTTGCTGACGCCGGCCTTCCTCGTCCGCTTCCCGCAACGCATCGTCAACATCCATCCCGCGCTCTTACCGTCGTTCCCCGGCCGCACCCCAATCGAGGACGCGCTCGCAGCCGGGGCGGCCGAGACCGGCGTTACCGTCCACTACGTGGACGAGTCGGTCGACGGCGGCCCGATCATCGCGCAGGAGCGCGTCGGCATCGACCCCGGCGACGACGCAGCGTCCCTGCGCGAACGCCTGCAGGTAGTCGAGCACCGTCTGTACCCCCATGTGCTGCGCGAGCTTGCGGAGCAATGATCGGGCGCGCGCTGCTCTCGGTCTACGACAAGACCGGCCTCGACGCCTTCGCGCGCGGCCTGTCGGACCTCGGCGTCGAGCTCGTGGCGAGCGGCGGCACCGCGGCGTTCATCGAGGAGCACGAGCTCGGCGTGACGCTCGTGGAGGAGCTGACCGGCGTCGGGGAGCTGCTCGGCGGACGCGTAAAGACGCTCCATCCGCAGGTGCACGCCGCCATCCTGGCGCGGACCGACAACCCCGAGGATGCTCTCGCGCTGGGCGAGCTCGGCATCAAGCCGTTCCAGCTCGTCTGCGTCAATCTCTATCCATTCGCTCAAGTCGCCTGGCGGCGGGGCGTGAGCGAGGAGGAAGCGGTCGAGATAATCGACGTCGGCGGCCCGGCGATGCTGCGTGCTGCGGCGAAGAACTACGCGCACGTCGTCCCCGTTTGCCGTTCCGACCAGTACGGCCCCGTGCTCGACGAGTTGCGGGCAGCGGGCGACGTCTCGGTCGAAACCCGCCGGCGCCTGGCATCCGAAGCCTTCGCGACGACGTCGGCGTACGAGTCCGCGATTGCGTCGTGGTTCTCCGAGCGCGAAGCCAGCCCGCGCATCTTCACGCCGACGTTCGAGAAGGTGCTCGAGCTCGCCTACGGCGAGAACCCGCATCAGCGCGCAACGCTCTATGCCGAGGCAGGCGCGCGCCGTCACGTGCTCTCCCGCATCGAGCAACTCCAGGGCGAGGTCCCGTCCTTCAACAACCTCGCCGACCTGTCCGCCGCGCGCGCGCTCGCGGAGGAGTTCACGGTGGCGGCGTGCGTGATCGTGAAGCACACCAACCCCTGCGGCGTCGCCCTCGGCACGACGATCGAGGAGGCCTACGACCGGGCCCTGGCCGCCGATCCTCTCTCCGCCTACGGGGGCGTCATCGTCTGCAACCGGCCCGTGAGCGGGGAGCTCGCGGCGCGGATGACCGAGCAGTTCGTGGAGGTCGTCTTCGCGCCGGGCTACGACGACGAGGCGCGTGCCGCGCTCGCGTCGAAGCCGAAGCTCCGGGTGCTGCTCGACACGGAGCGCCGGCGCGTGTCCCCGGGCGAGCGCGACTACCGCCGCGTCCTGGGCGGGCTGTTGATCCAGGACCGGGACGGGGACGTCGACCCGCGCGAGGCGATGGACGTCGTGTGCGGCGAGCCGAGCGAGGACGACTGGGGCGAGCTGCTCTTTTCCTGGCGGGTCTGCAAACACGTCTCCTCGAACGCGATCGTGCTCGCCCGCGGACTGCAGACGATCGGCATCGGCGGCGGTCAGATGAGCCGCGTGGACGCCGTTCGCATCGCGCTCGACAAGGCGCGCGAACGCGGCCACGACGTATCGGGAGCTGCGCTTGCGTCCGACGCGTTCTTCCCGTTCGCCGACGGCCCGCAGCTGGCGCTCGACGCGGGAGTGCGGTCGATCATTCAGCCCGGCGGCTCGAAGCGGGACGCCGAAGTGATCGACGCGGTGAGCGCGGCCGGAGCGCTAATGGTGCTGACGCACCGTAGGCACTTCAGGCACTAGGCGACTTCTAGATAGACGCAGCGGCGCCCGTCGGCGGGGAGCGGCGAACGGCCGATGCGGGCAACACGAAGGTGCACGCCGTCGAGCTCCTCGTCGGACCCCACTTCGGGCGCGGGCCCGGGCCGTGCCTCGATCCTGTAACCCTCCGCGCCGGGCAGGAACACGACGTGGGCGCTGGGAAGCTCCTCGACGGGCGGTGGCTCCGGCCGCTCGGCCAGTTCTGCATGTACGGCCTCGAGCTCGGCTGTCAGCTCGGTGGAACGCGATTCGAGGCGGTCGATTTCCCGACGTGAGGCGGCATGTGCCGTCCGTTCCTCGTCGAGACGCTGCGAGAGCGTGTCCATCTTCGCCCGCAGCTCGGCACGCCCGGCGTCAGCGGCGGTCTGAGCATCCGCGCGCTCCTTGTCGAGGGTCTTCGCCGCCTCCGACCGCACGGCGTCAAGCGCTGCCTTCGCAGCCTCGAGCTCGCACGTCAGATCGGCAATCGACTTCGTGCGCGCTTCGAGGTCGGTCTTGGCTTGGGCCACCTGCTCCTCGAGCGGCTCGAGCTCGGCGCAGCGGGACTCGAGACGCTCCACGTAGTGACGGGCCGTGACGTGTGCAGCCCGTTCCTGGTCGAGGCTCTGGCTCAGCGTCTCCGCCCCCGAGCGGAGCTCGGCGAGCGCGGCCTCCGCGGCTACGCGCGCATCCGCCTCGCGCGACCGGGCCTCGTCACGCGCAGCGAGCTCCTCGCGCAGCTCGGTGAGCTGCCTGTCCTTTGCCTCCAAGGCTGCGGTAAGCTCGGCCGTGCGGACGTCGAGTTGAGCCTTGAGCGCCGCAAGCTCCTCGGTGGCGGCCGTCGCGGCAGCGCGCGACTCGATAAGGCGGCGCTTGACCTCGTCGTTGTCCACACGGAGCTTGCGAACCTTGTCCGCCAGCTCGGCGTTCGCCGACTCGGAGCCGCTGCGACGTTCGCGAAGATCGTTGAGGTCCGACTCGAGCTCGGCCATGACGTTCTCCAGCTCCGCACGGGCGTCGACACTCTCCGCGAGCTCCGCGTCGCGCGCCTCGAGTGCGGTGCGGAGTGAGGCGACCGCGTCGTTCAGCTCGGCGGGGTCTGCGTGCTCGGCTGCGTCGGAGGCCTCAGCCTGTGCGGCGCGCGCCTCGTCGAGCAGCCGCTGCGTGCCCTCGTGGGCCGAGCGCTCCTCGTTCAGCCGCGTGGCGGCGAACGTCAGCTGCTGGCGCAGGGCGTCGAGCTCTGCCTGCAGGTCGGGCGTCTCTTCGGCTGTGGTGGCGGGCTCGGGCGCTTCGACATCTGCCTCGGGCTCGTCTACATCGGGCTCCCGCATGACGCCGACCGCCTCTGCCAGGCCGTCGATCAGGTGGAGCCGACTTTCGCGCGGGTCGTCTGGGCTGCCCGGATCGGAGCTCTCGACCGCGTCGTTCATGCGGCCGCGCGGATGTCGCCGCTTGATCTCCGACCACAGACCCGACCCGAATCCCGTTTGTTTCTCCATGTCCACACCCAGCTGTTCCGCGAGCACGGTCGTCAGCTCGGGGCCGGATACGCAGCCCTTCTTCACGAGGATCTCTCCCAGCCGCTTGCCGTTCTCCTTCTGCTCGGCCAGCGCTTCCTCGAGCTCCTCAGGCGTGATCAGACTCTTCTCGATGAGCAGCTCTCCGAGCAGACGCGACGGAACGAGTGCCGATTCCACGATTTGAGCCATCGGCACCCGTCGTGAAGGCCTTGAGCGTTACGCTTGAAACGGCGTGGCGCGCGAGTATCCGACCGTTCTCGACCTCGTCGGCAATACGCCGGCCGTCCGGCTGCAGAAGCTAGGCGCAGACCTGGGTTGCAGCCTACTGGCGAAGCTCGAATTCATGACGCCGGGCGGCTCGAACAAGGACCGCATCGGCCTGCGCATGGTGGAGGCCGCGGAACGCGACGGGAAGCTCCGGCCGGGAGGGACGATCGTCGAGCCGACCTCCGGCAACACGGGTGTCGGGCTCGCGCTCGCGGCGGCGGTCAAGGGCTACCGGCTCATTTGCGTCGTACCGGACAAGGTGGCGGCTGAGAAGATCGCGCTGCTGCGCGCCTTCGGGGCGGAGGTCGTCATCTGCCCGACCGCGGTCGATCCCGACTCGCCCGAGAGTTACTACTCGGTGTCTGACCGGCTCGCGGAGGAGGTCCCCGGCGCGTACAAGCCCGACCAGTACTCGAACCCGGCGAACCCCGAGGCGCACTACCGAACGACCGGCCCGGAGATCTGGGAGCAGGTCGGGGACGAGCTCGACGCCGTCGTCATCTCCGTGGGCACGGGTGGATCGATCACCGGCACGGGCCGGTACCTCAAGGAGCAGAAGCCCGAGATTCTCGTCGTCGGCGCCGACCCGGAAGGATCGATCTTCACCGCCGAGGACGAGACCGGCATACACCCGTACCTCGTGGAGGGCATCGGCAAGGACTCGTACCCGGACACGTTCGATCCGTCGATCGTGGACGAGTACGTGCGCGTCGCCGACCGCGACTCGTTCCTCACGGCGCGACAGCTCGCCCGACAGGAGGGGATCATCGGCGGCGGCTCGGCCGGGACGTCGGTCTTCGCGATGCTCGAGACCGCCCGCCGGCACGGGCCCGGGAAGACGATCCTCACGACGATCCCCGACGGCGGCCGCGGGTACCTCTCGAAGCTCTACGACGACAACTGGATGCTCGAGCACGGCCTGCTCGAGCGGCGCGGTCCGCTGCCGACGATCGCGGAGGTGCTCGCCTTCAAGCACGGATTGGACGGCGCCATCCCCGACCTCGTCGTCTGCGAAGCGCACCAGAAGCTCGGCGCCGCCATCGAGCTCATGCAGCGCTACGGCATCTCGCAGCTGCCCGTCGTCCGGCGCGACCCGCCGGGCTCCGTGACCGACGTCATCGGTTCGCTCAACGAGCGCGGCCTGCTCGATCGCGTGTTCCGCAACCCGGACTCGCTGGGAGAGGAGGTAACCGGTGCGATGGACCCGCCGTTGCACGCGGTCGATGCCGGCGACTCGGTCCGCGAGGTCTACAGCGACCTGACCGGCACGGGCGCCGCCGTGCTCGTCGCCCGAGGCGGCGCTCCCACGACGGTGCTGACGCGGTCCGACCTGCTCGAGTACCTCGCCCACAGCCGGACCGCCGAGTAGTGCTGCTCTACGACTCCCCAGAGTCGGGCAACTGCTACAAGGTGCGCCTCCTGCTCACGCAGCTCGGGATCGAGTTCGCGCGTGAGGACGTGGACACGAGCCGACGAGACGGGCGTGAGGACATCCTCGGTGGGCTGAACCCTGCGCTGCGCGTACCGGTCCTACGGCTCGACGACGGTCGTCATATCGCCGAGTCGAACGCGATCCTGTGGTACCTGGCTGAGGGGACGCCGTTCATCCCAACGGAGCGCTTCGAGCGGGCGAAGACGCTCCAGTGGATGTTCTTCGAGCAGTACGACCACGAGCCGTACGTTGCCGTCATTCGCCATCGCGCGCTCCACGGCACGCTCGACGACTACCCGGATTCAGAGGACCGGCGCGAACGAGGGTACGCCGCGCTCGCGGCCATGGAAGAGCATCTGGCCGACCGCGAGTTCGTCGTCGCCGACCGCTACTCGATTGCTGACATCTCCCTCTATGCCTACACGCACGTGGCGCACGAGGGCGGCTTCGACCTCGGCGCGTATCCGGCGATCCGCGCGTGGCTCGACCGCGTCGCCGAGCAGCAGGGTCACGTCACGATCGACGACTGATCCGGCGAATGGAGACGGTCAGCGCCGCCCAGCTCCGCCGCTTCCTCATCGCTCACCAGGGTTACGCGACGCGTGCGCGAACATCGCGCCCGGCTGACGTCGCCCGCGAGATCGAGCGGTTGTCCGCGGTGCAGCTGGACTCGATCTCGACCGTCGACCGCGCGCACCGGCTGACACTCAGCTCGCGGCTCGGTTGGTACAGGCCCGGCACCGTCTCGCGGCTGCTCGGCGACGGCCGCATCTTCGAGTACTGGGCGCACGAGGCCTGTCTGCTGGCCGCGTCCGACTACCCGTTGTTCAAGCGGCGCATGGTCCACCTGGAAGAGGCCCACTGGTGGGGGCGGAAGCGACAAGACCGCACGACTGAGAAGCACGTGCTCGAGACGATTCGCGAGCGCGGCGCGCTGCCGTCGCGGGCATTCGAGGGGAAGGGGGATGCGAGCTCGATGTGGAGCTGGAAGCCGGCCAAGCGCGCGCTCGAGCATCTCTTCGCCGCCGGGGAGCTTGCCATCGCGGGACGGAACGGCTTCCAGCGCGTCTACGACCTGCCCGAGCGCGTCATCCCGCGCGAGTACCTGGATGCGCCGGCGCCGTCCGAGGAGGGGTTCCGGCGCGGCTACGCGCTGCGAGCGGTTCAGGGAAGAGGTGCGATCACGGAGCGTGGGATCGCCGAGCATTGTCGGTTTCGAGGCGGCATGGCCGCGATGCGCCCCATCGTCGACGGTCTCGTCGACGATGGGCTCGTGCGACGCGTGGCGGTCGACGACGGCGGAGCGCCAGTCGTCGTGGCTGCCGGCGTCACGCTCGACGGCAACGTGTCACGGGGAGGAGTGCTGCTCTCGCCGTTCGACAGCTTGCTCTGGGACAAGCCGTTCGTCGAGCGCGTGTTGGGCTTCCAGCCGCTGATCGAGGTCTACAAGCGCGAGCACGAGCGGATCTACGGCTACTACGTCCTCCCCTTCTTGCTCGGCGACCGCTTCGCCGGCCGCGCGGACCTCAAGGCAGACCGCAGCGAAGGCGTGCTCCGCGTGAAGGCGTTTCATGTCGAGCCAGGCGTCCGTCCCTCGATGCGGCTGGAGGATGCGTTCGATCGGGCGCTGGCGAGGCTCGCGCGCGGCATCGGCCTCGAGCGCGTGGAGCGATGAGGCTCGTCACGCCAGAGGAGGCGCGGCGAATCGCAATTCGCTCGCAGCTGCTCGACGGCACGGCGACGAGCGTCCTGGACACCGTGCGCACGCTCGGGTTCCTCCAGATCGACCCCATCGCGACCGTCGCGCCACCTCAGCACCTCGTCCTCTGGAGCCGGCTCGGGTCAGGCTACGACCCGGCGGAGCTCGATCGGCTGCTGTGGAGGGACAGAGTCCTGCTCGAGCACTCCGCGTACGTCCGCCCGATCGAGGACCTCCCGCTCATTCGAGCCCGTATGCGGCGCCGGCGTCGCACGTACGCGTGGGAGGTGCGGTCGGACGACTTCCTCCGCGAGAACGCGGATTTCAAGCGCTTCGTGCTGCGCGAGCTCGAGCGGGACGGCCCGATGCTCTCCCGCGATCTCGCAGAGCACGCGAAGACACCGCGCAACCCGCATCCCTGGTGGGGCAAGCGCCAGGTCGCGCTCATGCTCATGATCCTCGAGACCCGCGGCCTCGTCGCCGTCACGGGGCGCAGGAACGGCCAGCGGGTCTGGGACCTCGCCGAGCGCTGGTACCCGGAGACGGAAACGGTGCCCCTGCGGGAGGCAGAGCGTCTGTTGGCCGAGCGCCGATTTCGCGCTCAGGGTGTACGGCTGACGAAGAAGGGCTGGGAGGCACACCCGGGCGCGGAGGACGGGCCGGTTCCCGACCGCGCAACGCTCCTCTCACCGTTCGATCGACTCGTGTACGACCGCGACCGCGCGGAGGCGCTCTGGGACTTCCGCTACCGCCTCGAGATGTACGTGCCCAAGGCGAAGCGCGAGTACGGCTACTACGTCTTGCCGCTGCTCGTCGGCGACAGGGTCGTGGGTCGGGCGGAGCCACGCTTCGACCGGAAGACGGAGACGCTCGAACTGCTCGGCGCCTGGGGCGACACGTCCCGCCTTGACGACGCGATGAACGAGCTCGCCGCCTGGCTGGGCGCGGATACCATCCGTTAGTGGACTTCGAGACGCGCGCCATTCACGAGGGCCAGGAACCCGACGCGACCACCGGCTCCGTGACAGTCCCCATCTACCAGACGTCGACATACGCCCAGGAAGAGGTAGGCGTCCACAAGGGCTACGACTACTCGCGGGTCGCGAACCCCACCCGCACGGCGCTCCAGACGTGCCTTGCCTCGCTCGAGGGCGCCGACCACGGCATCGCCTTCTCGTCAGGACTCGGCGCCACGACGACGATCATGCACCTCGTCTCACCCGGCGAGCGCGTGGTGTCGGTGAACGACGTGTACGGCGGCGTCTACCGGATGTTCTCGCAGGTCTACGAACCGAAGGGCTACGCGTTCGAGTTCCTCACACCACAGGAGATGTCCACGAATCTCGCTGCGCACCTCGACGAGCACACGCGCCTAGTCTGGATCGAGACGCCCACGAATCCGCTGCTGAACGTCGTCGACATCCGGGCGGCGGCCGAGGCCGCGCACGGGGTCGGCACGCTCGTCGTAGTCGACAACACGTTTGCCACGCCCTACCTCCAGCAGCCGCTCGACCTGGGCGCGGACATCGTCGTCCACTCGCTGACGAAGTACCTGGGCGGGCACTCCGACCTCATCGGGGGCTTCGCGGCTACGAATGACCACACGATCGCGGAACGCCTCGTCTTCCTCCAGAAGTCACTCGGCGCCGTACCGGGCCCGTTCGATTGCTGGCTGGTACTGCGCGGGCTGAAGACGCTCGCCGTACGTATGAATAAACACTGCGAGAACGCCCAGGCCGTGGCCGCGTTCCTCGAGCGGCACGAGCTCGTGCAGCAGGTGCTCTACCCTGGCCTTCCTGGCCACCCGGGACATGAGGTCGCAGCCCGCCAGATGCGCGAATTCGGCGGCATGGTCTCGTTTCTCACCGAGACGGAGGAAGAAGCTGTCGCCGTGTGCTCGCGGACGAAGATCTGGACGCTCGCCGAGAGCCTGGGCGGCGTGGAGAGCCTCATCGAGCACCCGGCGCGGATGACGCACGCGTCGACGGCGGAGGGGCCAACCGCGGCGCCCCGCAACCTTGTTCGCCTGTCGGTGGGGATCGAGTCGTCTGAGGATCTCCTCGAGGATCTCGCCCAGGCGCTCGTTCGCACGCCCGCCTCGGCAACGAGCTAGGGAACCCCGTTCGCACCGGCGGTGTAGAGACCGCATGAGGCGGTTTCTCGTCGTCGCGATAGTTGCACTGTTGAGCCCTGCCGCGGCACTCGGAAAGGGCGCGAGCGAGGCGACGATCGAAGGGCCCGGCCTCGACGGCGCCGTGGCCATTCCCGGGGACGGCGAGGGCGGCGGGGGCACGACCCTCGGACGCCTCGTCCAGCTCTCGGGCTTCTTCCCGTCCGTCTTCGAGCAGACGCCGAACCCGATGCTCGACACGAGGCCGGACGTCACACTGGGACCTCGCTACGTCGTCCGCTACGTCATGCCCGGGCCGGAAGGGCAAGAGAGCATTCTCGAGCAACACCTCTATCCATACGCCAAGCCCTACCCGGTGAGCTACACGAAGCCCGGGCAGCCGTTCTGGGGCGCCACGAGCCAGGACGCAGCCGCCCGCCGCGACGGGCAGCACACGTTCGGAGGCTGGTACGTGAGCACCGCCGAGCTGAAGCAGACATTCGCGGAAATCGGGCTTCCGGCCCGACCACCGTCGGCGAACGACGGCGGCTTCTGGCGGGACACGCCTCGCCTGGTGGGCGTGGCCGTGGGTATCGGTGCGGCCGTGCTCGTGCTCGTCGTCTTAATCCGCCGCCTAACAAGGCAGCGGCCGCAACCGGCCTAAGATCGTCGTGTGCCCATCGCACCGATCGACCTTGGCCACCAGGCGAGCGACCGCGTCATCGGCGTCTATCTGCTGGAGACCGACGACGGTCCCGCGCTGTTCGACTGCGGGCCGACGACGTGCATACCGGCGCTCGAGGCTGGGCTTGCCGACCGCGGACTCGCCCTGAGCGACGTCCGCCACCTGCTGCTCTCGCATATCCATCTCGACCACGCGGGAGCGGCGGGGACGCTCGTGCGCGAGCACCCCGAGCTCCAGGTGCACGTGTCCGAGATCGGCGCGCGGCACCTCGTCGATCCCAGCCGGCTCGAGGCGAGCGCCCGCCGCCTGTACGGCGACGCCTTCGACGAGCTCTGGGGCGAGCTGGCACCGATGCCGGCGGTCAACGTCCACGTCGTCGGCGACGACGTCGTCGGTCTGGAGTGCTTCCCGACGCCGGGCCACGCATCGCATCACGTGTCATATCTCTCGGCCGACGGCATCCTCTACGCCGGTGACGCGGCGGGCGTCCGTATCGTCCCCGGGCGATACGTCATTCCCGTCTCGCCGCCCCCCGAGTTCGATCCGGAGACCTGGAGCGGCACGATCGACGAGATCGAGCGGTGGCGGCCCGAGCGGCTCGCCCTGATCCACTTCGGCGTCGCCGAAGACATCGACGAACACCTCGGGATGCTTCGCGAAGAGATGGCCCGCTGGGTCGAGCGCGTCGAGCGTGGGGCGACGGAGCAGGAGTTCGTCGACGCCGCCCGCGAGGACATCGACGACCGCGTCCCTGACGACCTGGACACCTGGCAGCGAGCCGCGCCGCTCTGGCAGTCGTACCGCGGGATCGAGCGCTACTGGCGCAAGCGGCGCGAAGCGGAAGCGGCTACTCAGCCACGCTGAGCAGGAGCTCCGGCTGCGTCCACGGCCCGCCGGCGCGCGCGGCGAGGTCGGCGAAGGTCACCCCGCCGAGCAGCGAGATCGTCGCGTCGCGGACCTCTTCCCAGACCTCCCGCAGCGTGCAGCCGACGGTCATCGGGCACGGCTCGGGGCTATGGCGCGTCGCACAGCTGATCGGCGCGAGCTGGCCCTGAAACAGCCGGACGATGCGCTCGAGGCTGATCTCCTCGGGCCGCTTGTTCAGCCGGTAGCCGCCGGACGGCCCGCGCTCCGACCGCACGACTCCGGCGGTGCGCATCGTCGGCATCACCTGCTCCAGAACCGACTGCGGAACAGCCGTACGACGTGCGAGCTCCTCGAGCTTCAGCGGCCCACCGCCCTCGAGGGTCAGCGCGAGCACGGCCCGGGTCGCGTAGTCGGTGCGGCGTGAGACCCACATGAGTACCTCCGTCCGTTGACCCTTGACATTTCAGCAAGACATCCTCTAGTGTCACGATATTCTGGGTAAGTCTACAAGACTTGTAAACAATCTCTAGAAAGGAGTGCGGGATGCATCGTCCGGTCGCCATCGCACTCTCGATAGCCGTTCTCGCAGTTGCTGGAGCCGCCGTCGTCGCGCCGTCCGCCCCGGCCCGGAGCACGGACACGGAGCTCCGACTCGTCGCGTACTCGACGCCGCGCGAGGCGTATGCGCAGCTCATCCCGATGTTCCAGAAGACCGCAGCCGGCAAAGATGTCTCCTTTTCGCAGTCGTACGGCTCCTCCGGCGAGCAGGCGCGCGCGGTGAAGGCGGGCCTGAAGGCGGATCTCGTGGCACTCTCGCTCGCCCCAGACGTCGACGACCTCGTGAAGGCGGGGCTCGTCTTCAAGGGCTGGACGAAGAAGCCCCACAAGGGCATGGTCACGAACTCCGTCGTCGTGTTCGTCCTCCGCGACGGGAACCCGAAGAACATCAACTCGTGGAACGACCTCCTGAAGCCCGGGGTCGAGGTCGTCACGCCGAACCCGTTCACGTCGGGCGGCGCGCGCTGGAACATCATGGCCGCCTACGGCGCCTGGCGCCGCGAGGGAAAGACCGACAGGCAGGCCCAGGCGAACCTCCTGAAGCTCTTCAAGAACGTCGTCGTCCAGGACAAGAGCGCGCGCGACTCGCTCAACACGTTCATGAGCGGCAAGGGCGACGTGCTCCTGGCATACGAGAACGAGGCGATGTTCTCGAAGCTGAAGGGGCTCGACGTCCAGTACGTCATTCCGCGCTCGACGATCCTCATAGAGAACCCGGTCGTGGTCACGCGGGCAACTGAGCACCCGAAGGAGGCGAACGCCTTCCTGAAGTTCCTGACGACGCCGCCCGCGCAGCAGGTGTTCGCGAGCAACGGTTACCGGCCCGTCGTCAAGAGCGTCCTGGAGAAGAACCGCAAGAAGTTCCCGGTCCGCGCCGGTGAGTTCACGATCGACGCGAAGTCGATCGGCGGCTGGACTAAGGCGCAGAAGCGCTTCTTCCACCCGAAGACCGGGATCATGGTGAGGATCGAGAACGCGGTCGGTGGCGACACCGGCTAGCCCGAGCGACGTCGCGGTCGCCGCACCACGACGCGCGAAGCCTCACACGGAAAGCGCCACTACGGCCCTATCCCTCGGCTTCGTGACGTTGTTCCTCAGCCTGCTCGTGGCGCTGCCGATCGCCGCCCTCATCTGGGAGGCGACGAGCGAGGGGACGCAGAGCTTCTGGGACGCCGTCTCCGCCCCTGAGGCAGTGGCTGCGCTCAAGCTCACGCTCCTCGCCTCGCTCGGCGTCTCCGTCCTCAATGCGGTCCTCGGGACGGTCACGGCCTGGGTGCTCGTGCGGGACGACTTCCGCGGCAAGGCCGTCGTCAACGCCGTCATCGACCTCCCGTTCGCCCTGCCGACGATCGTCGCCGGCTTGACGCTGCTCGCCCTCTACGGACCGACGTCGCCCGTCGACATCAACGTCTCGTACACGCAGACCGCGATCGTGCTCTGCCTGATGTTCGTGACGCTGCCGTTCGTCGTTCGGACGGTGCAGCCCGTGCTGGAGGAGCTCGACCCCGAGGTCGAGCAGGCGGCCCACTCGCTCGGCGCCGGCAGTGTCACGACATTCCGGCGCGTCGTCCTCCCGAACATCCTGTCCGGGATCCTGTCCGGCGTCGCGCTCGCCTTCGCGAAGGCAGTCGGCGAGTTCGGGTCGCTCGTGATCATCACCGGGAACATCCCGTTCGACACCCAGGTCTCCTCCGTCTACATCTTCGGGCGCATCGAGAGCGGGGATTCCGCGGGCGCTGCCGCGGTCTCCGTCGTGTTGCTCGCGATCTCCTTCCTGACGCTGCTATCGATCGGCGCCATCCGCCACTTCTCGACGAGGCACGACCGTGCGTAGATTCGGCCTCCGCTTCGTGGCGCTCGGCTACCTGCTGGTCATCCTCGTCGGGCCGCTCGCGATGGTGTTCTGGCGGACGTTCGAGGACGGCTTCGCGCCCGCGTGGGATGCCCTCACGACGCCGGAGACGCTCCACGCCTTCAAGCTGACGCTGATCATCACGGCGATCGCAGTGCCCGTGAACACCGTGTTCGGCATCGTCTGCGCGATCGCGATCGTGCGCCGGAAGTTCTGGGGCAAGGGCCTGCTGAACGGGTTCATCGACCTGCCCCTTGCGCTCTCGCCCGTCGTCGTCGGGCTGGCGCTCTTCCTGCTCTACGGCCGCGAGGGCTGGTTCGGCAGCTGGCTGTCCGACCACGGCATCGACGTGCTCTTCGCGCTGCCGTCGATGGTGATCGCGACGATCTTCGTCTCGCTGCCGTTCGTGGCGCGAGAGGTCGTGCCGACGCTTCGCGAGATCGGCGACGAGCAGGAGCAGGCCGCGCGGACGCTCGGCGCGAGCAGCTGGCAGACGTTCCGGCGGATCACGCTGCCTTCGATCCGCTGGGCCGTCATCTACGGCGTCATCCTCACGACCGCGCGCTGCCTCGGGGAGTACGGCGCCGTCGCCGTCGTGTCGGGCCGCATCCAGGGCGAGACGGAGACGGCCACGCTCCGCGTTCAGGAGCGCTACGAGAGCTTCGACCTCGCCGGCGCCTACGCGATCTCGATCGTGCTCGCGCTCATGGCGATCCTCGTTCTCGTCGCGATGACCGCGATCAGGCCGAAGGAGAAGGCGATCTGATGTCCATCATCGTCCGCAACGTCACGAAGCGATTCGGGGACTTCGTCGCGGTCGACGACGTCTCGCTCGAGGTGGAGAGTGGCGCACTGACCGCGCTGCTCGGCCCGAGCGGCTCCGGCAAGTCGACGCTGCTCCGGATCATTGCCGGGCTGGAGACGCCCGACGCGGGCGAGATCCTCCTCTCCGGGAAGGACGCAACGGCCCTCGCGCCGCAGAAGCGGAACGTCGGCTTCGTCTTCCAGCACTACGCCGCCTTCAAGCACAGGACGGTGCGGGAGAACGTCGCCTTCGGCCTCAAGGTGCGGAAACGCCCGCGCGCCGAGATCCATGAGCGGGTTGACGAGCTGCTCCACCTCGTGCAACTCCAGGGCTTCGGCGACCGGTATCCGACCCAGCTTTCCGGCGGCCAGCGCCAGCGCATGGGACTCGCCCGCGCGCTCGCGCCAGAGCCGCAGGTGCTGCTGCTCGACGAGCCGTTCGGCGCCCTCGACGCGCGGGTGCGCGCCGAGCTCCGCGAGTGGCTGCGCCGCCTCCACGACGTCGTGCACGTGACGACGGTGTTCGTCACGCACGACCAGGAGGAGGCCATGGAGATCTCGGACACGATCGCCGTGCTGAACCACGGCGCGATCGAGCAGACCGGCGCCCCGCGGGAGCTTTACGACTCGCCGGCGAGCGAGTTCGTCATGACCTTCGTGGGAGACGCGAACCGCGTCGGCGGCATGCTCGTAAGACCGCACGACCTCGAGCTCCATGACGAGGCGGTCGAGGGGTCGCTAGAAGCGATGATCGTCCGCTTCACGGTGCTCGGCCGGGACGTCAAGGTCGAGCTACACGACGCCGAAGGCGCGGAGATCGTCGCCCTGCTGACGCGGCAACGCTTCGAGGAGCTCGAGCTCTGGCGTGGGCAGACGGTCTGGATCCGCCCCCGCCACGAACACCGCTTCGCAGTCAGCTAGACGAGGGAGACAGTCTTCTCTTCGCGCGAGTCGCGGTAGTCCGCCCCGAGCGCGTCCTCGAGCTTCCGCTCGAGCTCACCCGAGGACTCGAGCTCCTCGGTGATGTCGGCGCCGCCGATCAGCTCGCCCTTGACGAAGACCTGCGGGATCGTCGGCCAACCGGACTGCGCCGAGAGCTCCTGGCGGATGGCGGGGTCCGGGAGGATGTCGACGGCCGTCACGGGAGCACCCGCGCGGCGCAGCGCCTCGAGCGCGCGGTGGGAGTTGCCGCACATGACCATCTGCGGCGTGCCCTTCATGAACAGAGCCACCGGCTCGCCCTCGATGACGTTCCGCACTTCGCTCGCAAGATCGCTCATGTCCCCTCCTTTGTAGCAGGCGCCGCCGCAGGTGCGCCCAGCCTGGCTGGCTGCGAACCGTCGCATGCCGGTGTCCTCGGTCGCCCGCGTACGCTCCGCTTGCTGCGGGTACGCGGGCTCCCTGCGTCCTTGGCCTACTCGGTTCTCGCCCAGTCCAGTCGAGACCGAACCTACGACGACGACTGCTTGGTCGAAATCCGCAGTTCGTGAATGGTGCCATCCGCCAGCGGTGCGGCGAGGGCGGCATAGACGAGCTTGTGCTGCTCGACGAGGGAGAGGCCTTCGAACTGCTCGCTGACGACCGTCACGTGGAAGTGGTCGCCGCCGCCCGTGCGGTCGACGACCTCGAGCACACTCGCGTTCGGGAACGCTGCGCGCAGCAGCGGTTCGAGCACCGTCATCCTCGCCTCCGCTCGATGTGCTCCTCGTATGCCGACACGTAGTCCGCCACCATGCGCCGCGGCGAGTAGTGCTCCTCCGCGAACGCGCGCAGGTCCTCCGGGTCGAGCTTGTCCGCCTCCTCGAGCGCTGCGGTCATCTCGCGGTAGTCGTCGACGATGAGGCCGCTGCGGCCGTCCTCGATCACCTCTGGCACCGCGCCCATGCGCGTCGCGATGACGGGTGTGCCGCAGGCCATCGACTCGATCATGACGAGCCCGAACGGCTCCTCCCACTCGATGGGAAAGAGCGTCGTGCGCGCATGCTGGAGCAGCTCCACTTTCTCGCCGTGTGTCACCTCGCCGAGGTATTCGATCTCGGATGAAAGGTGCGGCCGCACGAACGCCTCGAAGTACGCGATCTCCGCCGGCTCCCGCCGCTTGCCGCAGATCTTCAACGGCAGGCCGGCGGTGACAGCGATATCGATCGCTCGGTGGCAGCCCTTGTCAGGGCTCATCCGGCCGACGAAGAGGAGGTAGTCGCCGCGGTGCGGCTTGACCGGGTAGAGGGAGAGGTCGAGCGCGTTCGGGCAGTTGGCCACCCAGGGCAGGTGCGGCTTCGGCGCGCGCTGGTTCATGGAGATGGAGATGAGCCCTACCTGCGGCGAGACGCGAGCGACCTGTTCGTAGATGACGCCGCCGATCGCGTCGAGCGGGCCGTGGACCGTGTGCAGCGTCGGTGTCGCCACGGCGCCGCCGAGCGCGGCCGCCGGCAGCCCCGAGTGGTCGTTGATGATGTCGAAATCGTCGGCGCGCTCGAAGCAGGCCAGGGAGTGGTGGAGCTCGACGATCGAGGTGCCGATCTTCTCGCTCGGGGCGGTGTCGTAGACCGCATGAAGTGTCGCCTTCGTATGCGAGTCGCCCGAGGCGAAGAGGGTCACGTCGTGGCCAGCGTCGACGAGCCCATCCGCGAGCAGCCAGACGATCCACTCGATGCCGCCGTAGCCGGTCGGCGGCACGGGGAACCACACGGGGCTGATGAGTCCTATCCGCACTACTCCGGCTCTACCCGCACATGCCCATCGTCGACCCGCACCGTCCAGCGCCGGTCGAAGCACGGAACGCCGGTGAGACGCAGCGAGCCTGCCCACGACGGCAGCTCGACGGGCGCCTCCGTCTCCAGCGCGTGCCGTCGCCGTGACGGCTCGAGGCCGAGCAGCACCCGGAGGAGGAGGATCGGCGCCGCCGCCGCCCATGCCTGCGGCCGGGCGGCAGTGGGATAGGCGATGGGGAAGGGCGTCTCCGCCCGCGGCATCCCGGCGAAGACCTCCGGCAGCTGATGATCGAGCCACGCGGCCGCCTCGAGGAGTCGTTGCACGATCTTCTGCGCCTCGGGCCAGCGTCGATAGCGGGCGAGCCCAAGCGCGATGAGCGAATTGTCGTGGGGCCAGACGGTGCCGTTGTGGTACGCCAGCGGGTTGTACGCGGCGTCGCCGGAGGACATCGTGCGGACGCCCCACCCCGACCACAGCTCCTCTCCCATGAGCCGGTCGACGACGGCGTCCGCCCGCTCGGAGGGAACGATCCCGCTCCACAGCAGGTGGCCCATGTTCGAGCACATGGAGTCGACGGGCTGCTTGTCGCGGTCGAGGGCGAGCGCGTAGTAGCCGCCGCGATCGTCGAGCCAGTACGCCTCGTTGAAGGCTCGCCGCAGCTCCTTTGCCTCCCGGTCGAGGCGGTCGGCGAGCTCGCGGTCGCGCCATGCCTCCCGCGCGATCTCCGCCATTCGCTGCTTCGCATCGAAGACGTAGCCCTGAACCTCGCACGGGGCAATCGGCGGCTCCGCGAACCGGCCGTCGGCGAACCTCTGCGAGTCGTGAGAGTCCTTCCACGACTGGTTGTCGAGCCCGCGCACCGACCGCTTCGCGTACTCGACGAAACCGTCGCCGTCGCGGTCCCCGTAGCGATCGATCCACTCGAGCGCCTTCATCGCGGGCTCGCGCAGGCTCGTCACGAGGCGTGTGTCGTCCGTCCACCGCCAGACCTCGGACAACAGCACGAGGTAGAGCGGTGTCGCGTCGACAGTCCCGTAATAGCGTGCGAACCAGGACGCGGACGCCTTCCCCCGCCGTACCTCGTGGACGATCTTGCCCGGCTCCGCGTCGAGCTCCGGGTCGACCTCGGTCGCCTGGAGCTGCGCGAGCTCCTCGAGCACGCTGCGCGCGAGCTCGGGGCCGAGCAGCAGGGTCTGCAGCCCGGTGATGATCGAATCGCGGCCGAACACCGTCATGAACCAGGGCATGCCGGCCGCGGGCAGTCGACCCACCGCGACCCGGCCGTTCTGCTTCGCGCGAATCCGAAGCGCCGCGAGGTCGGAGATCGACTGCGAGACCGCGCGGCCGAGCTCGTCCCACTCCGCGCGTAGCTGCGGTACGCGCAGCTGCCAGGCCATGAGCGAGTCGCGAACGTGCTGGAGCTCCTCTCCGAATCGCCGCTCGGCCGCCTTCGGATGGACGACCTCGCCCGACGGAGACGGCACGACGTCGACGACGAGCTCCCACCGCTCGCGTGGCTGGAGCTCGATCGCGTACGTCGCCCACGCACCCTCGACGAGGCTCGGCGGCTCGGAGAGGATCACCTGCGTCGCGGCGCTGCCGACATGGTCCGCGAGCAGGAACTGTCCCGCTTGTTCGTCGAACCTCGGTTCCGCGAGCTCAGGGAGCGGCGGCGCCTTTAGCGGGTCGCCGAACGCGAAGTCGTAAGACTTCACCGTGAAGATGTCCGCGAAGTCGGAGCCGATCTCGAGCGCCACCTGGAACGCGAGTGGCTCGACTCCCTGGTTCTGGATCGCGATGCGGTCCTGCATCCCATCGCCGACGAAGCGGGAGCGGGCGATCGACAGCGAGTCCTGTGGCAGCGTCTCGGTCGGCGGATTCCGGAGGAAGAAGGCGGCCGAGTAGTACTCCACCTTGTCCGACGTCAGCAGGAGCGGCAGTCGCCCTTCGATCGTCAGCCGGAAGACGGAGAGATAGCGCGTGTCGTCGGCGAAAAAGCCGCCGGTCTCGTCGCCGAGGTCGCCGCGTTCGTCGCAGATGCAGAACGTCGTTCCCTCGAGAATCGTGAGCGTCACGGCGGCAGGCTACAGATCAGGTCGGCGGCGTGATAGGAACGCTTTAGCGTGAGCGAGAGGCTTCCAGAGGAACGTCACCTCCTACGGCAGACCTTCGACGGCGGGTCTGCCGAATACGATCGCGCACGACCCGTTGCGCCAGACCACGTGTTCGACGATCTCGTCTCGCTGGCCGAACTCGGAGCGGGTGCGCGCCTGCTGGAGATCGGCTGCGGCACAGGCCAGAACACGACACCCTTGGCCGAGCGAGGATTCGAGATCGTCGCAGTCGAGCTCGGGGAGCGCATGGCAGACCTCGCGCGGAGGAATCTCGCGGCGTTCCCGGACGTGACGGTCGTGACCTCGTCGTTCGAGGAGTGGGATCCCGGGGACGGGCGCTTCGACGCCGTCGTCTCTTTCAATGCGTTCCACTGGATCGACCCGGAAGTCGCCTACACGAAGTCGGCGGCCGTGTTGCGCGACGGCGGCGCGCTGGGTGTCTACGGAACCCGTTTCGCGACACATCAGGACTCCGACCCCGTCTGGCTCGCGACGAGGGAGGACCACCTCGCGGCGACCGGCGAGCAGGACGAGCGGATGTTCCTACCCATCGACCACGTTCGCGACCGCTCCGACGAGTTCACTGAAGGCGGGTTCGCCGCGGTGACCGTCCGGCGCTACCGTTGGGACGAATCCTTCGACGCAGATGCGTACGTCGCGCTCCTCGGCACGGTGTCCCGCTACCGCGCGCTGGCGGACGATGTGCGAAGCGACCTCTTCGAGCGGATCCACCGCCGGATCTCGACGGCCGGCCGGGCGATCAGCCTGACCGTGACCGCTGTGCTCTATGTCGCCCGGCGGAGCTCGACGCTCGCCGACGGGGAGAGGCCGGCGTGATCGACCTGGAGCGTCGTGTGCCCGAGATCGAAGCGCTCGCCGAGGACTGTCTCGATCTGCCGCCGAATGGCGTGGCAGTCGGCGCCCGGCTCGACGAGCACATGGGCCGAGAGCGCCGGGAAGCCCGAAGTGATCGTCCAGACGTGGAGATCGTGCACCTGGACGACTCGGGGCACGCCCAGGATCGCTCGTCCCACCTCGTCGGCCGACATCCCCGCGGGAGTCGCCTCCAGGAGAATGGCCACCGACTCGCGCACGAGCCGCCACGCGCTGGCGACGATCAGCACGCCGATCACCATCGCCGCGATCGGATCGGCCAGCTCCCAACCCGTCGTCACCACGATGAGCCCGGCGACGATCACGCCGACGGAGCCCCACAGGTCGGCGAGGACATGCAGGAACGCGCCGCGAACGTTGAGGCTGCCGCTCCCCGTTCTGTAGAGCACGCCCGCGGCGGCGAGGTTGACGACGAGGCCGGCTGCCCCCACCGCGAGCACCCAGCCGCCCTCCACCTCGGGTGGGTCGGAGAGCCGTCCGACTGCCTCGACGAAGATCCACACGGCGACGACGACGAGAGCGGCGCCGTTTGCGAGCGCAGCGAGAATCTCCGCCCGCCGGTAGCCGAAGCTTCGCTGCGGTGTCGGCGGACGGCCGGCCAGCCAGGCCGCGAACAGCGCAAGAATGAGCGAGCCTGCGTCGGCGAGCATGTGCCCGGCGTCGGCGAGCACCGCCAGCGAGTCGGCCAGCACGCCGACGACGACCTCGACGACGAGAAAGCACGAGATGAGGGCAAGCGCGAGCCCGAGCGCACGCCGGTCGGCGCGCCGGCGCGAATGCTCGTGGCCGTGGGCGTGCATGGTCGAAAGCTAGCTCCCGCTGCTAGCGGCATGGGCAACTCTCGCAGGCGGCTGACGTCTTAGTGAAGAAGTGGCGCCTTCGCGCGCCGCGGTGTGCCGCTCGAGTCAATCGACCCTGCGCTCACCCGCTCGGGCCGACTCGGGCGGCACTTGACTGCGCAAGCGTACAAGGGCCGTGTCGGCGGTGGCCAGAGCGGCCCAGCTTCTCCACACGCTCACCGGAACGTGGCCGCTTCGTGATGTTCCTCGCGGCGAGGATCGGGGAAAACCAGGAACTGTCCCCAGGAGAGGAGGATCGCCCATGGTCGGCTCCGTTCGACTGAAGGCCGCGCTTGCGACGGCAGCGCTCGCAGCCGCCGTCGCGGCACTCGCAGCTTCCACGGCGCCCGGTGCTCCGTCGGCCGCCGCCGTGTCCCAGGTGCGCTTCGCGACGTTCAACGCATCGCTCAATCGCAACTTCGCAGGTCAGCTCCTCGCAGACCTGTCGACGCCGAACAACCCCCAGGCACAGACGGTCGCGGAGATCATCCAGCGCGTCCGACCGGACGTGCTGCTCATCAACGAGTTCGACTTCGAACCGGCGGCGCTCGTGCTGTTCCAGCAGAACTACCTCTCGGTGCCGCACAACGGTGCAGCGCCGATCGCGTACGGCTACACGTACATCGCGCCGTCGAACACCGGCATCCCGTCGGGGTTCGACCTCAACAACAACGGCGTGGTGGGCGGCCCGGACGACGCCTTCGGGTTCGGCTTCTTCCCCGGACAGTTCGGCCTGGCCGTCCTGTCGAGGTATCCCATCGACGCGGCGGGCGTCCGCACGTTCCAGAACTTCCTGTGGAAGGACATGCCCGGCGCGCTCCTGCCCGACGACCCGGCAACCGCCGCGCCGGCGGACTGGTACTCCGCCGCCGAGCTGGCCGTCTTCCGGTTGTCGTCCAAGAGCCACTGGGACGTGCCGATCGAGATCGGCAAGAAGACCGTCCACTTCCTCGTCAGCCACCCCACGCCGCCGGTCTTCGACGGTCCGGAGGATCGCAACGGCACGCGAAACTTCGACGAGATCCGCTTCTGGGCCGACTACATCACGCCCGGCAAGAGCGGCTACATCTACGACGACGAAGGCGGCAGCGGCGGCCTGACACCGGGTTCGCTGTTCGTGATCGCGGGCGACGAGAACTCCGATCCGCTCGACGGCGACAGCATTCCCGGAGCGATCCAGCAGCTCATCGAGCACCCGCTCGTGAACACGAAGCTCACGCCGTCCAGCCTCGGCGGTCCCGAGCAGGCGGCGCTGCAAGGCGGCGCGAACGCCACGCACAAGAGCGATCCCGCGTTCGACACCGCTGACTTCGCCGACACGGCACCCGGGAACCTCCGGGCCGACTACGTGCTCCCGAGGAAGAACATCAAGCTCCTCGACGGCGGCGTCTTCTGGCCGCTGATGAGCGACCCGCTGTTCAGCCTCGTCGGTCTCTTCCCCTTCCCCTCGTCGGATCACCGGCTCGTCTGGGTCGACGTCGATCCGCCGAGCAACTGACCCGCAATGCACGTACGGAGGGCCCGGCTACGGGTCGGGCCCTCCCCAGCTGGTCGCTCAGGTACGCGCTTCTCGCGACCGTACAGTCCAGAGACCGCGGCTAGCCTTGCGCGCGACTGGGCGCGGCACGCTCGCCGGCAGGCGTAGGAAACGGGCGATGCTCGTTCGTAGCTGGCCCGGCGCCTCTCCGGTGATTGCCCAGGACACGTCCAGCAGCGCGCTCGAGTGCCTTACGGCTTCGAAATCGCCGCGGTGTAGGACCCGGCGCCCGTCGTCGTGCGGCTCACCCTGAGCAGGAGTGAGCGATCGCCGCAGACCGAATAGCGCAGGCCCTTCGTCCTCCCGGCGGCGACGGACGAGCTGACGACCGCGACTCCGGCTTTGTTCTCGAGCCGCATCTTCAACGCGCCCTTCGTGCGGTTCGTCAGCGCGACGGAGAGAGCGCCGTCGAACGGCGTGACGAGGCGGAGGCTGCGCTGCGTCTGCGGCCCACGAAAGGATCCGTTGGCCGTCGTCGTCCTGTTCCCCGTCCACGGGTCGAGCACGTCCGCCCGCGCAGCGCCGAGTGCGTCATCGTCGGGGTACAGCGCGCTGCTCACGATCGTCCAGGGGACTTCCGGCAAGCCGAGGGCCCGCTCGGCGAGCACCCGATACGTCTCCGCCCACGCCTCGCCCGGGTTGGACCGGTAATCCGAGCCCTCGTTACCGGGATGAAGCAGGCCGTTCTTGGCTTGGCGACAAACGTTCTTGTCCGATGCCCAGCGCTTCGGTCCGTAGTCGACCGCCGGCCAGGGATCGTTTCCGCGGTTCTGGGCGACGTGATGGCCGTACTCGTGGAGGAGGATGCTCGACGCCGGTAGATCCTGCGCGGGGTCGTCGCCTGGCGCGATGATCACCTGGGACTCCGGCGAGTAGCACGCAAGCGCCTGGTCGCCACAAAACGTTTGCACGCGCTGGAGTGGGAGGAGCACGACGGACACAGTCTGGAGCTCGCTTCGGTGCGGGGCCGATGCGAGGAGGTCCGCCCAGCGCTGATTGAACGAGGGATCTGCGGTCGTGTAGCTCGAGTCGGCGGAGATCCGCACGGACTCGCCGTCGGCGACGGTATACGTCCCGCCGGTGGTTTCCTGAAATGGTGAGCCGCTCTGGAGCTGGGACGAGCGCGATACGGAGCCGATAGCGGCGTCGGCGAAACCGACGACTTTCGGTTCGGGTCCTCGGGCGCCGGAAGCGCCGGCGATGACGCCGAGGACGATGACGAGGATGCAGGACGCGACGACGGCAAAGCGCATGATCTGATCCAACCTGCCGCACATGGAGTTGGGCTTAACCGACGGTTAGCGCCCGTTGTCGCGGCGTTAATGAGCCGCGAACGACTCGGGCTCCGTGACGGGTCGTGGACCGACGAAGCGGGTCCGTCGGCCTGGTTAAGCGGTTCTCCTGCTCGGTCGGGCGACTGCAACCGCCACCAACCGACGCGCAAGGCTGACTATTCGCCCGCGCTCACGTCCCGACCCCGGCGTCCGCTGCCCGGTCGAGCACGTCCTTCGTGACAGCGGCGTCGTCACGGCCGTCGCGTGCGTAGAAGCGGCTGAGCATCGAGAGTCCGTACTTCGCCCGGGCAAAGAGTCGCGTTTCTCGCCGAACCTGTGGCCGTTTACGACGTGCCACCTCGAGTTGGATCGACGGGTCATCCCGCATCCAGCAGCTTCGTCGAGCCTCGACGTCCGTGAAGCCGAAGGTGACCGTCCCGGTGGGGAGGTCACGCATCGCCGCTCCTCAGCGCAAGAGCCACCGCTTCGTCGAACGTGAGCAGCGCCTGCTGCTTTCGCCTCCAAAGGCAATTCGGGCTCCACACGGCGCCTGAGCGAACTTGCCCCAGACGCGGCCAGAAGCGACTCGCCGGCGCCCCACAGCATCCCCGCACGCTCCATGTCCCCACGGTCGCTTTCGACCAATGCAAGGCTCTCGAGAAGGTCTCTGACCATCGCCGGGTCGCCCAGCTGCACGGCTCGCTCTAGCGCGTCTGCAAGCGCGTTGATCCACCGAACCACTCCCGTCGTGTCGAGGACGTAGCTTGGGACGCCGATGTTTCTAGAGCGTGCGCGACATTACCGCCGCCTGCCAGGCCGCCCATCAGGGAAGTGCCGCTGATCTCGACGCGCAACGCGTCCACAGTTAACTCATTTGTGTCATGGCGCAGGGTCATTGCGCCTTCTAAGTTGCAGGGCGGAAGCGATGAGGCAACTAACTAGCTGCCTCGCGGGAGTAATCCCCACCTGCTTCCGTCAAATCACCGATCGAAAGAAATACCGCATGAAGCGCATTGCGCTTGTTGCTGCTCTGCTCGGAGTGAGCATGTTCGTGCTCGCGGGCATCGCGACGGCCGGCAAGGTCGGTCTCGCGAAGACCTGGGTCTACGACCCGGACGACACCGGACTCGCGTCCGCGACCTGGACGAAGGACGGCCTGTCGCTGCAGAAGATCGCGCCGACGACCGCCAACCTCGCGGCCGGTGTCGAGTTCAAGGGCGTCGAGAGCAAGCCGCTCACGCAGCTCTCGTTCGACGTCAAGGGGTACTGCGGCGCTGGTGCGCCGCGCTTCAACGTCTACACCGACGCGGGCACGCAGTTCTTCGGCTGCGTCTACGGCGAGCACACGGATCTCGGCAACGGCTGGACGCACGTCGAGTTCCACGGCGGTGAGCCGGGTGCCGGCCAGTTCGGTGTGACCATCACCGGCGGCGTCGACGTCGTGCAGGACGAGGAAGGTCAGACGTTGCTGCGGAACATCTCCGTGAACGGCGTCTCAGTCGACAAGTTCCCGCACAGCTAGCCACTATCGCGACTACTCGCATCGGGAGGGCCGGGAGACCGGCCCTCCTCTGCACTCACTATGTCGAAGCCTTCACGGATAGGTGTCCCGGTCCCGGTCAGGGTGTTCGGCGCGGCGACGACTGACGATCTCGGAATCGTCCACATGCCATTGCCGATCGAGGTCGGTGACAGGCTCGCGGTCGATGATCACCCAAGGCCGTATGAGGTCGTCGACGTCATCCCGACACGGGAGGGCGCCCAGGTAGCGGCGCTTTTAAAGGTAACGCCCGTTGCGCTGCATCGCGCGCCTGAGCGCCGTCAGTATCGGGCGGCCACCGCGAGGAAGTGGGCGCCCACGTAGGGCGCCCACTTCGTTCAGGTTCGGCCTAGTAGTCGCCCACGTGGGCGAGGTAGCCGTAGTAGAGCGTTCTCGGCTTCTGGCCGCCCGTGGCGATCGGGTTGTTCGGGTCCCCGACGAAGCCGTACGAGGCCGGCTGCGAGGCCGCCTCGCTGCGAAGCTTCGTGATCACGTCTGCTGGTCCAAGGCACTGCGCGGTGGCGATGCAGAGCGCGGCTGTTCCCGCCACGTGCGGTGAGGCCATGCTCGTCCCCGAGATCGTGTTGTAGCCGCCGCGCTTCCACGTCGAGAGGATGCAGACGCCAGGCGCGGCGATGGTGTGGGCAGAGTCAGCCGATCCGCCCGTCGTGAAGCTGCTGAAGTCCGCGGCCGTGTCGTCCACGTCTGTCCGGCAGGTCGCAGCTGCACCTCCGCCCAGCTGGCCGTTGAAGTCAGCAGTAGCGGTCACCGTCAGCACTTCCGGGAACGTCGCCGGCACGAGTCCGGAGAAGTCTCCGCCGCTGTTTCCGGCAGACACGACGTACGTGACGCCGGCACCGACCGAGTTGCAGATCGCCTCGCGGAACGCGTTGTCGGAGCACGAGCCTTCGGAGCCTGAGCCGCCGAGGCTCATGTTTGCGACGGCGATGTTGTTCGTCGGATCACCGTCAGTTCGCGTCCCCGTCACCCAATCCACACCACAGATGACATCGGCGAAGGAGCCGGAGCCCGCGTTGTTGAGCACGCGGACCGCGGACAGCCTCGCCCCGGGCGCGACACCGACGACTCCGTTCCCGTCGTCCTTCGCGCCAATCGTCCCGGCGACATGGCTGCCGTGCCCGTTGCCGTCGTCGTTGGTAGGGCCGTTGGCGCAGTTGACCCCGCCGACGACGTTCAGGTCCGGATGGGTGAGATCGATCCCGGTGTCGATGACGGCAACGTTCACATTCACCGATCCCGAGCCGTTCCCGGAGACCGTGCTGCTCTGGTCTCCTTCGATTCGGTCAACACCCGTCGGCAACGTCTGCGCGGCGGCAGAAACTTCACCGTCGGGTGACATGTAGGCGACGCTGCTATCGACACGAAGGGCTGCGACGCGCTCGTTCGGTATCACCGCGGAGTAGCCGTTCAGGGCATGGCGGTAGACATGGCCGACTGCTGCGCCGTACTGCGTTGCGTGGCGGCTCGCGGTTACGGCCGGATTGGTGCCGTCCTTGAGCACGACGATGTAGCGAGCGGAACCGGGCTCCCCCTGAGCCGGAAGCGCCAGCATAACCGCTCCGACCGCGACGCACGCAGCCAGCATGATCAATCGCTTCATTGAGACCCCCCAAGGTCGTTGAGCGATGGCCCCGCATCGTAGATGCGACGGCGCCTGTTCGCCACCGGCCCCCTGGATCAGCTGGGACTTTGACGGGGTCTGCGAGCTGCATGTCGGTCAATCCGCACGTCGCGGCCCTCGAGACCACGTGACCAGGAGCTAGCGGTTCCGAACGAGACGGCGCTTTTCGCACTCGGGGGTGGGTGATGGTGACCTCGGGCGTACGCGAGGCGGAACCTGTTGACTTATCACGTTTCCGTCCGAAATCGTGACCGCATCCCGATCTCAGGAATGGGACAGAGGCGTCGGCGTCGAGACGGCGGAGCTGCCGCAGTCGCAAACCACTCGTTAGTTTCGGTCAGAGGCTTGGTCGAGCCATCGACGTCGGTGAAGAAGAACGTCACGGTGCCGATCGGCAGATCGGAGCGCGAGCTCATTCCGGGCGTGGAGCGACGCGAGCGAGGGCCTGGCGGGCACAGTCGATCGCCTCAGCGAGCGTCATCCGCCGCCCTTCGGCCACAACGCGAGCGAACTCAGGATCTGAAGTCGCGGCCCGGAGCGCCGGGGGCTGATATTCGGCGAGCTCACGGGAGAATGAAGGCAACAAAAGATTTTCCTGCCCCCGCGCTTCCCGCCACGCGAGGAACGCGCCCTGAAGGCGCACCGCCGCCTCCAGCTCGTTCGTGCCGCTGAGGGCACGAGCTGAGCCACCGAGTGCCCACCAGACGTCGAGCTGACGCGTTTGACCGACGACGATCTCGAGGCCGGCCGCACAGGCGCGCACGGCGTCGTCGAACCGACCCTCGACGATCGCCAGATTTGCCAGCAACATGTGGCCGAGCGCCTCCCAGGTGCCCGCGCCCGCCAACAATTGCAGGGACTGCTCGAACAGCTCCCGTGCCTCTTCGCGATCGCCGGCAGAGAACGCACGAGCCCCCTCGTAGCCCAGCGACACTCCACGTCGGAGCGGGTCGCCGCCGCGCCGCGCGCGCTGGGCGAGCTCGTCGAACAGGCGGCCTCCTCGCTCTCGTTCCCACGGTAGCCCGCGACAACCCCGAGTTGCACCAACGCCCGGTCTTCCCAGAATGGGTCCCCCACGTCGCGGTACAGGCGAAGCGCGTTCTCGGAGTGACGCCGGGCGATGTCGAGATCGCCTGCCCTGAGCGCGAACATCCCACACGTGAGGAGCGCATGCGCACGATGTCGTAGTCGTTGCGGCGTCGGGTTGGCGAGCGCGGCTTCCAATCGTTGCCGCCCCTCCACCGGAAACACGGCGTCGGCCCTCTGGTAGAGAATGGCCAGGTCGAGCTCGAGGGGAGATCGAGTCCGGTGTGCCCAGTCGAGCGCACCCCGAATGTTCGCCAGCTCGCGGTTCAGTCGACGGAGGAGCTTCGGCGCCTCCTCTGGACGCACGAAGTGGTCGATGTCGAGTGGGTCGCCGGCGTAGTGCGTCGCGTGACGCCGGCGGATCTCTCCTGCCTCGGCACTATCCTCGAGGCGTTCGAGCGCATACTCGCGGATCGTCTCGAGCATCCAGTAGCGTCGCTCACCGTCATCCTCCCGGCGCCGCACGAGGCTCTTGTCGAGGAGCGCCTGCAACGTGTCGGGGCTGTCTCTTATACACATCTGACGCTGCCGA
>JBKPGF010000058.1:0-8473 GCA_046729255.1 Actinomycetota bacterium
CACGTGGAGGACGGTGCGGTCAGCCACGTCCGTATCCTGCTCGATCAGCTCGTCGGGCGGCACGGCCGTAGCGGCGCTCCTCATCCTCCTGCTGACGTCTTTGGGCTGTCACGCGGTCGCCGCGTACGTCGTGCCGGCTCGCGCCTGCCTTCATCCTCCTGACGGCTGCAGCCCTCATCGATGACCGAAGAACCGGTGAAAACGGCCGACCCGCGGAAGCCGCCGTCTAGCCGCGAATTACAGGTCTGTGCCGACGCCGCGCTCGCGGGCGTTCGCGACGGCCGCCGCGCCGGCTGCGATGTCCCATGCGGCGATGCCATTCGACTTAAAGACGACGATGTCCTCGTCGGACTGCCGGCCCGCAACTTCGCCCGCGACGACCTCGGCGAGCTCGTGCACCTCGAGCCAGTCGAGCACGCCCTGCGCCACCGGTTCGATGAGGTCACCCGACTCGATCCGCGCGTCGTCGAGCGAGTCACAACAGACGAACGCGGCCCGCTCGAGCACCGTGTTGTCCAGCTCGCGGTTGCGCGGGACGTTCGCGCCCGCGGCACACACGAGCGTGCCGGGCAGCAGCCACTCCCCGCGCAGCACGGGGTCCTTCGACGTCGTGATCGTGACGACGACGTCCTGCGCTGCCGCGTCCTGATGGCTTTCCGCAGCTTCGGCGCCCATGCGGTTGGCGAACGCCTCGCGCCGCTCGGGGTCGCGGCAATAGACGACGGTCGTTGCGATGTCCGGGAGGGCGGCGCGCACGGCGGCGATCTGCGTCTCCGCCTGGCGGCCGCAGCCGATGACGCCGAGACTCGCCGCACCCTCCTTCGCCAGGTGCTTCGCGGCCACGCCGCTCGCGGCTCCGGTCCGTAGGCGCCCGAGCATGTCGGCCTCCAGCACGGCGACGACGTCGTGCCGGGCGGCATGGAACAGCGTGAGCATGAACTTCGCACCCCCGATACCGGCGGCATAGGTCTTCACGCCGGCCACACCGAGGCCGAGGTCGGATGCCGCCATTACCGCCAGCCGGCCGTCCTCGAGCCGGAGCCGATAGCGCGGGTGGTTTTCTATCTCGCCTGCTGCCTGACGACGGAAGGAGCCCTCGACTGCTTCGAGGGCGTCGCCCATCGTGAAGACGGCCTCGACGTCCTCTTCGGTCAGGTACAGCGCCACGCGAGAAGCCTATTCGTGCAGCGTCCCGTCCTTGACGACGATGCCCCGGCGATCGGCGCGGACGACAGCAGACCACGGCACGACGTCGTCGGTCCGAATGCGCTGCCGCGACGCCGGTGAGCCGATGCCAAGCCGCTCCAGCAGGCCGAGGCCTCCCACCACGAGGCCGGTGACCCGCAACGAGCGCGCGCCGAGCTCGGCTCGCACATCGTGGACGCGTCCGAGCCCCTTGCCCGACTCCGTGCGTACCTTCAGTCCGAGAAGCTCTGACAGCCTCATTCGGCCCCCGGAAGACATCGCAGCCACTGCCGAGCTCGATCGTCGCCTCGTCCCAGTCCGTAGTCCGCCGCCCTGCGCCGAAGGCGGATCGCAGAGTCGATTCCTTCGACTTCCTCCCAGGAGAGCCGCACCGATCGGCGCCGCACCACGGCGGCAGCCACCCGTCCCACCAGACCCCGGCCCCTCCAGGTGGACGGCCCGCTCAGTAGTGCGGTCACGCGGGGCGACCCCGTCGAGACACCCTCGAGCTCGAGGTCGTCGACCTTTCCGCATCGCCGGTCGTCGGCGTCGATCAGCTGATGATCGAGGATGCCGAGTGCGAGATCGATCGGATTGCTCATCCCTGCCCCATGTTGGTGACGACCATGAGCGGGATCGCGGCGACTGCCACCGCACAGATCACGACGAGAAAGACGAGTCCGAAGACGTTCGCCCAGCGCCCGTTCGCGTACCTCCCCATGTACGCGCGGTCGTTGGCCACGAGCAGGATGGGGATGTACGTCGTGGGGAGCGCGACGACGGAGAAGATCACCGCGTACTCCGTCAGCATGATCGGGTCGATTCCCGTAAGCACGACGAGAAACCCGAGCGCCACGAGCACGAGCCAGGCGAACGTGAACCGCGGGGCGCCGGCAGGTTTCCGGTACTTCCCCCATTCCCACCCGAAGAACTGCGCAACGTTGTAGGCACCAGAGAGCACGGTGTCGATGGCGGCTCCACCGACTGCGAAGAGAATGCCCACGAGCGCGATCACGAGCGCAGCCGCCCCGAGCGGCACCTCGGCACCGAGTCCCACCGACCCGAGCTTCGACGGATCGATGCCGCGCGGAAAGTACAGCGCGGCGGCCGTGATCATCAAAGCGAACGACAGGAAGCCGCCGAGGCTGAAGCCGATCATCGCGTTCGCCCTGTTGACGCCGAGATCCTTCGGTGTCCACCGTTCTTCGACCGCCCCCGACGAGAAGAAGTACACCTCGTAGGGGACGGTCGCCGCACCGATCAGGCCCACCACAAAGTAGAAGTAGAGGGCGGTATCGGTCCCCGCGACGTGTGGCACGAAGCCGCTTCCGACTTCTCCCCAGTCGGGGTTGAGCTTGATGGCTCCGACGGCGAAGACGAGAAGCAGCAGGCCTCCGTAGCCGAAGACTCGCTCGATCCACCCGAATGGCATGAACCAGACCACGAGGCCGAGACCGAGTACGGCGACCAGGAGGAGCGCGCGGTACGGCAGTCCCGAGAGCAGCTGCAACACGAGAGCGACACCGCCGACTTCCGCGGCGACCATGAGGAGGTTCACGATCTGGGCCGCGACGAGTGTCACCATGCCGACGGAGAAGCCAAGCCTCTCGCGGACAGCGTCGAACACGGCCCGGCCCGACACGCTGGCGACGCGTCCGCACATCTCGGCGTACGTGATGATCGCGCCGACTCCCACGACGACCGCCCACAGGAGCTCGTAGCCGAAGGCGGCGCCGGCAGCGAAGTTGAACACGATGTCGCCGATGTCGACGAACCCGCCGATCGCCGCGAGGATGCCGAGCGCGATCGCGAAGACCTTGTTCATGCCGACTCGCGGTCTGCCGTCTGCGCCGCTTCCTCCAGACGGCGCGCGATGCGACCGGCCTCATCCTCCGACGCCTCGTCGAGGCGCTCGAGATCCCTCGCGACCGATGTGGCCAGTCGTCGCGCGAGGGCGACGTCGTCCTTCAGGCTGGCGCTTGACTGCGCAGATTCAAGCCTTGCGCTGACGGCCTCCGCCTGCGCGGCGAGCTCACCGCCGTGAACGCGAGCGAACGCGGAGGTCGTTCGGCCGCGTGAGACGTCGTGCGACAGCAGTGCACCTTCGGCCGCAGCCGACTGGATCGCCTCGAAGTCGTGGTCGAGCGCGGATCGGGTCAGCTCGTGAGTGCCTCCGCACGCGGCGACCGTGCAGGTCAGCAGCATCGCTACGAGGAGGCGTGCCATGGGCCCCTGAGTACCCGCATCGGGAGACTCGCCAACGAGGGAGGGGCCTTGCGGCCCCTCCCGGCGGCTGGTTGTAGGCTCCTATCGCGGAAGGCAGTTCACGACTGGAGCCGTGGCGCGCCGACGGTCCTGCCGCGCGGCGCACCGAGGTGAGCTCGCACCGTCCCCAACAGTCGCTCGAGGCTCCCCACACGCCGGCGTTCCCGTGCACCGTCAGCCGGTAGTCGGTGCGCGTGCGCCAGCGCGGCGCGAACGAGCCGCTCCTCGTGTCGCAGCTGGGCAATCTCGTGATGTGAGGACGGGGGTGTGCTCACGAGGACCGAGGCTACGTTTCTGTCGACGACCCGTCGCTCGCGCACGTGACGTTGCGAATGTCGCCTTCGTGACACAAACTGTGGCCGTGGAGTGGACGCTGCTCCAGGGACTGCCGCCGGAAGACGTCCGGCGGTTGCTCTCGATCGCGCGACGACGGACGTTCCGCAAGGGGGAGGTCGTCTTCCACCGCGACGACCTCGCCGAGTCGCTGCACCTAATCGTCAAGGGCCGGTTCGCAGTACGCATCACGACGCCGCACGGGGAGACGGCGATGCTCGACGTCATCGGACCCGGAGAGGCGTTCGGGGAGCTGGCGCTACTCTCGCCCGGCTCTCGCCGCTCGGCGACGGTCGAGTCGCTCGACGAGGGCGAGACGCTGTCCATCCTCCGAGACGAGTTCGCGCTCCTGCAGGCTGAGCACCCGGGCGTCAAGGACTGCCTGCTGCGACTGCTGGCCGAGCAGCTGACGCGGGCGAGTGACCGCATCGTCGAGGCGCACTACACCGACGCCGAGACACGGGTTCGCCGGCGTCTGAGAGACCTCGCGCTCCGCCAGGGCGGCAACGGCGACCAGCTCGACGTCTCGATGACGCAGGAGCATCTCGCCGAGATGGCGGGCACGTCGCGCGCGACGGTGAACCGAGTGCTGCGAGAGGAGGAGCGCAGAGGAACCGTGGCGCTCAGTCGCGGGCACACGACGGTGCTCGACGTCGAGGACCTCTCGAAGCGCTGCAAGTAGCTAGGAGGGTTTGGCGGAACCGTGCTCGTCGCTGGGGCACGCTGGTCGTCGTACTGCAAGGACGCAGGGAGCCCGCGTACTGAATGAAGTACGCGGGCGACCGAGGACGCCGCAGGACGGCGATCCAGCGTGTTCCAGCGGCTCAGTCACTGTTTCGCCAGACCCTCCTCCTACCCGGTGACGAAGAACGGCAGCTGGCCACGAACCGCATTCGTGCCGCCGTCAGCAAGGTCGATCACCCGCACCGTGGGCGGATAGGCGTCCTTGCCGCCGACGTACACGTAGCCGCCGGCCACCTGGAACCACCACACCGCCTCGTCGCCGAGGGCGCGCCAGAGCTGCTCGCCGTCGTACGAGTACGCGGCGAGTCCGATGCCCGACTCCTTCTCGGTTTGCCCGTCCCAGCTTCCCCCCGCAGCGAGCAGCACGCCGCTCGATGCCTGCACGTAGCTCGCGCCAGCCTCGAGGGTGCGCCGAGTGCCCGCCCCGAGATCGAACAGCTCCAGCCCGGACGACGGGTGGTTGACGAATCCGTCGAAGTCGGAACCGGCAACAGCGAGCTTGCCCTTACCCAGGGACACTGCCTGCCGCTGCCAGCCCATTTGGCGCTTGGCATGTGCGGTCGGCTGCAGCCAATCGAGAAAGCGACCAAAGAGTGACGCAGGTCGGTTGACCTCGCGATGGCTGACGGCGAGCGTCGTGAGATCGATGTCGGCGACGAGGCCGTCCTGACCGACGACGTAGGCGTGCCCGAACGCCGGATCGACGGCGAGGCCCGGAGAAGCCATGCGATAGGTCGGCTCCTCGCCTGAGCCTTCCATCACGCCGCCCGCCTGAATGCGGTCGAGCTGGACTGACCTCGTCGCTCCGTTCTCGTCGACGACGAGGACCTTGGCCGGACCGATGCTGTCCAACGACCCGCCGACCGCGACGACGGAGGAGCCCGCTCGAGCCCAGGTCGAGAACCCGTCGAACGGCACGCGCTTCACCGCACGGCGGGACGCAGGATTGGCGACGAGCAGCTGTTGGCCACCGACCCGATCGTTCCACTCGAGTGCGAGCAGTCGGTTGGCGGTCGGCCAGGAGATCGGATGCACGCTCCAGCCCGGCCGTGGCGCGACGCGTGTGACACGCTTCATCCGCTTCACGTCGACGATCGCGAGCCCGGCGCCGGCCGTGCCGACGGCGACCCTCGCCCGGGTGGGCGACATGACGGCCGCGAATGCCCCGTCGAGCTTCACGACGCCACGCTTCAGCTGCTTCAGCGTCTGCGGCTGGAGCCACGCGAGCTTCGGCTGCTGGATCTCACCGCCGACGACGGCGAGCTCCGCGGTCGTGTGCACGACAGCCGGCTCCTTCGCCGTTGCCGCAGTAGGCCCAACCGAGCCGGCGACGACGAGTCCGATACCTGCGAGCAGCAGCGCGATCCGGCGCACGAACGTCTCTACACCGTAGATTGGCCGCAGGTTCCCGTGGCGAAGGCGATTGTGACACTCCCGTCGGGCCTCAAAGTCGGACACACCACCCTGGGCGCCCACGGCGACGTTATCGGCAGCATCCGCCAGCAGGTGTACGACGGCGACACGGTCATCGTCGATCCGGACGGCAACCTCGGCTTGCGTTTCCTCGGCGTCGACGCGGCCGAGGTGTCGTTCACGCTCCCCGGCAGCACGACGTTCATCTCGATCGCCGACCCGCGCTGGGCCGAGTTCCTCGACGATCCGTTCGACGCGGCGTACGGCGCGATCGACCCACCGCTCGAGCCCGGGCTCCAGGCGTCGCTTGCAGGTCGCGTGGGACCGGGTGCCGCCGCCAACCACGCCGACTTTGCCAAGACGGCTGAGCGAGCGCTCGAGGCGCTAATCGAGAGCGACATCGCCGTGCTCCGGCAGACGCCCGAGACGTTCCGGTTCTTCTGCTCGTTCGCAAACGAGGTGATGGACACGTACGGGCGACTGCTCTGTTACATCAACCGCGACCAGCCCGATGCCGACGATCCCGAGCCGCGGCCGCGGAGCTATAACGAGCGGCTGCTCGCCCTCGGCCACGTGACGCCGTACTTCATCTGGCCGAACGTCGATCCGTACCGACGGCCGCAGCCGCTCGTCAACGCCGTCCCGGTGCCGAAGACGCCCGTACCCGCGGACGTGGCGCCCGAAGATCGCGAGTCACTCGACCGAGCGCGTGAATCGGTGCGGCAGGCGCGCGAACAGGGCCTCGGCGTGTTCTCGCCGGCTAATCCGCTGCGCGTCTACCCCTTCGAGCTCCGCTTCCTCTCCAGACGTGAGCCGCCCGCTCGGTGGGTCATCGACCTGAGCGCGGGCGACGACCTCCTGCGCGACCCGCAGAGCTACTACCTCATTCCGAACGTCGAAGACCGGCTGTACGTCCCGGGGGAGTACGTAGCCCTGTTCGTCAGCAAGGGCTGGCAGCTCGCCTAGGCGGCTAGACTGGGATGGCGACGCGCCCGTAGCTCAGGGGATAGAGCGCTGCCCTGCGGAGGCAGAGGTCGCACGTTCGAATCGTGCCGGGCGCATGTCGTCGCCGTCTACTACCAGCTCGGCGTCGTCAGGCACCGACGTGCGGACGTAGGCGAGCGCCACTACTCGCCCGTTGTCGCGGACCGCGCTCGTGACGCGCCCCACGGACTTGCCGTCGAAGGACAGCTCTGCGTCGTACGGTGGCAGCTCTCCACCGCCGATCTCGAGCAGCTTGAGCGTCCGGTTGACACGGCCACGGTACCGCTGGCGCGCGACCGGCTCCTGGCCGGGATAGCAGCCCTTCGTGAAGGAGATCGCCGTCTCGTCGAGGCCCGCCTCGGCGGGGAGCACGCGGTCGTCGATCTCACGCCCCCATCGGGGCGTGCCGGCGAGCACGCGCAGCCGCTCGAGCTCCGCCTCGCCCAGGGTCGGCTCGATATCGGCGTCCAGGACCTCGACGGCAGGAGTGCCGTACGCGTCGGTCGGCAGCCCCCCTTCCGCGCCGAACACGACGTGGGATGTGTGCTCCTCCGGCGTGATCTCGACCTCCGCCCGCAGACGCATGCGCGTTAGGTGCCTGAGCACCGTCTCGCCGAGCTCTGGCTCCGTCAGCAGTAGATAGTCGTCCACGCCACGCCGCCACACGACGAGCGGGGCGATCACGCGAGCTTTCGCAGTGAGGAGCAACGCCTCGCAAACCTCCTGCGTGACGTCGTTCGAGACCATCCTTTGGAGGAAGTCCTCCGCGTCGGGACCCTTCACCGCTACATACGCGCGGGGTCGGAGGGCTACGCCGTTCATGCTGGCTAGTGTAGGCAGCGTGGCCCTGTTCAGATCACGCGCGGAGCAGAAGGTGGCCGATGCCGGTTATGACCCCGCGCGGCTGCCGCCCGGCCAGTACCTGACGGACAAGTGGCCGGTGCTCCACGCCGGCAGCGTCCCCGAGACCGACCTCGCGACGTGGGATTTCCGCGTGTGGGGCCAAGTCGAGAACGAGCTCGTGCTCTCGTGGGACGAGTTCTCGGAGCTGCCGATGGTCGACGTGACGGAGGACATCCACTGCGTCACCCGGTGGAGCCGGTTCGACGTGACCTTCCGCGGCGTGCCGTGGAGCGCTCTCGCCGAGCGCGTCATGCCGAAGGAGACGGCGAACTTCGCGATCGCGCATTCGGAGCAGGGCTACACGGCCAACTCGCCGCTCTCGTTCCTCGAGGACCCGCTCGCCGTGCTCGCGACGCACGCCGACGGGGAGCCTCTCACGCCGGAGCACGGCGGCCCGCTGCGGCTCGTCATCCCCGGCAAGTACTTCTGGAAGAGCGCGAAGTGGCTACGAGGCATCGAGCTCGTCTCTGCCGACCGACCGGGCTTCTGGGAGCGCTACGGCTACCACAACGACGCCGACCCCTGGAAGGAAGAGCGCTATGGCTTCTAGTCGTGGGGGGGGGGGGGGGGGGGGGGGGGGGGGGGGGGGGGGGGGGGGGGGGGGGGGGGGGGGGGGGGGGGGGGGGGGGGGGGGGGGGGGGGGGGG
>JBKPGF010000059.1:0-28593 GCA_046729255.1 Actinomycetota bacterium
GCCGTGGGTGGGGGCGGGGGGTGTCACCCGGGGCCCCCCCCACGTCAAAAGACGGGCGTCTCGCGCCATACGCCCCAGACCTCCCGCAAGGCCTCGCACATCTCCCCCATCGTCACGTAGTCGCGCGCGCAGTCGACGATCACGGGCATGAGATTGACGTCGTCCCGGGCCGCGGCCTCCCGCAGCTCGGCGAGTCGCCGCTCCACGGCGGCAGAGTCGCGCCGCGCGCGAAGTGCCTGCACGCTCTCGATCTGCTTGCTCTCGAATGCCGGATCGATGGCAAGGATCTCCGGCAGCGTCTCCTCCTCGAGCTGGTAGCGATTCACCCCCACGATCACGCGGTCGCCCGCCTCCACCTCGGACTGGTAGCGGAACGACGCATCCGCGATCTCCCGTTGGAAGAAGTTCTCCTTAATCGCCTCGACGACCCCACCGAGCTGCTCGATGCGGTCGAAGTACTCGTACGCCTCGGCCTCCAGCCGGTTCGTGAGGTCCTCGACGAACCACGAGCCTCCCAGCGGGTCGATGGTGTTCACGACGCCCGACTCGTGCGCGATCACCTGCTGCGTGCGCAGCGCGATGCGCACCGCATGCTCCGTCGGAAGCGCGAGTGCTTCGTCGAAGGAGTTCGTGTGCAGCGACTGGGTGCCCCCGAGCACGGCTGCCAGAGCCTCGATCGCCGTGCGCACGATGTTCACTTCCGGCTGCTGCGCCGTCAGCGACACGCCGGCCGTCTGCGAATGGAAGCGCATGAGCCACGAGCGCGGGTCCTTTGCGCCGTACCGGTCGCGCAGCTCCCGTGCCCAGATGCGGCGGGCCGCGCGGTACTTCGCGATCTCCTCGAAGAAGTCCATGTGCGCGTTGAAGAAAAAGGAGAGACGCGGCGCGAAGTCGTCAACGTCGAGGCCGCGCGCCACGCAAGCGTCGACGTAGGCGAGACCGTCCGCGAGCGTGAACGCGAGCTCCTGAGCGGCCGTCGAGCCGGCTTCACGAATGTGGTAGCCGGAGATCGAGACCGGGTGCATCCGCGGCAGCTCGCGCGCGCAGAACTCGATCATGTCCACGACGAGCCGCATGGAGGGCTCGGGCGGGAAGATGTACTCCTTCTGCGCGATGTATTCCTTGAGGATGTCCGTCTGGACGGTGCCGCGTAGCTGGTCGCGCGGGACGCCCTGCTGCTCGCCGACGCAGATGTAGAACGCGAGCAGCATCGCCGCCGGCGAGTTGATCGTCATCGAGGTGGAAACGTCGCCGAGCGGGATGCCGGCGAACAGCGTCTCTATGTCGTCGAGGGAGTCGATTGCCACCCCCTCGCGGCCCACCTCGCCCAGCGAGCGCGGGTGATCGGAGTCGTAGCCCATGAGCGTGGGCATGTCGAAAGCCGTCGACAAGCCTGTCTGGCCGTGGTCGAGGAGATAGCGGAAGCGCTCGTTCGTCTCCTCGGCCGTGCCGAAGCCCGCGAACTGCCGCATCGTCCATAGCCGGCCGCGGTACATCGTCGGATAGACGCCGCGCGTGAACGGATGCTCGCCGGGCATGCCGAGGTCGCGCTCGTAGTCGATCGGCGTCGTCTCGGGCGTGTAGACGAGCGCGAGCGGCAGGCCCGAGATCGTCGTGTGCAACGCGCCGGTGGATTCCGCCGTGGCCATCCCTATTCCTCCAGCGTCCGGAGGAGGAGGTCCTCCACTCGCCGTATGGTGGCTTCGAGCCACTCGTCGCGCACGTGGTACGCGTCGAGCTCCGCCCGCGCAGACTCGAGCTCCGCCTCGAGCTGTGCCGTTCGCCGGCGCAGGAGCTCGATGGAGCCTTCGACGGTGTTCACTGTGGCCGTGAGCCGGTGGAGGGCCGCTTCGACGTCGTGCCGGCGGTAACCGCCGCCCAGGCGCCGGTAACGAAGGACCTCCGGATCGGGCTCCGCCTGCGTCATCGTCGCAGGAGATACCAGATCTCGCACGCGAGCACCGTCGCGGCCCCGAACGCGATCTGCACGCCGATCAGCTCGTTCGGCTCGGCGTGGAAGAGCGCGTACGCGGCGACCTGCGCTGCGAGGAGGATCGTAAGGACAGCCGCGATGCGGGTCCGCCCGAGCGCGAGGAAGTGGTAGAGGTACACGATCGCGAGGCCATAGAGTGCCATTGCGAGGCAGAGCGGGCCCAGCCAGGACTCTGCGGCCTCGTACTCGGAGCCGAACAGCAGGTCGATGAGCGGCCCGGCGAAGATCCAGGCGAACGCGGTCAGCAACGCCGACGCGGCTGCCACGACGCCAAGGCCCGCCAGTAGGTGGCGTCGCTCTCGCGTTCGATCGTCCAGCACGGCCACGCGGGGGAAGAGGACGGTGGTCGCGGCGATGGGCACGAGCAGGAGGACCTTCGAGGCCACTGCGGCGGCGGCGTACGCGCCCGCCTCGTCACCTTCGAACGCCAGGCGCGCCACGAGCAGGTCCCCGTAGGCGAGTGCCCAGAGCGCAGTGAGGCCTAGAGCGGCTCCGGCATTGAGCCGGGTCGCGAGCCCTTCGCGCAGCGGTGGCCCGGCCGGCAGCAGGTCTCGTAACGGCAGCAGGCTCAGCAGCACTGTCACTGCGGTCGCGCCGGCGAGCCCGAGCATCACGGCGCCAACGCCGCCTCCGGCCAGGGCGATGACGAGGGCGGCGCAGAGGCGCGATCCTGCAAAGAGCACATGTGCTCCGGCGAGCAGCGAGAACCGACCCGTGCCCTGCAGCCCTCCCCAGAGGACCGGAATCTCGAGCGCAAACCCGACGGTCAGCACGGTGGCGCCGTACGCGACCGGATCGTCGGCGCCGAAGATGGCTGCAGGAACGACGATGAGGATGGCCGCGATCGTGAACGCGTTCGACCACCGGAGGACCGATGCCGCCATGCCCTTGAGAAAGGCGCCTGCACCCTCGCGGTCCGCGCGGGCGAGGCGCGCGGACACTTCTCGGGCCGTCGTCGCCTGGAACGCGAGCGGAGGGATGGCACCCACGACCACGATGGCGAACAGCGCCGCGACGAGCGCGTACTCGTCCGGCTCGAAGATGCGCGCGAGCGAGAACTGAAGCACCGCGTTGAGCACGTTGGCGAGCCCGACGGCGACGGTCAGGAGGATCCCGGAGCGGACGAGCGTCACCGGACGATGACCTCGACGACGAAGGCGGCGCCCACGACGACGAGCGTCACGCCCAGCGCCCGCCGCAGCGCGAGCTCGGAGAACCGGCCCGTCATCTGGGCCCCGAGCCAGCCGCCGGGCAGCGCACCGGCCACGCCGGCAGCGAGGAACGCCCAGTCGACCTCGCCGCGAAGGGCATGCCCGAGGAAGCCGAACACGCCGAGGAAGAAGCCGACGACGAGGTTCGTCCCCACGACGCGCACGGCGGTCATGCCCACGGCGCGCAGCAACGCCGGAACGCGCAGCGTCCCGAGAATCACGCCGATCGCGCCCCCGATCAGGCCGATCGCAGCGCCGAACACCGCGGCCGGCAGGAGCCGCGGGCGGTCGCGTGGGTGGGCACGGAACGGTCGCGCGAGCAGGTCGACGCCGTTCCAGACGAGCACGGCGGCGATCGCCGCGAACAGGAAGCGCTCAGGAACCGCGTCGCCGTAAAGCCCGCCGATGAGCGCGCCGATGACGGACGGCGGCGTCATCCACGCGACGACGCGCCAGTCGACGCGCCCGGCGCGCGCATGCTGGATCCCGCCCGTCGCGGCGGACGCCGCGCTGATGGCGATGTTCGTCCCCGCCGCCGTCGACGCGTCACCCGAGACGACGAGCACGAGCGGCAGCCGCAGCGTGCCGAGCACGAGGCCCAGCATCGACCCGAGATAGCCGGCCGCAAACGAGCCGGCACAGACGAGTGCTATTTCCCAGGCTTCCAGAGCGTTTCCGGTCGACCGGCCGCGGCGTTCGCCGCCCGCGCGAGGATGAAGAGCAGGTCTGAGAGCCGGTTGAGGTAGACACGCACGAGGGTGCTCGATCCGGCGGCGATCACCGCGCGCTCGGCGCGCCGGCAGACGGCCCGCGCGACGAAGAGCCTCGCCGCGAGCTCGCAGCCTCCCGGCAAGACGAAGCTCCTCAGCTGCGGCAGCCCCTCGTTGAACCGATCGCAGTCCGCCTCCAGCCGGTCGACCTGGGCCTGCGTCACGCGCAGGGCTGCCTCACCCTCGGGGACCGTGATATCCGCGCCGAGATCGAAGAGCTCGTTCTCCACCCGCGCGAGCGTCTCGCCGATCTCGCCGTCCGCCTCGACCGCGGCCCACCCGACGAGTGAGTTGAGCTCGTCCACCTCGCCGTTTGCGACCACCCGTGGATCGAGCTTCGACACGCGGGTCCCGTCGCCAAGGCTCGTCTGCCCCTCGTCGCCGCCTCGCGTGTAGATCCGCGTGAGGCGAACCGGTTCGTCCTGTTTTCGCGGCACGCTCGTAGAGTACGGCGGTGATCCGACGGGCGGCACCCGGCGATGCGGACGCGATCGGACAGGTATTCGTGCGAGCGCGCGACGAGATGACGTACCTGCCGCGTATCCCGGACGAGCACCGCCCGCTGCTCGGTGGCTGGATCGTCGAGCGCCACGAGGTCTGGGTGGATGAAGAGGGCGAGAAGATCTGGGGCTTCATCGGCCTCGGAAAGGACATGCTCGACCATAGGTACGTCGATCCCGAGCACCAGCGCAAGGGACTCGGCACGGCACTCCTCGACGAGGCGAAACAGCGCCGTCCGCACGGCTTCCAGCTCTGGGTCTTCCAGAAATGACTGCGCGCGGCCTTTTACGAACGGCACGGTTGCCATCTCGTCGAGCTCACGGATGGAGCCGGAAACATGGAGAAGGAGCCGGACGCGCGCTACGAGTGGCGGCCTCCACGCTGAGCAATGGTTACGAAAGTCATCGAGGGACAAGTCATCGAGGGACTGTCCCGAGTTCAGACCTGTTGCGAAAGTCATCGAGGGACTGTCCCGAGTTCAGACCTGTTGCGCAAAGCCGGCATGGGCGTTGCAATTGAGCGCCAATCGGCCGCCCCAGTCGCATGCGGCACGCCGAGCCACGTACCGTCATCTCATGCCAAGGCGACCGCGTAGCGCACTGCCAGACCCAGGCGTCTACCACGTGACCGACCGGGGCACCGGGCGGATACCCATCTGTCGCGACGACACGGACGGTTGGGGCTTCGTCTGGTTGCTGGCCGACGCAATCACGCGATTCGGCTGGACGTGCCACGCCTACTGCCTGATGACCAACCACTACCACCTCCTTGTGGGAACCGGTCTCGAGGCGCTCTCGCGAGGTATGGCGCGCCTGAACAGCATCTACGCCCGTCGCTTCAACGACCGCCACAGGCGGCACGGCCATCTCTTCGCGGGGCGCTTCGTCTCGTTCGTCGTCGAATCCGACGAGCACCTCGCCGCCGCCTGTCGCTATGTCGTCGACAACCCGGTGCGAGCAGGGCTGTGCGAGGAGGCTTGCCTCTGGCCGTGGAGCGGTCTCGGCAATCCACGCCCCTCCCGCGCCTCTGCTACGTGCGACCGAGGATGGAGCGGGCGATGACGAGCCGCTGGATCTCGCTCGTACCCTCGTAGATCTCCGTCACCTTCGCATCCCTGTAGTAGCGCTCGACGGGAAACTCCTTCGTGTAGCCGTAGCCGCCCAGCACCTGTATCGCTTCGGCCGTCTGGCGCCGCGCGGTCTCGGAGGCGACGAGCTTCGCCTTGGCGCCGGCCGCTGCGAACGGCAGATCCTGCTCCTTCCGCCACGCCGCCTCGTAGGTCAAGAGGCGCGCCGCCTCGATCTCGACTGCCATGTCGACGAGCTTCCACTGAATTGCCTGGTGATGGGCGATCGGCTGGCCGAAGCTCTCCCGCTGCAATGCGTACTCGCGCGCGACGTCGTAGGCGGCCTGGGCGATCCCGAGCGCCTGCGCCGCGATGCCGATCCTCCCAGCGTCGAGCGTCGACATCGCGACGGAGAACCCTTCGCCTTCCTGCCCCAGCATGCGATCGGGGCCAACCCGCGACCGGTCGAGGACGAGGTCGCCCGTCGACGAGGAGTTGAGGCCGAGCTTCTCCTCCTCACGCGTGACGCGCACGTGCTCCGCGCCGAGCAGGAACGCCGAGATGCCACGTGCGCCCGGCGTCTCCGGATCGGTGCGCGCGAGGAGGAGAATCGTGCCCGCGTAGCTCGCATTCGTGATCCACTGCTTCTGGCCGGATATCAGCCACTCGGCTCCGTCACGCCTTGCCGCGCAGCGGAGCTTTGTGGCGTCGGAGCCGACGTCGGGCTCGGAGAGGGCGAACGCACCGATCACCTCGCCGCGCGCGAGCGGCGGGACGAACCGGGACTTCTGCTCCTGGGAGCCCCAGGCGAGGATGGGCAGCGTCGTCGCGCTCGTGTGCACCGCGACGGTGACGCCGACTCCGGCATCCGCACGCGAGAGTTGCTCGAGGACGAGGATGTACGAGAGGAAGTCTGCGCCCGCCCCGCCGTACTCCTCGGGCACGCACACGCCCATGAGCCCCACCTCGGCCAGCCGCGCGAAGACCTCCTCCGGGAAGCGATGCCCGCGATCCCAGTCCCCCGCGTGCGGTGCGATCTCGGCGTCCGCCAGCTCGCGGGCGAGGGCCTGGATCTCTTGCTGCTCCGACGTCAGCTCGAAGTCCACCGCTGCGCGAGTATATGAGCCTCGGTGGCGTCGACTTCGAAAGCCCCCAGTTGACCCCCGACGCGCGGACGATCCTCGTCGCTCAGGCCGCGCGCGGCGTGGTCTACGGGCTCGGCAGCATCGTCATCGGCGTCTCCCTCGAGCAGTCCGGTCTCTCGACGACGCGGGTCGGCGTCGTGTTCACGGCGATGCTCGCCGGAATTGCCCTCGCGTCGATCGTCCTCGCGCGGTACGGCGACCGGATCGGTCGACGGCGCGCGTACCGCTCGCTGCTCGTGGCGATGGCGGCTGCCGGGCTCGTGTTCGCGCTCACCGACTCCTTGCCGGCGCTGGTCGCCGCTGCGCTCACCGGCACCGTCTCCGTCGACATCGTCGAATCGGGGCCGTTCACGTCGCTCGAGCAAGCGATGCTCCCGCACGCGGCAGCGGATGAGACTGTCACCGCGCTCTTCGGCACGTACAACACCGTCGCAACGCTTGCCGGCTCGCTCGGCGCCCTGACAGCGTTCTTTGCGGCGTCACGCCACTGGCTGCTCGCGTATCCCATCGCTGCGGTCGTCGCGCTCATCGCCGTCTGGCGCCTCTCGGCCGCGGTCGAGGGCGGACGCGAGCTGGAGGCGGAGCAAGCGCCTCCGCTCCACCGCTCGCAGGGCATTGTCGCCCGCCTCTCCGCGCTCTTCGCGCTGGACAGCTTCGGTGGCGGCTTCGTCGTGCAGTCGTTCATCGCCTACTGGTTCGCGCTGAAGTTCGGCACGTCGCACCAGACGCTCGCGCTCGTCTTCCTCGCGATCGGCTTCATCCAGGCCGCGTCGTTCCAGATCGCCGTCCGCCTCTCGCACCGGATCGGCCTGCTGCGGACGATGGTCTTCACGCACCTACCCTCGAACGTCCTGCTCGCCGCCGTCGCCTTCGCGCCGACGTTCGCCGTCGCGCTCGTGCTGCTGCTCGCGCGCTACGTCCTGAGTCAGATGGACGTGCCCGCGCGCCAAGCGTATGTCGCCGTGGTCGTCGATCCGTCGGAGCGGACCGCCGCGGCCGCGTACACGAACACCGCGCGGTACGTGACGCGTCCCGTGGGGCCGCTCGTCGGCGGCGCGGCAATGTCGCTCTGGCTCGGCGCACCGTTCCTCATCGCCGGCGCGCTCAAGATCGTCTACGACCTCGGTCTGTACGCCGTCTTCAGCCGGGTCGACGTGCCCGAGTCCTAGCCGTACTCGTAGAAGCCGGCGCCGCTCTTGCGTCCCAGCCGGCCCGCAGCCACGTGTTCACGGAGGAACGGGCACGGCGCGTACTTCTCGTCGTCGAGCCCTTCGTGCAGCACCTCCATGATCGAGACGCACGTGTCCAGGCCGATGAGGTCGGCGAGCGCAAGCGGCCCGATCGGGTGGTTGAAGCCGAGCTTCGCGATCGTGTCGATCGCGTCCGCTTCGGCGACGCCGTCCTGGAGCGCGTAGGCGGCCTCGTTGATGAACGGCATGAGGATGCGGTTCGACACGAAGCCGGGGAAGTCGTTGGCTTCCGCCGGCGTCTTGCCCAGCTCCTTCGCCAACTCGACGACCGCGGCGGCGGTCTCGTCCGACGTCTGCGGCGCGCGGATCACCTCGACGAGGGACATCAACGGCACGGGGTTGAAGAAGTGCATGCCTATTACTTGCGGCGGCCGCTCGGTCGCGGCCGCCAGGGTGGCGATCGGGATCGACGAGGTATTCGATGCAAGGACGGCGTCAGGCGGCAGGATCCTGTCGGCCGTCCTGAAGATCTCTTCTTTGACGGACACGTCCTCGACGACGGCTTCGATCATCAGCTCGGCCTCGACGATGCCGTCCACGGGCTCGACGCGGCCGAGCACGTCGTCGGGGTCGGCGCCGCCCTTCTCGGCGAGCTTCTCGAGGCTGCGCCGCATCGCCTGTAGACCGCGCTCGACCGCGCCGGGTGCCGCATCGTGGAGCGAGACGCGCCGGCCGGACGCCGCGAGCACCTGGGCGATGCCGCCGCCCATCTGCCCCGCCCCAACGACCAGTACGTGGTCGAACATCACACTTCTACGAGCACCGCGTCGCCCTGTCCGCCCCCCGAGCAGATGGCCGCGAGGCCAAGGCCACCGCCCTGCCGTCGCAGCTCGTAGACGAGCGTCGACAGGATCCGCGCGCCCGATGCGCCGATGGGGTGCCCGAGCGCGACGGCGCCGCCGTTGACGTTCACCGTCTCGGGATCGGCGTCGAGCATCTTCGTGGAGTTGAGCGCCACGGAAGCGAAGGCCTCGTTCACCTCGACCCGCTTCACATCGTCTATCCCCTTGCCTGCCTGCTCGAGGACGCGGTTGCCTGCTCCCGCGGGCGTGCGCGCGAGGTACGCGAACTCGTCCGCGACGTACGCCTGGCCGACGATCGTCGCGAGCGCCTCGAGCCCGCGCTCGCGGGCGAACTCCTCGCTGGTCACGACGAGCGCGCCGGCGCCGTCGTTCACGCCCGGGGCGTTCCCGGCGGTCGTGGTGCCGTCGGAGTCGAAGACGGGAGGCAGCGAAGCAAGCCTCTCGAGGGAGGTGTCGCGCCGCGGCGCCTCGTCCGTGTCCACACCGTCCACGGGCACGATCTCCTCGCGGAAGCGGCCCGCGTCGATGGCAGCCGTCGCACGCTCGTGGGAGCGCAGAGCCCAAGCGTCTTGCTCTTCACGTGGAATGCCGAGCTCGCGAGAGACGAACGACGCCTGCTCGACCATGTGCAGCCCGTCAAAGCTCGACACGAGGCCGTCGTGCACCATGAGGTCGACGAGCTTGCCGTCGCCCAGCTTGTAGCCGAAACGTGCCTTCGGCACCGCGTACGGCGCATTCGACATCGACTCCATCCCGCCGGCGACGATCACGTCGTGGTCGCCTGCGCGGATCATCAGATCCGCGATCTGCACTGCCCGGATGCTCGACGCGCAGACCTTGTTGATCGTGTCCGCCGGCACCTCGATCGGCAGCCCCGCGGCGATCGCAGCCTGCCGCGCGGGTGCCTGGCCCGCACCGCCCTGCAGCACCTGACCCATGATCACGTACTCGACGTCGGCGTCCTCGACGGCGACGCGGTCGAGCGCGGCGCGAATGGCGACGGCGCCGAGCTCCGTCGCCTGTTTCGAGGCAAGCCCGCCGCCGAGCTTGCCGAACGGCGTCCGGACGGCGGAAACGATGACGGAGCGGGTCAGTGGTGGTCTCCGTTGCACGTACGGCCTTGCTTGGCCACGCGAGACCCGAGCAGGCCAAGGACGCAGGGAGCGTTCGTATTGACTGAAATACAGACGCGACCGAGGACGCCGGCATGCGACGGTTCGCAGCCGGTGAAGCTGGGCGTATGTGCGGCGGCCATCACTAACACCGCAATCTACCTTCGCAAAATCGCTCGTTCTGGGTCACTTGTGCGAGGGATCGGGGCATCAGTCCCGTAGGTCCGGGAGCCGATGGGCTAAGGGTGATCAAGCTCCGTCTCGCCCTCGCCGCTGCCGTCACTCTCGTCGCCGTGCTAGCCGCGCCAGCGGGTGCAGGGAACGGGACTGAAGGCGCCCGCACGCTTTCCAGTCGAGCAGCGCTCGAGCGATCGATCGTCGTCGAGATCAACGCCCTGCGCACGAGCCGCGGACTGCCCCGGTTGGCGCTTTCGCGACCACTCGCCCTCGCAGCCCGGAGTCACTCGCGTGACATGGCCCTTGCCGGCTACTTCTCGCACACGACGCTCGACGGGCAGGACTTCGGATCGCGCGTGCGCCGCTTCTACGGGTCGAGGGGGTACCGGACCTGGCGCGCGGGCGAGAACCTCCTCTGGGCATCGCCCGAGGTCGACGCCGACCGGGCCCTGCAGATGTGGCTGGACAGCCCGGCTCACCGCAGGATCCTGCTCACACGCGAGTGGCGCGAGATCGGCCTCTCCGCCGTGCACACTGCCTCCGGGCGGCGGGCCTACGAGGGCATGGAGGTCACGATCGTGACCGCCGACTTCGGCTCACGCATCAGATAGCTTCGAGGTAAGCGCAGCTTCGGCCGTCGTTCGGTAGCGGCGAGCGAACGACCCGCGTCACCGCATAGCGACCGTCCCGGCCGTCGATCTCGAGGAGGTCGCCGGGTGACGGGGACTCCCCGGCGCCTTCGACGAGCTCGTAGCCCCCTGCCGAGGGCACGAAGAGCAGGTTTCCGCAGTTCGCCTCCGGAGCGGCCTCCCGAGCAGGCGCCTCCTCCAGGCGCTCGAGCCGCGCCTCCCAGTCGGCAAGCCTCGCATCGATGCTTGGCCCGGCGGCGTCATCCATGAGCGAATTGTAGGAAGGCACCGTGGTCCGCAGAACGAGGCGCGGTGACGGACTCTCGCCTCGTGCTCGTGGCGTTGGGCGGCAATGCGCTGCTACGCCGTGGCGAACCCATGACGGCCGCGACGCAGCGCGCCAACGTCCGTGTCGCAGCCGAAGCGCTCGCGCCCGTTGCCGAGCGCCACCGGCTCGTGCTCTCCCACGGCAACGGGCCCCAGGTCGGCCTTCTCGCTCTCCAGGCAGCGGCCTACGGCGAGGAGGTGGAGCCGTACCCGCTCGACATCCTCGCCGCCGAGACCGAGGGGATGATCGGCTACCTCATCGAGCAGGAGCTGGGCAACCTGCTCCCATTCGAGGTGCCCTTCGCGACGATCCTCACCATGGTCGAGGTCGATCCCGCCGACCCCGCGTTCGACAACCCCACGAAGTTCATCGGGCCCGGGTATGACGAGGCCGAGGCACGGAAGCTCGAGGAGAACCACGGTTGGGCATTCGCGCTCGACGGCGACCGCTGGCGCCGCGTCGTCCCCTCCCCGGAGCCGACGCGCATCTTCGAGCACCGGCCGATCAAGTGGCTGCTCGAGAGGGGCACGATCGTCATCTGCGCCGGCGGCGGTGGCATTCCCACGATGTACGAGCAGAACGGCACGCGGACGCTCGTCGGCGTCGACGTGATCGTCGACAAGGACCGTGCGAGCGCGCTGCTCGCGCGCGAGATCGAGGCCGACCTGTTCGTCATGGCGACCGATGTCGACGGCGTGTACCTCGATCGAGGTAACCCGGACGAGAGGCGGCTCGAGCGGACGACTCCCACGGAGCTGCGCGCCCACGAGTTTCCGGCGGGCTCGATGGGGCCCAAGGTAGAGGCGGCTTGTGACTTCGTCGAGCGCACGGGTGGCACCGCCGCCATCGGCGCGCTCACGGACATCGAGGCGATCGTCGACGGCCGCGCCGGCACGATCGTCCAACCGACATAGCGGCTTTCCGATCGTCGGGAACCTTTCGGCAGCTTTCCGCGACTATTCGGTAGTGGTGAGTCCGCAGGCTGCACCCGAACGCCGCGCCGCGCTCTCGGTCGTCGACGACGCCGAGCTCGTGCGCCGCGCGCAACTGGGTAGCGCCGCGGCATTCGAGCAGCTCGTCCTCCGCTACGGCGCCCGCTTGCACCGCTACCTGTGCGTCGAGCTGCGTCACGAAAGCGACGCGCACGACGCGCTCCAGGAGTCGCTGACGGCGGCGTGGCGTGGGCTGCCGGCGCTGCGCCGCGCGGACCGCTTCTGGCCGTGGCTCGCCGGTATCGCGTCGAACAAGGCTGCCGACGTCCACCGCAGGCGCACCCGTACTGCTGACGCGGAGAGCGCCGGCGTGTCGCACGACGACGACGACCTGCTGCTCGAGACGAGGGAGGCGCTCTCGGCGCTGCCTGCGCAATACCGCGAGGTGCTGCTGCTCCGCTACCTGCTCGGGCTCTCGGAAGAAGAAGCCGCGGGAGCGCTCGGGGTTCGCATCGGAACCGTCAAGTCCAGGTGCTCCCGCGCGCGCCGAGCCCTGCTGGAGGAGCTGGGATGAGGCGGCGAAGCCGAAACCAGCAGGAGCTCGTCATTCGGTCACTGCTCGACCGCCTCGCGGCGGACCCGGGCGACCCGACAGAGACCGAGCTGCGCCGGGCGGCGCGCCTGGCCTCAGCCGAGGGACGGGCGCCGCAGGAACGACCGTCCGCCCGCACGCGACCCTGGCGCCCGCTCCGCCTGCGCTGGGCGGCCGGCGGCGCCGCGGCCCTGTTGATCGCCACCGGCCTCGGCTTCGGCGTCGCGTCGTGGCTCACTCCGGCGAGCAGCGCACGGAGCGACGTCGAGGGCTTCGGCTTCCTGCCCGCCTCGGGTTGGACGGTGATTCAGGCCGGCCTCCCCGGGTCTGCCGAGTCGACCCGGATGGTGGCAGCCAACGTCGCCCTTTCGCCGGCCGATCCCCACCGTGGCCTACCCTTGCCCGCGCTCCACGCGTGGCCTCCGTGGGCGATCGTGATTTCCGCGACTCTGAGCCCGCGCGGAGACCGTGCCCGCGACGCAGCCTTCCCCGTGCGCGCACTCCCTCTACGCCTGGCGGACGCAGCGCCGGTAACCCTGGCGGGGCAGCCAACGCTCGAGTACGTGCTGCGCGCCGCTGTCAACGGCTACAACATCGATGCCAGCGTCACGTTTGCGAGCGAGCCCACAACGTCGATGTTCGAGAAGGCCGACGAGCAGATCGCGCGCCTCGTCGTCGCGCCGGCCGCGGTCACCATCGCCGTCAAGCCGACGATCTACGGGCGCGCAGGCCCGCTCGTCGTGTCGGGCTCGGTGACGAGTGGCAAGAAGAACGAGACGGTGACCGTGCAGTTCAAGCAGTGCGGCCTCGCTCCGGAGCAGTTCCGGGACGATTTCGAGGTGAAGACGGAGGACGGGGGCGGGTGGTCGGTCGAGACCGGTGTGAGCGCGAACGGCGTCTTCCGCGCCGTTTCAGGCGGTGAAACGTCGAACGAGGTGCAGGTACAGAAGCGTGTGGACGTCCGGTTGGCCCCCGCGCCGCCCGGGCGCTACGAGGTCAACGTCGTCGAGCAGTCGTCGTTCTGGCGCAAGAGAGTCATCATCCAGCGCTTTGACAAGCGGACTCGCAAGTGGGTGCTCGCGAAGAAGCTCCGGCTCGAACACTCCAGCGCCGCGCCGGGATCGATCTATGTCTGGTCAGTGACCGACGAGTTCGCGGTCAAGGTCTCGAAGGGCACGACGATCAGGGCCGTCCTGCCGCTCGACCAGGCGAGGCCCTGTCACATCGGCGGCTACAGCAATCTGCTCGTCACGAAGTGAGACGGCCGGGCTGGATCGCGGCCGGGCCGGTGCGGCCAAAGGCGATCTATCCGTTCAAGGGAACGCGCGTCTCTATTCACGTGTTCGACAAGAAGCCGAACGCGGCCTTGCTATCTCGTGGGCTACAGCGGAGTCGTGCAGAAATGAGCCGGGGCGTGCTTGCGGTGGGAGCGATCGGGGCGGCCCTCGGGCTCGGCTTTGGAGGCTCGGCCGCCGAGACGATCTTCGTGAGCAGCGTTCGTCCGGCGATCGTGCGCTGGGCCGAGCCGGCAACCCTCACGGGCGGCGTCGGCAGCGGGCAGGCCAACGTCGACGTCTATATCGACGGACAGACCTGTGGCGACGGCAGGTGGGAAGTGATCTCCGGCGCCCACACGGGGCCGGGCGGCGGCTTCTCGGCCGAGTTCGGCGCCGGCATCAACATCCTCGTCCGCGCACGAGCGGAAGGTGCCACGAGCAACGTCGTGAAGATCCAGCAGCGCCCCTCGGTCACGCTCCAGCAACGGCCGCGGGGGACGTTCTGGGTGAACGTGAACGCCGGACGGAGCTTCTGGAAGAAGCGCATCGGTCTCCAGCGCTACGTCCCGTCGACCCGAGCCTGGCGCAACGTCCGCTCCGCGGTCCTTGCCGACTCAGGGTCCCGACCTGGGTCGGCGTTCGTGTGGAGTGAGACGGAGAAGTTCCGTCAGCAGCTTCCAAAGGGGACGCTCGTCCGCGCGACCTTGCCCCTCCCGCAGGCGAAGCCCTGCTACGCCGCCGGCTACAGCAACCTGGTCCGCACATGAGGCGGCGCTTGCTCCCCGTGGCGATGGTCGGAGCCGCGCTCGGCCTCGGTCTCGGGGGCACCGCCGCAGACACGGTCTCGATCGTTGCGCGACCGCTCATCGCCGGCGCCGGTGACCGGGTCGAGGTGTCGGGAGTGCACAGCAGCGGGCGTGGCGACGTCGACATCACACTCGAGGCGAAGTACTGCGACGAGACGACCTGGCGCGAGGTCTCCGCAACGCACACGGACCCCGGGGGCGCCTGGTACCTCGAGTATGTCCCGCTGATCACCCAGGAGATCCGCGCGAAGGGCGGGGGCGCGACGAGCCCCGAGGTCAAGGTGCAGACGCGGCCTACCGTGTCGCTCGGCCAAAGGCCGCCGGGCATGTTCTTCGTGAACGTCAACTCCCAGCGTGGGTTCTGGCGCAAGCGCGTGTCCCTCCAGCGCTTCGACCGAACGAAGCGCGTCTGGCGGGAGGTCCGGAAGATCCAGCTCACCGAGACCGGCGCTCCACCAGGCGTCGGCTGGGTTTGGACCGGTAGTGACAAGGTGCGCGTCAAGGTGCCGGAGGGCACGACGCTCCGCGCCGTCCTCCCGCTCTCGCAGGCGAAGCCCTGCTACCTAGCCGGCTACAGCAACCTCCTTCGCCGATGAGACGAGCCGTTGCTGCCGCGGTGCTCCTCGCGGCCACGCTCGCAGGCCTGGCCGCGGCCGGCCCGCTCGCCGACAGCGTGACGCTGCAGCTGCGGGCGAACGTGCTCCGCTCTAGCGAGTACAGCGTGGGCGCGCTCGGAGCCGTATCGAGCAACGCCGGAGGCGAGTACGTGGCCGTGACGGGCAAGGAGTGTGGAATACCGGGCGCGTTCTACCGCGCTCTCGGGGGCGGGACCACGACGGCAGGAGGCGCCTACGAGACGTCGGTCCTCATCCGCGTGAAGACGACGCTTCGCGCTGAGTGGAAGAACGCAACGAGCCCGCCGGTGGTCGTGAACAAGCGGGCATACATCTCGCTGACGAGAGAGCCTGATGGCTTTCGCGTGGCTGTCTCGAGCGAGACGTCGAGCGTTGACGGCAAGAAGGCCGTCGTACAGCGGCTCACGTCGAGCGGCTGGAAGGCGCTACAGACCGTCGTTCTCAAGGCCGAGGACGGGTACGCCCAGTACGGAGAAAAGAAGAAGCTCCACTTCGAGGTGCCGAAGGGCACGACGATCCGCGCGGTGCTGCCACGCTCGCAGGCAGGGCCGTGCTACCTCGCCGGATACAGCAAGCTCGTGCGGACGTAAGGAGGAAGACGTGACCGAAGTCGGAGGGAACCTCGGGCAGGCCGCGGACATCGCTGCGCGGCTGCTCGCCAATGTCGAGACAGTCGTCCACGGGAAGACCGACGAGGTGCGGCTCGTGCTCGCCGCTCTCGTCTGCGACGGCCACGTGCTCCTCGAGGACGTGCCGGGTACGGCAAAGACCGTGCTCGCCCGCGCGATCGCCGGATCCGTGGAGGGCGCGTCCTTCGCGCGCATCCAGTGCACGCCCGACCTCCAGCCGACCGATGTCACCGGGCTCTCGGTCTTCAACCAGCGCGAGCGCGACTTCGAGTTCCGGCCGGGGCCGGTGTTCGCCAACGTCCTCCTCGTCGACGAGATCAACCGCGCAATGCCGAAGACGCAGTCCGCGCTGCTGGAGGCGATGGCGGAGTACCAGGCGACGATCGACGGCGTCACCCGGGAGCTGCCGAAGCCGTTTCTCGTCCTCGCCACTGAGAACCCGATCGAGCAGGAGGGGACGTTCCCGCTCCCCGAGGCCCAGCTCGACCGCTTCCTGCTCCGCACCGCCCTCGGCTACCCCGGCGAGGAGGACGAGCTGCGGATCGTCGAAGAGCAGGTGGAGCGCCATCCGCTGAGCGAGCTCCACCCCGTGCTCTCGCTCGACGAAGTGAACGCACTCCGCGAGGCGGCCCACGACGTCTACATCGATCCTCAGCTCCGCCGCTGGGCGATACGGCTCGTGAGGGCAACGCGTGAGGCTGAAGGCGTGGCGATCGGGGCGTCCGTCCGCGGGAGTCTTGCGCTCGAGCGCTCCGCCCGCGCGTGGTCGCTGCTCTCCGGCCGCGAGTTCGTGACGCCCGTGGACGTAGAGCGCCTGTTCCTCCCCGTCGTCATGCACCGGATCGTGTTCACGCCGAGCTACGTCGCGACTGCGCGCGAGATCGGCTGGCAGGAGGCAGCAAACGCCTTCCGGCAACAGTGTCTCGAGATCGCGCCCCCACCGGGCGTCGAGCTCGAGCGGGCGGTCTCTGCGTGAAGCTGACGGCGATCATCGGTCTGCTGGCTTCTCTGGCGATGGTCGGTTGGAGCAGCACCGCTGCGCGCGCGGACTCGGTGACGCTCTCCTTTCGGCAATACCTCAATTCCGCCCGGACGGTCGTCATGGCGTGGTCTGGGCAGGTGTCGAGCGGCGCCGGTGGCGAGGACGTGGAGATCCTCGGTCGGGACTGCGGTACGCCGGGCTTCCGCCAGCTCCTCGCGACGAAGACGGACTCCGGCGGCTTCTACCTCGTCGAAAACCCGCCGTCCACGCCGTCCACAACGTTTACGTACGTCGAGGTCAAGTCCGGGACCACGTTCCGCGCCCGTTGGCGCCACGAGCTGAGCGCGCCCGTCACCTGGCGCTCGCACCTCATTCCCGAGGTGGTCGAGATGTCAGCCCGCCGATGGAAGGTAAGGGTCAATCCGCAGCCTCTCTACATGAACCTCGCCGGGAAGTTCGTCGAGCTCCAGCGCCTGCGCTCGGGCAAGTGGGTTCGCTACAAGCGACAACGCCTCGTCGGCAAGCCGAACTTCGAGTACGGCGGAGCTACCAACCACGTGGCGATCTTCGAAGTACCGCCCCGTGGGCTGACGCTACGAGCCTTCCTGCCTACGAAGAGCGTTGCACCGTGTTTCCTCGGCGGTGCCTCGGCGCAGTGGCGCTCGTGAAACCCGCTCTCGCAGCGGTCCTGCTCGTCGCCATCAGTGGTGTGGCGAGCGCCGCCTCGCAGCCCCCGTCACGGATCGTCGACAGGACCGTCCTTTGCACGATGTGGGGCAGCGGGTATCCCGACCCGCTCCGCGTCCTCGCAGTCGCCGCGGAGCAAGGGTATGCGCAGGCCACGAACGGCCCGCAGGGATCGCCCCGGTATGTGGCCGCCCAGGTCGCCACGGATGTGAACGGTCGGGGCCAGGTCGTCCTCAGCCGCGCCGCCTGCGCTAGCCCGAGCAAGCCCATCAAGCAGTCTGCGCAGGGGCTGCGCAGCGGCGAGACCGAATTCGGAAACAAGTGGAGGTGCCCGGTGCCGGCCGCCGTCGTGGTCCGGGTCCGCGCCGTCTTCAAGAGACCGGTGACGCTCCGACCGGCCGTGGACGCGCCGTACCTCTCGATCGCCACTGGGACGATCGTGAAGGGCGCGCTCGCCGTCGAGACGAAGAACGGGAGGCGTCTTGCCTTCGCGTCCCTCGACAGGGGCAGGAAGGCCGCCGTCTTCGTCGCCAGGCCCCGCTGCCAGCGGAACCGTTTTTGACGGCGACGACCTTCCCACTCATTCCGCGTCGGCGGGTGCTCGGCCTTCCGTTCGGAGCGCTCCACAGCGCGCGGCGTGGCCTCGGCTCCGACGTCGCCGGGTCGCGCCCGTACCAGCCGGGCGATGACATCGACCGCATCGACTGGTACGCGTCCGCTCGTCTGTCGCTCGCGAGAGGCAGCGACGAGTTCGTCGTCCGCGAGCACTTCGCCGACGAGGCGCCGCGCGTCGTTTCCCTCGTCGACCGCCGCCCGTCGATGTCGATCTTCCCCGACGGCTGGCCGTGGCTTCGCAAGCCCGAAGCGATTCGAGCATCCGTCCGACTCATCTCCGACAGCGCGCTCGCCGCGCGTGGCCTGCTCGGCTATCTCGACGAGGCGGAGGGAACCACCGACTGGAGCCCGCCACGGGGCTCGCACGTGCTCGTCGAGTTCGACACCGACCGGCCGTTCGAGGCGCCGGCGGATACCCTCGCTCGCGGCCTACACCACCTCGTCGCCCAGCGCAGGGACCTTCCGGCCGGCACGTTCGTCTTCGTGGTCTCGGACTTCCTCGAACGCCCGACCCGAGACGACTGGCTGCTGGCCCTCGAGCGCCGCTTCGAGATCGTGCCCGTGATCGTCCAGGACCCCGTCTGGGAGCAGAGCTTCCCGGATATCAGCGGCATGGCCGTGCCGTTCGTGGACGCCGATACGGGTCGTATCTCACTGGCTGTCTTGCGCGAGCACGAGGCGGCGGAGCGCCGGCGGGCGAACGAGCAGCGGTTCCGCGAGCTCGTGCGAGAGCTGCACGCGCTCGCGATGGACCCGGTCGTCGTCTCCTCACATGAGCACCGCGACGTCGTCTTCTCCTTCCTGTCCTGGGCGGACCAGCGAATGTTGACGAGGGGGCGCCCATGAGGACGCGCGTCGCCTTCGCGGCACTCTTCGTCGTGCTTACCACCGCAGGCTGTGGCGGATCCGGTGACGAGATCCCGGCGCTGACCGCCGGCAGCTTCGTGAGCGCGACGGGCTCGCTCGGCCCATCGATCCACCTCTTCGGCGACACGATCACGTCCGAGCTCGACGTCGTCGTCGACAAGAGCCGCCTCGACCCGGGTCGCGTGAGCGTCAAGACGTTCTTCCAGCCCTACAAGGCGATCGGGAAGACCCGGGTGACCCGCGACGACGCCGGCAACCTCGCGCACCTGTCGTACCGGACGGAGTACCGCTGTCTCGAGCGGCCGTGTCTCACATCGACACTCGGGACCCTCACACAGCCCGAGGGGGCGGCGCCGCGGACGTTCCGGTTCCGACCGGGAGAGGTGCGCTACACGGATCCCGGGGCGAAGGGCTCGCGGCTCCTGCGCGTCGTGCGCTTCGCGCCGGTCCAGGCAGTCACCCGTATCAACGCCCAGGACGTGACGCAGGTCTACGGCTTTCCCTTCAAAAGCACCTTCACTCCGGTGCCGGCGCTCACGAAGCGCGTGTCGCCGACGACGCTCGCGATCATCCTCCTGCTGCTCGCCGCGCTGCTACTCGCGCTTCCCGCGGTGCTGATGACGCGCTGGATGCGCTCGAGAAGGCAGCCGCCGCCACCCGAGCCGGTGCCTGCGCCAACGCCGCTCGAGCGGGCGATCGCGCTCGTGGAGTGGTCGCTCACGCGGGAGAACGGCGCCGAACGCCGCGCCGCGCTCGACGCGCTGGCGAGTGAGCTCGACACGCTCGAATCGAACGGGCTCGCTGACGAGACTCGAATCGCCGCGTGGTCGCCGCGATCGCCGTCGCCTAGCGACGCCACGAACATCCTCACGCAGGTGAAGGAGCGCCATGTCGACGCTTGAGTCGACACGCGGTATCCCCTCGGCGGAGGCGCCGCGGCTCGTTCGCGCCGTGCGGCGGACGACGATCGTCCGCATCGTGCTCGCCCTCGCGCTCGTGGCGGCGCTCGCGCTCGCCTTCCTCACCGCCCGCGGGTCGGACGTACGGCATGCGCCGCTCGTGCCGTCGGGAACGACCGGCGTCGTCGTGCTCGACCTCTCGGCCAGCGTCTACGAAGCCGCCTTCGGGTCGACGCTCGTCAAGATGTCGCAGCAGGGCGAGCGCGCCGGCCTCGTCGTCTTCTCCGACTCGGCCTACGAAGTGCTGCCGCCCGGAACGCCGGGCCGGGAGCTGCTGCCCTTCCTGCGCTTCTTCCGCCCTGATCCGAACAGCACCACAGGCGCCTTTCCGCCTAACCCCTGGCAGGACTTCCGTGCCGGTACGCGCATCTCCGCCGGCCTGGCCGAGGCCCACGCATCGCTCGTCTACGCCGGCGCCAAGAAGGGCACGATTCTCATCGTCCCCGACCTCGAGATCCTCCCCGACGAGGTGGGGCGTCTCGGGCACGAGGTCGCCAGCGCCCGCCGCGACGGCATCGACGTCCGCATCCTCGCCGTCAGCCCGACGCCGGAGAAGCGACTGATGATGGAGGAGATCCTCGGCAAGGGCGCCTTCCTGAAGGAGAAGGCCGAGGCCGCGCCGCGACAGGCGCCCGAGCACGAGAGCCTGCGGCTGGCTGCGCCGTGGCTGTTCATGCTCGCGGCCAGCCTCGTCGTCGTGTTGCTCGCGACCAACGAGCGGCTCCTCGCCCGCCTGGAGGTCCGTCGATGACCTGGCGGCGGTGGCTGCTCCCCGCCCTGGCCGTGCTCTGCGTGCCGCTGGCGATCGCGCTCGTGCTCGTCGCCGTCGACGTCCTGAGGGTGAGCGGGCAGGTGACCTCGGACGACGTCCGCTTCCAGGCACGGCCCACGCTTCCGTCGAGCCTGTACGACGAGCCGGGCTTCCTACCGGGCGAGGTCGCCTCGAAGGCGGTCGGGCTCGAGGACGACGTCCGCTACCGGCGTGCGCTGTGGCTCTATGCGCGCGTGGAGCCCGACAAGGTGCAGATCGTCACCCCGCAGCAGGAGGCGCTGCAGGCGAGCCTCGAGCCGAAGCTCATCGACGCGGCCCGGGCGGAGAAGGATCCCCGTCGCCGCTCGCGGCTGCTCAACCTCCTGTCCCTGGTGGCGATGACGCGTTACGCCGTCGACCCCGGCGACCGCGCGAACATCGTCCGGGGCGCGATCGGCAACCTCACGACTGCGATCGAGATCGATCCCGAGAACACCGACGCGAAGTTCAACCTCGAGCTCATCCTCCGCGACTTCTTTCACCAGGTCGCCCCTGCCGCCGCTCCCGATCGCGGGCGGTTGGGCGGCAACGTCGCCGGTGTCGGGCGCGACGGCTCGGGCTACTAGAGGGCGTCGGTGGAGCTGACGTTTCTCACGCCGCTGGCAGCGATCTTCGCGGTCTCAGCGTTCCTGCCGCTCGGAATTCACTGGTTCCGCGAGCGCCGTGTGAGCCGCGTTCGCGAGGTGCTGAGGCTCGAGGAGCCGTCGCGCCGCTCACGTCTCCTGCTCGTCGCCTCCATCGCTGCCGTCCCGCTCCTGCTCGGAGTCGCGGCGGCCCAGCCGGTGCTGGGGACAGAGCGCACCGTCCCCGAGCGACAGGACGCCGAGGCGTTCTTCGTGCTCGACACGTCGCGCTCGATGCTGGCATCCGACGGAGCGAACGGCGCCACGCGCTTCGAGCGGGCACAGGACGCGGCGAGCGCCATTCGCGACCGGATCCCGCAAGTACGCTCGGGCATCGTCTCGATGACCGACCGTGTGCTGCCGCACGTCATGCCCACCACCGACCGCCGGGTGTTCGAGGCGACGCTGCGCAGATCGATCGGCGTCGAGCTGCCGCCGCCCGCGTTCACGTACTCGACGTATGCGACGTCGTACGACGTGCTGGCGGGCATCGCCCAGCGCCACTTCTACTCGCCGATCGCGAAGAAGCGCATCCTCGTGGTGCTCACGGACGGCGAGTCGCGGCCATTCGGCTCGGCGCTCGGAAGCGTGTTCCCCGGGAAGCCGCCGATCGAGACGGTCTTCGTCCGCTTCTGGGACGCCCGCGAGCGGATCTACGTAACGGGCTCCTCCGAGGGTGGGTACGTGCCGGACAAGACAAGCGAGGCGACGATCGAGCGCGCCGCCTCGCTCATGGGCGGACGGGTGTTCTCGGAGGACGAGATCTCTGCCGCTGGCGACGCGGTCGCGGAGCTCGTTGGCGAAGGAGCGACCACGGACCGGGCAATCCCGGGTGCGCGCGTGGCGCTCATGCCGTGGGTGACCCTGGCCGCCTTCCTGCCGCTCGGCCTTCTCCTCTGGCGGCGCAACCGGGCCTAAAAGGACAGGGGACAGTCACAGTGACTGTCCCCTGTACGAAAGAGGCCGCGTCTCCGGGGCCCCTCGTGAGTCAGCTCAGGCCGGATCAGACGTCCGCAGTCTCGCGCTCCGGATGCGGCACGATGCGAATGTACGGCTTCGGCGACTCCCACTCGCCGAAGATCTCCTTCGCCTCGTCGTTCGACACCGAGCCGGCGATGATGACGTCCTCGCCCTGTTGCCAGTTCACCGGGGTCGCGACGCGGTGCTTCGCCGTCAGCTGCAGCGAGTCGATCACACGCAGCACCTCGTCGAAGTTGCGGCCAGTCGTCATCGGGTAGACGAGGACGAGCTTGATCTTCTTGTCGGGACCGACGACGAAGACGTTGCGCACCGTCTGGTTGTCGACGGGCGTGCGGTCCGACGGGTCGCCGGACGCATCCGCCGGCAGCATGCCGTAGAGCTTCGACACCTCGAGGTCCGGGTCGCCGACGATCGGGTAGTTGGGCGCGTGGCCCTGCGTCTCCTCGATGTCGGCGGCCCAGCCCGAGTGGTCGTCGACGCGGTCCGCCGACAGGCCGATGATCTTCACGTTGCGCTTGTCGAACTCGGGCTTGATCTTCGCCATGTAGCCGAGCTCGGTCGTGCACACGGGCGTGAAGTCCTTCGGATGCGAGAACAGCACGGCCCAGGAGTCACCGACCCACTCGTGGAAGCTGATCGGCCCCTCGGTCGTCTCCGCCCGGAAGTCGGGTGCTGTGTCTCCGATCTTGAGGCTCAATACCCTCCCCTCCTTTCCAAATGAAAGTATTGCGTGACGATATCGAATTAGATAAGCCCTGCGCGGTACCGCCAGGGGCTGGGCTCGAAGCGAATCCCGCGCTTGCGGCAGAACTCGCGGACCGAGTCGAGGACGACGCCGCCGGAGCCATGAACGCGGCGCGCGACGAGATCGAGCACGGCGCAGCCAGCGGGCGGCTCGCCGGCGACGTCGAGGGTGAGGACGACGATCTCGCCGTCGGCCTCGGGGAGCTCGAATTTCGAGGGGACCTTCTCGGCGAACAGTACGAGCGACGTCGTCCCGTCGGCACGAATCGCGATCGAATGGTCGGAGCCCGCGGCCACGTCCACACCCCGCAGCTCCAGCAGCTCGCGAAGGTCGTCGAGCATGCGCCGCGCGAGCTGCGGCTGCCGTGCGCGCGAAACCGGACGGGCCGAGACCCCCACGACCTTCGCAGGCACGCCGATCGCCAGCTGCCCTGCGGGGATGTCCGAGACGACGTACGAGTTCGACGCGACGATCGACTCGCGACCAAGCCGGCAGCCAGCGTAGACGACCGTCCCCAGCCCGACCTGCGCGCGGTCCTCGAGCACGATCGGCGCGAAGCGGTTCTCGAAGCCCTCGAGCACGGAGTGGCCGATGTTGTGCGTGACGAGCATCGAACGCATCGTCACGAACGCCTCGCGGCCGATCACGATGGGCCGGCAAGGGTTGATGAACGCCTCGTCGCCGACGAAGACGAGGTCGCCGGCGGCCAGCGTCGCCCACGGGTCGCGCCGGCCGCCACCGCCCACTCGGACGGCGCGCCCGAAGTAGCCGTTCTCGCCCACGAATGCGCGACGGCAGGCGACGTCGAGCCGAACGCCGAAGCTCGTCAGCGCGCCGACGGCGAAGACCTCTTCGCACTGGACGACACCGCCGTCGCCGATCTCCACCTCGTCCCCGAGCACGATCCGCGGCGCGACGACGATCGTCCCCTCGCCGAGCCGGACGCCCTCGCCGATCGACGCGCCGTGACGCCGGTACGCGTCGCAGCGCTCGTCCGAGGAGAGCGCGCAGAAGGCCTCCGGGTCGGACCGCAACGACTCCAGGAAGCTCTCTTCGAGCCGTCCTTCGTCCTCGGGCAGGTCCAGGACTGCAGGAAGCGTCACGCCCTCGAGCGAGATGCCCTGGAACAGCCCCGCCGCCGCGGCGACCTCTTCGGCTGCACGTCCGGCCACGAGGCGCTCGACGTCCTCGGCAGTGATGAAGCCGTCTTTCTCGATCGTGGCGAGGTCGATGCCGTGCTCCTCCGCGAGCTCTACGGCACGTCGCGTCGCGTTCGCCGGCCTTGCGGGCTCGGCCGGGGCGGGCTTGGCGTCACGGGACTGCTCGGCAGCGCCAAGCTCCTCCTCGGTGTCGACGATGACCGCGATGCGGCCGCCCAGCTCGACCTCGTCGCCCTCGGCGTAGAGGTGGTGGAGGAGGCCCTCGCCGGGCGCCTCGAGCTCGAGCAACGCCTTCGAGGTCTCGACCAGACACACGACCTGCCCCTTCTCCACCTGCTCGCGGTCCGGCACGAGCCACTCGACGAGAAGGGCCCATTCGGTGTTCGCGTCTTCGCGGGTGAGAACGAGCTCGAGCAGCCGTCAGCTCCTGACGATCCCGAGTGCCCGCACGGCGCTGACGACGTCGTCGACGCCCGGCAGCACCGCCTCCTCGAGCGTCGGGGCTGCGGGGATGATCCCGTCACGAGCCGCGATCCGCTCCACGGGCCGCCGCAGGTCGTCCCAGGCCTCGCTCTGCACACGCGCGGCGATCTCCGCTCCGACGCCGCCGGTCAGCGTTCCCTCCTCGACCGTCACGAGCGAGCCCGTGCGGGCGACAGACTCGAGCACCGGCTCCAGATCGAGCGGCAGCAGCCGGCTCAGGCAGACCACCTCGGTGAACAGCTCGTCCTCGATGATCAGCCGCACCGCAGCCTCGAGCACGATCGGGAGCATCCCGCCATAAGTAACGATCGTCGTCTCGCCGCCGGCGAAGCCGTTGCCCGAGAACGAGAGCGCGGGGTACGGCCCCTCGGTCTCGCGGCACGCGAGATCGCCGAGACGGCCGGCAACCGGCCTGCGGTTCGGCCGCCCGTACATGAGCTTGTTCTCGATGAAGAAGACGGGGTCGTCGTCCTCGATCGCGGCGTGGAGCAACCCGCCGATGTCGTGACACTCACTCGGCGCGACGATCGTAATCCCGGGCACGCCGAGCAGGAGCTTTTCGAGCGTCTGGCTGTGCGTCGGGCCGTAGCCGCGGCGACCGCCCATCGGCGTCCGCACGACGAGCGGCACGCGTACCTGGTCGTCGAACATCGCCCGAAACTTCGCGATGCCGTTGACCGTCTGGTCGAAGCCGAGCGCGATGAAGTCGCCGAACATGATCTCGAGCACCGGTCGCCAGCCGCGCAGCGCCATGCCGGCGGCGACGCCGAAGATCGCTCCCTCGGAGACGGGCGTCGTGATCACCCGCTGCGGCCAGCGCGACGAGAGCCCCTGCGTGACCTTGAAGGCGCCCCCGTACGGATCGAGGACGTCCTCGCCGAGCAGGTAGACGTCGTCGCGGCGCTCGAACGCCTCCGTCAGGGCATTGTTGAGAACAGCGACGCAGCGCTCCTCCACGTCAGCCTCCCTCCGGAAGTGCGGGCGCCGACGCGTCGGCGGTCGCGATCGCCTCGCTGAGGCGGCGCTCGCACGCGTCCTCGATCATCGTCCGCTCCTCCTCGGCGAGCCGCGCCCCCGCGACGGCGAGCGGATCCCGCTGCCGCGCCGCGTCGATCTCGGCCGGGTCGCGGTTGTCGTCGCCCTTCGAGTGCGGGCTGTACCGATAGGTGTCGAGGACGAGGAAGAACGGCCGCCCGCTCGACCGTACCTTCGGCACGATCTCACCCGCCGCCTCCCAGACTTCGGAGACGTCCGTCGTGTCCAGTTCGGCCGTCTCGATCCCGAAGGCGGCGCCGCGGTCGGCAATCCTGCCCGCGAGCGTCAGGTGGCTGGGCGTGGACTGCGCGTAGTAGTTGTTCTCGACCACGACGAGCAGGGGCAGGCCCCAGCGCGACGCGATGTTGAGGCTCTCGTAGACGACGCCCTGGCCGAGGGTGCCGTCGCCGATGAAGACGGTCGTCACTGCACCGCTCCCCCGCTCCCGCTCGGCCAGCGCGATGCCGGTCGCCACCGGCATCGTGCTCCCGAGCACGCCGTTCGAGTAGAAGCCGCCCGAGCACAGGTGCTGGCTGCCGCCCTTGCCGCCGCAGACACCACTCTCGCGCCCCATCACTTCCCCGAGCAGCCCGTCGACGTCGTCCGTGAAGGCGAGATAGTGGCCGTGGCAGCGGTGGTTGGACATGACGACGTCGCGCCCGGGCTCGAGGTGGTCGATGACCCCGACGGCGTTCGCTTCCTGGCCGATGTAGGTGTGCGTCGTACCGGCGAGCTTCCCGAGCGAGAACAGCTCGAGCAGGCTCTCCTCGAAGCGCCGGATGAGGTACATCCGGCCGTAGAGGCGCGCGAGATCGGCCATCGCCTGATCTTCGCTCAGCGTCTGAGATTTGCCTGCCACGACCTGCGAGACGGTACCCGAGTTATAGATAGCCGAGGTCTGACAGGCGCTGCTCCACGAGCGCCTCCTCCTCGGCGGTGAGTGTCTCTCGCGAGACGCTCTCCAGCTCCGCGTACAGGCGTCCTCGCAGCTCGCCCGGCACGTCGTCGGGACGGCTCACGAGCTCGTGCGGGTCTTCGTCGAGCCGGTAGGCCTGCTCCTCGCCCGACCTCAGGGCGACGACGAGCTTCCAGGGGGGCTGCCGCAACGCGAGCTGTGACACGGCACCCTTGTCGGTGCCGACGATGAGCGCTGGCCGGTCCCCGTGCTCGCGCCCCTCGGCGAGCGGTAGCAGCGACGTGCCGTCGAGCCCGTCGATCGGCGCATCGGCGAGCTCGAGCAGCGTCGGCATGAGATCGACGAGGCTCACCTGGTGCGGGACGACGGCCGGCCTCAGCCGTCCCGGCGCCGAGAGGATGAGCGGCACGCGCACTATCTCGTCATAGAGGTCGGCGCCGTGCATGTGGTACGTGCCCTTCACCTGCGTCTTGTCCTCGTAGCGCTCACCCCACGACTCGCCGTGGTCGGAGACGAAGGCGATGGCCGTTGTGTCGCGTAGGCCGAGATCTGCGAACGCCTGGAGAAAGCGCGCGAAGTGCGTCTCCGACTCGCGCTCCACCGATTGGCGGTAGCTGTCGCGGAGCTCCTCGAGCGCACCGGGATCGCCCGACTGGATGCCGGCGATGATGTCCTCCTTCGCCTGCCGCCACTCCTTGCGCTCTGAGTGCAGCACGCCGTAGGGCATGTGCGTCGTCCAGCTGTGGAACCACAGGCAGAACGGCCTCGAGCCGCGCTCGCGAAGCCACTCGACGACGCCGTCGAGCTTCTCGCTCGTCCCCGCGACGTTCGCCTCAGGGAAGTCGCGGAACAGGTACCGCTTGTCGAACACGAAGCTGCCCGTGTCGTAGCCGTAGGCGGCGGCGACGGTGAAGAGCGTCGGATGAGCGAGGTCGAGCTCGGCGTCCCAGTGCAGGTAGCCGTGGTGATGTGGATAGAGGCCGGTGATCATCGACGCGGTGGAAGGAGCCGTCCAGGGTGCCGCGCTGAGCGCCTGGTCGAAGCGCACGCCGCCGGCCGCCAGCTCGTCGACCGTCGGCGTGGCGACCCACCCTCCGTAACAGCCGACGTGGTCGACGCGGAGCGCGTCCGCGACCCAGACGACGAGGTTCATCCGGCCAGCTGCGCGGCGAGGCTGCGGCCGCGCATGTCCGGGGGGATGTCCATGCCGAGCAGGTCGAGCACCGTCGGCGCGATGTCCAACAGGTGTGCGTCAAGCTGGCCGCGCGCGCCGACGCCCGCGCCCGCGGCGACGATCATCCCGTCCTGCGCGTGGTTCGCGTCGTCAGGGCCGGTGTCGTTCTCGAGGGTGTGCACGCCCTCGTCGCCGCCGATCGTCGCGACCGAGCGCCACAGCAGGTCGCCGAAGATGACGATGAGGTCGGGCGCAACGCCGTTGACCTCGTCGTACAGCTCCTCGGGCTTGTAGACGTGGGTCTGGAGCGGCCGGCCCTCGTCGTCCGGGATCGCCGCCAGATGCCGGGCGAGGCCGTCCCGCACGCGCTCGTACTCCTCGCGCGGGACAACGCCCTCCGGCTCTCTCCCTTCGACGTTGAGGAAGATCCGCGCGTAGTAGCCGCCGTCCCCCCACGCCGTCGTGCTCGACCAGTCGATGCCGACCTCGTGCGGAAGGCAGACGCCATTCGGCTCCGCCTTCAGCCCGAGCAGGCCCTCCCTTCGCAGCCACTCGTTGACGCGGATGCCGCCGTCGAGCCGCTTTGCTCCGTGATCGGAGACGACGAGCACGAGCGTCTCGTCGTCGGCGTGCTCGAGCAGTCCCCCGACGAGGCCGTCGACGTGCTTGTAGTAGTCGAGGATCGCCGTCTCGAACTCG
>JBKPGF010000060.1:0-25810 GCA_046729255.1 Actinomycetota bacterium
CACTGTCGACTGGGACGCGTTCGACCTCGTCCTCGTGCGCGCGACCTGGGACTACGCGGAGCGACGAGACGCCTTTCTTGCGTGGGTCAGGTCGCTCCGGCGCGTCGAGAACTCGATCCCAGTGCTCGAGTGGAACACCGACAAGCAGCGGTATCTGACGGACCTTCGGGAGGCCGGCGTCCCGATCGTGCCGACCGAGTTTCTCCCACCGGGGACATCCTTCGAGCCGCCTTGCGAGCCGTTCGTCGTCAAGCCGTCGATCTCCGCCGGCGGCCGCAGCTCCGCGTGGTTCCACCCGGACGACGAGGAGGCCGAGTCCCTCGTCGCGCGCATCCACACGGAGGGCCGTACGGCGATGGTGCAGCCCTATCTCGCCGACGCAGAGGAGAAGGCGCTCGTGTACATCGGAAGCGAGTACTCGCACGCACTCGTGCGGCGCGTGCCGTTGCCGGCGTCGGGCTCGCGCGCGGTCTTCTACCTCGAGGAGCGGCTCGAGTCCGCAGAGGCGACCCCCCACGAACGCGCGACGGCCGAAGCCGCCATCGCCTGTGCACCGGACGAGCCCATGTACGGGCGCGTCGACCTGCTCGGCGGCGCGGTCCTGGAGCTCGAGCTGACCGAACCGTCGCTCTACTTCGCCTACGGCGGGGGCAGCGCCGACCGACTCGCCGCAGCGATCGCAACGGCTGTCACAAGCCGTTAGAGTCGGAGATCGTGGAGCCGGCGCATTGCGCGACTTAGACCTCGCATACCTCCCGTTCGTCCGCGGGCTCGGCATGGCGCAGTACGCAAGCGATCCCGCCTTCCAGGCGTTGCTCGACGACGCCGAGCCACCGCAGAGACCGCCCGGGCGGCCCACCGTCGAAGGCATCCGCACGTTGGTCTCGACGGCACGTGCCTACCCGGGCTCACTACTGGGGAACTTGCGGTCGACACGCCCGCGTACGGCGGTCCGCATGTTCGTCGACACCTTCCCTCGCCCGTCGCTCAACTGGGACGATCTGCCCTTTCTCCGCGAGCGCACGAGGCTCCCGATCCTGCTCAAGGGCATCCTCCATCCCGACGACGCGCGCCGCGCCCTCGACTACGGGATGGACGGCATCGTCGTCTCGACGCATGGTGGAAGGCAGGCGTGCGGAACGGCGCCGACGTCTTCAAAGCGCTCGCCCTCGGCGCCACTGCAGTTCTTCTCGGGCGGCCCTACGTGTACGGGCTCGGGATCGCCGGCGAACGAGGCGTTCGCACGGTACTCCAGAACACGGTGGCGGACTTCGACCTGACGATGAGGCTCGCCGGATGCGCAGGCGTCGGCGCGATCACGCGAGAGGCGGTCACGCGGATACCCTGACTGCATGACACTCACCGACGCGTTCGGGAGGCCGCTGCGCGATCTCCGCATCTCGGTCACCGATCGCTGCAACTTTCGCTGTGTCTACTGCATGCCGAAGGAGGTTTTCGGCCGCGACTACGAGTTCCTCGGGCGAGACCAGCTGCTGACGTTCGAGGAGATCGAGCGCATCGCGCGCGTGTTCGTGAGTGGCGGCGTGGAGAAAATCCGCATCACGGGCGGCGAGCCGCTCGTGCGCCGCGACCTGCCGGTGCTGGTCGAAAAGCTCGCTGCGCTCGGCGACCTCGACCTCACGCTGACGACGAACGGCGCGCTGCTCGCGCGGCAGGCGACGGCCCTCGCCGCTGCGGGCCTCAGCCGAGTGACCGTGAGCCTCGACTCGCTCGACGACGAGGTCTTTCGGGCGATGAACGACGTCGACTTCCCGGTCGATCGCGTCCTCGAGGGGATCGATGCAGCAGCCGCAGCCGGACTACCGGTCAAGGTCAATGTCGTCGTCAAGCGCGGCCTCAACGAGGGCTCGATCCTCGAGCTCGCACGCCACTTCAAGGACACGGGACGCACGCTCCGCTTCATCGAGTACATGGACGTCGGCCATTCGAACGGCTGGCGGCTCGACGACGTCGTGCCGGCGGCGGAGATCGTGGCGACGATCGATGCCGAGCTGCCTCTCGAGCCCGTCGCTCCGGCCTATCGGGGCGAGGTCGCACGCCGCTACCGGTACGTGGACGGCAGCGGCGAGATCGGCGTCATCGCGTCTGTCACGCAGCCGTTCTGCGGCGACTGCACGCGCGCGCGGCTCTCGGCCGACGGCAATCTCTACACGTGCCTGTTCGCAGTGCGAGGGCACGACCTGCGCGGCCTCGTGCGGGGCGGCGCCTCGGACGACGAGCTGGCCGCCGCGATCGCCGGCATCTGGGCGGTCCGTCAAGACCGCTACTCGGAGCTCCGAACCGCTGAAACGGCGGATCTGCCCAAGGTCGAGATGTCCTTCATCGGCGGCTAGACCCGCCAGCGCCGACAGGCACGTTAGAATCGGACCGCCGTGGCGGGTACGAGTTTGGCAGGGACGCCGGCATGACCGGAGCTGTCGTCACGATCGGGAACCGCTACCTCCCGCGTGGGTGGCGAGACTTCGGCCTTCAGCTGGCCATCTGGTTCGGGTTCCTCCTCGCGTACCAGATCGTGCGTGGGATCGCCGACCGCAATCCGGCCCGGGCATTCGAGAACGGGCTCTGGGTGATCGAGATCGAACAACGTGCGACCGGCCTCGTGGAGCTCTCGTTCCAGCAGCTTGCCCATTCGTCGGAGCTCCTCACCGCCGCGGTCTCCTGGACGTACTGGAACTCGGAGTTCACCGTCGTCGGCATCGCGTTGCTGTGGGTCTATCTCCGGCGCAACGACCACTTCTACCGCTTCCGCAACTGGATCTTGCTCGCGAATGCGATCGGGCTCGTCGGGTACGTGGTGGCACCGACCGCTCCGCCGCGCATGTTCCAGGCGTTCGGTTTCGACGACACGCTGCTCTCCTTCGGCTCCCTGAACCACGGCAGCGGGCTCGTCGAGCTCGCGTCCAACCCCTACGCCGCGATGCCGAGCCTCCACGCGGCCGACGCCCTCATCGTCGGCATCAGCATGGCGCTGATCGTCAAGGGCCGCTGGATCAAGGCAGTCTGGCTCGCCTGGCCGGCCTGGGTCTGGTTCTCGGTGATGGCGACGGCGAATCACTTCTGGCTCGACATCGCTGCGGGCGTCCTCGTCGGGATCATCGCCGGCGCGATCGTCTACCGCCGCCAGCTGCGGCGGATGCTCGGCCGCGAGCCCCAGGTCGCATAGAGTCGCCCCATGGGTGACGCCACGCCCGGCGGTAAGCCGGACCCGCGCGTCGGCGAGCTGGACCGGGTCAAGCAGGAGTACACGAAGGCCGCACGGGAGATCCTCCAGAAGTCGATGCGGGGTGTCGCAAAGACGAAGCTCACCCCGGACATGCTCACCCTCGCGGGCGTCACGCTGTGCCTCGCGGGTGCCGTGCTCGTCGGCTTCGAGCAGCGCAACGAGTACCTCTTTTTCTGGCTCGGCGGCCTCCTCTTCGTCATCGGCTCGATCGCGGACATCCTCGACGGCGCGCTCGCACGCGCTGCGAGCAAAGGGACGGTCTTCGGCGCGTTCCTGGACTCGAGCTTCGACCGGGTAGGCGAGGCGGCAATGCTCGCCGCCATCGGCCTCGCGTTCATGCACGACGGCAACGAGGTCGCGCTCGTCTTCGCGTTTGCCGCCGTCATCGGCTCCTTCCTCGTCAGCTACACGCGCGCCAAGGCCGAATCGCTGGGGCTGCGCGCCGACGTCGGCTTCGGCTCCCGCGTCGAGCGCGTCGTCCTGATCTCGATCGGCCTCGGGCTCGCTCCGTGGGGCCTGCTCCAGTGGCCGATCTACGTCCTCGCAGCAATCGCCTGGCTGACGGTCGCGCAGCGCATCCTCTTCGTCCGTCGACAGCTGCGCGAGATCGCCGAGCAGACGTAGCGGCTCCCCGGGGGTTGTACTCCACCCCGTTCCGTGAATTGATCGTGCCGCATGCCACAAAGGCGGGGATGACAGCATTTCTCGACGAGCTGGCTCGGTCCTTGGCGAAGCCGATGCCGCGCCGTCGCCCAAGGACGAGGCAGGCGCGAGATCGCAGCGGAGGTCGGACTCGACGTACGAACCGTCAACTTGCACTTCGCGCAAGCGAACCGGAAGCTCGAGAAAGCATCAGCACTCCTCGATCGAGTTCGAGGAAGGGACCAATGAGGGGAAGGAGCGAGGACGCCATGACCAAGACACTCTTCGGATTGCTCGTGGCCGTCGCGGCGGCGGTCGTCGGGGTCGTCGCGTTCGGGGCGGCGCAGGCATCCGCATCCGGTGCGCGATTGTGATCCCTACGCGAAGACGTGCGACGAAACCGTCGGTCACTGCGTAGGTACCGCCGGGGACGGCGGCAACGTTCGAGATGCAGGTGACGAGTTTCCGGGCCACCGGCAAGGCCGCCCAGTTGACGGTGACCGAGTGGATCACCGTCGGCGCCATCTCGTTCACGGTGTGGAGCGGACAGCTCCGGCTCATGCCTGCGAGTGCGTGAAGCGGGATCAGAGGCGGCGCAGGGCGAGGCACTTCACACAAAACCCCGTGAAGTAAGCCAACATGTAGACTGCTAGCACTTTGGGTGCTAGCAGAACTCAGAAGAAAGGCGTCCTTGTCAGGATGCCCTCTTCCTTGAAGGGAGCGCTCGTGCGGGAGACCGCGCGCCGCGGAGCATCGCTCAACGACGTCGCCGTCGGCATCCTCGCTGACGCGTTCGATGTCCCGTTCACGCCCTCTGGCCGCAAGAGCCCCTTGCCAGGCACCAGCCCCGTGGTGCTGCTCCGCGTCCCGAGCGACCTCAAGTACGAGCTCGAGAAGGAGGCGCGGCGCGAGGGCAGGAGCGTCAACGACGTCATCGCGCGAGTGCTAGCACACGGCCTCTCGGTCCCACTCAACGGAAAGGAAGTCATGTCCCAGCAGAACGGCAAGGCGCGCGGCTCGAAGGACAAGGTGCGCGTCGCAATCATCGGCGTGGGCAACTGCGCCAACTCACTGCTCCAGGGTGTCGAGTACTACAAGGATGCGTCGCCGGAGGCCGCCGTGCCCGGGCTCATGCACGTCGATCTCGGCGGCTATCACATCTCCGACATCGAGTTCGTGGCCGCGTTCGACGTCGTCAAGGGCAAGGTCGGCGAAGACCTCGCGGACGCCATCTGGGCGAAGCCCAACGACACGATCAAGTTCGCCGACGTGAAGAAGACGGGTGTCCCCGTCTCGCGCGGCATGACGCACGACGGCATCGGCAAGTATCTCGCCCAGGTCGTCGAGAAGGCGCCAGGTGACACGGACGACGTCGTCGGCATCCTCAAGGAAACCGGCACGGACGTCGTCGTCAACTACCTCCCCGTGGGGTCCGAGGCGGCGACGAAGTGGTACACGGAGCAGATCCTGGACGCGGGCGTGGCGATGGTGAACTGCATGCCGGTATTCATCGCCAAGGGCGGCCATTTCACAAAGCGCTTTGCAGACACGGGCCTCCCCATCATCGGCGACGACATCAAGTCGCAGGTCGGCGCGACCATCTCCCACCGCGTGCTGACGACGCTCTTTCAGGACCGCGGCGTCCACCTCGACCGCACGATGCAGCTCAACGTCGGCGGCAACTCCGACTTCCTCAACATGCTCGAGCGTGACCGGCTGGAGTCGAAGAAGATCTCGAAGACGAACGCCGTCACGTCGATGCTCGACTACGACATCGGCGCGGGGAACGTTCACGTCGGGCCGTCCGACTACGTGCCCTGGCTCACGGACCGCAAGTGGGCGTACATCCGCATGGAGGGCTCGTCCTTCGGCGATGTCCCGCTCAACATCGAGCTGAAGCTCGAGGTCTGGGACTCGCCGAACTCGGCCGGCATCGTCATCGACGCCGTCCGGCTCGCGAAGCTCGCCCTGAACAACGGCATCGGCGGCCCGCTCGAGGCCCCGAGTGCGTACCTCATGAAGTCGCCGCCGAAGCAGATCCGCGACGACGAGGCACGTGAGCTCACGGAGCGCTTCATCAAGGAGAACTCCCGCACAAAGACGAAGGCGGCCGCCAAGGCGTAGGACAGCGTCGGGAGGGCCGCCCCGAGGCCGCCCTTCCGTCACGCCACAAGCTCAATGTCGCGCCCTCTGACGAGTTTCTCCATACTGACGCGATGCTCGTTAACTGACCCGGCGCGCGAGCGGGCGCGGACGGGACCGGTCAAAACCGCAAACCACTCAAGGGGAGAATGATGAGAAGTCCACTAGCACTCTGCGTCGGCGTGGCCGTCGCAGCAATCGCGGCCGGAGCAGCCGCTGGATCCGGAGACAGAACGGCCGGGACGCTCGAGCTGAACGCCCTCGTCAGCTCGTACTACAAGTTCGATCGGGCCTACTGTCCGGCCGGAGTGCCAGCCGCTGGCGACTGCGTTCGCTTCACCGGTGAGGGAGCGGTTCGCGGGCTCGGTGCCGTCACGACGACGTACACGAAGATTCTTCCTGGAGCCGACCCGGCCTGCGTGGTCGTCCAGAACAACTCGGCGGTCATAAAGGTCGCGGGGAAAGGCACGTTGGAGGTCTCACGCCCGGGCACGATCTGCACCGACCCCGCCCCTCTCACGACGGGGCCGTACACGTTTACCGTCACGGGCGGATCGGGAGCCTACGCCGGGGCATCGGGCACGCTGGCCTTTCGCACGTCGGTGGGTTCTCTCGACGGCGCTTGCCGGTGCGGCTCGTCACAGGACACGTGGGCCGGCAGCATCACCGTTCCCGGGCACGAGTTCGATCTGACACCGCCGACCCTCTCGGGTGCGACATCGAAGATTGTTCGCGTCCCGAAGAAGGCGAAGAACGCCCGCATCCGCTACGCGGTTTCAGCACAGGACGTAGTCGACGGCTCCGTGCCCGTCACCTGCACCCCGCGCTCGGGTAGCGCGTTCAAGGTCGGCAAGACGAAAGTCGCGTGCTCTGCCGTGGACTCGAGCGGCAACAGGGCAGGCGCACGGTTCACCATCACGGTCAAGCCGCGCTGATAGCGCCAACTAGACTCGGAGACCCGTATGGGTCTCCGAGTCTGCCTCGTCACGCCGTTTGCGTGGTCGCAGCCGCACGACGTGAACGATCATGTCGCCGGCGTCGCGGCCGAGCTCCGCGCGCTCGGTCACACCGTGACGGTGCTCGCCCCGTCGAATCGCGCGGCCGACCTTCGCGCGGGTAGAAAAGCGCTCCAGCGCGGCGAGCTGGGCGACGTCGTTGCGCTCGGGCCCGCGCTCCCAGTCTCGCGACGTAGCACGATGGCGGCGCCGGTCGGCATGCGCGCGAATCTCGCGCTGGCCCTCGCGCTCGGTCAGTTCGACGTCGTGCACGGGTTCGAGCCCGGCCTGCCCAGCCTCTCGTACCTCGCGCTTCGTGACACGCACGCGCTCGCGGTCGCGACGTTCTTCTCTCCCGACCGCGTCTTCTATCCGCCCGGCAAGGCGCAACGGGCGCGGCTGCTCGGCCGTATCGACGCGCTGCTCGCAACGTCGGAGGAGACCGCTGCGGCAGCGGGGGAGCGCTTTCCCGGCGACTACCGGGTGATCTCGCCGGGCGTGGACGTCGACGCCTTCCGGCCGGGCAGGAAGCGGCAGAAGTTCATCGTCGAGCTCGTTCCCGGAGAGCGCGAGGTCGCACGCAAGGCGATCCGCAACCTCGAGCACGGCTGGGAGCTGACGCTCGTCAGGCGCAACGCCCTCGCCGCCAAGCCGTACGTGCCGAGGCGTCTGCGATCGCGAGTCCATGTCCGGACACGGCCGAGTGCCGCCCAGCGCGCCCAGCTCCTGAACGAAGCCTCGCGGTTCGTTCCAGCGACGGACGGCAGCCAACGGCTAGCTCTCGAAGCAATCGCAGCCGGAGCTGCAACGGGGGCGCCCCCCACGAGCTTCGCCGACGTCGCCGACGAGCTTGATCGCCTCTACCGCAAGCTCGCCGCGCGCCGCCGCGCGATCCACGTCGACGAGGATCCCCTCTCCGACCGGGAGTGGATCGTCTGCGACCTCCACACGCACACGTCGTGGTCGCACGACTGCAGCGTTCCGGCGGAAGCCCTGCTCGACGCCGCCGAGGAGATCGGTCTGGGCGGAATCGCCGTCACCGACCACAACGTCTTCGGAGGAGCCGAGGCGGCGGTCGAGCTCGCTCGCGACCGCCGCCTGATCGTCATTCCCGGCGAAGAGGTGAAGACGAAAGGCCAGGGCGAGGTCATCGGGCTCTACCTGCGCGAGGAGATCCCGCGCGGCCTCAGCTTCGAGGACACGATCGCCGCCATACGCGCGCAGGGCGGGCTCGTCTTCCTCCCCCATCCGTTCGACCGCCGCCATGCGATCCCCGATCCGGCCACGCTGCACCGGCACCTGGCGGAGATCGACCTCCTCGAGGTCTACAACGCGCGCCTCCTCAAGGAGACGTACAACGACGAGGCGCTGCGCTTCGCACGGAAGTACAACCTCCTACAGGGGGCAGGCTCTGACTCGCACGTCCTCCCCGGCCTGGGTACCGGCGCGGTGCGGATGCGCGAGTTCCGAACGCCCGAGGAGTTTCTCATCAGCCTCCGCGCGGCGGAGATCCTCCGCAGGCCGAAGTCGCTCGCGTACCTCCAGTCGCTGAAGTGGGTAGCCCAGGTCAAGGAAAAGGTGCGCTAGACGAGAAGAGGTCCACGCTTACGTGGCGGTGCCGACCGACGAGATCTACGAGAAGTACCTCCAGAAGGCGATTCGCGAGATCAACGATCTTGGCGACGAGATCGCCCGCGCCGCCGGTGAGAGCGCCGTGCCCGTACTCGGGTCGGGCCATCCCCTCGCCGACATCATGCTCCTGAAGTACGGGCCGCAGAGCTCGGAGATCGAAGAGGGCGTGGCGTATTACGGCCGCGCCGGCCAGGCCGTGCTGCGGTCGCTCCAGCGCCTGCGTGTCGACCCGATGTCCGTCTACGGCACAAACTGCCTGAAGTTCGAAGGCGCGCAGCCGGACGACAGGTCGCACGAATGGCTGGCGCGCGAGTTGCACATCGTCCAGCCAAAGCTCATCGTGGTCATGGGCGAGGACGCCCTCGACTTCCTGAACGCGCTCGCCTTCCCGCTGGCCCAGGTGGTCGAGCCGACGATGGGGGAGCTACGGCCGTTCACGCCGACGGTCGATGCCCTCGTCTGCCCGGACATCGACGCGTCGCTCGACGACGAGTCGCTGAAGAAGGCGTTCTGGGCCGCCTTCAAGCCCGTCGGCGCCTGGTGGGCCGAGCTGCCGCCCTACTAGGGCGTCAGCCGGTAGAAGCGCCAGAAGTCGCTCTCGATCGGGAGCACCTCGAAGCTGCCGAAGCCGGCCTCCTCCGCGTATCGCCTGACGGTGTCCGCCCGCATGACAGTGCCCGTGCCGGCGGAGTCGTCGCCGACCATGCCAACGGGGAGACAGTGGAGGATGCTGAAGCCGTAGTAGAGGCGCTCGAGCTCGCTTGCAGGCGCCTGGAAGCTGTCCGCCGTGAGTTCGTCACCCACGATCAGCCACCCGCCGTCGGCGAGCATCCCTTTGACCGCCCGCAACACGTCGACGGGATACGACATGTCGTGGAGCGCCTCGAAGATCGTCACGAGGTCGTACTGGCCCGCGAGCTCGGGATCGGCCGCGTCTCGCTCGTGGAACGTCACACGGTCTGCGACGTCCGTGCCCTCGAGGTTCTGGCGAGCCTTCTCGATCGACGGACCGTCGAGATCGACACCGTCGACGGTGACGGCGGGGTACGCGCGGGCTATGCCAATGCTCGACCAGCCGCAACCGCACGCGACGTCGGCGACGCGAGCCGGAGGGTCGGCCCGCAGCCGCTCGTGCACGTCGGCGACCGCCGGCAGCCACTCGGTTCCCAGAAGATTCGTGAACAGCGGACGCGTGAACGCCTCCTGCCCCTCGTACAGATCGGCGCCGTAGTGCTCGTAGGGCACCCCGTCACCACTGCGGTAGGCAGCCACGACCTCGTCGAGTGGGCGAACCCCGCCGGCGAACGCTCGCGCAAACGGAGCCGCGTAGTTGAGGCTCGTCTCCTCGAGCAGCGCCTCGACGTGGCCCGCCGGCAGGCTGAAGCGGCGCTCGCCGGGGTCCGCCGCGATGTCGTCCACCTCGAGGATGCCTGTCGCGGCCTGCTGCTCGAGCCACTCGCGGGCATACCGCTCGTGGATGCCTGCGGCGTCGGCGAGGCCGCTCGAGGTGAGCGGCCCCGCCTCTGCCAGTGCGCGATAGAGCCCCAGCCGATCGCCGAGATACACCCCGAAGAGGTCCATTGCCCCCACGGTCGCCTCGAAGAGGCGGCCGACAAGTGCGTCGCGGCGTTCTTCAGCCGTGGGCATTAGGTCGTGCTAGCAGTTCTCCTGCGCCCACTTGGAGATGTTCGTCGACGCCTGCGTGAGCTTCGCCTGATCGAGCTCCTGGCTTATCTGCGTCAGCTTCGCCAGTGCCTGGGGATCCGGGTTCGTCGAGGACAGATCGACGCCCTGGAGTGCGTCCGCGAGCTTGTTGTACGCGTCCGCGATCACCTGGAAGTCGTCCTTGATCTCGTCGGGTGCTGCCGCGGTGAGCTCGGCGAAGGCGTCACTGGCCTCGTCGAGGTCCGTGGACCCGGCGCCGGTGAACGCTTCCGAGAGCCTCGAGCCGACCTCGGCGAACTCCCGGCAGTTCTCGGAGGTCGCGAAGTCGTCACCGAGCGCGCTCGTCTCGGTCGTGTCGGTGTCCTCGTCTTCGGTGGTCTCCGTCTCCGTCGTCTCCGTCTCCGTGGTTTCCGTCTCGGTCGTCTCGGTGTCGGTCGTCGTGGTCTCGGTCGTCGTGGTGTCCCCCGACGCGGACTCGTCGTCGCCACCGCAGCCCGCGAATGCGAACACGAGCAACGCGAAGCTCGCGATGACGAGCAGCGGAACGAGCCTTCGTGCCATCCTGCCCTCCTAGATTGACTCACGCGACCCTACGGCACGGCCGATGCTCGTGCAAGCAGTGCAACCGTTTCCACGTGCGGCGTGTGGGGGAACATGTCGACCGGCCGCGCTCGGACGAGTGAGTATCCCCAGTCGGCCGCCAACTGCTTGACGTTGCCGGCGAGGGTCGTCGGGTTGCACGAGACGTAGACGAGGCGCCGTGCCTCGAGGCGTCCCACCTGGCGTAACGCCTTGCCCGAGAGGCCGGCGCGTGGCGGGTCGACGACGACGACGTCGGGCGGGCCCGACCGCTCGCGCAGCTCCTCGAGCGAACGACCGACCTCGCCTGCGAAGAACGCGGCGTTGCCGATCCCGTTCAGCTCGGCATTCTCGATCGCGCAGGCGATGGACTCCTCGGAGGCGTCGATGCCCCACACGGTCATTGCGGCACGCGCGATCGTGAGCCCGATCGTCCCCGTGCCGCAGTAGAGGTCGTAGACCGTCTCGCCACCGGTCAGGCCGGCGTATTCGATCGCGAGCTCGTAGAGCCGCTCCGCCATGGCGCTGTTCGTCTGCAGGAACGCGTTGGGACGCACGCGGAAGCGCAGGCCGCACAGCTCCTCCTCGATCGCCTCCTCGCCCCACATGAGACGCGCCGGAACCGTCGTGATCTCTGCCGGGCGGTCGTTGACGCCCCAGTACACGGACTTCACCTCGGGAAAGCGCGTCATCGTCCGCACGAACGCCTCCTCCGACAGGTCGCCCCGCGCGGTGACGAGGACGACGAGCGCCTGACCGGTGTTGCGCCCCTCGCGCACGACGAGGTGGCGCAGGAAGCCTCGCTGGGTTCTCTGGTCATATGCCTCGAGCCGATGCTCCCGAGCCCAGGAGCGGGTCGCGTCGCGCAGTGCGTTGCCGAGCTCGGTCGTCAGCCAGCACTCGCGGATGTCGAGCACCTCGTCCCAGCGGCCGGCCCGATGGAAGCCGAGGATGGGGCCGTCGGGACCGGGAGCGAACGAGTACTCGAGCTTGTTGCGGTAGTGGAACTGGGACTCGGCCGGAACGGCCGGCTCGAGCGGCGGATCCGCAACGCCGCCGAGGCGCACGAGAGCGTCCCGCACCTGCGATGCCTTCTCGGCAACCTGGACGTCGTAGGCGAGGTCCTGGAACCGGCAGCCACCGCAGGCCGGGAAGTGGTCGCACGGCGCCTCGACGCGGTTGGCCCCCGGTTCGAGCACCTCGACCGCCGTCGCTTCTGCGTGGCTGCGCCGTACCTTCGTCACCCGGGCACGCACGACGTCCCCCGGCAGGCCGCGCCGCACGAAGACGACGAAGCCGTTCAGCCGCGCCACGCCGTTGCCGCCGTACGCGAGCGCGTCGATCTTCAGGTCGACCTCATCCCCCGCAGCCACCGGAGCAGTCATGGATCCGGCCTATTCTCTCGGCGAAAGTCCAAGGCGTAAGCCAACTGGACTTCGGCGACCTTACTGGAGAGGCGTGACGTAGACCTTGCGGTCGCGCGGGCCGTCGAACTCGCAGAAGAAGACGCCCTGCCACGTGCCGAGCGCGAGCTTGCCGTCGTCGAGCGGCACCAGCACCTGGGGGCTCATGAGCGACGCACGGATGTGCGAGGGCGCGTTCTCCTCGCCGAGCTCGATGTGCTTCCACGTCCAGCCGTCGTCGACGATCTTTTCGAGGGCGGTCTCGAAGTCGCGCGCCACCATCGGGTCAGCGCGCTCGTTCACGGTAACGCCGGCGGTCGTGTGCGGCACGTACACGAGCACGGCCGACGCGCCGTTCACGCCCTCGACGGCGCTCTGGACGTCCTCCGTGATCTCGACCAGCTGCGTCCGCCGCGCGGTGCGGATGGCGATCTCCCTCACGTCGTTATCCTACGCCGAATGCCGACCGAGCCGCTCACCACCGCCGACCTCACAACGATCCGCGACCGAGCCGACCGCTTCCTCGCGGAGCTGTTGAACGAGTGGTACCTGCACTACGCGGGTCACAAGGACTCGCTGGACATCGCGGAGATCTACGACCGCTATCCGGAGCTGACGTCGCTCGACAACGCGACGGCGCTCGGCGCATCCGTGGACGGCGATCGCAGCATCCGCGAGCTCTGGCACTTCGGCTGCTCCGAGTACCTCTCGAACCTCACGAAGACCCACGCCGAGCGGATCGCCGCGCTCGAGGCATCGGTCGAGGCTGATGTGAACGGCGAGAAGATCGGCTTCCGCATGCTGCGGCCGGCGATGGCGAACGAGCCCGATCGCGACAAGCGGCGCGCACTCGAGCAGGCCCGGAACGAGCTCACCGAAGAGCACATGAATCCCGTCTACCGCGAGTCCGCAGCTGTCACGCTGCAAGCGGTCAAGGATCTCGGCGCACCCGACGCCGTCGAGCTGCACAGGCGCTTCGGCTTCAAGCTCGACGAGCTTGCCGACCAGTGCCGGGCCGTCCTCGCCGACACCGAGAGCCTGTTCGAGGAGACGATCGAGCCGCTGCTGCGCGAACGGCTCGGGATCTCACTGGACGAGGCGGAGCGCTGGGACATCCCGCGGCTCTTCCGGGCGGCCGAATGGGACGAGCAGTTCGCGGCCGACACGATGCTGCCGGCGCTCGAGTCGACGTTGTCCGACCTTGGCATCGACATCCGCTCGCAGGCGAACGTCGAGCTCGATGTCGAGGCGCGAGAGAAGAAGTCGCCGCGCGCGTTCTGCGCGCCGATCGAGGTTCCCGACCGCGTTGTGCTCGTCATCCAACCCATCGGCGGCGTCGACGACTGGCGCGCGCTCTTTCACGAGGCCGGACACACCGAGCACTTCGCGCTCACGTCGGCAGACCTGTCGATGGAGGAGCGGCGGCTCGGCGACAACGCCGTCACCGAGGGCTGGGCTTCGCTGTTCGACCACCTCGTCAGCGACCCGACCTGGCTCGGACAGCGTCTCTCGTTCCCCGACCCGAAGGCGTTCGGCGGCGAGAGCGCAGCGCAGGAGCTGTGGTTCCTGCGTCGCTACTCGGCGAAGCTCCTCTACGAGCTCGAGCTCTACGTCACCGACGACGTCGAGTCGATGCGCTCGCGCTACGTCGAGATCCTGGGCGGCGCGCTCAAGGTCGAGCCAAGTCCCACCGACTGGCTCTTCGACGTCGATCCCGGGTTCTACTGCACCGAGTACCTGCGCTCGTGGGCGTTCGAGGCGCAGATGCGCTTCCACCTCTGCTCGAAGCACGGGTACGACTGGTTCTCGAAGCAGCAGGCAGGCTCATTGCTCAGGGAGCTGTGGTCGCTCGGCCAGAAGCCGACCGCCGACGAGATGCTCGCCGACGTCACCGGCGCCGGCATCGAGATGGCCGCGGTCGCCGAGCGCGCCCGCGAGATGCTCTAGCCGCCGAAAGTCCAGTTCGCTTACGCGTTGGACTTTCGGCGGTGGTGCTGACTTCTCGGCACCAACGCGGTACTAGGCAAGCAGCCCGCGGAGCGCCACTAGCGGCTCGGGCACGACGCGGTAGTACGCCCAGCGGCCGCGCTGGTCGCGCTCGAGCAGCCCGGCCTGCGTCAGCACCTTCAGATGGTGGCTGACCGTCGGCTGGCTGAGCCCCAGCGGCTCCGTCAGGTGGCAGACGCACGCCTCGCCGCCGGGTTGCGCCTGAATCATGCTGAGAAGCCGAAGGCGGGCCGGATCGGCGAGCACACGGAGCGCCGCCGCGACATCCTCGGCATCACGTGCGCCAAGTGGTGCTTCCGACAGCGGTGGGCAGCATTCGGCAACGACGGCAATCGTCTGCACGCTCATATATTGACAGCTATCGATGTGTTATGGCAAGATCGACATATCGACGGTCATCTATCTCCACCTGAAGTGCTCTTCGTCTGTGTCCACAACGCGGGTCGCAGCCAGATGGCCGCCAGCCTCGTCACGCTGCGGTCGGGCGGCCGGGTGCGGGTGCGCTCCGCTGGCAGCGATCCGGCCGACGAGGTCAACCCCGTCGTGATGGAGGCAATGAGAGAGCTTGGCGTCGACCTTGTCGATGCGCTTCCGAAGCCGCTGACCGACGAGGCAGTACGAGCCGCCGACGTCGTGATCACGATGGGCTGCGGCGACGCTTGCCCCATCTACGCCGGCAAGCGCTACGAGGACTGGACGGTCGACGACCCAGCGGACAAAGATCTCCGGACCGTCCGCCGGATTCGCGACGACATCGACGCCCGAGTCCGCACTTTGCTCGACGAATTGGAGGTGATCTCATGAGCTCTGACGCGCTTCGAGAGGAGGTCCGGCTTCGCTACGCGCTTGCCGCGGAGGCGGCGACGAGCGGGTATGCGTGCGGATGCGATCCGAGGCAGCCGGATACCCAAGGCGGGTGTGGCTGCTGCGACGAGCTGTGCTCAGACGGGGCGCACGAGCGCTTCGGGCAGCTCCTGTACTCGGATGATGAACGACGCGACGTGCCCGAGGGCGCCGCTCACGCAAGTCTCGGCTGCGGGAATCCGGCAGCGGTTGCAGAGCTCCAGCCCGGCGAGGTCGTGCTCGACCTCGGCTCGGGTGGCGGCTTGGACGTCATCCTTTCCGCGAAGCGGGTCGGACCGGACGGGATCGCATACGGGCTCGACATGACGGACGAGATGCTCGCCCTCGCGCGGCGGAACGCCGCCGAGGCGTGTATCCGGAACGCGGTCTTCCTCAAAGGCGAGATCGAGAATGTGCCTCTCCCGGCAGCGAGCGTCGACGTCGTCATCTCGAACTGCGTCGTCAATCTGTCCACCGACAAGCCCGCTGTGCTCACAGAGATGGCGCGCGTACTCAAGCCGGGGGGCCGCATCGGAGTCTCGGACGTCGTCGCAGAGGACGGCTTGTCACCCGAGGACCGTGCCGAACGCGGCAGCTACGTTGGCTGCATCGCCGGTGCGCTGTCCTCCGGCGAGTACGAGGCCGGACTGCAGGCGGCAGGCCTCACGAATGTCTCGGTGACATTCACGCATGAGGTCGCGGACGGCATGCACGCTGCGATCATCCGTGCGGAGAAGCCGGGCGCCTGAGTGTCGCTCGCTCGGTCGATCGTCGCCGAGGCCGCCGGCACGTTCGCGCTCATCTTCGCAGGGTGCGGTGCGATCATGGTCGATGCGAAGACCGGCGAGCTCGGCCAGGTCGGAGTCGCGATCAGCTTCGGGCTCGTGATCATGGTGATGATCTACGCCGTCGGCCACGTCTCGGGCGCGCACTTCAATCCCGCGGTGACGTGTGCCTTCGCGGTCTCGCGGCACTTCCCGTTGCCCCGCGCAGGCGCATACTGGGCCGCGCAGCTCGCTGGCGCGGTCGGGGCTGCGGTCTTTCTCCGAGCGTCGTTGGGGGACATCGCCGACCTCGGCACGACGCAGCCATCGGGCTCGGACGCGCAGACATTCTTCTGGGAGCTCTCGATGACTGCGCTCCTGATGTTCGTGATCATGGCCGTCGCCACCGACACGCGGGCGGTTGGCGAGGCGGCGGCGATCGCCGTCGGCGGCACGATCGGCCTCTGCGCGATGTTCGGTGGTCCGATCACGGGCGCGTCGATGAATCCCGCGCGCTCGATCGCCCCGGCGGTCGTATCCGGGGAGCTCGACGCGCTCTGGATCTACATCGCAGCACCGGTCGCAGGAGCGACGCTCGGCGCGCTGCTCTACGTGTTCGTGCGCAGCGGCGACGCACGACCCGCGTAGAGGGCCCTACAGTGCGCCGCCGGCGGCGGGTGGTGCGCCCGCCTCGAGCGGATTCTCCTCGCCGCCCTGGCGGCCGAGGTAGTCCTCGACGAGCAGGAGGTTGTCCTTGCCTCGTTCGACGATGGCCAGGAGGTCGGACATGCTCGACACCTCCTCGCGCTGCTCCTGCAGGAACCAGTGGAGGAACTGCTCGCCCACCAGCTGACCCTCCTCGCGGGCCAGAGCAACGAGGGCGGCGATCTGCTCCGTGACCTTCTTCTCCTGGTCGAGCGCGAGCTGCACCGGTGCCACGGCATTCGGAAACGACGTCTGCGGCGCGTCCACGCCCGGGACGGCAACGTCCTCGTTCGCATCGAGCAGGTACTGGACGAGCATCATCGCGTGGTTTCGCTCCTCGACCGCCTGGCGGTAGAAGTGCGCCGCAAGCTGCGGCAGCGTCTCGGCGTCGTAGTACACGGCGATCGCGACGTACTGCTGCGAGGCGGCGAACTCACGCCCGATCTGCTCGTTGACCGCAGAGGGAAACGTGCTCACGCGCTGACTTTATCCACTGCAAACAGCTGCCACGCTCCGGGCACGCCCTTCAGCTCGTGAACGCCGCGGTCGGCGAAACTGATGCCCGAGCCGGCGACGAGATCCTTGACCGTGCTCGAGACGAGGACCTCGCCCGAGGCTGCTTGCGACGCGACACGCGCTCCGGTGTGGACGGCGATGCCCGCGACCTTCCCGTCGACCACCTCGCACTCACCGGTGTGGAGGCCCGCTCGCACCTCGAGCCCCAGCTCCTCGAGGCCGTCGACGATCGCCTGCGCACAGCGGATGCCCCGCGCTGGGCCGTCGAAGCTCGCGAAGAACCCGTCGCCGACCGTATCGACCTCGACGCCGCGAAAGCGCTGGAGCTCCTGACGTACGAACCCGTGGTGCCGTTCCAACAGCTCGCGCCACGCCCGGTCGCCGAGCTCTGCGAGTCGCGAGCTCGAATCGACAATGTCCGTGAACAGGACCGTTGTGAGTACGCGATCGGAGTCGAACGTCTCCCAGCGCCCCGAGTCCCAGATGTCCTCGACGAACGCCCGCACCTCCCGGTTGACGGCGTCGGTGCCGCGGCCGAAATGCAGGTGACCTGCGCCGCCCACCTCCACCAGCCGCGCACCGGGTATCTGCCCGGTCATCCAGCGGGCCGCCTCCAGCGGAACAGCTGGGTCTTCCACTCCATGGATTACGAGCGTGGGAACACGAATCGCCGGCAGCACGTGGCGCACGTCGATCTCGCGGTTCATCGCAGCGAGCTCCTCGACCGCGCCTGGACTGCCGCTCCAGCGGAAGTAGTCGACGATTGCGGGTATCTCGCCGTCATCCCACTCGCCGACTGCACGGGCGTGCGCTTCCGCCTCTGCCCGCGGTCCGTAGAGGCGGAGCGCGCCCTTCACGCTCTCGCGGCTCTGTTCTTCACTGAGCCCCCATGGGTAATCGGGGGCCCACATCGCCCGCGGAAACGCGCTGCGCAGGGCCAGTGCGGCAACGCGTTCCGGATACGTCGCCGCGAAGAGCAGGGCCATCGGGGCTCCCTCTACGACGCCGAAGATCGCCGCTCGTCGAGAGCCCACCGCATCCATGACAGCGCGCAGGTCGTCCATCCGAGCTTCGAGCGTTGGAGCCCCGCTGACGCGATCCGACATTCCGGTGCCGCGCTTGTCGAAGAGGATCAGTCGTGAGAACTCCGCCAGCTCGCGCATGTAGCGCGCGAACGACGGCACGTTCCAGCGCAGCTCTACATGGGAGATGAAGCCGGGGACGTAGACGAGATCGAACGGGCCCTCGCCGACCACCTGATAGGCGATCGAAACCTCGCCGCTCCGTGCGTACAGGGTCTCGGGACGCACCGGCGTAGTCTGGCGCGTTCCGTCCTGCCCTGCTGCATATGCTCCCGGCGATGGATCCGAGGCGAGTAGTGATCGCAGGGGCCGCCGGACGGGACTTCCACAACTTCAACGTCCTCTTTAGGGACTCGGCCGACCACGAGGTCGTCGCGTTCACCGCGACCCAGATCCCGAACATCGAGGGTCGCGTCTATCCGACGCAGCTCGCAGGCCACCGGTATCCCGTGGGCATCCCCATCCGGCCGGAGTCCGAGCTCGAGGAGATCGTGCGCGAGCACGAGGCGAACGAGGTCGTGTTCTCGTACTCGGACGTCTCCCACGAGCACGTCATGCACATCGCGTCGAGGGCACTCGCAGCCGGGGCCGACTTCCGGCTAGTAGCTCCGCAGGAGACGGAGCTCGCCACCGCCAAGCCGTGCGTGGCGGTCTGCGCAGTGCGCACCGGCGCGGGCAAGAGCCAGACGAGCCGCCGCGTGACGGAGATCCTCCGCGCGGGGGGGCATCGCGTGGCCGTCCTCCGCCACCCGATGCCCTACGGCGATCTGTCGGAGCAGGTGGCCCAGCGGTTCGCGCGTTACGAGGATCTCGAGGCCGCCGACTGCACGATCGAGGAGCGCGAGGAGTACGAGCCGCACATCGCCGCCGGGAACATCGTTTTCGCCGGCATCGACTACGCACAGATCCTCGATCTCGCCGAGGACGAGGCCGACGTCATCGTCTGGGAGGGCGGCAACAACGACACGCCGTTCGTCCGTCCCGACCTTCACCTCGTGCTGCTCGACCCGCACAGAGCTGGGCACGAGCTGCGCTTCCACCCGGGCGAGACGAACCTCCGCATGGCCGACGTCTGCATCGTGAACAAGGTGGACAGCGCGTCCGAGGAGGCCGTCGCGGCTGTGCTCACCTCTGTTCGTACGAACAATCCCACGGCCCAGGTGGTGCTCGCTGCGTCTCCGATCGACGTCGAGGGAGGCGGCGACCAGATTCACGGCAAGCGCGTGCTCTGCGTCGAGGACGGGCCGACGCTGACTCACGGAGACATGACGTTCGGCGCCGCCGTGCTCGCCGCCCAGGAGTTCGGCGCTGCCGAGATCGTCGATCCGCGGCCGTTCGCCGTCGGCTCGATCGCCGAGACATTCGTGAAATATCCGAACACCGGGACGCTGCTGCCGGCGATGGGCTACGGCGACGAGCAGACGGAGGAGCTCCGCGAGACGATCGCGCGCTCCGACGCCGACCTCGTGCTGATCGGGACACCGATCGACCTGCGCCGCCTGATCGACTTCGACCGCCCGGCGCTCCGCGTCACCTACCGCCTCGAGGAGATCGGCGAGCCCACGCTCGCCCAGATCTTTGCCGAGCGCGGCCTCATCTCCCAGCAAGCGCTCGTCTAGCTCCGCAGCCGGACCGAACCGGTCCAGGGGGTCGGGCGAATAGCCGTCGACTACGGCCGCACCCACACGACCCGGACGGCCGTCGACGAAAGGAGCAGCACCAATGCGCAAGTACACACTGGCCGCCTTGGGCATCACCGCGGCGGCCGTGGCTGCAGCGCTGGTCGGCCCCAACCTCGCGGGCAAGGGGACGGCCTCCAGCCACCGTGAGGCGCCGCTGATCGCGGAGGACCCGTCGGGCGACAACACGGACCTCTACGCGTTCCGCAGCCCCGACAAGCCCAACACCCTGACGATCGTGTCCAACTGGATCCCCGGCGAAGACCCCGCCGCGGGCCCCAACTGGTACACGTTCTCGCCCAGCGCCCGCTACAACATCAAGATCGACCGCACCGGGGACGGCCGGGCGGACATCACGTACGCGTTCCGCTTCCGGACGCCCACGGGACCGCTCTTCCTCGGCAACACGTCGCAGCCGTTCACGGTCACGAGGAATGGGAAGCTCTGGGCCAAGGGCACCACGCCGCCGAACAACATCGGCCCGCGGCTGCTCAGCTTCCTCGGCGTCAAGGACTACAAGGCCGCGGTCGCGAAGTCGATCGTCTCGAAGGGCGGCGTGAAGATCTTCGCCGGCCAGCGTGACGACGCCTTCTTCGGCGACATCGGCGCGATCTTCGACCTGCTCGGCTTCCGCAAGGCAGGCACGACGGGCGACAAGGGCGGCGGCAAGGACTTCTTCGCCGGCTACAACGTCCACGCCGTCGCGCTGCAGATCCCGATCGGCCAGCTCGACAACCGGCGGCACACGATCGGCATCTGGTCCTCGACCGACCGCCAGAACGTCACGGTGGGCGGCAGGCTCGTCCGCGGCTGGACGCAGGTGTCCCGCCTCGGCAACCCGCTGATCAACGAGGTCCTCATCCCGACGTCGCTCAAGGACCAGTGGAACCGCGGCGAGCCCGCCCGGGACGCTCGGTACATGAAGTACTACACCGACCCGCTCCTCGCGGCGACGATCAACACCGTCTACAAGCTCGACGTCCCCGCGACGAAGCGGGACGACCTCGTGGCGGTGCTGCTGACGGGCATCCCCAACGTCACGTTCACGGGCGCGAGGCCCGCGGACATGCTGCGGATCAACCTCGCGGTCCCGGTGACGCCGGCCGGCAAGGTCAGCCGCATGGGCGTGCTCGGCGGCGACAACCAGGGCTGGCCGAACGGCCGCCGGCTCGGCGATGACGTGATCGACATCGCAGAGCAGGCCGTGGCCGGGTTCCTGAAGGGCACGAAGCTGCCGCTCGGCGACGGTGTCAACTCGGGCGACGTGGCCAACCTCGGCGCGTTCCCGTACGAGGCCCAGCCGGCACAGGGCTTCGCGAACTCGAAGGGACTGCAGAAGCCATAGGCATCTCCCAGGGGGAGGCCTCGTGTCTCCCCCGCCCTCCCCTCATGCGAAAGACGATCCTCATAGCCACCTCGACCCTCGTCGCCGGAGCGGCCCTCGTGCTCTTCAGCGGCGTGTTGCGCGAGTCGCCGTCTGCCGGCGCCTCGGCGCTCCCCACCGAGCGCGTCGCAGCGGCCTTCGACCCGGCGTTCTCCTCCGCACAGAACGCCGGGTCCCTCGTGCTTCGCCTCCAGCAGCACCTCCGGCAGAGCCCTGACGACGCCGCGTCGCACGCGCTGCTCGGGCTCGCCTACGAGCAGCGGGCGCGGGAGACCGGGGATTCTGCGTACTACCCACGGGCGGAGGTCGTGCTCCGGCGGGCTCTCGAGCTCGACGACGAGAACGCGACGGCGTACTCGGGGCTTGCCTCACTCGCGCTCTCCCGTCACCGCTCCGGCGAGGCGCTCGTCCTCGCCCGCCGTGCCCGTCGGCTCGCACCCACCGAGGCACGGACGCTCGGCGCCGTTGGCGATGCCCTCGTCGAGCTCGGCCGCTACCGCAAGGCGTTCGCCACCTTCGACGAGCTCGCACGCCTCAAGCCTGGCCTCGCGGCCTACGCGCGGGTCTCGTACGCGCGGGAGCTGCGAGGCGACCGTCCGGGCGCGATCGCCGCCATGCGCCTCGCCGCCGAGACCGCCGTTCCCGGCTCGGAGGCCGCGGCTTGGACGGCTCTCCACCTCGGAAAGCTCTTCTTCTTGGGAGGCGACCACACGAGCGCGGAGCGCCAGTTCCGCTTTGCGCTCGCCCATGTCCCGGGATACGCAGCCGCTTTCGACGGCCTCGCCGCAGTCGAGGCCGCTCGAGGGCGGCTGTCCCGGGCAATCGCCTTCGAAAGACGGGCGGTCGCAGCCGTTCCGCTGCCGCCGTACGTCGCCCAGCTTGGCGACGTACTGCGGCGCGCCGGCCGACCTCGGGCGGCCGCCCGACAGTACGCAATCGTCTCGGCCATCGACCGCATCCAGCGGGCGAACGGCATCCGCACCGATCTCGAGCTCGCGCTCTTCCGTATCGACCACGGCCGCGGGCTGACAGCAGCGACGGAGCAGGCGCTCGACGTGTTCCGTTCGCGGCCGTCGATCGACGCCGCCGACGTCGTCGGGTGGGGCCTCGCACGTAGCGGCCGCTGCGTTGAGGCCGAGCACTACTCGCGGCTCGCGTTGCGCCTGGGCACGCAGGACGCCCTGAAGTTCTTCCACCGCGGCATGATCGAGCGCTGCCTGGGTAACGACGCTGCCGCCAAGCGGTGGCTCCGTCGGGTGGTGGGTCTCAATCCGGGCTTCTCGCCGCTCTGGGCCCCGGTCACAGCGAGGTACGCGAGATGAAGCGGGTCGTCGTCGCTCTCGCAGCGCTGGCAGCGCTCGCCCTGCCGGCGGTCGCCGTCGCCCATCCGCTCGGGAACTTCACGATCAACCACTCGAGCACCGTCGTCGCCTCGGGCGATCGGGTCTACGTCCACTACGTCCTCGACATGGCAGAGATCCCGACGCTCCAGCGCGGCCCGCTGGACGCCTCGGCAGTGACGCGGAAGCTTGTGCTCAAGGTGGAGGGGCGTCGAGTGCCGCTCGAGGTCGTTCGACGGCGCCTGCAGTCGTTAAAGGGCGCCGGCGGCCTGGCGACCACACGGTACGAGCTCGTCCTCGCCGGCCCGCGCCTTTCCGGAGAGGCTGCGATCGCCCTGGAGGACGAGACGTATGCCGGTCGGCTCGGCTGGAAGGAGGTCGTCGTCGTGGCCTCCGAGGGCGCGCGCGTCATCTCTTCCACCGCTCCTGCCGTCAGCACTTCTCGGCAGCTACTCGCGTATCCAACCGACGGCCTCTCGAGCCCGCTCGACGTCACGGAGGCGCGAGCCCAGGTCGCCCCCGGCACGGCGCCGGGCCTGCCGCCGCGGGTCACTCAGCCGAAGCCGGAGCAGCACGGATCGGGCTTCGAGTTGCTCGTCACCCGCGACCTCGGCCCAGCTGGGATCGCCGTCGCCCTCGCGCTCGCCCTCTTTTGGGGCGCAGCTCACGCGCTCGGGCCCGGCCACGGCAAGTCGATCGTCGCCGCGTACCTCATGGGCCAGCGCGGGACCGTGCGCCACGCCACTTACCTCGGCGGGATCGTCACGATTACCCACACGGCGGGGGTGTTCGCGCTCGGCGCGGTGACGTTGCTCCTCTCCGAGCTGATCGTCCCCGAGGACCTCTACCCCTGGCTCAATCTCGTCGCAGGCGTGATGGTGGTCGCGATCGGCGCCGGCGTTCTGCGAGCACGTATCGCCCACCGGCGCGCGCACGCGCGAGGCCACGCGCACCACCACCATCACCATGACCACGACGACCTCTCTCCCCGCTCACTGCTTGCCGTGGGAGTTTCCGGCGGTCTTCTCCCCTGCCCGTCTGCCCTCGTTGTGCTGCTGGCGGCGATTTCCCTCCATCGCACGGCATTTGGCCTCGCGCTCGTGCTCGCCTTCAGCGTCGGCCTCGCGATCACGATCACCGCGATCGGTCTCGTCGCGGTCCTGGCGAGAGGACTCTTCCGCCGCAAGAGCTTCGACGGCCCGCTCCTGCGCGCGCTGCCCGCCGTGAGCGCCGTCGCCATCCTCGTCGCCGGTCTCGTGATGACCGCGCGAGCCCTGCCAACCATCAGCTGAAAGGAGCAAGCACCGATGTTCGGGCTCGACGACATGATCGCCAACCTCTCCGATGGGGCGACATTCGGCATCGTCATGGTCGTCGCAGTCCTGCTCGGTCTCCGCCACGCCACGGACCCCGATCACGTGGCGGCCGTTACCACCGTCGTGGCCGGTGGCGAAGGACGCTCTCGGTGGGTACCCGCGCGGCTGGGAGTCGCCTGGGGGCTGGGTCACGCAGCGACGCTGTTCACCTTCGGTCTGCCTATCGTGCTCTACACGGCCTACTTGCCCGCGCGGGCGCAGCAGGGTGCGGAGGTGCTCGTGGGCTTGCTGATCATCGCTCTGGCCGCATGGTTGCTGGCCCGCTGGTGGGTCGGCTCGGCCGAGTCACCGCCAACACGCTCGACCTCTCAAGCGTTCGGCATCGGCCTCGTGCACGGCATCGGCGGCAGTGCAGGGGTGGGCGCCATCCTCCTCGCAACCATCCACGATCGTGCGCTCGCCGTCGCCGGCCTCCTGGTGTTGGCGATCTTCACGGCCGTTTCGATGACTGCCATCACCAGCGTCCTCGGACTGACGCTCTCGACGGCTCCGGTGGGACGGTCTCTCCGTCGCATGGTCCCGGTTCTCGGCGTGGTCAGTCTCGGATTCGGTGCCTGGTACGCTCTCGGCGCTCTGGAGCTGGCGCCGTACTACTTCTGAGTCGATGGCGGACAAGGGCCTCCATGATCAGCTTGCGGCATACGGGCTAGACGCGCTCGACGAGAACGAGCGCAGCGCGTTCGAGGCCCACCTGGCCGACTGCGGCGAGTGCCGCGCGGAGCTCGAAGACTTCCGCAAGACGGCGAGCCTGCTCGCGTACGGTGCCGAAGGGCCGTCACCGCCGGAGGCGCTCCGCGGACGCGTGCTCGAGGAGGCGCGGCGCGAGCGGCCGGCGCAGAGCGTCGTGGTGCTCCGCCCCCGACGCGCGCTGCGGTTTACAGCGATCGCCGCCGCCGCGGCCGTTGCGGTCGCGATCGGCCTCGGAATCTGGGCCGCGACTCTCTCCAACTCCCTCGACTCGGAGCGCAGCGCGCGCGCCGACCAGGCGCGCGTAGCCGCGATCCTCGCGGACGCCGACTCCACCCGCGTCTCGCTTGGCGAACGCGGCCAGCTCGTCCGCGCGCCGGACGGCCAGTCGGTCATGGTCGTCCGCAACCTGCCGGCGGCGCCGGCCGACAAGACCTACGAGGCCTGGGTGATCGACGCCGGCGGACCGGTCAAGGCCGGCTTGTTCGAGGGCGGTGGGCAGCAGATCGTGCTGCTCGAGGAGCCCGTGCCCGAAGGCGCGATGGTCGCAGTGACCCTCGAGCCCGAAGGCGGATCGGATCAGCCAACAGGCGACATCCTCTTCGGGAGCGGCGCAGCCTGATGGGCGACGAGCGCGAGCGGTTCACTCTCATCAAGGGTGGAAAGAAGCCATCGGCCCGCACGCTCGCATCGCTCTCCGACGAGGCACTGCTCGCGATCATCGCGACGCCCGACGGCGATCGAGCGCTCGCAGAGCTCTACGACCGCTACGGGCGCGTCGCCTACGGCCTCGCGTACCGGGTGCTCCAGGACTCGTCGCTGGCCGAAGACGCCGTCCAGGAAGCCTTCCTCACCGTCTGGCGCACGGCCGGCACGTACATCCGCGAGCGGGGCAAGCCGAGCACGTGGCTGTTGACGCTCGTCCACAGGCGCGCGGTCGACCTCGTCCGCCGCGAGCAGCGCCGCCGCCGGTCGGCGCCCGTAGAGGCACCGGTCGAGCCGACCCCGGCAGCCGAGGAGGAGGCATCGCTCCGTGACCGGCGCCGCGCCGTGCAGGCCGCCCTCCAGCAGCTGCCGCCCGACCAGCGGGAGGCGATCGAGCTCGCGTACTACGGAGGGCTGACG
>JBKPGF010000061.1:0-3421 GCA_046729255.1 Actinomycetota bacterium
CTCCAGGAGGGCGACCACGAGCTCGACTCGCACGGCGTCACGGTCGTCGTCGACCCCTTCAGCGCGCCGTACCTCCAGGGCGCCGAGGTTGACTTCCTCGACACCATCACCGAGTCCGGGTTCAAGATCTCGAACCCGAATGCCGTCTCCGCGTGTGGCTGCGGCCACTCGTTCCAGGTCGACGAGGGCGAGGAGTTGCCCGAGGGCACCAAGATGGGCGGCTGCGGCTCGGGTTGTTCGCACTGATGCGCAAGCGCATCAGTGGTGGCTGCTCGCACTGAGCACTCGGCTTCGCGGGCACTTAGACTCCTCGCCGTGATCGTTCGGCGTGATGAGAAGGTTCGACTCATCTCCCGCATCCCGCTCTTCGACTCGTGCTCTCAGGCCGAGCGTGCGCGGTTCGCGACGATCATGACCCAGGTCGATCTGCCCGCCGGTGAAGAGCTGATGCGCGAGGGAGAGCCCGGCGACCGGTTCTTCGTCCTCGTGAAGGGCCACGCCGAGGTGCGAAAGGGCAACCGGAAGATCGGCGACCTCGGCGCGGGCGACTTCGCGGGTGAGATTGCGCTGCTGACGAACGCGCCCCGCATGGCGACGGTTCGGACGACGACGCCCGTGACGGCGCTCGAGGCAACGCACGAAGGCTTCTCGGCGCTGCTCGACACGTCACCGGCGATTCAGCGGAAGCTCCTGAAGGCACTCGGCGACCGGCTGGCTCCGCAGACTGTCTGACGCCCGCCCCGGAGTGAGCGAACGCCGTCTACGCGTCGCTGTGGTCGGGTCGGGCCCGGCCGGGTTCTACGCTGCCGGCCCGCTGCTCACGGCCGGCCACGAGGTGGACATGATCGAGCGGCTGCCGACGCCGTGGGGTCTCGTCAGGCTCGGCGTCGCTCCCGATCACCCCAATCTCAAGACCGTCTCACGCGCCTTCGAGAAGATCGCGGCCCAGCCCGGCTTCCGCTTCTTCGGCAACGTCGAGGTCGGCCGTGACCTCGAACACGCCGATCTGGCCCGTCTCTACGACGCGGTGATCTACACGGTGGGCTCGCAGACCGATCGCCGGCTGGGCATTCCCGGCGAGGACCTCCCGGGCTCGTGGGCCGCGACCGAGCTCGTCGCCTGGTACAACGGCCACCCCGATTACCAAGACCTCGAGTTCGACCTGTCCGGTGAGCGGGCGGTCGTGGTCGGGAACGGCAACGTCGCGCTCGACGTCGCTCGGATGCTTGCTCTCACGCACGACGAGCTGGCGCCGACGGACGCGACCGACGAGTCGATCGAGGCGATCACGAGCTCGGGCATCCGCGAGATCGTCGTTCTGGGCAGGCGTGGCCCGGTCCAGGCTGCGTGGACCTCGACCGAGCTCCACGAGATGGGCGACATGGCGGGTGCCGACATCGCGGTCGACCCGGCCGAGCTCGAGCTCGATCCCGCGAGCAAGGCAGAGCTGGCCGAGGCTTCGAACATCGTCCAGCGGAACATGGACATCCTCCGAGAGTTCGCAGCTCGCAGGCCCGAAGGCAAGCCGCGCCGCATTGTGCTCCGCTTCCGCGTCTCACCGGTGGCCGTGCTCGGCGAAGAGCATGTCGAAGGAGTCGAGCTCGTTCGCAACGAGCTCGTTCCCGACGGGAAGGGAAGCGTGCGCGCACAGGCGACGGAGGAGCGGGAGACGCTCTCGTGCGGGCTCGTGTTCCGCAGCGTCGGCTACCGGGGGATCGCGTGCCCAGGCGTTCCTTTCGACGAGGCGAGCGGCACGATGCCGAACGAGGCGGGCCGCTTGGTCGGAGATGACGGCCGTCCGCTCGCCGGCGTCTACTGCGCGGGCTGGATCAAGCGCGGCCCAACCGGCGTCATCGGTACGAACAAGAAGGACGCGACGGAGACGGTGGAGGCGCTGCTCGCGGATGCCGAGGCGGGGCTCATCGGCGGCCACGGCGTGGCCGCGGAGGACGTCGACGCCTTGCTCGCGGAGCGCGGGGTCGAAGCGGTCGTCTACTCGGGCTGGGAGGCCATCGATGCAGCCGAGCGCGCTCGCGGAGAACCCCTCGGCCGCCCGCGCGTCAAGCTGACGGGTTGGGACGAGCTGCTGTCGTCCGCGCGGGGCTAGACTCGGCGCGTGGCGAAGACGGACGAGCAACGGGTGCTCTGGGGCGCGGAGACCCGCAAGGCGGTCGAGAACTTTCCCGTCTCGGGCGACCCGATTCCGGCTTCAGTCGCCCGCTGGCTCGGCCGCATCAAGGCTGCGGCTGCCCGCGTCAACGCCGAGCTCGGCCGGCTCGACGCCGACATGGCGGCGCGGATCGCCGTCGCCGCCGATCGGGGCGCGGGGGGCGAGCTCGACGACCAGTTCCCGATCGACGTCTTCCAGACGGGTTCGGGCACGTCCTCGAACATGAACGCGAACGAAGTGATTGCCGCCTTGGCCGGAGACGACGTCCACGCGAACGACGCCGTGAACATGGGCCAGTCCTCGAACGACGTCTTCCCATCGGCGGTCCACCTGGCGGCGCTCGATGAGGTGACGAATCAACTCCTGCCGGCGCTCGAGACACTGGCCGCCTCGCTCGAGCGCAAGGCGACGGAGTTCGGCGACGTCGTCAAGTCAGGACGCACGCACCTCATGGACGCCGTGCCGGTGACGCTCGGCCAGGAGTTCGGCGGCTACGCGACGCAGGTGCGCCAGGGCATCGACCGCATCGAGACGGCTCTGCCACGGCTCGGCCAGATCCCGCTCGGCGGGACGGCTGTCGGCACGGGTCTCAACACCCATCCTGAGTTCGCCGGGCGCGTTCGTCTGCGGCTCACGGACGAGACGGGGCTGCCGATCTCGGCTCCCGCCGATCCTTTCGAGGCGCAGGCAGCACGCGACGCCCTCGTAGAGACCTCCGGGGCGCTGAAGACGGTCGCGGTGTCGCTCACGAAGATCGCGAACGACATCCGGCTCATGGGCTCCGGCCCGCGTGCCGGGCTGGCCGAGCTCTTCCTGCCCGAGTTGCAGAAGGGCTCGTCGATCATGCCCGGCAAGGTCAACCCCGTCATTCCGGAGGTTGTCACCCAGGTCGCGGCTCAGGTAATCGGCAACGACGCCGCGATCGCGGTCGGCGGCATGCAGGGCCACTTCGAGCTGAACGTCTTCGTGCCGCTCATGGCGCGCAACCTCCTCGACTCGATTGCGTTGCTGGCAAGCGCCTCGCGGCTGTTCGCCGAGAAGTGCGTGGACCGTATCGAGGCGAACCGCGAGGCGTGCGAACGCTATGCAGAGCTCACGCTCTCTGCGGCGACCGCGCTCAACCCGTACATCGGCTACGACAAGGCGGCCGAGATCGTCAAAGAGGCAGCCGCCTCCGGGCGGCCGCTGCGCGACGTCGCACGCGATGCGGGAGTCGACGAGGCCACCCTCGACGAGGCGCTCGACTACCGG
>JBKPGF010000062.1:0-91545 GCA_046729255.1 Actinomycetota bacterium
CAGGAAGGCGGGCTCGACTGCATCATCGCCCGGCTCTTCAACACCGTCGGCCCCCGGCAGTCAGGGCAATACGGCATGGTCGTTCCTCGCTTCGTCGAGCGGGCGCTGTCCGGCGAGCCGCTCGAGGTCTTCGGCGACGGCAAGCAGACGCGCTGCTTCTGCCATGTCTCCGACACGATCCGCGCACTGAGCGGACTGATGGCGCACGACGCCGCCGGAGAGATCTACAACGTCGGCTCGAGCGAGCAGATCGCGATCCTCGACCTCGCACAGAAGGTGGTCGCAGCGACCGGATCGGCGTCGTCGACCGTCTTCGTCCCCTTCGAGGACGCGTACGGCCACGGCATCGAGGACATGCTCCACCGAATCCCGTCCACGGAGAAGATCCGAGCCGCCATCGGCTGGCGGCCGACGCTCGACCTCGACCGCATCCTCGCCGACGTCATCGAGGGCTTCCGGGATCGGCGACAAACACCGCAGGGTGACCATCTACCAGGCGCGGAGAGGGCCCAGCCCTCGTCACGGTGAAGCAGCAGGCGCCGGTATCGCCTGGCTCGGTGGCCAGCGTTCGACGCCGCGGCTAGCGCTGGCGGAGGGCCGGGAAGAGGATCACGTCGCGGATCGTCTCGCGGCCCGTGAGCACCATCGCCAGCCGGTCGATCCCAAGGCCGAGCCCTCCCGTCGGCGGCATGCCGTACGACAGCGCCTCGACGTAGTCCGGGTCCCCCCGCTCACCTTCCACGTGCTGCGGCTGCTGCTCGAAACGGGCCGCTTGCTCGTCGGCGTCGTTGATCTCAGTGTACGCGTTGCCGAGCTCCATGCCCGCGACGAAGTACTCGAAGCGCTCTGTGAGGGACGGGTCGTCGTCCATCGGCCTTGCGAACGGCGACAGCTCGACTGGATGGCCGTGCACGATCGTGGGCTCGATGATGCTGGGCTCGACGAAGTGCCCGAACGCGTGATCGACGAGCTGCGCCCAGTCCTTGTCGGCCTCCGTGGGAACGCCCCGCTCCGTGAGCCAGGCTCGCAGCTCGTCGGCGTCGCGCGTCCAGAGCTCGTGCTCCTCGAGCGCGTCGACGAAGGAGACGCGGCGCCACGGCGCCTTCAGGTCGATCTCGTGCCCCTTGAACGCGACCGCTGTGGTCCCGAGCACCTCGGTGGCGACGCGCTCGAGCATCGTCTCGATACGCGCCATCGTGTCCGTGTAGTTCGCGTACGCCTCGTACCACTCGAGCATCGTGAACTCGGGCTGGTGCTTGTAAGAGACACCTTCGTTGCGGAAGTCCTTGCCGATCTCGTAGACACGCTCGAGGCCGCCGACGATCAGGCGCTTGAGGTAGAGCTCGGTCGCGATTCGCAGGTAGTAGTCGGCGTCGAGCTCGTTGTAGTGCGTTACGAACGGATGCGCGAACGCCCCGCCGTAGCGAGGCTGGAGCACCGGCGTCTCCACCTCCACGAACCCCTCCTCGTCGAGGTAGCGGCGGATGGCGGTGATGATGCGCGCTCTCGTCAGGAACGCATCCCGTGTCTCGTCGCTCATGAGCAGGTCGACGTAGCGCTGCCGGTACCTGAGCTCGGTGTCCTTCAGGCCGTGGAAGGTGTCCGGCAGAGGCCGGCTGATCTTCGCGAGCAGGATCAGCTCCTCGACGTCGAGCGAGGGCTCCCCCCGCCTCGTCTTCATGGGCGTGCCGGAGGCGCCGACGACGTCGCCGAGGTCAAGGTCGACCTCACCGACGCCGTCCGCGCGGCAGAAGAGCTGGATCCGCCCCGAGCGGTCGACGAGGTCGAGGAACACGAGCTTGCCCATGTCGCGACGGGCGAGGACGCGGCCCGCGACGCGCATCGTCTGCTCGCTCGACTGGCCCGCCTCGAGCGGCCCGGCGGCGGCTAGCGCGGCCGCAACGTCGTCCCGGTCCGGAAAGCGCTTCGGCAGGCCGCCCATGGCGGCGAGTCTAGTGCGACGCGCGCCCAGGCCTAGCCGCTAGGTAATAGCCACGATCTTGTACTTCAGCGAGCCGCGGGGAGCCGACACCTCGACGACCTCGCCCTTCTTGCGCCCGATGATCGCCTTGCCGACCGGCGACTCGTTGGAGAGCTTGTTCTCGGACGGGTTCGCCTCGGCCGAGCCGACGATCGTGTACTCGAACGTCTTGTTGGCCGCCATGTCCTTGAGGCGGACGACCGAGCCGACCGAAACGACGCCCTTCGTGATGTCCCTCTTCTCGAGCACGCGGGCGGCGCGGAGCCGCTCCTCGAGCGTCGCGATGCGGTGCTCGAGCATGGCCTGCTCGTTCTTCGCGTCGTCGTACTCGGCGTTCTCGGCGATGTCGCCGAACTCGCGCGCGTGACGGATCCGGTCAGCTACCTCTCGCCGCTTCTCGGTCGAGAGGTACTCGATCTCGTCCTTGAGCTTCGTGTATCCCTCTTTTGTGAGGATGACTTCGTTCACGTCCACGCTCCAAGTAGAAAAGACGTCCCAGGGAGAAAAAAGTCGCGGCCTCGACGCGCCGCGAGGGCGCATTCTAGCCGCCGCCGGCAGGGTCGCGCAATCCCTCTCCCAACATAGAATCCACGCTCTGTGCAGGTAAATCTCCGGGACTCGTGGCAGATCGGCCCCGTGGACGTCCCGTCGCGGCTCGTGTTGGCGCCGATGGCCGGCGTGAGCGTCCAGGCGTTTCGCAGGCAGGGTCGACGCTACGGCGCGGGCCTCGTCTGCTCGGAGATGGTCAGCTGCGCCGGCATCCACTACCGCAACGAGCGTACGCTCGGCTACCTGCGGATCGCGCCGGACGAGCGACCGCTGGCAGTGCAGATCTTCGGCTCGGAGCCCGAGCTCATGGCCGAGGCGGCGGAGATGGTCGAAGCCGCAGGCGCCGACGTCCTCGACATCAACTTCGGCTGCCCCGTCCGCAAGGTGACGAAGACCGGTGCCGGGGCGACGCTGCTCGAGCAGCCGGAGCGCGCCTGCCGGATCGTCGGCGCCGTGGCCGAGGCGGTCTCGGTCCCGGTGAGCGTGAAGATGCGCCGCGGGCTCGAGGACGGCTCGCGCACCTGCCTGGAGCTGGGGCCGCGTCTTGTCGAGGCCGGCGCGAGCAGCCTCACGCTGCACCCCCGCTCGGCCCGTCAGATGTACACCGGTCAAGCCAACCACCGGCTGACCGCCGAGCTCGTCGGGCTCGTGGACGTCCCCGTCGTCGCTTCCGGCGACGTCGGGTCGCACGCCCGCGCGATCGAGATCCTCGAGCTGACAGGCGCCGAGGCGGTGATGGTCGGCCGCGCTGCCCAGGGCAACCCGTGGACGCTCCGCGAGATCGTCGACGGCGTGGACGAGCAGCCGTCCCGGGCAGAGGTTGCCGCGGAGCTCGTCGTCTTCATCCGCGAGACGGCGCGCGAGCTCGGCGACCGGCGCGCCTCGGGGTTCCTCAAGAAGTTCTACGGCTGGTACCTGCGACGCGGAGGCTATCCGCGGCCGTTCGTGCAGGAGCTCGTGCGTCTCGGGTCCACAGACGAGGTCGTAGAGCGCCTGCTGATCGCCGAGCCCGGCGCCGCCGAGGCCGTTGGACGCCTCGAGGTCGACATGCCGGACACGGACGGCACGCTCGTGCCTCTGCCGATCTCGGTGTACGGCGGCGGCTAGCCGAACGCGTCTCGGTTCCGGATCGACGGCGGCGGGTAGCCGTACATTCGTGTGGAGGGCGATCGCCATCGTCGTGCTCGTCATCGCGGGGGTCGGCGCCGCACTTGCGGTGACGCTGCCCGCGGACGAGGCAGAAGCCGTGCGCCTTCCGGAGGCTGCGATGCCCGGGCGCCTGCTGGTCGGCTTTCAGGACGACCCCTCGCTGCGCTGGGGTGACGACCGGGCAAGGATGCTCAACCGCGCCCAGCGCGCGGGGGCGACCGTGATCCGGACAACCGTCGACTGGGCCGACGCAGCGCCGCGACGGCCGAGCTCGCCCACGTCGCCGTTCGACGCCGCGTACCGGCTGGCGGACGTCGACGATCTGGCACGACAGGCGCAACTGCGCGGAATCGAGCTCCTGATCACGATCTGGGGAACGCCCGCCTGGGCGAACGGCGGGCAACTGCGAAATTCCGCGCCGCAGCGCGCCGGCGACCTCGCGGACTTCGCGCAGGCACTCGCCGACCGCTACTCGGGGAAGCACCCCGGTTATCCCGCCGTACGGCTCTTCTCCGCGTGGAACGAGCCCAATCTCGAGCTGTTTCTCGCACCGCAGTTCGACGCCCAGGGTAGTTCGGTAGCGCCTGCCGCGTATGCGCGCATCGCGCAGGCGATCTACGACGGCGTCAAGCGCGGCAATGCCGACGCGCTCGTCGCCGTCGGGGAGACATCGGCACGCGGTCGCGACGTGCCGGCTGCCGGGCCCGCCCCAGAGAGCCACTCGCCGGGCACGTTCGCTCGCCTGCTCGCCGAAGCGGACCCCGATCTCTCGTTCGACGCATGGGCACAGCATCCGTATCCGACGAGGCCGAACAATCCGCCCGCCGAGCCCGTGCGCTGGCCGGGCGTCGGCCTCACGAGCCTCGAGCGGTTCGGCCAGGCGCTCGAGGACTGGTTCGGGCGGGACGAGATCCCGCTGTGGCTCACCGAGTACGGGCACGAGACGCAGCCCGAGGAGGAGTTCGGAGTCCCGGAGCTCGACCAGGCCCGCTTCGCGCGCGAGGCGCTGGGCGCGGCCGCCGGCAATCCCCGCGTGCGCATGCTCGTGTGGTTCGTGCTGCGCGACTCGCCGGGGAACCCCTGGCAGAGCGGTCTCATCGATCAGAGCGGGGAGCGGAAGCCGGCCTTCCACACGTTCCGCGGCGCGGCGCGAGTGCTCGACGCCCGCAACCCAACTCTCCCATCGGGATCGGACTCGGCGCTCGTGCCTGCGCTCGAGCTCGCGCACCGTGTCGCCTCAGGCTCGCCGATTCAGGTGACGCTTTCGGGCCGTCGAGCCGGATCGGTCCCGCTCCGGTCGGACGGCTGGCTCGAGGTGCCGCTCGGCGATGTGGCCGAGAATCGGATCGAGCTCGAGGCCGTCGACGCGCACGGCAATGCCGTCTCCCGGAGAGTCACGCTTCGCTGACGCGATTCAGCTCCCAGACGAGCCGCAGCCCCTCGAGCGTGAGCAGCGGGTCGATCTTCTCGATCGTCTTCGAATACGGCGCGATGAGCTCGACGAGGCCGCCGGTCGCGACGACCTGCGCGTCTACGCCGAGCTCGCGGCGAATCGCGGCCACGATCCCGTCGACCTGACCGGCGAAGCCGTACACCACACCCGCCTGGAGGGCCGTAGCCGTCGTACGGCCGATCGCCGACGGAGGTTCGACGTAGTCGACCTTCACGAGCCGGGCGGCGCGCTGAAAGAGGGCTTCCATGGAGATCTCGATGCCCGGCGCGAGCACGCCGCCGACGTACTCGCCCTCCGGCGACACGACGTCGAAGTTCGTCGAGGTCCCGAAGTCGACGACGATGCAGGGCGTTCCGTAGCGCTCCTTCGCGGCGACGGCGTTCGCGATCCGGTCCGGCCCGACCTCCCGCGGGTCGTCGTAACGCATGGGCACTCCTGTGCGCACGCCTGGGCCCATCACGAGCAAGGGCGCTTTCGCCCAACGCTCGGCGACCACTTCGTACTCGCGGATGAGGGCGGGCACCGTCGAGGAGAGGCAGATGCCGTCGATCGAGTCGAGATCGATGAAGCGACCGACAAGCGCCCCGAGCTCGTCGCCCGTGCGCTGAGCCTCGGTCGCCACGCGCCAGTTCTCGACGAGATCACCGTCGTCGAAGAGCCCGAACACCGTCTGTGTGTTCCCGACGTCTACCGCGAGCAGCACGGCGGCGAGCCTACCGTGCCCGGGAGCGTCTGGCGAAACAGTGTCTATGCCGCTGGAACCGCGCTGGATCGCCGTCCTGCGGCGTCCTCGGTCGCCCACGTACTTCGTTCAGTACGCGGCTCCCTGCGTCCTTGCAGTACGACGACCATCGCGCCCCGGCGACGAGCACCGTTCACGCCAAAACCCTCCTAGAGAGATCGGCGGCCGCCGCTAGCGACGGCCGCCGCGTTTCATCGTCAGCCGCTACGGCGGTTGACGGCAGCCTTGAGCTGACCCTTGCTCATCTTGGAGCGGCCCTTGATGCCCAGGCGCTTTGCTTCTCGGTACCACTGTTCCTTTGTCTTGTCACGTGTCGTGACCATGTCCACCTCCTCGAGGTCGGTCACGTGCTTACTCCACAGGACTAACCACTCGGACAGCGGGGAAACCACCGCTATGTAAAGAGGCGGTTTACGAATCGTCGTCGCGGGGCAGAGCCTCGCCGATGCGCTCCGCGAGCGCCTCGGCGGTGAGCGTCGGCTCTTCGCCCTCGCGGCGCAGCTCCTCCACCGTGAGATCGGTCGAGGTGTAGACCTCGGCGCGCGGGATCATCCGGGTCGGGCGGTTCTTGTCCCAGACCCACACGTCCTCCATCTTCACGTGGAAGAACGGGTACGAGGGCTGCGGCGCGTAGTTGATGTCGAGCGTGTTGCATAGGTACGTCGCGTCCTGGGTGAGCACGCAATACCGGAAGAGGCCGAACACCGCCGAGTACTCCCTCTTGAGGCGTAGCTCGAGCTGGGCTTCGTAGTCGTCGAGCTCGTCGAGGTGGCTCATATGCGGCTCAGTCTAGCGCCGCGAGGATGTCCGAGACCCGCCCCCGGCCGGGGACGACGAGGTCGGCCTCGAGCTCCACGAGCGGCTCGAGGACGAACCGGCGCTCGTGAAGATGCGGGTGGGGAACGGTGAGGCCCGGCTCGTCGACCGTCTCTTCTCCGTAGAGCAGGAGGTCGAGGTCGATCGTGCGTGGGCCGTACCTCGGGCCTGCGCCTCGCTCGCGGCCGAGGCGACGCTCGACCTCGAGCAGCTCGTCGAGCAGCTCGCGTGGGCCAAGCTCGGTCTCGACCTCTGCTACGGCATTGAGAAAAAGCGGCTGCTCCTCCAAGCCCCACGGCTCGGTCTCGCGAATCGTGGACAGCCGTATGGCCGCGATCGCGTCTGCGGCATTCCGGATCGTCTGCTCGCGGTGGCCCAGGTTCGAGCCGAGGCCGACGTACGCCCTGGTCACGGACGCTCGACGGTGACGGCCGAGTACTCGGCCGGTGGGTCGAGCACGACGTGGGGCTTGCGGACCCGCACGCGGACGCGCTCGATCGGAAAGCGCTCCATCAGCACGTCGGCGAGGCCGCTCGCCAGCGTCTCCAGGAGGCGCACGCGCTCCCTCTCTGAGACTTCCCGAACGCACGCCGCGACGTCGCGATAGTCGATCGTCTGGTCGATGTCGTCACCCTCCGGCTCCTGTCGGGGCCAAAGTGAGACGTCGAACAGGAAGGTCTGGCCTTCGCGCTCTTCCGCCTCGGTCGCGCCGTGATAGCCGAAGACCTCGACGCCGTGCAGCTCGATCTTCACGAGCGCAATGCCTCCACCGTCTCGCGGACGTCGTGCACGCGCACCATCGTCGCACCGGCAGCGACCGCGATGACGGCGGCGGCGATGCTGGCGGACATCGGGCCCTCGGTCGCCTCCGGTTCGCCCAGCAGCCGGCCGAGGAATCGCTTTCGCGATGCACCCACCACCACCGGGCGCCCCAGCGAGGCGACCTCGCCGAGGCGGTTCAGCAGCTCGACGTTGTGCTCGGGCGTCTTGCCGAACCCGATGCCCGGATCGACGCAGATCCGCTCCTCCGGAATGCCGGCTGCCGTCGCCACGGACAGGCGTTCCTCGAGGAACGCGACGACGTCCGACACGACGTCGTCGTAGCGCGGGTCGTCCTGCATCGTCCGCGGCTCGCCGAGCATGTGCATGAGGCAGAGATACGCACCGGACTCGGCCACGACCTCCGCCATCGCGGGGTCACCACGCAGCGCCGTGACGTCGTTGACGAGCTCCGCACCGAGCCCGACCGCCCGCCGCGCCACTTCCGCCTTCGATGTGTCGATCGAGAGCGACACGTCGCCGCCGAGCCGTTCCAGCACCGGCACGACGCGCCGGAGCTCCTCGTCGAGCGAGACGCCCTCCGAGCCCGGCCGTGTCGACTCTCCCCCGACGTCGACGATCGCCGCTCCGTGCTCCACCATGCGCCGAGCGGACGATGCAGCAACATCGGGATCGAGGTTCACACCGCCGTCGAAGAACGAGTCCGGGGTGACGTTGACGATGCCCATCACCGACGGGCGCGGAAAGCGCTCCTCGATCGACTGCACGGAGGGAGCGTATGCCTCAGCGCGAGCGAAGCGTGAGCACGCGACTGGTGGCCAGCGGCGTCCAACCGTCTTTGTCGACCAGAACGATCCGCACGCGTGCGGGACGCTTGACGCGCACCTCGGCCGACGAGACGTAATCCAGCTTCCCAGTTGCCGCCGGCCACCAGCCGAACCGCTCACGCAGCTGGAGCTCGACGAGAAAGCGGGTATACGGAGCGCTCGGGGTCACGCTCACGTCGACGCCTGCCTTGGTCGGCTCGAGCTTGATCTTCCAGACGCTGACGAGCAGCCGGCGAGTCTCGCTGACGTTCCCGTCGGAGGTCGCACGGTAGTCCCCCGTCGACTCCGCCTTCAGCGTCGTCTTCCAGCTGCCGTCGGCGGCCGGACTCACGATGGCGACGGTAGACCAGGCCGAGCCGTTCAGCCGCTGGATCTCGACCGCCTTGCCTGTGTCCGCGGTGCGGCCGCTGAGCTCCACCGGCTTACCGATGGGCAGCGCGGCAGGAGGGAGCGAGTCGAGCGTCACGCGGCGGACATCGATCTCACCCGTGATGCTGGGATGGATGATGCAGTGGTACGGGTACTTCCCGACCGTGTCGAAGCGGCGGGCGAAGGTTTCGTCGCCTGCGACCTCTCCCGAGTCGAACAGGCCTGTGTCCGAGGTCACGGTGTGGGTTCGCAGGCTGACGTTCGTCCAGTTGACCGTCTCGCCCGGGAGGACGTCGAGCTTCGACGGCCGGTAGTCGGAGAACAGGATGCTCACCTCTGGCGACGCAGCGCCGACGCTCGAAGGCACGAAGACGAGGAGCGCAAGACCGACGAGGACGAGGGCGGCTCTCACCGGGACACCCGATAGATGCCCATCATCCCCTTCATCATGTGGTCCTCGACGTGGCAGTGATAGAGCCACGTCCCCGGCGCATCCTCCGTCCACCGGAACCGGAACGACGTAGCCGGCCCGACTGTCTGCGTATCGCGGGCGACGTTGCCTGACACGAGCCACCGGTGACCGTGGACGTGGAAAGTGTGGAAGTCGGAGCCCATTGCCATGACGTCCCACTGGACGACGTCACCCACCTTCGCGCGGAAGACCGGCGTGTTGCCGACGAAAGCGCGGCCATCGATCGCCATGAACGTGCCCATCGGCGCGAACACGACCTGGAATTCGCGGTCCGGCGCCGGCTCGTTCCGGCCGCGGATGGACAGCATCCCGTACATGCCTCCGTCGATCGACTCCGTCATCGAGGGCGAGTGATCGTGGTACGGCCACACGCCGGCCGAATCCTTGCCCGCGGTCAACTCGTAGGTGTAGCTCTGGCCAGGCTTGACGTTGCCGTCCCGTCCTGAGAATCCCGGGACGTAGGCGCCGTCCGAAGACGGCTTGTAGTGGACGCCGTGAAAGTGCATGGAATGTGGCGCGTTGTGGAGCGTGTCCAGGTTCTTGAAGTGGATCCGCAAGCGGTCGCCGACACGCGCCTTGATCAGCGGCCCGGGAATGAGCAGCCCGTCTGCGGTATCCCGAGGCGCGTTCGCGAGCGGCTTGCCCCAGTTAGGGCTATAGCGCCGGTAGACGACCGTCGGGATGATCGCGTCCTCGCGGGCAACCGGCATGCCCGTGATCCCGTCGCGACCGTTCGGAGCGACGTTCCATACGACGGGGACCGCCGCGACCCAGTAGTCCACGGTGCGGCCGTCGGCCGCGGCGCCAGGAGTAGTCGCCCCGGCTAGCAGGACCAGGCCGAGCGCGAGGACGCAGGCGGTCGCCCACGTCCTCGCGATACGGCGTACAACAGACCGGAGGCTCAGTTGACGTCGACTTCCGCCTGCATCCACGGATGGATGAGGCACATCATCCAGAGCTTCGTGCCGGGCGCGGCGGTCACGTTCAGGTCGATCGACTCACCCTTCTTGCCCTGACCCGTGAGACCGGAGTCGCCGGGCTTGTCCACGCTCGGTGGAGTCTGCTGGCCGACCCCGTCCTCGAGGAACGGGTACTTGGGCGGCGCCTCGCTGTCCGGATTCGCGCCGTGCGCCTTCGCCATGGCGTTGCAGATCTTGCAGTTGACCATCTGCAGCCCCGTCCTGGGCGCGTCCTTCTTCTTCACGATCGTGAACGTGTGCGGGCCTTCGTCAGCGGCGACGTTGACGACGTGGATGGTCCCACCTGACTTCACCTTGTAGACGTCCCTGTTCCAGCGCAGGTTGTCCTGGATGTAGCGGTTGACCTGCGCGGTCGGCGGCTTGGAGACCGCCTTCACAGTCGTGACGGCCGTGCGCTTCCCGGTGCTTGCAAGGGCACCGGCCGCAACCGCGGCGGCGACGAGCGTCACTCCTCCCCAGAAGACAAGCTTCCGCAATTTCATCGGATCCTTTCCGGCCGAGCGTGCCTCACACCGGCCTCTGTTCTTTGGCTCATTCGAGGCCGAGCGGTCTCGAACGGCGGCGTAGCTTACTGATGCGGCGCCGACCATGCGCCGGTCCCCAGTTGGCTGTGTGCAGCCCCGGCGAAAAGCTAGGACTGAGAGGGCTCGGGGGGAGGCGGCTGCATCGTCGCTCCCGGGATGGGGAACGGCTTCGGCCTCGGTTCCGGCCGCTTCTTCGGCTCCTCGGCGGGAATCTCGGGCGGCGCGACGGGCTCCTCGGCGAACACCTCGGCCTCGTCCTCACCCGCCAGCAGTCGCTCGAACTGATCCTTGTCGATCGTCTCGCGCTCGATGAGGATCGCCGACAGCTTGTGCAGCTCCTCCATGTGGTCGCGGAGCACGCCGCGCGCCGTCTCGTGCGACTCCTCGATGACACGCCGGATCTCGTCGTCGATCTCGCGCGCCATCTCCTCGGAGTAGTCGGGCTCCGCCGACATCTCGCGACCGAGAAACGGCATGTCGTGGTTGCGCCCGAGGACGCGCGGGCCGAGCTTCTCGGACATGCCGTAGCGCATGATCATCTGCTTCGCCGTGGAGGTCACCTTCTCGATGTCGTTTGCCGCGCCCGTCGTGACCTCGTTGAAGACGAGCTCCTCGGCAGCGCGGCCGCCGAGGGTCATCGCCATCTTTGACATGAGCGACGCCTTCGTCGTGAGGTAGCGGTCCTCGCGCGGCAGCGAGATCGTGTAGCCGAGCGCCTGGCCACGACTGATGATCGAGATCTTGTGCACGTCGTCGGTCTCGTCGAGGTAGTAGCCGACGAACGCGTGACCCATCTCGTGGTACGCGGTGATCTTCCGCTCCTGCTCCGACAACAGGCGCGTCTTCTTCTCCGGGCCCGCGATCACGCGCATGATCCCTTCCTCGAGCTCCTCCTGCTCGACGAGCTTCTTGCCCTTGCGCGCGGCGAGCAGGGCCGCCTCGTTGACGAGGTTCGCGAGGTCGGCGCCGGTGAACCCGGGCGTACCCGCGGCGAGGGTGTCGAGCTCGATGTCGTTTGCCAGCGGCTTGCCCTTCGTGTGCACCTCGAGGATCTTCCGGCGGCCGACGCGGTCGGGGCGGTCGACGACGATCTGCCGGTCGAAGCGGCCGGGCCGCAGCAGCGCCGGGTCGAGGATGTCAGGCCGGTTCGTGGCGGCGATGAGGATGATGTTGTCCTTCAGCTCGAAGCCGTCCATCTCGACGAGCAGCTGGTTGAGCGTCTGCTCCCGCTCGTCGTGGCCGCCGCCCAGGCCGGCGCCGCGGTGGCGGCCGACGGCGTCGATCTCGTCCATGAAGACGATGCAAGGCGACGCCTGCTTCGCCTGCTCGAAGAGGTCGCGCACACGGCTCGCCCCGACACCGACGAACATCTCGACGAAGTCGGAGCCGGAGATGGAGAAGAACGGCACGCCGGCCTCACCGGCGACTGCGCGCGCGAGCAGCGTCTTGCCCGTGCCCGGCGGGCCGTAGAGCAGCACGCCTTTGGGGATGCGTGCGCCGAGCGCCTGGAACTTCTTCGGGTTCTCGAGGAACTCCTTGATCTCCTGGAGCTCCTCGACCGCCTCGTCACATCCGGCCACGTCCTTGAACGTCACCTTCGGCGAGTCGGGTGACATACGCTTCGCGCGGCTCTTCCCGAAGCTCATCACCTTCGAACCGCCGCCCTGGACCTGGTTCATGATGAAGAGCCAGAAGAGGAGCAGCAGCGCGAACGGCAGCAGCGTGCCGAGGATCGACCACCAGGCCGACGAGCCGGTGCCCTTCGAGTCGAAGGAGACGCCCTTCCGCTGCAGGAGCTTCTGGAAGTCGATCTGCGACTGTGGCGTCGGGTAGTTGACCTTGAGCTTGGGGTCGGACTCGTTCGAGGGCGTGACGGTGATCTGCTGCTTCGTCGGCGTGAACACGACGAGCTCGATCGAGTCCGGATCCGTCTTCACCTGCTGGATCACGTCCGAGTACGTGGTCTTCTTCGCGCCCTTCTGCTGCGGAATGAGCGTCTGGCTCGCCAGATAGACGAGCAGGACGATGACGATCAGGGGAAAGAGCGCGCTGCGGAAGAAGCGGGTCATTTACAGGGTCTCCTGGCGAGTCAGGGTAGCACTACCCCTTTGTTCGGCCAGACGCGTACGGCGGATGAGTGCGGGGAGTGTTAAGCCCCTTCGGGGATGAGGTCCTCGCTCAGTACGCCGACGTACGGCAGGTTCCTGTAGCGCTCCGCGAAGTCCAGGCCGTAGCCGATGACGAACTTGTTCGGGATCTCGAAGCCGATCCAGCGGACGGGGACGTCGATCTCTCGCCGAGCCGGTTTCGTCATGAGCGCGCAGACCTCGAGCGACGCCGGCTCGCGCGACTCGAGGTTGCGAATGAGGTACGAGAGCGTGAGGCCGGAGTCGACGATGTCCTCCACGACCAGCACATGCCGGCCTTCGATGTTGATGTCGAGGTCCTTGAGGATGCGCACGACGCCCGAGGAGTCGGTCGACGCCCCGTAGCTCGTGATGGCCATGAAGTCCACTTCGCACGGGACGCGAAGGTGCCGCATGAGGTCGGCCATGAAGAACACCGCGCCCTTGAGCACGCCCACGAGCAGGAGGTCACGGCCGCGGTAGTACTCCGAGATCTCCTCCCCGAGCTCCCCGATGCGCGTGCGCAGCGAGTCGGCATCGATGAGCACCTCACCGACGCCACGCTCGAGCTCGGACATGATCTCTATGAGCGCACCACCCGCACCTCGGGATTGTCCACGATCCCGGGGATCGCGACAACCTCTTCATCTCGGACGACGAGCGGCCACCCCGCGCGCTCCCGCCGCGGCACCTTGGCATCGGTGAACACGTCCTGGACTTTGCGGCTGCGGCCGGCGAGGCGGTCGCCCGGCCGCCACGTGCGGACCTCGAGGCCCGTCGCGTCCGACTCGATCGTCCACGGACCGAAGCGCACCGGGCCCCGCTCGAGGGTCAGGCGGTCATACTCGCGCACGGCGTGAATGCCGCGGCCGAGGTCGGCCTCCTTCGTCCCCTCCGTCGACGAAAGCAGGTCGAGCAGCGTGCGCTGGAGCGTCCGCGGGAGCCGGCGCTCGGCGGGCCGCTCGGCGAGTGCGAGGAGATTGGCGCGTGCCCGCCCGTCGAGCCGCTCCAACAGCGGCAGCACCTCCGTCCGGATGAGCCCACGCTTCGTCTCGACGTTCGTGGAGTCGGTGCGATACGGGAGCCCCACGGCGTCGCAGTACGCCCTCGTCTCCTCACCCCAGACCGCGAGTAGCGGCCGGACGACGTCGTCCTCGCGCCTCGGCTTGATCCCGGCAGGCCGCCCGCTCGAGACAAGGCGGTAGAGGACTGTCTCGACGTTGTCGGAGGCAGTATGACCGGTGGCCCGCAGACGATCGGTCGCATACGAGTAGCGGATCTCCCGGAGCTCGGCCTCGGTCACGGCCGGCGGCGCGTCGATCACCTCCGCTCCGAGCACGTCGCGGCAGAAGCGCGCGTCGACCTCCGACTCGTCGCCTCGCAGGCGGTGGTTCACGTGCAGCGCCGAGACGCGGTAGTCGAGCTTCTGAAGGACGTGCCACAGGCACGTCGAGTCGGGCCCGCCGGACACGAGGCACGTGACCTCGCCTCCGGACGGGACCAGCTCATGCCGGCGGATGTACGCCTCTACACGCGTGCGAAGGTCCACACGGCCATTGTGACAGCCGCTCTCAGGCCTTCGGCACCTGCACGATTGTGTACGTCGTGTCCGGCGTCGGCGGCGTGGTGAACCGCGCGTTCACGGCCCACAGCTTGTTGCCGTGCTCGTCGATCGTCGTCGGGACGTCGAAGTTGGGGCTCGTGATGAGACCGACGATAGTTCCGGCGCCGAGCCCGTTCTCGAGCTCGATGACCGCGATCCGGTTCAGACGGTTCTGGACAACGTACAGCGTCTTCCCGTCGAGCAGGATGCCGTCTCCCTGGAGCACGTTCCCGCTCCCGCCGGTCAGCTCGATCTGGTCGGCTACCCCGGTCTGCGGGTCGACCGTGAACAACAGGCCGGGATTGCTCTGGACGATGATGAGCGTGTTCCCGTTCGGCGTCGCGTCGATGCCGTTGGAGTTGGCGGGCGGCGTGCCGACGGGTGAGCTGAGCGGAATGGTCTCGAAGGTCGTACCGGGTGCGCTATCAAGCCCGAGCGGAACCTTGTACAGGACGGCGCTGTTCGACTCCGTGAACCACGCGGCCGTGCGGGTGACGATGACGTCGTTGACGAACGTCGACGCCGAGGCGAAGTCGTAACTGGCGATGAGGTCGCCGGTCGCAGCGTCATACACGTAGGCGTCTCCGGTTCCCCCTCCCGCCACGAAGAGGCGTCCGCGGTCTTCGTCGACGCCCACCGCAACGCGGCCCGCCAGCCCCGGAACGACGATGGCCCCCTCACCGGTGCGCAGGCTTCCTGCGTACACGGCACCGTTCGCCCGCGAGCCGGAGTAGAAGGTCCCACCCGGTGCGATGGCGATCCCTTCCGGCAGCCAGCCGTTCGGTAACGCGATCACCTCAGGGAACGTCGCGGCGGTCGATCCTGCAGCCGCGATCGTGAGCGTGGCGGCGGTAGTGACGAGCAGGGCGATGCGTCGCATCGTGTCTCCTTCCGATTGGAGGGCGTGCGAACGCGAGCTACCCGCGTCCACTGTTTCCTACCTATCCGGCCGCGATTCGGATTGCGACAATTGGGCGATGCTCGACGAGCGCACCGAGTACGGCGAGCGGGCCGCGCGGCGACTGCGCGAGGAGCGGATCGCGTGGCTGACGACCGTGTCGCCCCGCGGAGCGCCACAGCCGGTGCCGGTGTGGTTCCTCTGGGACGGCGGCTCGAGCGTGCTCCTTTACAGCCAGCCGGACACCCCGAAGCTCCGCAACATCGCCGACAATCCGCGGGTCAGCCTGCATCTCGACGGCAACGGCCGAGGAGGCGACATCGTCGTCTGCGTGGGTCGAGCCGCAATCTCGGACGACCCGTCGGCCGATCGGGTGCCGGAGTACATCGAGAAGTACGGGGAGCTCATCGAGCGCAACCGCTGGACCCCGGAGTCCTTCGCCGCCGACTACTCGGTGCCGGTGCGGATCGCCGTCAGCCGAATTCGCGGCCACTGAGCCCCGCGCGTCTCGGTCATAAGATGAGGCTGCGGTAGGTGATCGTCCGCCGCATGCCGATCGCCTCGTAGACCCGGATCGCAGGCGCGTTCTCGGCGCGGACGAAGAGGCACACGCGCGGCACCTTCGCAAGCAGTCGGCGACAGAGATCGCGCATCCCCCGCTGGGCGAATCCCTGCCCGCGGGCCACCGGATCGACCCATACCTGCTGAAGCTGCACCGCAAGGGGTGTCCACGCGGACGCCTCGGCCTTGAAGAGGATCGTGCCGTTGTCTGCCCAGAGCCACGAGCGGCCTTCGCCGATCTGCGAGCGCGTGCGCCAGCGGAAGCCGTCCGGATCGTTCACCAACGGGTCGACGCCGATCTCGTCCTGGTGCGCGGCCGCGCACGCCGGAACGAGCAGATCGAGATCGGCGGGCGTCGCCTCGCGCAGATCGGTATCGCCCGGTTCCGGAGACTCCTCCAGGACGTAGACGGGTTGGCCGGGCCGGTCGACGCGCGGGGCGGGCAGCCTCCGTCCCACGCGCTTCCAGAGGTCGTCGACGGCGCGCTCCTCGCCGATGATCATGCGAGCGCGCCCCCACCTCGCTGCCCGCGCGAAGGCTGCACAGCCAGAGCCTGACGGCACGACGTTCGCGCCGACGTGGCATAGCGCCGTCAGCCGCTCGTCTGCGGCCGTCGCGACGAACCCCCCCAGCCCACGTCGGGCAGCGTCCTCGAGGTAGACCCGCTCCACGGGCTCCTCGGCACAGAACTCGAGGATCTCCTCCAGCCGCGGCTCGAACACGCGAGCTCTCTTGAGCATCGGTATGAGAGTATGGCGCGCGTGCCGGTCCACCTTCGCGCCGAGCCCGGCGACTACGCCGAGGCGTGTCTCCTTCCGGGCGATCCCCTGAGGGCCAAGTACATCGCCGAGACGTTCTTCGACGACGCCCGCGAGGTCAACGGCGAGCGCGGCATGCTCGGCTACACCGGGACGTTCGAGGGGAAGCGGGTCTCGGTCCAGGCAAGCGGAATGGGCTGCCCGTCGGCCGCCATCGTCATCGAGGAGTTGGCGATGCTCGGCGTGAAGCGCATCATGCGGGTCGGCACCTGCGGCGGGCTCCAGCCGGACCTGAAGCTTGGCGACCTCATCATCGCCATCAGCGCTGTCGCCGCCGACTCGACCGCGATGCACCTCGTCTCCGAGCCGCACACGCCCACGGCCAGCTGGGACCTCATCCATGGCGCCGTCCACGCGGCAAAAGAGCTCGGGAAGCCGGTCCGCGTCGGCCCGATCGTGTCGGGCGATCTCTTCTACAACCCCGACGACGGCCAGTACGGTCGCTGGTCGACCCGCGGCATCCTCGCCGTCGAGATGGAGGCCGCCGTTCTCTTTACGCTCGGCGCGCTCAAGGGGCTGCAGACGGGCTGCCTGCTGACGGTCTCCGACATCGTCGTGGAGGGCGAGTTCGTCCGCATCTCGGACGAGGAGATGCGCACGGCCGTCGACCAGATGACCGAGCTCGCGCTCACGACGGTCACGGCGTCCCATTAGCGCGTCCGTCGCGTTCCTCGTCAATCCGGCCTCGGCGGGAGGCTCGACGGGAACGCACTGGCCGGAGATCGCGCGGCGCGCGGCCGAGCTCGGGCTCGAAGGCGACGTGCTGTTCTCGGAGCGGCCGGAGCACATGCGCGAGCTCGCGCGCGAGGCGGCCGCTGGCGAAGCCGCGCTCCTCGTCGCGGTGGGCGGTGACGGCACGGTGAACGAGGTCGTCAACGGCATGGCCTCCGCGGACACGCCCGCCGAACTGGCCGTGATCCCCCGAGGGACGGGCGTCGACTTCGTGCGCAACTTCGACATCCCGACGAGACTCGACGATGCCATTCGCGTCGCCTCGACCGGACGCACGCGAGTCATCGACCTCGGCCGGGCGACGTATCGCTCGTGGGACGGCGGCGACGCGAGCTCTCACTTCACCAACGTCGCGAGCGCCGGCATGAGCGGGGCCATCGCCAAGCGCGTGAACGAGTCGAAGAGTCGGCTCGCGAAGGCCTCGTACTTCCTCGCGACCTTCTCAGTGTTCGCCCGGTGGCAGACGAGTGACGTACGCGTGTCCGTCGACGACGAGGCACGCGAAGGACGAATGCGCGATGTCGTCGTCGCCAACTGCCGGTACTTCGGGGCGGGCATGAAGATCTGCCCGGAGGCCGAGCCGGACGACGGGCTGTTCGACGCCCTCTTGATCGGCGACGTCACGAAGGTCGACCTCGTGTTGACGCTGCCGAAGATCTACCGCGGCACCCATCTCCCTCATCCGAAGGCGGAGCTGCTCCGCGGTCGCGTCGTCACCGTCGACGCCGACGTGCCGCTCCCCATCCAGCTCGACGGCGAACAGCCCGGGACCACCCCTGTTCGATTCGAGATCGAGCCCCGAGCACTGCGCCTGCGGGTCCCGGCCTGAGCGGAAAAGAAGGGGGTCCATGGGGGAAACATGGTTTCCCCCGTCTTGAGCCCGGGACGACGCCGGTCAGCTTCGACGTCCTGCCGGGCGCGCTGCCGCTGCGAGTGCCGGGCTAGCCCTCCGCGGACGTCTTTTTCGCTGCTGCTTTCTTCGCCGCCGGCTTCTTGGCGGCCGGCTTGCGGCGAGGGGCGGGCTTCGACTTCTTCTCCAGCTCGGCGAGCCGCTCCTCGAGCGCCGTCACGCGCTTCTCGAGTGGATCGATGGCACGGATTCGCGTCCCGAGCTCGTCGAGCCTGTCACGCAGCTGCTGGGCCCCGTCGACGAGCGCCTTGCCCATCGGCAGGTCGGTTAGCTTCTGCATCGCCTCCCCACCGGCATCGGCCAGCCTCGAGGCGAAGTCTCGCTCCTTCGTCGTCTTCGTCGTCTCGGTCATGCTCGATCCTCCTCGTTCGCGTTCAGGCGTGGATGATGACAGGGCTTCCCGCATCGACCGTGTTGAACACACGGCGCAGCACGCTGTTGTGTAGACGGATGCAGCCGTGCGACACCGCGTGGCCGATCGACGACGGGTCGTTCGTGCCGTGGATACCGATCGGCCCGCCCTGCGACCACTCCTGGAGCACGTCGGAGAACGCCGAGATGCCGAGTGCTGCGGGCCCCCAGGGGCCGTACGGGTTGGAGGCGATGAGGCGCTGGTTCACGTAGTAGCGCCCCGTCGGAGTGGGAGTGGCCGGATTACCGACGGCCACAGACGCGGTGAGGATCGGCCTGTCGTCGCGGTAGACGGTGAGCTGGCGCTTCGATAGGTCGACGAAGATCCGCGTCCGCACCTTCACGATGCGGACGTCGCGAGCCATGATGAAGCCCGTGACACCGTTCGGCCGCGCCGGTAGAGCCGCGTAGTACCACGCCTGGCCGCAACCGTCGCGCGTCACCCCGCGCACCCGGAACACGGTCACGTGGCCGTTGGCGTTGTACGTGTCGAAGTACGTGACCGGGTCGCCGTTCGGCGAGCGGCGCGCCGTGATCGGTCGCCTTGCGATTGCCGCGAACGCGACAGCGTCATCCCCGACGGCATGCACCTTGCCCAGCGGGCACTCGGGTGCAGGCGGCGGGGGCGGCGGAGCAGGCGGCTCAGGCGGAGGCGGCGGCGGGTCGGGAGCGACCGGAGCAGGAGGCGGCGGGGGCGGAGGTTGCTCGTCCGTTGGCGGCGGAGGAGGAGGCTCGACCGGCTCGGGGTCATCGACGGCCGGGACCGCTTGCGAAGCCACAGGAGGAGCAGGCGTCTTCTGCTCGGGGGCTTTGGCCGTCTGCTCCTTCGTCCCACACGCGGTCGCGGCGAGCACGAGGACAGCCGAGATAACTGCGGCTCTCGTCACCCTCTCAGCCTAATGGCTCTCTCAGAAGCCGCGCCACCGGAGCGAGGGTTTTGCCGGCTGGCGCATCGATCTTCAGCACCGCCTCTCCGTCGAGCGCCGTCGGGCCGCGGTTGACGACGGCGAACGAGCTAGCCTCGAGCGGCAGCCCCGCGACGGGCCAGACCTCGAGCGACGAGCCGACGACGAGCATGAGCGCTGCTCCTCTGGCGAGCTCAGTCGCGCGGTCGGTGGCCGCTCTCGGCAGCAGCTCGCCGAACATCACGACGTCCGGCTTGAGCACGCTTCCACATGTCGGACAGCCAGGCGCCGACGCATCGTCGAGCAACCGAACGACATCGGCCAGCGGCACTCTCGTGTAGCACTGGAGGCAGCTCGAGGTACGAATGGAGCCGTGCACTTCTACGACGACTCGCGAGCCGGCCCGCTCGTGGAGCATGTCGATGTTCTGGGTGACGATCGCGCTCACCCAGCCGTCGCGCTCGAGCGCCGCCAGCGCCTCGTGCGCCGCGTTGGGCTGCGCCTCGACCAGCGCGTCAAGCCGCCGCGCGTAGAAGTCCCACACCTTGACGGCATCGCGCCGGAACGCCTCGATGGATGCGTATTCCATGGGGTCATACCGCGCCCAGATGCCGGTGGGCGAGCGAAAGTCGGGGATGCCGCTCTCGGTGGACACGCCAGCCCCGGTGAGCACGACACACGGCTGGCGCTCGCGAATCAGCTCGGCCAGGCGCTCGACTGCCACGGCCGCGATAGTACGCGGCGATGGAAGGCTTCAACTTCCACACCGACGTCACAGTCCGCTTCGCGGAAACCGACGCGCAGGGCGTCGCGCACAACGCCGCCTACCTCGTGTGGTTCGAGGTAGCCCGCATCGACTACCTCGCCCGTTATGCGGACGGGTACAGGCACATCCAGGAGCTGGGCTACGAGGCGCTGACGATCGAGTCGCACGTCCGCTACCTCAAGCCCGTTCACTTCGACGACACGCTCGTGATCCACGCGCGCTGCGGTGACATTCGTGGAGCCCGCTTTCGCTACGAGTACGCGGTCACGAGAGACGGCGAGCTCGTGGCCGACGGCTGGACGCGACACGCGGTCGTCGACGCGAAGACGCTCAGACCTGCCCGCTTCCCGGCCTGGCTCGCAGACGCCGTCGCCGAGGCCGAGCGCTCGTCCTAGGTACCGGGACCGGTGTCGCCCACCGGCGGTGGCGGCTCCTCCGCCGGCGGAGGCAGAGGCTCGTCTTCGGCCTTCGGCTTCGGCTCGGGCTTCGGCTCCGGCTTCGGCTTCGTCCCGACGAGAATGACCTTCTTCTCGCCCCGGTACGACGAGTACCACGTGTTGTCGTAGAGCAGGTTGCCCGTGGCTGAGTAGACACGCCGGCGGACGCTCGTCGCGAGAGCCGAGGAGCCAGATTCGGCGACGACGCGCTGGCCGCGGTAGATCGTCGGGTCCTTGCGCCAGGTCGTAGGCGGATTGCCGACGACGCGTAGGTCACCCACCTCGGACTCCACGCGGCGGTGCTGCGGCGCGCCGTAGAGATTCACCGTCAGCGCCGACGAGCCGACGAACGTCCGCAGCAGCAGCCACTTCTTCGTGTCGTTGACGAACTTCAGGTCGGTGTCCGGGTAGTTGACCGTGGCGTCGCGGCCCTGCGGGTAGTGACTGATGTAGAGCGCGTGGTTCGTGCGCTCGGTGATGTCGAGACCGGCCTCGTACGCGGAGTTGAAGACCGTCGTCGAGACCTGGCAGACACCGCCGCCGAGGCCCGTCTGCAGCTCGCCGTTGATGATCACCGGCGCTTCGAGGAAGCCCTTGGCCTCGTTTCGCTCTCCGGTCGTCGCGTTGAACGAGAACGTCGTCCCCGGCGCGATGAGCGTTCGGTCGATGAGCTCGGCGACGAGCCGGACGTTGTGGACGCGGTTCGCGTCGCCCGTGTAGTACGTCGTATAGCCGCCGACGAGGCTGGTGATGCCCATCTGCTTGGCCTCCGAGGTCGTGCGTTCCGGCTGCTTCGTGCCGACGACCATCGGCGCCGTACGTTGCGCCGGCCGCAGCGCGGCCGCGAACAGTCGGTTGGCGGTGCGCGGCACGTCGAGGGCCCGCGCGCTTACGGACGGCTTCACGAGGACGCGGTCCTCGGTCGCGACGATGAACTCTGCGTCCCGCGACTTCGTGTTGATCCGCTTGGCAAGCGTCGCGAAGTACGCGTCGGCGCGCGGGCCGCCGATCCTCAGCGTCTTCGTCCCGTTTGCCGGCAACTCGAGGAGCCGCGCCAGCTGGCGCTTGGAGACGCGGATGAAGCCCTCGCCCGACACGAGCCGCACCGGCTTGGAGACAATCGTGCGCACCCTCTCCACCACGGGCTCGAGCATCGCGGCCGTCACCTTCGGCTCTTCCGTCGTCGCCGACAGCGTGACGGGAGTGCGATCGAGGCTCGCGAGCCTGCCGACGATCGCTGCCTGTGCCCGCTTGCGGTCGAGCGCGAGGCCGTCCTTCTCCGGCACGACGACGGGACGCAGCCCGGCCATGCGGATCGACGCGTCGCGGTGCGCCACGTCGCCTCGGGTCATCGGCCGGAGAACGCGCTCGAGCGCCGCCGGCTTCACGGTCGCGTGCGGCGTGACATCCGCCCCGAACGCCCAGGCGGCGAGCCGCCGAAAGCCACGGATCGGTCTTACGCCGTCCGTCTTCGACTGTGCTTCGGCCACGGCCGCTCGCCAGTCGACGTCGAGTGCGAGATCAGACGGACGAACCCGGAACTCTTGGCCGTCGACGGTCACTGCGAGCGGCACCCGGCGGAGCGCCGCCTCGTGCCCCTCGAGGCGCCTGACGGCCGCTTCCGGTGAGAGGCCCTCGACGTCTATGCCCGCGATGTGGACTCCCGATGACAACGTGCTCGGAGATCCCGCGAAGACGAAGGCGACGGCGACCAGCAGGAGCGCGGCGAGACCCAGGGAGACAGCCGCAACACGCCGGACCATGCGCATTCGCGCCTGTCGCTTTCGGCGCACGCGAAGTTGCGCGAGACGCGCGTCGGATGTCCAGGACTCCGCCTGCACGAGCCCATGATGTTAGCGAGGGCGGCTGCGCCACTTGTCACGGAGATACGTGGCGATCACGAGTCGCTGGATCTCCGACGTGCCCTCGACGATCTGCATGACCTTCGCGTCGCGGAACCACTTTTCCACAGGGTGGTCGTCCATGATCCCGGCCCCGCCGAGGACCTGCACGGCCTCGGTCGTCGCGCGCATCGCCGCGTCCGCCGCGAATGCCTTCGCGTACGAGCCGAGTAGGCCGGCGTCCTCCCCCTCGTCAACCGCTGAGCACGCGCGCCAAACGAGCAGACGCGCCGCTTCGATCTCCATCGCCATGTCGGCGAGCTTGAACGACACGCCCTGCTTCTCGATCAGCGGCTTGCCGAAGGCGTGCCGCTCACGCGCGTACTCGGCCGCGTACTCGTAGGCGGCACGTGCGATGCCGACAGCGGACGCTGCGACCTGCGGCCGGGACGCCTCGAAGAAGTCCATCGCGATGAGAAAGCCCTGGCCTTCTTCACCCAGCAGCCGGTCTGCTGGGACCTGCGCCCCGTCGAGGACGAGCGAGCCCGTGTACGAGGCCCGAAGGCCGAGCTTCGTCTCTTTGCGGCCCGCGGCTACACCGGGATCATCGCGCTCGACGAGAAGTGCGGTCACGGCGCCGTCGACCTTGGCGAAGACGATGGAGATCGCGGCGATGCCGCCGTTCGTGATGTAGCACTTCTCCCCGTAGAGAACGTAGGCATCGCCCTCACGCGTCGCCGTGGCGGTGATCGCCTGGACGTCGGAGCCGGCCTGGGGCTCCGTAAAAGCGATGGCGGCGAGGCAGCCGTCCTCCGAGGCGAGACGCGGCAGATACCGGCGCTGCTGCTCCTCCGTCCCGTAGCGGAGCAGCGGACGCACGAGGAACATCGTGGCGCCGAGTGTCGCCGCGAGCCCCGCGCAGCCCCAGGAGAGCTCCTCGGCGATGATCGCGGCCGTCACGGCATCGACGCCGCCGCCGCCGAACTCCCGCGGGATGGCGTACGACGTCAGACCAAGCGCCGCAGCCTTCGGAAGGAGCTGGAGCGGGAACGTGTCCGACCGGTCACAGTTGGCCGCGATCGGCCGCAGCTCGCGCTCCGCGAACTCGTGTGCGAGCGCCTGCAGCTCCCGCTGCTCGTCCGTCAGCGTAAACGCGATCACTCAGAACGTGAACAACTCGATGCCATCGCCCGGCCGGAGTGCAGCTCTCATAGCGAGCGTCCGACCCGGCCGGTCGATCTGGAGCACGGGTTCAGAGCCAACTGTCGCGAGACCATCAGAACGTGAACAGCTCAATCCCTCCTGAAATGTTCAACTCGACGCCCGTGATGTAGCCAGCCAGGTCGGAGCACAGGAACGCGATGGCGTGCGCGATGTCGGAGGGCTCACCAGGCCGCCGCATCGCCGTGCGCTTGACCATCCGCTCGTTCATGGCGGGGTTGCCGAAGTTAAACGCCTCCGTGGCGATGATCCCCGGGACGATGGCGTTCGCCGTGATGCCGTGCCTCGCGCCTTCGAGCGCCAGCGTCTTCGTCAGGCCGATGAGCCCCGCCTTCGTCGTCGAGTAGCTCGCCTGCCCGAAGCCGCCGAGCGTGCCGGCCACCGACGCCATGTTCACGATCCGGCCCCACCTGCGCTCCACCATGTGCGGCCAGACCGCCTGCGAGCAGTTGAAGGCGCCGGTGAGGTTGACGCGGAGGTCGCGCTCCCAGAGCTCGGGGCTCTGGTAGCCGAGCTGGCCGACGTGGTCGAGCGTCGCGGCGTTGTTGACGAGGATGTCGACCGCCCCGAGCTCTTCGACGACCTGAGCGACCGTCGCGGCCACCTGCTCGCGGTCCGTGACGTCGCACTTGATCGCCGCCGAGCGCCGCCCGAGCTCTTGGATCTCCTGCGCCGTCTGCTCCGAGTAGACGAGCCCCTGGGCCCGCGCGGCCTGCGCCAGCGGCCCGTACGCTGCTGCGTGCTCGGACTCGTCGGACTCGATCTGGATGTCGGCGATGGCGACGTTGGCCCCTGCCCGCGCGAGCACGAGGGCGTCCTCCCGTCCCAGCCCACGAGAGCCGCCCGTGACGAGGGCGACTCGGCCCGAGAGGTCGATCTCGAGCGGCACGTCGCTACTGGCGGGGGAGCAGGACGTCCCTCGCGATCACGAGGCGCTGGATCTGGGAGGTGCCTTCGTAGATCTGGTAGAGCTTCGCGTCGCGCATGAGCTTCTCGACCGGGTACTCCTTGATGTACCCGTAGCCGCCGAAGATCTGCACCGCGTCCGTCGTCACCTCCATGGCGATGTCGGCCGCGAACCGCTTGGCCATCGAGGAGTAGAGGGTCGCCTTGCGCCCGTAGCCGGAGTCGAGCATCCACGCCGCCTGCCAGCACAGGAGCCGTGCGGCCTCGATGTTCGTGGCCATGTCCGCGATGAGGAAGTTCACGCCCTGGTTCATCGCGATCGGCTGGCCGAACGTCACGCGCTCCTTCGAGTAGTCGCACGCGTGCTCGTACGCGGCCCGGGCGACGCCGACGGCGCCGATCGCCGTGGCCGGCCGCGTCGTGTCGAGCGTCTGCATCGCGATCTTGAACCCGTCGCCCTCCTCGCCGAGCCTGTTGGCGGCCGGCACGACGACATCGGTCATCGCGAAGGCGGACGTGTCCGTGGCGCGCTGCCCCATCTTGTCGAGGTGCTTCTCGATCGTCACGCCGGGCGTGTCCATCGGGACGACGAAGGCGGAGAGCCCGCGGTGGTCGCCGTCCGGGTCCGTCTTCGCGAAGACAACCGTCCAGGCCGCGTAGCCGGCGTTCGTGATGAACGTCTTCGAGCCGTTGAGGACGTACTCGTCGCCCTTGCGGACGGCGGTCGTCTTGATCCGCGCGACGTCGGAGCCGGCGTCGGGCTCGGAGAGGCCGAACGACGCGAGCAGCGGCTCGTCGATGAGTGGTCTGAGCCACGTCCGCTTCTGCTCGTCCGAGCCCGCGATGATCACCGGCCCAGCGCCGAGCCCGCTGCAGGTGATGGAGGTACCGATGCCTGAGCAACCCCAGCACAGCTCCTCCATGATGAGGGCGCCGTCCACGAGGGACAGCTCCGGGCCGCCGTACTCGGCGGGAACGTGGGCGTTCATGAGACCGACCTCGTGCGCCTTGGCGACGATCTCGGCCGGGTGGGTCGCATGCTCGTCGTACTCGGCCGCCTTCGGCCGGATCTCCTTCTCGGCGAACTCGTGCGCAAGCTCGCGCAGGGCCTGCTGCTCGTCCGTGAGCGCGAACGACAGGCCCGCCGCAAGGGCGTGCTCGGCTACGGCCATCTGGGCTCCTTCGTCAAATCGATTGACTAGTCAGTCAATCTTACGGCGAGGGCGTCTGCCGCGTCAAGCGGTGATTTGATCTGGTGGTGCTCAGCATCGACGAGGCCAGAGATTTGTGGCAGCCCGCCGGCCCGTATCTCAACACCGCGTCCTTCGGCCTGCCGCCCGCCCCGGCCTGGGACGCCCTCGAGCAGGCGCTCGCCGACTGGCGCCATGGCCGCACGAGCTGGGAGGACTGGTGCGACTCGACCGACCGCGCTCGCGAGCATTTCGCGGCGCTCGTGGGCGTCCCTGCCGGGCGCGTGGCCACGGGCGCCAGCGTCTCGTACCTCGTCGCGCTCGTCGCGTCGGGCATCGACGACGGGGCGTGCGTGCTCGTGCCCGACGTCGACTTCAGCTCGCTCACGTGGCCGTTGCTCGTGCACGAGCGGCTCGAGGTCCGATCCGTACCGCTCGCGCAACTGGCAGGGGCGGTCGACGGCGAGACGGACGTCGTCGCCTTCAGCGCTGTCCAGTCGTCGGACGGCACGGTGGCCGATCTCGAAGCGCTGGCAGCCGCGTCCGCCGCGCACGGTGCATTCACGGTCGTGGACGCGACGCACGCCGTGGGCTGGCTGCCGTTCGACGCCTCCCAGTTCGACGCGGTCGCCTGCGCCGCGTACAAGTGGCTGATGTCGCCGCGGGGCACGGCGTTCCTCGCCCTCAGCGACCGGGCGCTCGACCAGACGCCCGCCCTCGCCGCCAACTGGTTCGCGGCCGACGACCGCTTCGGCCACTTCTACGAGCATGAGCTCCGGCTTGCGCATGACGCCAGCCGGCTCGACCTTTCCCCAGCCTGGTTCTCGTGGGTCGGCACCGAGCCGGCGCTGGCCGTACTGCGCGAGATCGGAGTCGAGGCCGTTCACGGGCACGACGTCGCGCTGGCGAATCGCTTTCGGGCAGGCCTAGGCCTCGCGCCTGGCAACTCGGCGATCGTGTCAGTCGATATCCCAGGCGCGGAAGAACGGCTGCTCGCGGCGGGCATCCGTGCGGCCGTGCGCGGCGGCTCGCTCCGCGCGTCCTTTCACCTCTACACCACCACGGACGACGTGGACGCCGCGTTGTCTGCGCTGCTTGACTAACCTCACTTTCGTGGCTACGCAGACGTCCGCACCCCCCGTGCTCGACCCGCGCGACTTTCTCGCCATCGACGCGCTGCTATCCGACGAGGAGCGCGCGATCCGCGACACCGTGCGCCAGTTCGTCCGCGAGCGCGTGCTGCCGGAGGTCGGCGAGTGGTTCGAGCAGGGCGTGCTCCCGCGCGAGATCTACTCGGAGCTCGCGAAGCTCGGTCTGTTCGGCATGCACCTCGAGGGGTACGGGCTGCCCGGCTCGAGCTCCGTCGCCTATGGCCTGACCTGCCTCGAGCTGGAGGCGGGCGACGCCGGCGTCCGCAGCGCGTGCTCCGTCCAAGGCTCGCTCGCGATGTTCGCCATCTGGCGGTGGGGCTCCGAGGAGCAGAAGGAACGCTGGCTGCCGGCCATGCACGCAGGCGACGTGATCGGCTGCTTCGGGCTCACCGAGTCCGACGCCGGCTCGGATCCCGGATCGATGCGCACGCACGCGAGGCGTGACGGAGCCGACTGGATCCTCTCCGGCTCGAAGATGTGGATCACGAACGGCTCGATCGCCGACGTCGCCGTAGTCTGGGCGCGGACGGAAGACGATGAGATCCGCGGCTTCCTCGTCGAAAAGGGCATGCCCGGGTTCTCCGCGCCGGAGATCCACCGCAAGCTCTCACTCCGCGCGTCGGTGACATCCGAGCTCGTGCTCGACGACGTCCGCGTCCCGGAGGCGAACCTCCTACCCGGATCGACGTCGCTGCGCGGACCGCTCTCGTGCCTCGACGAGGCACGCCACGGCATTGTCTGGGGCGCCGTCGGCGCGGCCCGGGCATGCTTCGAGGCAGCGCTCGACTACGCGGAGGGACGGCTTGTCTTCGGCAAGCCGATCGCCGCCTACCAGCTGACGCAGCAGAAGCTCGCGGAGATGGCGCTCGAGATCAACCGCGGTCTCCTCGTCGCCCATCACCTGGGACGTATGAAGGACGAGGGCGTGCTCCGTCCCGAGCAGGTGAGCATGGGGAAGATGGGCAACGTCCGCGGCGCGCTCGAGGTCTGCCGGACGGCACGGACGATCCTGGGGGGGAACGGCATCACGCTCGAGTACCCCGTCATCCGGCACATGAACAACCTCGAGTCGGTGCTGACCTACGAGGGCACCCACGAGGTGCACACGCTCGTGGTCGGCAACGCCCTCACGGGCATCAACGCATTTCGGTAGGAGGCCCTGGCGTGACGGTGCTCGTCGTCAGGACGCTTCCGGGCGTCGCGCTGCAAGGACACAGGTAGCCCGCGTACCCGCAGCTGGCGGAGCGTACGTGGGCGACCGAGGACGCCGCAGCGCGGCGATCCGGTGCGTCCTGGCGACCCCGTCGCTGTTACGCCAGGCCCTCCTGAGGCTCGGCTGCCTCCTCCCCTCGCCACACGCGGGCCACGATGGGAATCGACGCGACGACGAGCAGTGCGCAGAACGGCCACAGGATCTGATAGCCGTCGGTCGCGTCGAGGTACGGCTCCCACAGGTCGATGAGAAGCCCCGCGACGAGCGGCCCGCCGATCAGCGCCCAGCCCTTCGTGGTCGTGGCGATGCCGGAGATCGCGCCGCGCTGCTCGGGCGGCATCAGCCGGAAGAGGATGGCCCAGGACAGCGTCATCACCATGCCGCCCGCCACCGACACCGGAAAGATGAACGCGAAGTACCAGCTCTCCCAGCTCTGCGCGAAGCCGGCGATGAGCAGCCCCGTCGCGTAGACGACGGACGCCCAGAAGACGACGCGCGCGGCGCCGACGCGATCGCCGATCGGTCCCGCGAGCATGGCCGCGAACGTGTAGCCGGCGGCGACGACAGCGAGGATCGCCGACGACACCGCGAGGGACTGGTCGAGGCCCTTGGTCACGTAGAGCACGACGAACGTCCGCATGGCCGCGAATGTCCCCTCCCAGCAGGCCATGGCGAAGAGGAACATCCGCACCTGCGGCAGGTGCAGGAAGATGTCCCGGCTCATCCCGAGATAGGCGCGGATGCCCTTGTAGACGCGCTGCTCCCCGCCGTCCTCACGCACCCAGCGGACGACGGCGCCGCAGGCCAGCGACGTCGCCACCGCGGCAAGCAGGAACGGGGCCGGCGCCCACATGCTGAGCAGAAAGCCTCCGGCGACGAGCGCGATGCCGATGGCGATCCCGCGCAGGATGTGCTGGACGCCCTGCGAGCGCCCGAAGATGCTCTCGTCCAGCAGGTCGGGGTAGAGGCCGCGGTACGGCGGCTCGTAGACGTAGTACGCGAAGAAGAAGAACATCACAAGCAGCGCCGTCGTCCAGATGTTCGGCATGAACGCGACGAGCGCGAGACAGAAGCCCATCGGCCAGAGGGCGGCGAGCATGAACGGGCGGCGGCGGCCCATGGGCGTCAGGAACGTGTCGCTCCAGGGGCCGATGACGAGAGGCACCGTGAGCGCGAAGAGCCCTTCCGCCGCCAGCACCGCGGCGATCACCGTCTGCGAGTCGGTGAAGTCCGCGAGCACCGGCGGCAGGTAGGCGGCGGTGGTGGTGATCGAGAACGCGAGCCCGAACGCCCCCAGCCCGAGCAGCCAGACGAGCGATCGCCGCGTCGACTTCACGCGGTCGCCGCCGCCGGCGAGAGCCCCGAGACGACCAGCGCGACGACCGTGCGCTCCGCTCGAGCCACCTCCTCGTCCCCGTCCGGCAGCTGGCCGAGCACCCAGCCCGTGAGGATCTCCTCGATCGCGCCGTACACGATCCAGCTCGCGAGGCGCGGATCGAGGTCGTCACGGAACTCGCCAGCTCCCTGGCCGCGCGCGACGACTCGCTCGAGCGCGTCGAAGACCTCACCGATCTCGTCCACGCGCTGCTGCACGCCGGGGCTCCGCGCGACCTCACGCACGAGCACCCGCACGAGGTCGGGCTGGCGGCGCCACGAGCGGAGGAGAATGGCCGACACCTGGCGCAGCTGCTCCGCCGCGGGCACGTCGGACTCCTCGACGTCGCGAATGGCGGCCAGGAGCTCCGTCCACGTGTCGCGGAAGATCGTCTCTAGCACGTCCTCCTTCGAGGCGAAGTAGTGGTAGACGAGCCCGTAGGCGACACCTGCCTCCTCGGCGATGTCCCCGACCCGCGTCGCGTGGTAGCCCTTCTCGGCGAACGTGCGGACTGCGGCGTCGAGGATCTGCCGCCGCTTCTCCTCGGAGGCGATTGACCGGTCAGTCAACGCGAGAAGCGTAGTGGTAGGTTCGCCGCAAATGCAACCGCTCGAGGGGCAGCTCGTCGTCGACTTCACGCGCCAGCTGCCCGGGCCGTTTGCGAGCCGAGAGCTCATGCGGCTCGGCGCGCGAGTCGTGAAGGTCGAGCCCCCCGGCGGTGAGTCGATGCGCGAGGGGGCGCCGGGCTGGTACGAGGCGATCAACGCGGGCAAGGCGGTCGTGGAGCTCGATCTCAAGGGCGACGGGCTGGCGGAAGCACAGAAGCTGTGCGATGACGCCGACGTGATCCTCGACGGATTCCGCCCAGGCGTCTTCGACCGGCTCGGCCTTCGCGTGCCCGAGCGGGCCGTCTACTGCGCGATCACCGGCTTCGGAACGGAGGGCAGGCATGCTCTGCGAGCCGGGCACGACATCAACTACATGGGCTGGGCCGGCTTGCTGGCCGACACGGCGCCCGCCGTGCCGCCGACGCAGGTGGCAGATCTCGCCGCAGGCGCGCTCGGAGCGCTCGTCGAGATCCTTGCGGCCCTGGTCGACCGCGAGCGAACCGGCAAGGGGCAGCGGATCGTGATCTCGATGACGCACGGCTCGCACCGGCTGGCCGCGCACCGGCTGGGCGGCGATCCGATGCCGAAGCTGCTCACCGGCGGCCCGCCGTGCTTTCGCATCTACGGGACGGCAGACGGGCGCCACCTCACGGTGGGCGCCCTCGAGCCGAAGTTCTGGCGGCGTCTCTGCGAGCTCATCGAGCGGCACGACCTCGTCGAGCGCCACTACGACCCGACGGCGGCAGACGATCTCGGCGAGACGTTCCGCGGTCGCACGCTCGCCGAGTGGCTCGACCTTTTCGAGGACGAAGACGTCTGCGTCGGGCCGGTCTGGACGCTCGAGGAGGCCGCGGCCGAATTCGGCCATCGGCCCTAGGCTTCCGGCATGGAGCAGCGCCTGAGCCTCGTGACACTCGGAGTGGCCGACGTCGGACGCGCTCGAGCCTTCTACGAGGCCCTCGGGTGGAAGACACGCGCCAATCCCGATGATGACGTCGTCTTTTTCCAAGCGGGCGGCACGATCGTCGCCCTCTGGAGCCGCGAGTCGCTCGCCGAGGACACCGCCGTCGACGACACCGGGGGCTGGGGCGGCATCACGCTCGCGCACAACACGCGGTCACCCGAGGAGGTGGACGCGGTGCTCAACGAGGCGCAGCGCGCGGGGGCCACGATCGCCCGGGCGGGCGCCGCGACCTTCTGGGGCGGCTACTCAGGCGTCTTCCTCGACCCGGACGGGCACACGTGGGAGGTCGCCCACAACCCGCACTGGACGTTCGCCGACGACGGCTCGATCGTGCTCCCGAACTAGCGAAGCAAGAAGCCGGTGCCGAGGTCGTCGCTCGGCTCGAGGACGAACTCGTGGCTGCCTGTGCGATGGGCCGACCCCTCGACCTCGGTGACGAACGCCGGCCGTCCGGCGACCTCCGTTCGCTCGACGATCCATGCGCGGAACTCCGTGCCGATGATGCTGAGGTGACGGAGCTCGGGCACGTCGAGCAGCGCCATGCGCGCCGACGTCGCGCTGCCACACGGCGAGCGGTCGACCTCGCCGTCCGCGAACACCGTGACGTTGCGCTGCACAGGCGGCGGGCCGTCGCCCTCGGGCTGCCAGAAAACGACGCCGTAGACGTCGCGTAGCTCCGGCTCCTCCGGATGGAGGATCTCGTACTGCCGCTCGAGGTCTGCCTTGATGGCGCGCCCCAGCTCGATGAGACGCGGCAGCTCGGCAGGGGCTACGTGCTCCTCGAGGAAGGCGTAGAACGCGCCGCCGAACGCGACGTCGACGGTGCGGCCGGCCGCCTTCAATGCTTGGGCATGGACGTACGCCGGCACGTTGCGGAAGCGCACCGCCGTCACATCGCCGCCGGAGACTTGCGCCACCGTCTCCAGCCGCCCCGAGGGACAGTCGACGACGACGCGAGCCTTGGGCTCTGCCACCTCGACGACGCCGGTCTCGATCGCCCACGTGACGAGCGCGATCGTCCCATGGCCGCACGCGGTCGAGTAGCCGGCGTTGTGGAAGAAGACGACGCCGAGGTCGGCGCCGTCGTCCTCGGGCTCCGTGACGAAGCAGCCGTACATGTCCGCGTGGCCACGAGGCTCGTTGACGAGCAGACGGCGCACGTCGTCGAGGTGCTCGAGGGCGTGGCGGCGTTTGTCGAGGATCGTCCGTCCGGGAAGCGGGTCGACGCCACCCGTCACGATCCGGAACGGCTCGCCGGCCGTGTGGTAGTCGACAGTGGAGACGATCAACTGCCGGTGAACTGGGGCGGCCGCTTCTCGAGGAAGGCGGTGACGCCTTCGCGGAAGTCGTCCGTCTGCGTCGCGGCCGACTGCAACTGCGCCTCCAGCTCGAGCTGCTCGTCGAGCGTCGCCGTCTGCGCGTTGTCGAACAGCCGCTTCGTCATGCCGACGCCACGCGTGGGTGCCTGCGCGTACATGGCAGCGAGCTCTGCCCCACGCTGGGCGAGCTCGTCGTCGGGGACGACCTCGGTCACGAGACCCCACTCCTGCGCCTCCGCGGCCGAGAGCTTTCGGTTCTGCGACATCCATTCGAATGCGCGAGGGGCGCCGAGCAGCCGGGCGATGAAGTACGAGCCGCCCGAGTCGGGAACGAGGCCGATGCCGATGAAGGCCGGGACGAAGGTCGCCGACTCGGCCGCGACCCGGACGTCGCATGCGCAGGCGAGCGAAAGGCCGGCGCCCGCGGCAGGCCCGTTGACGGCGGCGATCACCGGCTTCTCGAGCGCCCGGATCGCGAGCACGTTCTTGTGGTAGCCCTGGCGCAACCGATCGCCGATGTCGTTCGGCGCCTCCTGGAACTCCGTGAGATCCTGGCCGACGCAAAAGCCGCGACCTGCCCCCGTGACGACGACGGCTCGAACGTCGGGGTCTCGTGCTTCCTTCAGGCCGGCCTGAAACGCCTTGTGCATTGAGCAGTTGAACGCATTGAGCACGTCCGGACGGTTCAGCGTGAGCGTGAGCACCCCGCCGTCGCGAGTGACCTCGACGTCCGCCATGTCGCCAGCCTAACCGACCCCTGGTGGTAGCTTGGCCGCATGGCACGGCTGCGCCTGATCAGCGACGTACGTGACGTGGAGGAGCCCCTCGACGCCTACTCGCGCGTCGTGACGGAAGTCGCGCGCACGCTTTCGCCGTCCGTCGCGAACCTCCAGGTGCGTCGCCGGGTGAACGGGCGGCGCGTGAGCGGCGGCGGCAGCGGCGTTGCTGTGACGCCCGACGGCTACGTCCTGACGTCAGCGCACGTCGTGGACGGCGCGGACGGCGGCACGGCGGCGTTCGTCGACGGGCGCGAGCTCGACTTCGACGTCGTCGGCACCGACCGGCTCTCCGACCTCGCCGTCCTCCGCGTGGCCACGGACGACCTCGTGCCGGCCACGCTCGGTGACGCCGATCGCCTCCAGGTGGGGCAGCTCGTCGTCGCCATCGGGAATCCCCACGGCTTCGCCGGGTCGGTCACGGCCGGCGTCGTGTCGGCGCTCGGCCGTTCGCTGCCCACGGCCGCGGGTCGCATCGTCGAGAACGTCGTCCAGACCGACGCCGCGCTCAACCCGGGTAACTCGGGCGGCGCGCTCGCCGATTCGGGATCGCGCGTCGTGGGCATCAACACCGCCGTCGCGGGTGTCGGGCTCGGCCTCGCTGTGCCCATCAACGAGCCTACTCGGCGAATCGTCGGCGCTCTCATGCGAGACGGCCGTTTCCGTCGCGCGTACATCGGCATGGCGGGTGGACCGCGCCCGGTTCCGCCGAGACTCGCCGGCCGGCTCGGCCGGCGGAACGCCGTCGAGGTGGTGGAGGTCGTCGAAGGAAGCCCTGCCATCAAAGCCGGTCTCAGGCCGGAGGATCTCATCGTCGCGGTTGACGGCAAGCCGGTCGCGAGCGCGGGAGACCTTCAGGGACTGATGACCGGGGAGCGCATCGGCCGCGCGCTCACGATGACCGTCGTTCGGCAGGGCGCTCCGATCGAGGTCGCCGTCGTCCCGGAAGAGCTCGACGAATGAAAGCGCCGCGCATCGTCCGCCGGGTCGAGCGCATGCTGCTCGGCGCGGCGATGGCGGCGGTCGCGTTCGTGCTCGAACGGCGCCTTGCGAAGATCCTCAGAAAGTCCTAGACCGCCGCTTCCAGAAGAGGTCGACGAGCATGAGAAAGAGCAGCGCGAGCCCGATGCTGCCGAACAGCGCCGGCACCCACCTGTCGACGTTCTCCTGCCCGAGCGTGAAGCCGCTCGAGATGATGGCGGCGGCCGCGGTGATGGCCAGTGAGATGCGTCGCGTGGAGCGTCGGATGGTTGCCTCGAGGCTGCCCATGCCCTTCATGTCGACCTGGAAGCGCTGTCCCGGCCGAGCCCCGACCAGTCGCTCCACCGCCGATACGAGGCCAGACAGCCGCACCTTGATCTTCTGCGCCTCGTAGAACGCGCGCTTCGGGTCGATCGCCTCGCGCGTACGGTCGAAGAGTCGGCGCGCGAGGAAGCGGCCGACCACCGAGAAGGGGTCGAGGTCGGGATCGAGGGTCGCCGCGGCCAGCTGCATCTGCGCCAGCGCCTTCGCCGTCAGCGCCATCTCGGCCGGCAGACGGACGTCGCGGCGTGCTGCAATCTCCGTGATGCCCTGGAGGATCGGGCCGAGCTGGATCTCCTGCAGCGACTGGCCGCGTACGCTCTCGAACAGCCCGGCGATCTCGTGCTGGAACGCGTTCAGGTCGAAGTCGTCGGGCAGGTCCTGGTCGGCCAGCTGGAGCACGACCTCGGCGAGGAACTCGTCGTCCTCCTGCCAGAACGCCATGACGAGCAGCAGCACGAGCTCGCGGATGCGCGGGTCGACCTCGCCGACCATCCCGCAGTCGAGGAAGTACACGGTGCCCTCCGACCAGAGGAGGTTGCCCGGGTGGGGATCGGCGTGGAAGAAGCCGTCGACGAGCACCTGGCGGTAGTACGACTCGACGAGCTGGCGCGCCGCCTCCTGGCGCTCGGGAACGTCCGGCGCGTTGCGCACGGGCACGCCGTCGACGAAGCTCAGTACGAGCAGGCGCTTGCTCGACAACTCGTGATACACGGAAGGGACGTCGAGGCGCGTGTACGGCTCAAGTACCTCCTTCAGCCGGTCGACGTTCGCGGCCTCCATGCGGAAGTCGAGCTCGCGCTTGAGCGACTCGGAGAGATGGCGGATCACCGACGGGAAGTCGACGAGCCGCCGGAGCCCCTCCCGGTTCTCGGCCTTCTCGGCGAACAGCTCGAGGAGACCGAGGTCACGCATGATCTCGTCCTCAGCGCCGAGCCGCTGGACCTTGACGACGACGCGGTCGCCACCTTCCAGCGTCGCCGCATGTACCTGGCCGATCGTCCCCGCCGCAAGCGGCTCGGCGTCGATGCTCGCGAAGACGTCCTCCCACGGGACGCGCAGCTCCCCTTCCATCACCTCGACGACCTCGGCCTCCGTCATCGGCGGCACCTGATCTTGGAGCGTCGAAAGCTCCGCGATGAACTCGGGCGGCAGGAGGTCCGGCCGTGTGGAGAGGATCTGGCCGAGCTTCGCGAACGTCGGGCCCAGCTCCTCGAGCGCATTGCGAAGATTCTTCGCACGCTCCGAGAGCGGCACGTCGGCGGCGCCACGCTCGCCGAGGCCGTAGCGCGCCATCACCTTGGCGATCGTCGTCGCTCGCCCGAGGAGGCGGAGATCGGCTTCCTGCGTGCCGCTCATCGTCGGAACAGTCCCTTCCTCTTCTTCTGCTGCTGCTCGATCCGCTGGCGCGTGTTGACGATGATGACCGTTCGGTCGGAGTTGTGCGAGACGCGGTTCGGGACGTTGCCGAGCAGGAACTCCTTGCGCCCGCTCATGCCGACATTGCCCACGACGACGACGTCCGCGTCCTCGGAGGCCGCGGTGTCGACGATCACCTGCGCGGGATCCTCGCCCGAGGAGATGACGGCGCGCGCGAGGTCGCCCGCGAAGCGCTTGCCGTACTCGACGAGCTCCTCCTTCGCCTGCGGCGGCGCCTGCGCGGGCGGGATCACGACCTGACAGAGCAGGAGCTCCGCATCGAAGCGCAGAGCCATGTCCGCCGCAAAGCGGACGGCATGCTCGGCCGTCTCCGACCGGTCTGTGGCGACGAGGATCCGCCGAATGCCGGCATCGACTGTTTCCCGTGTGCCGGGCGCTCCTACCACATCGACCACGCGCCGGATGAGCGCGATGGGCGAGTGCGAGGCAAGGACGCAGGGAGCGCCCGTATCGGCCGAGATACGGGCGCGACCGAGGACACAGCATCGCGCCGCCTGGCGCGTTCAGGCGGCCCGTGCGTTGCCGTGGTAGGAGCGCCACAACACATGGGGGGCGGAGCCTACCGACCTTCGAACCGCGCTGGACGCTTCTCCACGAACGCGGTCATGCCCTCGCGGGCGTCCTCCGACGAGAAGGCGAGATAGAGCAGGCGCCGCTCGTAGTCGATCCCGAGCGACAGCGGCCCCTCGTCCGCCCGCACGACGGCCTCCTTCGCCAGCTGGCTCGCCACCGGACCCTTGGCTGCGATGTCTCGCGCGACCCGCTTTGCCTCGTCCAGCCACGCTTCGCGGGCGACGACGCGGGCGACGAGCCCCGCGTCGAGCGCTTCGCGGGCAGAGAGTCGGCGGCCGGACAGGATGACGTCCATCGCGAGCGCCTTCCCGACGGCGCGCGTGAGGCGCTGCGTGCCGCCGGCGCCCGGGATGAGCCCGAGCCCGGTTTCGGGCTGGCCGAAGACGGCCGTCTCCGAGGCGACGACGACGTCACATGCCATCGCCAGCTCGCAGCCTCCGCCGAGACAGAAGCCGGAGACTGCCGCGACGAGCGGCGTGCGTACGGCGCGAATGGCATCCCAGGCATCGACCCGGCGGTTGACGTACATCTCGACGGGCGTCGCCGTCGCCATCTCGCCGATGTCGGCGCCGGCCGCGAACACCTGCTCCGAGCCGCCGACAACGATGCAGCGGATCTCGGAGTCGGCATCGAGCTCCTGGATCGCCGCGACGACTTCCTCCATCAGCTCCGACGAGAGCGCGTTCAGCTGCTTCGGCCGGTCGAGCAGCACGGTTGCGATCGGCGGCTCGCGCTCCACACGCGTGTACTCAGCCATCCGACTTCTCCACGAAGCGCTTCACCGCGCCCTGCGCCTCCTCGCCGAGCATGCTCAGCGCGAGCCAGTCGCGCGCGTGGCCGACCGTCTGGTTCCACGAGAGATCGCGCCAGAAGTTCAGCTGGTGCTTCGCGTAGCGCGTCGTCTGCGGCAGCTTCGCGGCGAGCTTCTCCACGAGCTCGTCGACCGCGGCGTCGAGGTCGGCAGCGGGAACGACGCGGTTGACGAGCCCCCACTCCTCCGCCTGCTGCGCCGGGATCTCCTCGCAAAGGAGGACGATCTCGCGCGCACGCCGCTCGCCGACCATCACCGGCAGCCACTGCGTAGCCCCGCCGGCGGGCACCGACCCGTGCTCGAGACCGACGTGGCGGATGTACGCGTCGTCGATCATCACCGCGAGGTCGCAGGCCATCTGGAGCTCGTTGCCCCCGCCCACGCAGACCCCGTTGATGCGGGCCAGGGTCGGCTTGCCGATCCCGCGCAGCCGGTCGTGCGCGTCCAGGAACGCGCCGAACCACTTCCAGTACCCCTGCGGGTTGCCCAGATACTCGGCCGACCACTCCTTGAGGTCGGCGCCGACGCAGAACGCCCGCCCCGCACCGGTCAGCACGACGACGCGGGTCTCCTCATCCCAGGACGCGTCCTCGCAGGCCCGGCCCAGCTCCCGCAGCATCCGGAAGTCGAAGGCGTTCAGCCGTTCAGGCCGGTTCAGCGTGATCGTCGCCCGCGGCGGCGCCTTCTCGTAGATCAGGCGCTCGAAGCCGAGCTCTTCCGGCTCTTGCGGCCGCGGTGACGACGCCTCCGTCACGCGCCGGACCCTACTCGACTGCGAGCGGGACGATCTCGAAGCGGTCGACGTCGACGAGCCCGTGGTCCGTGAGCTTGAGCTTGGGGATCACCGACAGCGCAAGGAACGACAGCGTGAGGAACGGCGTCGCCACCTTGCAGCCGAGTGCCGCCGCGGCTTCGTTGCACGCGCGGCTCTGAGCGACCACGTCGGCGAGCGGCGCGTCGGAAAGCAGGCCGGCCACCGGCAGCGGCAGCTCGGCTCGTACGCCCCGGGACTCGACAGCGACGATGCCGCCTCCCAGCTCCACGAGCCGCTGCACGGCCCTCGCCATGTCGTTGTCGTCGACGCCGACGACGACGACGTTGTGAGCGTCGTGCGCGACGGTCGACGCCAGGGCGCCCGATCGAAGACCGAAGCCGCGGACGAAGCCGAGCCCGACGCGCCCCGTGCCGTGATGGCGCTCGATGACCGCGATCTTGGCGAGGTCGCGTCCGGGGTCCGACACCGCGTGGCCGCTCTCAACCCGTGGCTCCTCGATGAACTCCTCCGTCACAACCTGTTCGGGGATCAGGCCGATGACGCGAGCCCGTCCCCCGGACCACGGAATCGTGAAGTCGCCGGCGGAGATCGGCTGCACATGCACCGTTCGCTTGACCCACTCGGGCACATGCGCCTCGGGGATCTCGGCGACCGCACGACCGGCCTTCAGCACGGTTCGCGGCTCGAACGACTCGAGGTCGTCGAGCACGACGAGATCGGCCTGATAGCCGGGCGCGATCCCTCCGAGGTGATCGAGCCCATGCCACAACGCCGGGTTGAGCGAGGCGAGCACGAGGGCGTCCTCGGGCGCAACGCCAGCGGCGACGGCCTTGCGCACCATCTGGTTCAGGTGCCCGGAGTCGGCGATGTCCTCCGGGTCGCGGTCGTCGGTGCAGAACGCCATGCGCGAGGGGCCAAGCTCCTTCACGAGCGGTACGAGGCCTTTGAGGTTCCGCGCCATCGACGCCTCGCGGATGAGCAGCCACATGCCGGCGCGCAGCCGCTGACGACCCTCCTCGACTGTGAGCGCCTCGTGGTCTGAGCGGATGCCCGCAGCGGCGTAGGCGCTCAACGGCTTGCCAACGACTCCGGGGGCGTGGCCGTCGGCGTGGTGCGCGCCGTCGAGCGCGAGCTTCTCGAGCTCCGTCGGGTCGCCGGCGATGACGCCGGGAAAGTTCATCATCTCGGCGAGGCCGATCACGCGGCGGCGGCGGAGGAGACCCTGGAGGTCCCCGGCCGTCAGCGGGCGACGAGGCGACTCGAACTGCGACGCCGGCACGCACGACGACGCCATGAAGTAGACGTCGAGCGGCAGTGCTGAGCAGACGTCGAGCAGCCAGTGAATGCCGTCGGTTCCGAGGACGTTCGCGATCTCGTGCGGGTCGGCGACGACGGCGGTCGTCCCCATCGGCAGCACGAGCCGTGCGAACTCGTCGACGAGCAGCTTCGTCGACTCGAGGTGCATGTGGGCGTCGATAAAACCGGGTACGAGGTACGCGCCGCCGACGTCGAGTGTCTCCGTGCCTTCGTAGTCGCCCAGGCCGGCGACGTAGCCTTCGCAGACGGCGACGTCCATGTCGAGCCACTCTCGGGTGAAGACGGAAAGGACGCGACCGCCCTTGACGACGAAGTCAGCCGGCTCGTCCCCGCGGGCAACCGCGATGCGATGCGCAAGGTCCGTCATAGGGCGATGTCGTCGGGACGCACGGGCACGCGCGCGAGCTCTCGGCCCGTCGCGTCGCGCAAGGCCGAGACGACGGCGGCCGTCGACACGACGGTGGGCGGCTCGCCGACGCCCTTGAGCCCGTAGGGGCCGTCCGGCTCGGGCTCCTCGACGAGCACGGACTCCATCGGCGGAACGTCGAGGGCAGTCGGGATGAGGTAGTCCGTGAAGCTCGCGTTCGTGATCAGGCCACCCGTCGTCTGGATCTCTTCCATGAGGGCGAGCCCGTTGCCCTGCGCGGTGCCGCCTTCGATCTGTCCATGCACGGCCAGTGGGTTGAGCGCCTTGCCGACGTCCTGCGCCGTGCCGATCCACACGATCCGCGTCAGGCCCAGCTCGACGTCGACCTCGGCCACGACCTTCATCGCCGCGCACGCGAACGCGACGTGGGCCCGCTCGCCGAGCACCTGGCCGGTCTCGGGATCGAGCGGGTACGTGGGGAGGTGCCGGTAGACGCGCTCGACGTCGACGTCGCCGCCTGTGCGTTCGCGCTCCAGCAACGCTTCCTGGCAGGCCAACCGGACGGCGCCGGCGGCCATCCACGTCATCCGCGACGCAGACGACGAGCCGGCCGAGCCGACGCCGGTCGTCGTCGGCGTCGTGACGGCGACGTCGTCGATCCCGAGTTCCTGGCGTGCGACCTGCTCGATGACGTCCGTGACGCCCTGGCCGACTTCCGCGGCCGCGCAGAGCACTTCGGCGGAGAGGCCGCCGTCAGCGGTCGTAAAGAGCCTGACGCGCGCTGCCGCATAGTCGTCGAAGCCCTCCGAGAAGCAGATGTTCTTCATGCCGACGGCGAAGCCGGTGCCGCGACGCACTCCCTCGCCGCGCGTCGTGTTTCCCGTGCCGCCGGGCAGGCGCACGGGCTCGCGCGGCAGCTCCTCGGCTGGTGGTGGCGTGAGCTCCGCGCAACGGCGGATGACCTCGGCCACAGGCAGAGACCCGGTGATGACCTGGCCTGTCGGTAGCGCGTCGCCAGGCTCCAGCGCGTTCAGCAGCCGCAGCTCGACGGGATCGATGTCGAGTGCGGCGGCGAGCTTGTCCATCTGCGCCTCGTGCGCGAAGCAACCCTGCACCGCACCGAACCCGCGCATGGCGCCGCACGGCGGATTGTTCGTGTACACGCACGTGCCCTCGACGAGCACGTTGTCGACGTCGTAGGGCCCGGCCGCGAAGCAACACGCGTTCGCGAGCACGGCGGTCGAGCTCGATGCGTACGCGCCGCCGTCGAGCAGGATGCGCGCACGGACCGCCACGAGTCTGCCGTCGCGGGTCGCCCGATGCTCGGCCCAGATCTTGGCCGGATGCCGGTGCACGTGGCCGGCGAATGACTCCTCGCGGTTGTAGACCATCTTCACCGGCCGGCCGGTGCGCAGCGCGAGCAGTGCTGCGTGGACCTGGATCGAGAGGTCCTCCCGGCCGCCGAACGCTCCTCCGACCCCGGCGAGGTGAACCCGGACCTGCTCGGGCGGGAGCCCGAGGCAAGGCGCAATCTGGTCGCGGTCGACGTGGATCCACTGGGTGGCGACGTAGATGTCGATGCCTCCCTCTCCGTCGGGCACGGCGAGACCCGACTCGGGGCCGAGGAACGCCTGGTCCTGCGTGCCGACCTCGTAGACGCCGCTCACCGACACGTCGCCCGCGAGCTCCGGATCGCCGTGCCTGATGATCATCGAGCGAACGACGTTGGGGCGAGGGTCATCGCGGAAGCCGTGGCCCGCGGTGGGCCGGTCCGGATGGAGAGGGTCCTGCTCGGTCGCTCGCTCCGGATCGGAGACAGGTTCCAGCTCGTGGTAGTCGACGTCTATGGCGGCGGCCGCGCGCCGCGCCTCCTCCGGGCTCTCGGCGGCGACGATCGCCACCGGCTCGCCGAAGTAACGCACGCGGTCGATCGCGAGCACCGGCTGGTCGCGGATCTCGAGGCCGTACGTCTTCGCACCCGGGACGTCGGCGTGCGTGAGCACCGCCTGGACACCGGGCATGGTCGTTGCTCGAGACACGTCGATCGATCTGAGGTGCGCGTGAGCGTGCGGACTGCGCAGGGTGTGGCCCCAGAGCATGCCGGGGGCCTCGAGGTCGCTCGAGAACGCGAACTTGCCCTGGACCTTGGGCACGGCGTCCGACCGGAGGATGCTCTCGCCGACGCGCCCCCGCTCCAGCCGCCTCGGGCTGGTGATCATTTGCTCCGAACTTTGCGCACTGTCGTTACCCACGCGCACGAATCTCCCCGATAGGCTGAAATCGGGAGGAGGCTCGTGGGAGGCCCCGGCGCTCACAGGCGTTCCGCGGCGATCTTCACGGCCTCGACGATCTTCTGATACCCCGTGCACCGGCAGAGGTTGCCCGACAGCGCCTCGCGGATCTCGTCCTCGCTCGGCCCGGGCGCGCGTGCCAGGAGGTCGGCGGCTGCCACCACGAGCCCCGGGGTGCAGAACCCGCACTGCACGGCGCCCGCCTCGACGAAAGCCGTCTGCACCGGATGGAGCTCATCGCCCTCCCCCAGGCCCTCCACCGTGACGATCTCGTGCCCGTCTGCCTGCGCCGCGAGCACCAGGCATGAGCACACGAGCCGACCGTCGAGGAGCACGGAGCACGATCCGCACTCGCCCTGTTCGCACGCGTTCTTCGATCCCGGAAACGACAGCCGCTCGCGGAGCGTGAAGAGGAGGCTCTCGCCCGGCCAGACGTCAGCCTCGACCGGTTCCCCGTTGACGGTCGCGGAGATTCTCATGCGGCGAGGCACCTGTCGACCGCGCGCCGGGCGAGGACACGGAGAGCGTGGCGGCGATAGTCCGCCGTGCCGCGCACGTCGTCGATGGGCGAGCACGCCGCGGCCACGGCATCCGGCAAGTCGCCCGAATCCTCGAGAGCGACGCGCACGAGCCCGGGCACGGGACCCGCGGAGCCGAACGACGCGCGGATCTCGCCTCGCTCGCGGTCGGCCGCAACGGCGAGCGAGCAGACCGCTATCACCATGGCGTTCCGCGGTCCGACCTTCATGAACGTCTGCGACGAGCCGGACGGCCGCACGAGCACGGCCACGATCAGCTCGTCGTCCTCGAGCACGTTCCGCTTGGGGCCGACGAGGAAGTCGCGCACCGCAACCCGCCGCGTGCCACGCGTGGTGCTTGCGACCTCCACCTCTGCCTCGTCCACGAGCAGCGGAGGGAGCGCGTCGCCCGCGGGCGAGGCAGTGCCGAGGTTGCCTCCCAGCGTCCCGCGGTTCCGAATCTGCGGCGAGCCGACCGTCCGCGACGCCTCCGCGAGCGCGGGCAGGTCTGATGCGAGCTCTCCCTGCTCGATCTCGGCGTAGGTCAACCCGGCGCCGAGCCTCAAGAGGCCATCCTCACGCGACCAGCCGCCGAGCTCCGCGACCTCGCCGAGGTCGAGCATCGCCGCGGGCCGTACCCGGTCGAAGTTGAGCTCGACCATGACGTCGGTGCCGCCGCGGATCGCGAGCGCCGCGGGATGCTCGGCCCGCGCCACGAGCGCCTCTGGGAGCGACCGGGGGCGAAGAACCTCCATCGGGAAGTTCTAGCGCTCCTCGCGCACGTACGGAACCCCGAGGGCCGCCGGCGCGCCAAGTCTCCGCTTGGCAAAGCGTGTTGACACGAGCACGAGTACGACGATGGTCATCACGTACGGCAACGACGAGAACACCTCGGACGGCACCTGCGTCAGCCAGCCGCGGCCCTGAAGGATGAGCGGCAGGGCCGAGAACGCGCCGAAGAAATACGCCCCCACGAGGCACAGGTCGGCCCGCCAGAAGGCGAAGATGACGAGGGCGATCGCTATGAAGCCGGCGCCGCCCGTGAGCGTCGTCTGCCACTGGCCGATGATGGCGAGACTGAACGTCGCGCCCGCCACGCCGGCGAAGGCGCCTCCGACGAGGGTGTGCGCGTAGCGATAACGGGTGACGTTGATGCCCATCGCGTCCGCCGACGCGGGAGCCTCGCCGACTGCGCGGACGTTCAGCCCAGGTCGTGTGCGCGCGAGATAGATGCCGATCGCGACGACGGCGACCCACGACAGGTAGACGAGCGCGTTCTGGTCGAAGAGGATCGGCCCCACGACGGGCACGTCGCCGAGCCCGAAAAGGTCGAGCGGCTTGAACGTGTACTGGGCGGGCGCGCCCGTGAGCTCGAGGTCGTTCCCGAGATAGGACGCCAGGCCGGCTGCCCCCGCGAAGATCGTCAACGCAAGGCCGGACACGATCTGGTTCGCCCGCAGCGTGATCACGAGAAACGCGTGGATGAGCGCCATGGCGGCGCCGGCCAGGGCTGCCACGCCAATGGCGGCTGCGAGCACGATCTCGCTCGGCCCATCGAAGCGCTGCACCCCCCAGAACCCCATCACGGCGCCCATGAGCATCATCCCCTCGACCCCGAGGTTGAGCACACCGGAGCGCTCGGCCAGCAGCTCGCCGAGGGCGGCGAAGAGCAGCGGCGTCCCGTAGACGACCGCTGTCGCGACGAGGACGACGACGAAGCTGTCGTTCACTGCGCCGGCTCCGGGCTTGCGCGACGCACGCCCCTCCCGATGCGCACGCGATAGCGGATGAGTAGCTCACCGCCGAGGGCGCAGAACAGGATGATGCCTTGCATCACCCCGACGAGGCCGGACGGGAAGTCGACGCCCTGGAGCGAATAGCCGGCGCTCTGCAGCCCACCCAGGAGGAAGCCGACGGGGACGACCGCGAGCGGGTTGTAACGGGCGAGTGCGGCGACGACGATCCCCGTGTAGCCGTAGGCCGAGCTCTGAAGCCCCGTCGGCTCGAGCTGATGTGCGAAGTCACCCTCGAAGCTCGCGCCCCCCAGCCCTGCGAGCGCGCCGGAGAGGCACATCACGGCGAGGATCTTTCGCCGGAGCCGCATGCCCGCGTAGCGCGCTGTCGGTTGCGAGTCGCCGATCACCTGCAGCTCGAAGCCGAAGCGCGTTCGCCAGTAGACGATCCACATGACGATCGCCACGCCGATGGCGATGAGAAACCCGAGCGGCACGACGATGCCCCCGGCTGCGTCGATCGTCGAGGTCGGCCAGCTCGCGTCTTCGGGCGTGACTTTGCCGAGCGGGAACGTCTGGCCCTCGAAGCTCTCCGTGTCGCGCCAGTACGAGTGGCTGTCGATGATGAGGTACGTCAGGACGAGCCCGGCGACGTAGTTGAGCATCAACGACGTGATGATCTCGTTCGTCTTGAAGAACGCACGCAGCACCGCCGGGATCGCGGCCCACGCGGCGCCGCCGAGCGCCCCGGCGAGAGCCATCGCGAGCACGTAGAGCGGCGTGGAGGTGGCGCCACGATCGCCCAGGTACAGCGCGATGCCTACGGCCGCGACAGCACCGAGATAGAACTGCCCTTCCCCGCCGATGTTGTAGAGCTGCATACGGAACGCCGCCGCTGCACAGAGGCCGGTGAAGACGATCGGCGTCGCGAAGGTCAACGTCGACGTCAGCGCCCCGTCGGCAACGAAGGCGGAGTCGATGAGCCTCCGGTAGGTCGCACCCGGGTCGTGTCCGGTGAGAGCGAGGATGATCGCCATGACGCCGAACGAGAACGCGATCGAGCCGACCGGCACGGCGAAGCTCAGCCAGCGCGGCTGCTCCAGCCGCCGCTCGATCCTCACGTCCCCGGCCCCCTTCGACTCCCGCCCGGCGGAGCCGGGCTCCGCCGAAGGGTGGCCCCGCTGGCGGCGGGATCCTGCGCTCGCGGCGCTTGGCCGTACTGAGTACTGGCCTGCGCGCCGCTCGCTTGCCTCCTTGGCCAGCGAGGCCCCGGGAAGGTGAGGTGCCTCATGCCTTGCCGCCGGCCATGAGCAGGCCGATCTCCTCGACGGTCGTCGTCAAGGGATCGCACTCGCCCGCGATCTCGCCCTCGTACATGACGAGGATGCGGTCGCAGAGCGCCCGCAGCTCATCGAGGTCTTCGCTGATGACGAGCACGGCCACGCCGTCGGCTGCGGCGTCCCGAAGGTACTCGTGGACGGACTCGATCGCGCCGACGTCGAGCCCGCGCGAGGGCTGCGCCGCTACGAGCACTTTCGGCGACCCCTGGAACTCACGGCCGAGCACGAGCTTCTGGAGATTGCCGCCCGAGAGGTTGCGCGCCGGCGTGTCCGGGCCTGGGGCCTTGACGTCGTAGCGCTCGATGAGCGAGCGAGCAGCCTCGCGCATCCGACGCGTGATGAGCAAAGGGCCGACCGAGATCGGACGGCCGCGGTAGCTCTTGAGCACGGCATTCGACGCCACCGGCAGGCTCGGAGCGAGGCCGGTGCCGAGCCGATCCTCCGGAACGTTCGCCACACCCGCCGCGATGGCGGCGCGCGGATCGCCCGCCTTCAACACGCGGCCGGCCACCCGTATCGAGCCGGCTAGCGCGGTCCGCATGCCGTAAACCGACTCCGCGAGCTCGCGCTGGCCGTTCCCGGCCACGCCCGCCACGCCGACGATCTCGCCTGCGCGCACCGCGAGAGAGACATCGTGAACGGCCACGCCTCCGCGGTCCCCGAGCACGGTCAGGCCGTCGACGGCAAGCGCGACATCATCCCCCGGCGGTGCCTCGCGATCGATCCGGCGCGCCTCGTCGATCTCCCGGCCGACCATGAGGGCCGCGAGCGAACGCGGGGTCGCCTCGGCCACGGAGACGGTGGTGACCGTGCGCCCATCGCGCAGCACCGTCACCCGGTCGGCGACGGCAAGCACCTCGTGGAGCTTGTGCGAGATGAAGATCACGGTGCGCCCTTCCGCGGCCATCGCGCGGAGCGTCTCGAACAGGTGCTCGGCCTCCTGGGGGGTGAGCACGGCTGTCGGCTCGTCCATGATGAGGATCCGGGCCTCGCGGTAGAGCGCTTTGAGGATCTCGACCCGCTGCTGCTCGCCCACGGACAGCTGCCAGATACGAGCGCGAGGGTGTACGCCCAGCCGGTAGCGCTCCGCGAGGTCGGCGACCACCCTCTCGATCGATCCATGCCGGAGGAGGAACGACCTGCCTTCGGCGCGGTGGTCGCCCAGCACGACGTTCTCGGCGACGGTGAACGGGCTGACGAGGCGGAAGTGCTGGTGCACCATGCAGATGCCGCGGTCGAGCGCGTCGCGCGGCGAGTGGAAGTGCACCGGTTCGCCGTAGAGATGGATCTCCCCGTCGTCCGGTCGGTACAGGCCGGTGAGGATGTTCGACAGCGTCGTCTTCCCCGCGCCGTTCTCGCCGAGCAGCGCGTGCACCTCGCCAGCCGCCGCCTCGAAGTGCACGTGCTCGTTCGCGACGACGCCCGGAAAGCGTTTCGTGATGCCGTCCATGCGGACGGCCGCAACCGGAGAGGCGCCGGGGACGCCGGCGCCTCTCGAGTCGGATGCATTCAGGAGAGGAGAGCCCGCCTCTCCCATGCCGCTAGCCCTTGGCGCTACCGATCACGCCCTTGACGAGCCAGTTCTGGGCGTAGAGGTCCTTCACCGTCAGCCGCTTGCCCTTCGGCACGCGGAGCTTCCCGGCCTGGTCGTAGAGCGGGCCGGTGAAGTAGACGCCGGCCTTCCCCGGCTTCGTCGTCTTGATGAAGAGCTTCCGCTTGGTCATGATCGCCGCGCGGGTCTTCTTCGTGACGAGCTTGCCGAACGGCGCGATGTCTGTAAACCCGTCCTTGATCGAGCCGTAGTAGAACCCGGTCTTCCAGGTGCCGTTCATCGCCGCGCGGGTCTTGCGGAGGTAGTACGGCCCCCAGTTGTAGACCGCAGCCGTCAGCCAGACGTCCTTGGCGAACTTGCTCGCGTCCGAGTCGTAGCCGACCCACGGGATGCCCTTCTCCTGCGCGTACTGGCCGGCCGACGGGCTGTCGACGTTCTGGCCGATCACGTCGGAGCCCGCTGCGACGAGGCTCTCCGCCGCCTGGCGCTCCTTCTTCAGGTCGAACCACGAGTGCGTCCAGACGAGCCGTACCTTGGCCTTCGGGTTCACGGCCTGAGCGCCGAGCGCGAACGCGTTCGCGTGCCTGATCACCTCGGGGATCGGGAACGGCACCACGTAGCCGATCACGTTCTTCTTCGTGGCCGCGCCGGCGGCCATGCCGGAGAGGTAGATCGCGTCCTCGCCGGCGCCGAAGTACTCGGCCATGTTTTTCGTCACGGCCGTACCGGTCGCCATCTCGAACTTCACGTCCGGGTGCTTCTTGGACGCCGCCAGCATGGCCCCCTGGAAGCCGAACGACGTCGCGAAGATGATCTTGCTGCCGTCGCGGATCAAGCCCTCGATCACCTGGGCGACGGCCGGCCCCTCGGGCACGTTCTCTTTGTACGTCGTCTTGACCTTCGAGCCGAGCTGCTGCTGGACGTAGAGCCTGCCCTCGTCGTGCGCCTGCGACCAGCCCCCGTCGTTGTGCGGCCCAACGTAGATCCAGCCTGCCCCGAAGGTCGCCGCGGGCGCTCCCGCGCCGGCGGTGGCGAACACGAGCGCCGCCGCCGTCAGCGCAAGCGCGAGCGTTCCTGCCGCGATGCGTTTCCTCTGCATTCTCACCCTCCAGTCGTCCACCGAAACCCCAGGCCCGACTATACGACGTTAGTAGGGTCCGCGGAAATGCGCCGCCTGCTCCGAAACGGCTGGATCGTGACGATGGACGACGCGGGCACGGAGCACGAGTCGGGGTGGGTCTTGATCGACGAAGGACTGATCTCGGCGGTCGGCGGCGGGGAGCCTCCAGAGGCTGATGAGACCGTTGACCTCCATGGCGCATGTGTCACGCCGGGTCTCGTCAACACGCACCACCACCTCTACCAGACCCTCACGCGCGCACGCGCACAGGAGGCGGATCTCTTCACGTGGCTACGGGCGCTCTACCCTGTGTGGGCCCGAATCGACGCCGAGGCGGAGTACGCCGCAGCACGTACGGGGCTGGCCGAGCTCGCGCTATCCGGCTGCACCACCGTCTTCGATCACCACTACCTCTTCCCGCGCGGGACGAGCGGGCTCGTGGAGGCGGAGGTGCAAGCCGCGCAGGAGCTCGGAGTGCGCATCGTCGCGTCGCGCGGGTCGATGGATCTCGGCGAGTCGGCCGGCGGCCTCCCCCCGGACTCGGTGGTCGAGGAGGCGGACGCGGTCCTGGCGGCAACGGAGGAGCTGGCCGGTCGGCTGCACGAGCCAGGCGCGGGCGGGATGGTGCAGATCGCGGTCGCGCCGTGCTCGCCGTTCTCCGTGACGAAGCAGCTGATGATCGACTCGGCGGAGGTCGCGCGCCGCCTCGGCCTCCAGCTCCACACCCACCTCGCAGAGACGATCGAGGAGGAGGCGTACTGCCGCGAGCTCTACGGCTGCACCCCCGTCGAATACCTCGCCGAGCTCGGCTGGACGGCCGGCGACGTCTGGTGCGCCCATTGCGTCCACCTGTCGGCGGCAGACGTGAAGACGTTCGCGGCGAGCGGCGTCGGCGTTGCGCACTGCCCCACGTCGAACCTCCGCCTCGGTGCGGGTCTCGCGCCTATCCGCGAGCTGCTCGACGCGCGCGTACGGGTAGGCCTGGGCGTGGACGGCTCGGCGTCGAACGAGCGCTCGGATCTCATGTTCGACGTGAAGCAGGCACTGCTCGTGGCGCGCGGGCGGGGCGGCCCTGCCGCGATGACGTGCCGCGAGGCGCTCCGGCTGGGGACGCGCGGCGGGGCCGCCGTGCTGGCGCGTGACGACATCGGCTCCATAGAGGCCGGCAGGTGCGCCGACCTTGCGGTCTGGCGCACGGGCGGTCTCGAGCTGGGCGGCGCGGAGGATCTCGTCGCCGGCCTCGTCCTTTCCGCCCCACACCGGGTCGACCGCCTGATCGTCGGCGGGAACGACGTCGTCCGAGAAGGCCACCTCGTGAGGGCCGAAGAAGACGAGATCGCCAGTGAGCACCGGCTGCAAGCAGGGCGACTGGCCGCGTGACGCGAGGGGCCGTGGTGACCGGCGTCAGCCGACGAAACGGCATCGGCTTCGCGGTCGCTCGCCGGCTGCTCGAGGCCGGCCACGGCGTCCTCGTCCAGTCGTGGGCTGTCGAAGACGAGACCCCGGATCCCGGCGGGCTCGAGGCGGTGCTGGCCGAGCTCGAGGATGCCGGCGGTCCGGTCGCGCACGTCGAGGCCGACTTCGCCGATCCCGAGGCGCCGGCGGCCGTGATCCAAGCCGCGCGGGCAGCGCTCGGCGACATCGACATCCTCGTCGTCAACCACACGCTCGACAGGCTGGCGACGCTGGCGGAGCAGACGGCCGACAATCTCGACACTCATCTCCACGTCAACGTCCGGGCGTCCCTGCTCCTCGTGAAGGAGTTCGCAGCGCAACACGACGGCCGTCCCGGAGGCCGCGTCGTGCTCCTCACGTCCGGCCAGCACCTCGCTCCGATGAAGGAGTCGGTCGCGTACGCAGCCTCGAAAGGGGCTCTCTACCAAGTGACGTTGACGCTGTCGGACGAATTGATCGACCGGGGCATCACCGTCAACGCCGTCAATCCCGGCCCCACGGACACCGGCTGGGCCGCAGACCTGAATCCGAGCCGCTTCCCCCTCGGCCGATGGGGGCAGCCGGACGACGCCGCGCGCCTGATCGCCTGGCTTTGCTCCGAGGACGCCGAGTGGGTGACGGGACAGGTCGTCAACTCGGAGGGCGGCTTTCGCCGCTGGGGCTGACGTGAGATCCTCCCGAACGTGATCTCCACGCATGTCCTCGACACCGAGCGCGGGGAGGCGGCGGAGGGCGTGATCGTCGAGCTGTACCGCGGCGAAGCCCTTCTGGCCGCGGCCCAAACCGACGGGGACGGTCGCATCTCGGAGCTCTCGCCGAATGCGCTCGAGGCCGGCACGTACCGGCTCGTGTTCCACCCGCCGTCCGCGTTCTTCCGTCGCGTGGAGCTGGAGATCGCCGTCGACGACCCAGCGCGCCACTACCACGTGCCGTTGCTCGTCTCGCCCTACTCGTGCGCGAGCTACCGCGGCACCTGACGGTCGACGAGCTCGCCGAGCTCTTCGAAGGACGGACGGCGCTCGTCGAGCGGCTCGCCGGGCGCGAGGACCCACTCGGCAACGCCGCGTCCGTGATCGCCGAGCTGTCCGAGGACGAGAAGCTCCAGGCGCTCGACGCGCATCCGGCGATCGGCGCCCGCGCCGGCCTCTCCGCGAGATCCGCCGCCGAGCAGGGCACGGACGACGATCCCGCGACGCTCGCCGAGCTGGCCGAGCTCAACCGCCGCTACGAGGAGCGCTTCGGCTTCCGGTTCGTCGTCTTCGTGAACCGCCGGCCGAAGGCCGAGATCGTCCCCGTCCTTCGCGAGCGGCTCGAGCGGAGCCGGGACGAGGAGCTCGACACCGCTCTCGAGGAGCTCGTGGCGATCGCGCGGGATCGCTGGAGGCGCGAGTGATCGTCGCAGTCGACCCCTATCTCATCGACTGGCTCGACCTCGTCTTCCGCTGGCTCCATGTCATCGCCGCCATCGTCTGGATCGGCACGTCGTTCTACTTCGTCGCGCTCGACAACCACCTGACACCTCCCAAGCGCAAGGAGGACGCCGAAGAGGGCGTCGCCGGCGAGGCCTGGGAGGTACACGGCGGCGGCTTCTACCTCGTCCAGAAATTCCGCGTGGCGCCGCGCACGCTGCCGGAAACGCTGCACTGGTTCAAGTGGGAGGCGTACACGACCTGGCTATCGGGCTTCGCGCTCTTCTGCGTCCTCTACTACGTCGACGCCGATCTCAACCTCGTCGGCGCGGACATGTCCGAGTGGGCCGCGATCACCGTCTCGCTCGCACTGCTCGTCGTTGCCTGGGTCGTGTACGACGTGCTCTGCCGGGTGATCCCCAACGAGCTCGTCCTCGCCGCCGTGCTGATCGCGCTCGTGACGGTCACGGCCTACGGCCTCAGCCTCCTCTTCACCGACCGCGCGATGTGGCTCCAGCTGGGGGCGATGCTCGGGACGATCATGGTCGCGAACGTCTTCTTCGTGATCATCCCGGGTCACCGAGACCTCGTCCGCGCGAAAGAGGAAGGGCGCGAGCCGGACCCCGCGCCCGGCATTCGCGCGAAGCAGCGGTCGGTCCACAACAATTACCTCACGCTGCCCGTGCTCGTCGCCATGCTCGGCGACCACTTCGCGTTCGCCTACGGGCACGACGACGGCTGGCTCGTGCTCGTCTGTCTCATGCTCGTCGGTGCCTGGATCCGCCTCTTCTTCAACCTCCGCCACGCCGGACGCACGGTGTGGTGGATCCCGACGACTGCCGCGGTAGCGCTCGCCGCCATCGCGGTCTGGATCAGGCCGCCCGACGCCGGAAGCTCGACCGAGGGGCCTGCGGTGACGTTCGCCCAGGTAGCGCCGATCGTCGAGCAGCGCTGCGCGTCGTGCCACGCGGGCGCGAGCGCGCCGAAGGGCGTCCGCCTGGAGACACCCGAGGAGATCGCCGCGCAGGCGGCCGCTATCGAGCGGGTGGCCGTCCTCACAAAGGTGATGCCGCTCGGCAACGCGACGGGGATGACGGACGAGGAACGGGAGCTGCTCGGTCGCTGGGTCCGCCAGGGCGCGTCGACGGAGTAGGCTCAGCGCGTGCTCTCGATCACCGTCGGTTCCTTCGCGCTGACAGCACGCCTCGAGGAAGAACGCTCGCCCAACACCGTCGCGGCGTTCAGGCGACTGCTCCCGCTCGACTCGCAGCTCATCCAGGCGAGGTGGTCAGGGCAGGCGGCATGGATCCCGTTCGGCGAGCTCGAGCTCGGCATCGGCTTCGAGGACCCGACGAGCTACCCCGGCCCCGGGGAGCTGCTCATCTACCCGGGCGGCGTGAGCGAGACGGAGATCCTGTTCCCTTACGGGCAGACGTGCTTCGCGAGCAAGGCAGGCCAGCTGGCCGGGAACCACTTCGCAACCGTGGTCGAGGGACGCGAGCACCTCGACGAGATCGGCCGGCTCGTGCTCTGGGAAGGAGCCCAGGACATCCGCTTCGAGGAGGCCTGATGGAAGGCATCGCGCACTGGGACGAGGTCGAGCCGCTGTCGCTTCGGCGCGGCCCGATGCAGCTCGACCGCATCGACCTCGGCCACGCCGCTGGCTCGAAGGACGTGGGCGTCGCCCGCCTGAAGCTCGATCCAGGCGGTCGCTCGTCGCCGGTGCACGTCGAGCTCGACGAGGAGGAGATCTTCTTCGTGCTCGACGGTTCGGGGCTCTCCTGGCAGGACGGCAAGACGTACGAGGTGCGTGCTGGGGACTGCATCGTGCACCGCGTCGCGTGGGAGGAGCACACGCTGATCGCGGGGCCTGACGGCCTCGATGTCCTCGCGTTCGGCGAGCGGACGAACGCGACGGCCTCGTACCTGCCGCGCGCGGGCGTCCTCCGCATGGGCGTGACCGTCGAGGTCTCCGACAAAGCTCATCCCTGGGACCTCGAGACCGCAGCGGGAGAGCTCGAGCTGCCGGAGCCCAGCGAGCGTCCTTCGAACATCGTCAACGTGGCCGACGTCGACGGAGAGGGATGGAAACGGCTGGGCAAGGCGGCGGGTTCGGTACGGACGGGTCTGAACAGGGGACGGTCGGCGGACGAGGCGGACGGGCCTGTCCACTGCCATTCCGAGGACGAGGAGATCTTCGTCGTGCTGGAGGGGTCGGGCACCCTCGTCCTCGTCCCGACGCCGCAGATGGTCCGCCTCGGGAGGACCGAGGAAGAGATCCCCATTCGGGCGGGGCATGTCATTTCACGCCCACCGGGCACAGGCATCGCGCACGGCATTCGCGCCAGCGACGACGGCATGGTCTTCCTCGCCTACGGAACACGCCGGCCAAACGACATCTCCTACTACCCACGCTCGAACAAGATCTTCTTCCGCGGCGTGGGGCTGATCGCTCGCCTCGAGGACCTCGACTACTCAGACGGAGAGCCGGGCTAGTCGGCCAGCCGGCGCAGCGCGCCCGCGAGCACCTCGATCCCCAGCGCGACGTCCTCCTCAGACGAGAGCTCGTCGGGCGAGTGGCTCACCCCGCCGTTGAGGCTGCGGACGAAGAGCATCCCCGCATCGACACCTGCGGCCGCGAGGATGCCCGCGTCATGACCCGCGCCCGACGGGAGCTCGACGGCCGGCAGCCCGCGTTCGGCGATCTCGTCGCGAAACGCCGCGCGACAGCGCTCGCTCATCGCCACAGGCTCCGTTCGCTGTTCCGGCTCGAACGCGATCGCCGCGACCAACGCGTCGAGCCGCTCGGCGTCTGGCGCGCGGGCGTCAACCGAGATCCTGGCCCGACTGGGGATGACGTTGGCGCCACCCGGCTCGACGTCGATCTGGCCGACCGTGGCGACCGCCTCCGGGATCGCCCTCGCCGCCTCGCCGATCCGCTCGATCGCCCGTGCCGCGGAGACGAGCGCGTCCTCCCTGCCCTCCATCGGCATCGTGCCGGCGTGACCGGCACGACCCTCGAACCGGAGCTCTCCTCGCGCGTAGCCGACGATGCCCGTAACGACGCCGAGCGGCGCGCCGGCGCGTTCCAGGGTCGGGCCCTGCTCGATGTGGAGCTCGAGGAACGTCGACGGCACCTCCTCGTACCGGCAGAGCGCGCGGCTGCCGATGCAGCCGACCTCCTCTCCCCGGAAGGCGACGACCGACCCGCAGCCGGCGTTATCCACCGCCTCGACCGCCGCGACGACGCCGAGGGCGCCGTCGAACCTTCCCCCCTCGGGAACGGAGTCGAGATGAGACCCGACCCACACGTCGTCCGCGCTGCCCGAACGGCCGAGCAAGTTGCCATGGCTGTCGATCTCGACGGCCAGACCGGCCTTGCGGAGCCAGCCGGCGGCGAGCTCGTGTGCCGCGTCTTCCTCCGCGCTCGGATGGGGACGATTGGCCCCGAGCCCACCGCCGATCCCGTAAAGCTCTTGGAGACGCTGGAACGTGCGCTCGATGCTCACCGTGGAATCGTCTCACGAAGCGAGCGGAGGACGGCCCAGGCTGCGAGCGGAGCCGCCGCCAGCAGCGCGAACGCCGCCTGCCACGATGTCTCGGCGACGACCGCAGCGAAGGGAATCGGCAGGAGGGCGCCGGCCACGAACAGGACCGTCTGCTGCAAGCCGAGCGCCGCACCGCTCCTGGCGTGGCCGGCGAGCTCTGCCGCTGCGGTGAAGGCGAGACCGTTCCAGCTCATGCTCAGCGTCCCCGCAACTATCAGCGTGGCGACCAGCAGACCGATCGGCGCGCCGACCGCCGATGCGGAGGCGACGACGGCGACAGCAAGTCCGACGGCGATCGCCCGCAGCGGCAGGACGCGGCTGCGGATGACATCGGACCAACGCCCGGCGAGGATCCTCGCCGCCGAGCCCAGGATGCCGAGTAGCGCGAACAGCAGAGCGGCGGAGCCGGCCGACCACTCGCGGCGCTCGTGGAGGAAGACCACGAGGAACCCGACGAGACAGATCTGCGGCGCGCCCAGCAGGGCGCTCCCGCCCGCGAGCTTCCAGAGCTGACGGTCGCGGAGCGGTTCGAGGGCATGAGACGTCACGTCGGGCACCGCGCGCGGCCCTTCCCGCAACAACCCTACGCTCAGTGTCGCCGCTCCAAGGCAGCCGATCCCGAGCGCCGCAAGCGCCCAGGCGGTGCCGCCCGCGTTCTCGATGAGCGGGATGACGAGCGCCGCCGCCGCGCCGCCCGCCGTGACCGATGTCTGCCGCACGCCGAGTGCGATGCCGCGCTGCTCAGGCCCGAACCAGTGCATGATCGCTCGTCCGCTGGCCGCATTGACGCTGGCGCCGAAGAGCCCGGCGAGGACCAAGAGCACGACGAGCGTCCCGAAGGCTCCAGCCCAGCCCGCAGCGACGAGTGCACCTCCGGCGACGGAGAGACCCGTCGCAATCACTGCGCGCTCCCCGACGCGGTCCGCGAGCACGCCCCACGGAAGCACGGAGACGGTGGCGCCGATGCTCACCGTCGCGAGCAGGACGCCGACCTGGGTGAGGCTGAGGTCGTAGCGATCGCGGAGCGCCGGAGCGAGCACCGACGTGCCGAAGAAGACGGCCGAGAAGGCGCCCTGCGCGACCGTCCCGACCGCCAGGATCACCCAGCGGTAGCGCATGAACTGCGCTAAACCGTAGAGGTCCCGCTAGCGCGAGCCTTGAACGAAGAGCACCGCGCGCTCGTCTCTCGCGGCAACGCGCCAGTCGTCCCGACCGGCGAGCCGCCGAGCGGGCGGGCTGTCGACCGTCACGAGGACGGCCGGGAAGTGGCCGACGAGGGCGTCGCCCCGTTCACGGCCGGCGACCCAGTCGAGATACGTCCTCTGATCGGGGAGGTCGAAGGCATCCAGCGGGTTGGACATCCACACGAGACGGCCGTCGAGCGCGAGCGCCTCGGCGTTGATGTCGTCGGCGAGGATCGGCGCACTGCCTGCCTCGAGAGCCGCCCGTGCGCGCAGCTTCTCTCCCGCTCCTGGCGGCGCCGGCGCGCGACCGAGGCCGATGGCGAGGAGCCCGGCCAGGCAGGCCGCGAGCACCGCCGTCAGCAGCCGCGGCGGCCGGAGGCGCCACTCCCGCGAGCCGGTGAGCCAGCGGGCGGCGGGCACGGCTGCGAACAGCACGAGCCAGACGGCATTTCGACCCGCCTGGATCGTCATCGCCGTAAGGCCGGTGAGCGCGACGAGCTCCCAGACCTTGGGCCGCGAGGCCAGCGCGGCGAGGACGAGCGGGATGCCAGCGACGAGGAAGGCGATGTCGAGCGGCATGTCGAGCGAGAGCGGCGCCCAGAGGCCCTCGTGCCCGACGGCTGCTTCGCTCCCGAGGACGCCCTGGTAGTAGCGGTGCGTGTCGAGTAGCGACGGCGTGAGCAGGACGGCCCCGAGCGACGCGATCAGCACGGCGATCGCGGTCACGGGCGTTCGCCTCAATCGATGGAAGAGGAGGTACGCGGCCGCGACGGCGATGCCCACGAGCACGCCGCCGTGGAGGTTCGACCAGAGGGCGAACAACGGCACGAGCAGCCAGACGGCCTCCGACGGCAGACGCGTCTGATTGCGAAGCAGGAACACGCAGATCGGGAACAGCGCGAGCGAGAACAGCTGGCCGCGCACGACGAGCAGCGACTGCGAGGCAGCAACGCCCACGAGCAGCAGCACGAGGGCCGACGGCGCGTCGGCCACGTCGGCACGGCGCATGTCGAGCGCCACCACGGCGACGGCGAGCGCGACCGCGCCCACGAGGGCGAACACGAGCCCGCGGTCGCCGAGCCCCGTCACGAGCGCGTGGAAGATCAGCTCTCCGAGCACGGGCGTGTTCTCCCAGCCTCCGGACGGCGCCGCCGCGTAGGGGACGCCCGCGGGTACGCGGCCGAGCTCGGCGATCTCGCGCCCCAGCGCAGCTAGCCAGTGGGAGTCCGCGCCGATCGAGGCAACGAGCGCACAGAACGAGACGACGAAGGCGCCGGCCAGCCACGTCAGCCGATGGGCCCTCTGCGACAGAGGATTCACCTGGTTGTTATCGGCCGCGAGCGGCCGAACCTTCAACGGAACCGACTAGGAAACGAACTCCACCCGAACAGGACGTTCATACGCCCCAAGCGCCTCCGCCCGCTGCAAGAGCTCCTCGACCGCGCGCCTGCCTTCCTCGCCGTAGTCGCACGTCAGGTCGTTGACGTACATGCCGACGAAGCGATCGGCGAGATGCGGCTCGAGGCCGCGACTGAACTCCATCGCATAGGCCATTGCCTCGCTGCGATGATCGAGGCCGGTGCGGATCGAATCCCGGAGCACGGACGAGAGCTCCGCCAGCTGCTCGTCGCCGAGATCGCGGCGGGCGACGTTGGCGCCGAGCGGCAACGGCAAGCCCGTCTCCAGAAGCCACCACTCACCGAGGTCGAGCACCTTCTCGAGCCCTTCGTCCGCATACGTGAGCTGGCCCTCGTGGATGATCAGCCCCACGTCTGCCTCGCCCGTCTTCACCTCGTCGAGGATCCGGTCGAACGGCACCTCGCGGTAGCGGAAGTCGCCGATCGCCATGCGGAGCACGAGGAACGCCGTAGTCATCCGGCCGGGGACGGCGATCTCGAGCTCGGCGAGGTCGTCGAGCGCGAGCGGCTCGCGGGCGACGACGATCGGGCCGTATCCCGCGCCCATGCTTGCGCCGTGCGGCAGCAGGACGTACTTGTCCTGGACGAACGGGTACGCGTGCAGCGAGATGGCGGTCGTCTCCAGCCGCCCTTCGAGCGCCCACTCGTTCAGCGTCTGGATGTCCCTGAGGACGTGCTCGAACTCGAAGCCGCGCGGGTCGACGCGGCCCGAAGCGAGCCCCCAGAACATGAAGGCGTCGTCGGCGTCCGGACTGTGGCCAAGGCGGATGCGCATGAGGCGCTCGACCCTAGCAGCCCGCGCGCGAGCCGGGCGCACTACGTGCGCTACAGCTCGTGCAGGAAGCGGTGCTCGAGCTTGGGGAGGATCTCCTGACGCGTGAACGGCTTCACCATGCGGTCGATCCCCTCCTCCTCGAGCACCCGCACCTCGTCCTCGAGCGCCTCGTTCGCATGCTCGAGCGCGTCGTCCAGCTCGTAGCCGGCGAAGATGACATCGACCGCCTTGGGCTCGGCGTTCGGCCTGTGGTCCGGGTCGATCGCACGCCCGACGGCCCACGATCCATCCTCCCGCCACTCGATCCACAGGACCACTCGCTCCGGTACGCCGCCGTCGTCGAGCCCGTCCACCACACGCTCGGCGAAGCGCCTCGACGGCGAGATCCCCGGCATGGGGCAAGGATACAATCGCTCCGGTGGGCCGCTTCGGCGACTTCTTCCGGAATCCGTTCTCGTTCCTCTTTGCGACGAAGGGAGCCGAGGAGCGGGTCGCCGCCTACGTCATTCGCGAGCACGATCGAGGCAGGTCAATGGACGACATCCTCGACGACCCGTACGTCGTGAACCGTTGCTCCGAGCAGGAGATCAAGCGCGTGCTGGAGCGGCCCGAGGTCGTGAAGGCCGTCGGGGAAGACATCGCCGCAGCTCGCGCCGCGATCGGGGATCAGAGCTCGAGCTGAAGGAAGCGGGCCCCGGGGACAGGGTTCTCGTAGTACGGCTCGATGTCCCGGAACCCGAGACGCTCGTACAGCGCCGCCGCCTGGCTCATCGACGGCAGCGTGTCGAGCCGCATCCACTCGTAGCCCGCCCGCCGAGCCTCGTCGATGACCGCCTCGGCGAGCGCACGCCCCAATCCGAGCCCACGTCGAGACGGCCGGACGTACAGCCGCTTCATCTCGCACGCTCCCGTGCCCAGCGGGCGGAGCGCGACGCAGGCCACGGCCTCGCCGTCCACCCGGGCGACGAGCAGTCGGCCGCGCGGCGGCGCGTAATCGCCGGGAAGCCCGGCCAGCTCGTGGTCGAAGCCCTGGAAGCACAGGTCGACGCCGAGCGCTGCCTGGTACTCGAGGAAGAGCCCGCGGACGGCCGCCACGTCCTCGGGCCCGTGAGCATGCTCGATGACCGGAACGGTCTGCACGTATGCGAAGAGTAGGCTCTCGGTGGTGCGCGTCGAGATCCTCTACTGCCCCACCTGATCGGGCTATGACGAACGGGCAGCGAGTCTCGCGGCCGAGCTGACTGCCGAGGGCTTCTCCGCGGAGGCAATCGCCGGCGGCAAGGGGCAGTACGACGTCGTGGCCGACGGCAACGTCGTGTTCTCCAAGCACGAGCTAGGCCGCTTTCCGGAGAACGGCGAGATTCTCGGCCTGCTGCGCTAGAGACCTAACAGCACCGGGAGCTCGCGCAGGGACTCGATCCGGTCGGCGTGCTCCGGAAAGCGGCCGCTGCGGTCGAGCAGGATTGCGCGGATCCCACACGCCTGAGCGCCCTCGACGTCGTCCTCGAGTGAGTCGCCTACCATGACCGCCTCCTCGGCCGCAGCTCTCAATAGCTCGAGCGCAGCGCCGAAGATGAGCGGGCTCGGCTTCACCTTGCCGTGACTCCCCGACGAGATCCACGCGTCGACGTCGAGCTGGAAGTGGCGGACGAAGGCGTCGAGGTCGCGGCTCGTGTTCGAGACGAGACCGAGCCTCAACCCGGCGCGCCTCAGCTCGGTCAGCACCGGGATCACGTCGTCGTAGAGCTCGAAGTGCCAGGCGTGTTCCCAGCGAGCGACGATCTCGCGCGCGACGACTCCGACCTGAGGACCGTCGCCACCCATGCCACGGACGATGTCCTCGGTGAAGCGCACCCAGATCTCCTCGTCGTGGTCGTGCTCGGGATGCCGCTCGATGTCCTCGACCGCCGCCGCCCGTGCCTCGCCGTAGCGCTCGGTGTCGAGCTCGAGTCCGTGCTCGGAGCCCAGCGACCGGTACGCCTCGGGGCTCAGCTCCGGCCCCGGCCGGACGAGGGTGAAGTCGACGTCGAGGAGAACTGCACGAGGAGCCGCCACGCGCCGCCGAGGATAGCCTCGGCCCGTGGAAGCGCACACCGATCGGCTAGGCCGCGCCCGTGCGCTGCACGCGTTCCGCAGCCGCGACTTCCGGCTGCTCTGGTCGGCCCGGACGGTGTCGCTCGTCGGCGACGGCGCGTTCCTCATCGCGCTCGGGTGGCGGACGACGACGCTCACGGGGTCGGCGACCTCGCTCGCGATCGTGCTCATGGCACACAGCGTCGCGCTGCTCGCGACCTTGCTCATCGGCGGGGCGCTCGCCGACCGCTACTCGCGCCGGTTGCTGATGATCACCTCCGACCTCGCCCGCGTCGTGATCATGGGCGCACTCGCGCTCCTCGACGCCTCCGATCACCTGTCGCTCGGCCTGTTGCTCGCGCTCGCCGTTGGCTTCGGCCTGGCGGACGGCTTCTTCTATCCGGCTGCGGGCGGGATCGTCCCACTCGTGGTCGAGTCGCACGAGCTTGCTTCGGCCAACACGCTCATCGGCATCTCCAGGCACGCGTCGTTCGTGATCGGGCCCGCGCTCGCGGGTTCCGTGTACGGGATCGCGGGCTCGGCCGCCGTCTTCGGCTTGAACTCGGCGACGTTCCTCGTCTCGGCTGCGCTCCTCGTTCCCACCCGCCCCCGCGCCTTCGAGCGCGAGCCGAGCGAGGGCACGTGGAGATCGATCGTCGAAGGCGTGCGCTACGTCGCCGGCGTGCCGTGGATCTGGGTCGGGATCGCCGTGACGTCCCTGGTGCTCATGGTGGCGATGGCGCCCTTCCAGGCGCTCGCGCCGACGTTCGTCGCCGATCAGTTCGACAAGGGTGTCGGCGCCTACGGCCTCCTCTTCGCCTTCGAGGCGGGCGGGATGACGATCGGCACGATCGCCTTCGGCCAGATCAATCCGCGAACGCATCGCATCTGGCAGATCTTCGGCTTGTTCGCTCTCAACGACGTGTTCGCAGTCGCGATGACGCTCCAGAGCTCGTACGAGGTCGCCGCAGCGCTCATGGTGACGCGGGGCGTGCTCATCGGCTACGCCATCGGCGTCTGGGCGACGCTGCTCATGGAATGGGTGCCGGAGGGGAAGCTCGCGCGCGTGACGAGCCTCGACTTCTTCGGCGCCATCGGGCTCCTGCCGGTCGGCTACGCGCTCACGGCCCTCGTGTCCCAGACGGCGGATACGTCCACGGTGCTCACCGTGGGCTTCTCGCTCGCCGGGATCCTCTGGGCGGTGCCGCTGCTCATCCGCAGAGTGCGCGAGGCGGCTTGACTGCTCGGTAAATCGGGGTGCCCAGATTTGAACTGGGGACCTCTCCGACCCGAACGGAGCGCGCTACCCGCCTTTCCGGGGGGGAACCAATGGTTCCACCTCGAGCCGCCTCCTTAAGGGAAGATATCGGGGTGCCCAGATTTGAACTGGGGACCTCTCCGACCCGAACGGAGCGCGCTACCAGGCTGCGCCACACCCCGAGCGTTCACAGGTTAGCGGCAACGACTTTCGATGCTCAATTGGAACAGACACGACGCAACTCTCCGTCTACCGTCGAGGAATGAACGTCGTGAGCCTCATCGGGAACCTCGCTACCGACGTGGAGCTCAAGGAGGTGGGGCAGCAGAAGCACGTCGCCGGCTTCCTGCTGGCCATTGACCGGCCCTCGAAGGACGGAGGCGCCGACTTCGTCCGCGTCAGCGTCTGGGACCGACAGGGCGAGCTCTGTAGCCAGTATCTCGCCAAGGGCAAGCGCGTCGGACTGGAAGGACGCCTGCGAAGCCGCTCCTGGGACGCCGAGGACGGAAGCCGGCGCAGCGCCATCGAGATCGTCGCGCATCGCGTCGAGTTCCTGTCACCGCCGGAAGGAGGCGCGGTAGCGGACGCTGACATCCCCTTCGTTGCCGCGGCGGCGTAGATGGCATAGACACGCGCCATAGACTCCGGCGCATGGCGCACCGAGACGAGATCCTCGCCTTCGCCGACGAGCTGCTCGACGTCGCGTCGTATCCCGACTACGGGCCGGTGGGGCTCCAGGTGGTCGGTGCGGACGCGGTGACGACGCTCGCGTGCGGGGTCTCGGCGTCGAGGGAGCTTTTCGAGCACGCGGCCATGGTCGGGGCGCAGATGGCGATCGTCCACCACGGGCTCTTCTGGGAACGAGATCCGCGTGTGGTCGACGGAGCGATGAAGGGTCGCCTAAAGGCGCTCTTCGACGCCGACATCACGCTCGCGGCGTACCACCTCGCCCTCGACGCGCACCCGGAGCTCGGCAACAACGCCCAGCTGGCACACGAGCTCGGCATGGAGCTGGAAGAGCCGTTCGACGTCGGCCACGGAGCAGCATTCGCCGAGCCGGTGAGCGCTGACGAGTTCACGGGTCGCGTCCGGGACGTGCTGGGCCGCGAGCCGCTCGCCTTCCTCTACGGGCCGGCGGAGATCCGTCGCGTCGCCATCGTCTCGGGCGGTGCGGCACGCCTGCTGCCGCAGGCCGTAGCGGCGGGCTACGACGCTCTGCTCACCGGTGAGGCCGCGGAGCCTTCGATGATGACCGCCCGCGAGCTGGGGATGCATTTCGTGGCCGGCGGGCACTACGCGACCGAGCGGCTGGGCGTCCAGGCGCTGTCGCGGCGACTGGCCGAAGAGTTCTCGCTCGACTGGCATTTCATCGAGCTGGTCAACCCCGTCTAGGGCGCTCGCCGGGCCCTTGCCGTGCCGACGGCGGACGGAGTATGCTCACGCTGATGACTGTTTCTGCGGCGCGGGCCCGGTGAGTCCCGCGACAAGAACGCCCACGTGCAAGTGAGCCCGCGCGAGCCTCGACGGCAGCCGGGCTTTTTCATTGCCTGAAGGAGGAGCGATGGCCAATCACCTGACGCCGGAAGAGCTGTCCAAGGAGGTCGGGATGGAGCGGGAGGATGTGATCCGCTTCTGCGTGGAGGAAGGGGTTCCGATCTATCAGGGCAAGATCGACAAGACGCTCTTCCAGGCACAGCTCGAGGCGACAGCCCCGAAGACCTAGGCCTCAACCCTTCTTCGCAGCGACTTTCTTGCGGGCCGGAGCTTTCTGGGCGGCCGGCTTCTCCACCTGGGTCTTCTTCTTCTTCGCGTCCGCGACGCTCTTGCGCAGTGCCTCCATGAGGTCGATGACCGGCGCCTCCTCCTCGGGCTCTGCCTCAGGCTTCGCCGGGGGCGCACCCTCGAGCTTCTCCTCCAGCAGCACCCGCAGGTCGCGGCGATAGTCGCTGACGAGCTCGCTCGGGTCGAACCCGCCGGCGAGGCTGTCGATCACCTGAAGGGCGAGTGCGACCTCCTGCTTCTTCGCCTTCCCGTCTGCGACCGCCTCCTCGATCTCAGCGTCGGAGTAGACGTCCTCAGCGACGAACAGCGTCTCGAGGACGAGCGCGTCGTCACGCACGCGGATGAGGGCCAGCTTCTCCTTGCCGGCGAGCACGAAGCTGCCGAGCGCGGCCATCTTCGTCTCGCGCATCGCCTCCAGCAGCAGCGCGTACGGGCGGCGCTGCGCGGGCGCAGTGGCGGGAACGAGAAAGTAGGTCCGGTCGAAGTAGATCGGATCGACCTCGTCCTCCGGCACGAAGCGGGTGATGTCGATCGCTCGGGACGTCGAGTCGCGGTCGATTGCCTCGAGGTCGGCATCCTCGACGATCACGAACTCGCCCTTCGACACCTCCCATCCACGCACGATCTCGTCGGGCCCGACGTCCTGCTCGTGCACAGGGCACCACCGCTTCTGCTTGATCGGCGTTTTGCACTCGCGGTGCAGCAGGCGAAACGAGACGTCTGACTGCCGCGCGGCCGGTTTCGTCGCGGGCGCCAGGCCGACGGGGATCGTCACCAGGCCGAAGCTGATTGCACCATTCCAGGTTGTTCGCATGGAGAAAGTCTAGTCGCGGGCGTGTCTACTTCCTTCTCCGCGGCCGAATCCCTGCAACATAGGCTTCCCCCGTGAGCACGACAGGCCCACGAACGATCGTCAGGCTCTGGCGCGACGCGGTCGCGTCCGGACGCCGAAACCCGCTCTATCTCGCGGAAGGCGACGGCGAGTGGACACCCGTATCGCTCGAGGAGGCTGCGCGGCGCGTCGACGAGCTGGCAAACGGCCTGCTGGCGCTCGGCCTCCGCAAGGGCGACGCCTTTGGGATCCTCGCCGGGACGAGGGTCGAGTGGTGCCTGTTCGACTTTGCGCTCGCGCTCGTCGGCGGAGTCACGGCGCCGATCTACGCGAATTCTTCTCCCGAAGACTGCCGCTATGTGCTCGATCACTCCGACGCAATGGGCGTGCTCGTCGAGAACGACGAGCAGCTCGCGAAGACCGGGGCGGTGCGCGGCGAGCTGCCGCGGCTTCAACACGTCATCGAGCTCGCTGACCTCGAGGAGCTCGCCCGAAGCGGTCGGGAGTACGCCGCGGAGCACCCCGATGCGCTCGCCCGCGCGGAGGCGCAAGTGGGGGAGGAGGACCTCTTCACGTTCATCTTCACCTCCGGCACGACCGGCCCGCCCAAGGCGTGTCAGATCCTCCACCGCAACTACTACGAGATGGCCTCGGTCATCTACTCGATGGCGGACGTCTTCGTCGAGGACGACCTGCTGCTCCTCTACCTGCCGCTCGCCCACAACTTCGGCCGTCTCGTCCACCTGCTCGCGCCGATGGCGGGCTACACGATCGCCTTCTGCGCCGACCCCTACGCGGTCGCCAACGCCCTGGTCGTGGTGAAGCCGACCGTCTTCCCGAGCGTGCCCCGCGTGTACGAGAAGATCCACACGGCCGTGCTCGCCCGCTTCGACGAGGCCACCGGGGTACAGCGGCGGCTCATCGACTGGGCGCTCGACATCGGCCGGCGCGTCAGCGTTCTGCGCCAGAAAGGTCAGCCGGTTCCGCGCGGGCTCGCCCTCCAGCACCGCCTGGCCGACCGCCTCGTGTACTCGAAGGTGAAGGAGAGGCTCGGCGGTCGCCTCCGCCGCGCGGTCTCGGGCGGCGCTCCGCTGTCGGTCGAGATCCTCGAGTTCTTCCACGCGCTCGACATCCTCATCCTCGAGGCGTACGGCCTCACGGAGTGCACCACGGGCGCCACGTCGAACCGCGAGGAGAGCTTCAAGTTCGGCACGGTCGGCAAGGCCCTCCCGGGGTGGGAGCTGAAGCTCGCCGACGACGGCGAGCTGTTCATTCGCAGCCCGACCGTCTTCGCGGGCTACTACAAGGACGAGAAGGCGACGGCGGCGATCCTCGACGACGAGGGTTGGTTGGCCACGGGCGACGTCGCCACGATCGACGAGGAGGGGTTCGTCACGATCACCGACCGAAAGAAGGACATCCTCGTCACCGCGGGCGGCAAGAACGTCGCGCCGCAGAACCTCGAGAACGAGCTCAAGAGCTCGCGCTACGTCTCACAGGCGCTCGTCGTCGGCGATCGGCGGCCGTACGTCGCTGCCCTGATCACACTCGACCCGGTGGAGATCGAAGCGTGGGCGAAGGAGCGCAACCTCGACGGTGATCTCGCCGCCCTCGCCGCGCACCCGGACGTCAGAACCCTCGTGCAGGGAATCGTCGACGACGTCAACGCTCCGCGCTCACGGTTTGAGCAGATCAAGCGGTTCGAGATCCTGCCCCGGGACTTCTCCCTCGAGGAAGGCGAGCTCACGCAGACGCTCAAGCTTCGGCGGAAGGTCTGCCAGGAGCACTTCGCCACTGAGGTCGAAGCCTTGTACGACCGGGCTGGTGCGACGGCGGGCGAGATCAGCGCCTGACTCGCGCTCTGGGGCGTCGCTCGCCAAGGAGGCGAGCCCGAGGAGCGAGGACAGTATTCAGATACGGACTCGCGACGAGGGCGATGCATCCTGCCGCGAGCGGCGCAAGGTCACTCGGAGGGCGGCTTCGCCGCCCGAGAGCACGACCGTCTAGGGCCGCGAGTCAGAGTATTCGCCTGGCGCCGTAGTACGTCGCCGCGTACCAGCTGTCGGACAGGCTCGAGATCTTCACGACGTCGCCGGTGTGCGGCGCGTGGATGAACTGCCCACCACCGATGTAGATGCCCGCGTGGCCCAGCCCGTTGAAGAAGACGAGGTCGCCGGGCTGCAGCTGGTCGCTGGAGACGGGGACGCCGTAGTTGTATTGCGACGCCGCATGGTGCGGCAGCGAGACACCCATTTGCGCGTAGACGTACATGATGAAGCCGGAGCAATCGAAACCGGACACCGGCGATGAGCCGCCCCAAACGTACGGGACGCCGAGGTACTGCATGGCGATCCCGACGACCCCGCCGTAGCGCGACGGCGGCGCGACGGCCGCCTCGGGCGTCTCGACGGCAGCGCCGATGACCGACGTATCGATCGCGTGTTGCATGGCGGCATCCTGTGTCGCCTGCCGCGCTGCAGCCTGCCGTGCCAGCTCCTCCTGGCGGCGAGCCTCCTCGGCCCTCAGTCGCTCGATCTCGCCGCGGATCGACGACAGCAGCTGCTGTCGCTCCGCCAGGCCCGCCTCGATCTCGCGCTTTGCGGCGGCCCGTTCCGCGACGACCTGCTCCTGGCCCGAGCGGTCGTTCTTCAGCTGCTCGCCTCGAACCGCGACCTCGGTGCGGAATCGCTTGACCTCCCGCAAGACCTGCGTGTCCTCCTCCGACACTCGGTCGATCGTGTCGAGGCGGGTGATCAGGTCGTCGAAGCTCGTACTGCCGAGAAAGACCTCGAGCGTGGACGTCGACTCCCCGACATAGAGGTCGCGCAGCCGGGTTGCGAGCCGGTGCTGGGCGACGCCGAGGTTTCCGCGCGCGACATCCATCTGGCGGCGGTTCGCGCGGAGGTCGGCCTTGATGGCGTCGAGCTTGATCGTCGCCGCGTTGTACGCCTCGATGGACTGGCCCAGTTCGGCGTCGAGCGCTTCGATGTCGGCGAGCACTTGCTGTGCCTCCGCCTTCTTGTCCTCGATGCGATCCGCGTAGGCAGGGACCGCGCCGATGAGCGCGACGCAGATGGCGACACCGAGTAGGCCCGCGAGGGTCACACGACGACCCGTCGAGCGGGCTTGCGTTGCGCGCAACCGAGGGCGCACCGGGAGGGGCCGGTACGTCACTGGCGCGGGACCCTACCAGCCTCCCCGGATGCGTGCAACGTGAAGTGTCTCGAAGCGCGCGAAAAAATGCTGCAAAACTGAAACTTCCGTCGCATGCGTGGTGTCCTGTCCTCCCGTCGGCGCGCTGTCAACGGCTCTGATACGGTCATCCGGCGGTGCGGTGGAAACGACCAGCCGCGCGACTTGCTTTCCTGTTCGTCGCCGGCACTCTCCTCGGGCTGCCCGCTACGGGCCTTGCCGATGACCCCGAGACGCTTCGCGCCCGGGGCACCGAGCTGAGCGCGGCCGAGCACGCTGCCAGGGTCGACCTCTTCGCGCTCGAGTCGAAGTTGCGCGCCGCCGAGGCGGCCCTTGGCGACATCGAGTCTCGACTCGCGTCGCTCGAGCGTGAGCGCGCTTCGTCGGAGCGCCAACTGAGGGTGGCACGCCGAACCCTCGCCATCGCGGAGCAACGACTCGCCGACCAGGTGCGCGCCCTCTACACGTCGGAACAACCCGACACGATTGCGGTCTTCCTCGGTGCGGCAACGCTCGAGGACGCGATCGAAGGCGTCGACAGCCTGCACCGGGCTGCCGACGCCACGAGCGGAGTCCTCGACGAGGCTCAGGCTGCGCGGGTCAAGGTGGCCGCACTACTGCGCCGCCAGACCGCGCGGCGCGCAGAGTTGCGCCAGCTGAGGAGCGCGGCCGCCGTCCGCACGGTCGAGCTCGCCGGCGCCCAGACGGAACGCATGCGCTACATCGCGCAGCTCCAGGCGGAGCAGGTGCTCAATCAGCAGCAGATTGCCGAGGCGGTCGCGGCTGCCGAGGCTGCCCAGGCAGCGGCGACGGTGGAAACGGCCGTCGCCGAGACGGCGCCGAGCATCGCCTCGATCGGCGCGCAGTCCGTCGTCGCGACGCCAACGCCAGCCCCGGTGCCCGAGCCGCAACCCCAACCTTCACCGCAGGCGCCCGTGGTCGAATCCGGCAAGACGTTAACCGTCGTGGCAACCGCCTACACGATGCGCGGCACGACCGCCACGGGCATCCCCACGGGGCCCGGCATCGTGGCCGTCGACCCGGCGGTCATCCCGCTCGGCACACGGATGACGATCCCCGGCTACGGGGAGGGTGTCGCCGCGGACACCGGGCCGGCCATCAAGGGGCTTCGGGTCGACCTCTGGGTGTCCTCGGCGACAGAAGCAGCCCAGTGGCAGTGGCAGACGGTGTCGATCACCTTGCACTAGGCCGACGAAAGTCCGGTTCGCTTACGCGTTGGACTTTTTGTCGGAGAACGAAGCCCGAAGGCGAGACTACGCCTCTAGGAGAGCTTCGAGATCCACTTCTGTCAGTAGCGGGACTCCGCTGCGCTGAGCCTTCGTGAGCTTCGACGCGCCGGGCTCCTCTCCGACGACGAGGCCCGTGGTCTTCGACGAGACGGAGTTCGTCACCTTCGCGCCGAGGCTCTCGAGTGCCGCGGCCGCCTCGTCCCGCGAGTATTTCTCGAGCGTCCCCGTGAGGACGTACGTGCTTCCCGTGAGCGGGCCTTCCGCCGGTCGGTCTTCATCCCCGATCTCGAAGCGAAGGCCAAGCTGCCGAAGCTCCTCGACCAGCGCCCGGTTCTGCGGGTCGGCGAACCACTCGACGACGATCTCCGCGCGGTCGGTGCCGAATCCCTCGGTCTCTCCGACCTCCTCCTGGCTCGCCTCCGCCAATCGGTCCACGTCTTCGAACTGGCGAGCGAGGTTCTGGGCCAGCACCCAGCCGACCTTCGGGATGTTGAGGCCGAGCAGAACGCGCGAGAACGGCACCTGCTTCGAGGCATCGATCGCCTCAACCGCTGCGGCGGCGGAGATCTCGGCGAATCCTTCGAGCTCGAGCAGCTGCTCCTTCGTCAGGCGGTAGAGATCCGGGAGCGAGCGGACGAGGGCACGGTCCCAGAGCAGGCGGATCGTCTGCTCCCCGACGCCTTCGATGTCGGCGATACCGACCCAGTTGATCAGGCTCTCGAGCCCGCGTGAGGGACAGGCGCGGTTCGGGCAACGGTGCATGACCTCCCCCTCCGGCTTCACGATCTCGGTGCCGCAGAGCGGGCACTTCTTCGGCATGCGGAAAGTCTTGGTCCCCGGTTGGTGCTCACCCGCCGGCCCGACGATCTGGGGGATCACGTCGCCGGCCCGCTGCACGATGACGACGTCGCCCTCGCGGATCTGCTTGCGGTTGATGTCCTCCTCGTTGTGGAGCGTCGCGCGAGAGACGGTGACGCCGCCGACCTCGACGGGCTCGAGCACCGCCCAGGGGTTCAGCGCGCCCGTGCGACCCACCCGGATGTGGATCTTCAGCAGCTTCGTCTGCGCGGTCATCGGTGCCCACTTGAACGCGCGCGCCCAGCGTGGCCGGCCATGCAGGACGCCGAGCCGCCGTTGCTGATCGACGGAGTCCACCTTGATGACGATCCCGTCGATCTCGTAGTCGAGCTCGACACGACGTGTCTCCCAGATCCGGCAGGCTTCGGCGACGGCCTCGACCGACTCGAGTCGCTCCGCGAACGGGTTCGTCGGGAACCCGCGCTCTCGCAGCCACTCGAGCATCTCGTAGTGCCCGCCGAAGGAGACGCCGTCGGCGTGGCCGGTTCCGTAGACCCAGACGGAGAGGGGACGGTCCGCCGTGATTGCCGAGTTCTTCTGTCGCACCGAGCCCGCCGCGGCGTTGCGAGGATTCGGCGCGAGCTTCTGGTTCGTTCCCACGAGGCGCTCGTTCAGCTCGCGGAACCCGGACAGGGGCAAGTAGATCTCACCTCGCACCTCGAGGACGGCGGGCGGGCGGGCGTCCCGCATGCGGAGCGGGATCGCGCGGATGGTTCGGAGATTCGGTGTGACGTCCTCGCCCTGCACGCTGTCGCCACGGGTGGCGCCACGTGCAAAGACGCCGTTCTCGTACGTGAGGTTGACGGCGAGTCCGTCGATCTTCGGCTCGATCACATACGCCACCGGCTCGTCCGTGGCGAGCCGTTTCTGGACGTCGTCGGTCCACTTCTGCAGCGCCTCGTCGGTCGTGACCTTGTCCAGCGAGCCCATCTGCTCGAGGTGACGCACCTTTTGAAAGCGCTCCGACGGCGGCGCGCCGACTCGATGGGTCGGTGAATCGGGCGTGACGAGCTCCGGATGCGCCTCCTCGAGCGCCACGAGTTCGTCGTAGAGCCGGTCGTATTCCGCGTCCGGGATGAACGGGTCATCGTCGACGTGGTACGCGATCGACGCGCGGTTGAGCTCGTCGCGGAGCTCGGCCGCACGAGCCGCCGTAGCCTTAGAGGACGGCAAGGAGCTCCTCGGCGTGACGGACGAAGACGTCGGGCTCCTCGCGCTCGAGAGCCTCGGCGCCGTGAATCCCTCCCCACGCCACCGCGACCGCGTGGACGCCAGCGGCCTTCGCGGCCCGCACGTCAAACGGCGAGTCGCCGACGTACGCGGCGTCCGCCGGCTCGGCATCCAGGCGCCGGAGCGCCTCGAGGATCGGCGCGGGATCGGGCTTGTGGCGCTCGGTGTCGTCGGAGCCGATGACGACGTCGAAGTTCGACTCCAGGCCTGGGAGCCGGTCGAAGGCTAGCCGCAAGGTCGCGTGCCGCTTGGCGGTGACGATGCCGAGGCGCCGACCCTCCGATCGCAGCCGCGGCAGCACCTCCACCACCTCCCAGAACGCCTCCAGCTCGTCGTGCAGCGGCTCGTTGTGCTCCCGGTAGGCGGCGACGAGCTCGTCGACGCGCTCCGCGTCGAGCGCTTGCATCTGCGCCGTCAGGCCGGGCCCGCCGACAGCCGCGGTAAGCACTACTTCCGGGAGGTCGCGGTCGAGGACGGTCTTCGCAGCGTGCTTCATCGACGCGACGATCATCGGCCCGGAGTCGATGAGGGTGCCGTCGAGGTCGAAGAGGCAGACGGGGAACCGCACACCGTCATCGTAGGTCGTCAATAGCCGACCTCCAGGAGGTAGAGGCCCCACGGAGGTGCAGTCGCGCCGGCTTCCGGCCGCGAACCTCCGTCGAGCAGCCGTGCGACGTCCTCTGGCCGCCGCCCGAGCATCGTGCCGACGAGCGTGCGTACCATGTGCCGGAGGAACGAGTCCGCGGTGATCTCGAAGTCGAGGTGGTCGCCGCGCTCGTGCCAGGACGCCGAGAGCACGTTGCGGACGAAGACGTCGTGCTGCGTCTCCGTCGGCGTGAAGGCGCGGAAGTCGTGCTCGCCCAGAAGCAGATCGGCGGACGCGGCGAGCGCGTCGAGGTCGATGCGTCGGGGATACCACCAGCTCCGGCGGACCTCGAGCGGCGACCGCTCGCGCCGCCGGTAGATGCGATAGCGATAGCTCCGCGAGCGGGCCGAGTGACGCGCGTGGAACGCCTCTGCGACTTCCTGGGTCGCCACCGCTGCCACGTCGTCGGGGAGCAGCGCGTTCAGCGCCTCAGCCGTTCGCTCGACCGGCGTCCCACCCGCTGCGTCGAAGCTCACGACGTTCCCGAGCGCGTGGACGCCCGTGTCGGTCCGGCCGGCGACGGCGAGACTTTCAACGACGGAGAACGCAGAGGCGAGCCCGTCCGAGACGACGCCCTCGACCGTCCGCAGCCCGGGCTGAGCAGCCCAGCCGTGGAAGTCCGTGCCGTCGTACTCGAGCGTGAGCTTCAGTCTCACGCTTCAGGGCTGCTAGGGAGCTGCTTCGGCCGCGACCGGCTCTTCCTGCTCGACCGGTGCGGCGACGCGAGCGACAGGCACGCGCGGAACGTGGTCGACGAACTCGAGGTATGCCATCGGCGCCGAATCGCCCGGGCGCGGCCCGACCTTCACGACCCGCGTGTAACCGCCGGGGCGATCCGTGAAGCGGGGAGCGACCTCGGCGAAGAGCTGGTGCACGACCTCCTGCGAGCGCAGGAACGCGAGCGCCTGGCGCCGGGCGTGGATGTCCCCGCGGCGGCCGAGCGTGATCATCTTCTCGGCCACCGGCCGCACGGCCTTGGCCTTCGCGACGGTCGTCTTCACGCGGCCGTGCACGATCAGCGAGCCGGTGAGGTTCGCGTAGAGCGCCTTGCGGTGGGCCGCGTCGCGGCCGAGCTTCTTGCCGGCTCGCTGGTGTCGCATTACGAGAGTGGCTCCTCCCCGCGGAGCGTCAGGCCGTGGCCGGCGAGCGTCTCCTTGACCTCCTCGATCGACTTGCGACCGAAGTTCGGGATCGCCGCCAGCTCGACCTCGGTCTTCGTGACGAGGTCGCCGATCGTCTCGATGCCGACGCGCTTCAGGCAGTTGTACGACCGCACGCCCAGCTCGAGCTCCTCGATCGGGAAGTTCTCCATCCCGTGCGCGAGCGACGGCTCGGCCGCCGCCTCCGCGGGCGCCTCACCGAAGCCCTCGATGCTGTCGATGTCCGTGAAGATCGCGAGCTGCCGGATGAGGATCTCGGCACCCTGGCCGATCGCCTCACGAGGGTCGATCGAGCCGTCGGTAGTCACGTCGAGCACGAGCTTGTCGTAGTCGGTGCGCTGACCTACACGGGCCGCCTCGACGTCGTACGCGACTCGACGGACGGGCGAGAAGATCGAGTCGATCGGGATGACGCCGATCGTGTGCTCCGGCCCGCGGTTCATCTCCGCCGGGACGTAGCCGCGCCCGCGGCCGATCGTCATCGTCAGCTCGAGCTTGCCCTTGTCGGCGAGATGCGCGATCTCGAGCTCGGGGTTGAGGATCTCGAGATCGGCGGGCATCTGGATGTCGGCCGCCGTCACGGGGCCGGGGCCCTTCTTCTGGAGGCGGACCTCGATCTCCGGCGACTCGCCGTGGAGTCGGCAGATGAGGTTCTTGAGGTTCAGGAGGATGTCCGTGACGTCCTCGCGAACGCCCGGCAGCGTCGTGAACTCGTGCGCGACGCCCTCGAGCTTCACGGACGTGACTGCAGCGCCCTCGAGTGACGAGAGCAGCACGCGCCGGAGCGAGTTGCCGAATGTGTAACCGAAGCCGCGGTCGAGCGGCTCGATCGCGAAGATGCCTCGCTTCTCGTCCACCTCTTCGTGGACGATTCGCGGGACCTGGAACTCCATGAGGCTGCTGCGGGTGGCCACGTTTCTCCTTCCTTCCTAAAGGTGCTACTTCGAGTAGAGCTCGACGATCAGGGACTCCTGTACCGGCGTGTCGATCTCGGCCCGGTCGGGCAGCTTGAGGATCTTGCCGGTGAGGCCGTCGTGGTCGGCCTGGAGCCACGGCGCCACGGACGCGGTGAGGTCGGTGGCGTCGCGAACGACCTGCTCGGCCGGGCTGCCCGTCTTGAGCGTGACGATGTCGTTGGGCTTGACTTGGAAGCTGGGAATGTTCACGCGTCGGCCGTTCACCTGGAAGTGGCCGTGGCGGACGAGCTGCCGAGCCTGCGAGCGAGAGGCTGCGAAGCCGAGGCGGTAGATGACGTTGTCCAGCCGCGTCTCGAGCAGCCGTAGGAGGTTCTCACCGCTGACGCCCGAGCCGCGGGCAGCCTTCTCGTAGTAGTTGCGGAACTGCTTCTCGAGCAGGCCGTAATACCGGCGCGCCTTCTGCTTCTCGCGCAGCTGGAGCAGGTACTGCGACTGCTTGATCCGGCCGCGGCCGTGCTCTCCTGGCGGATACGAACGCCGCTCGATGGCGCACTTCTCCGTGAGACAGCGCTCGCCCTTCAAGAAGAGCTTCATGCCCTCGCGGCGACACAGCTTGCAACTTGGACCCGTGTAGCGCGCCACTAGTTCCGCTTCCTCTTCTTCGGGCGTACGCCGTTGTGGGCCTGCGGGGTCACGTCGCGGACGCCGAGGATCTCGAGGCCTGCGGCCTGGAGCGACCGGATAGCGGTCTCACGGCCCGAGCCGGGGCCGTTCACGAAGACCTCGACCTTTTGCAGGCCGTGCTCCATGCCCTTGCGGGCAGCGGCGTCTGCCGTAACCTGGGCCGCAAAAGGCGTCGACTTGCGCGAGCCCTTGAAGCCGGCGGAGCCCGCCGACTCCCACACGATGACGTTGCCCTCGTTGTCCGTGAGCGCGACGATCGTGTTGTTGAAGGACGACTTGATGTGCGCCTGGCCGATGGCGATGTTCTTCTTGACGCGACGCCGGCCGCGGCCCTTTGCTGCCTTGCGCGGGGGCGCCACTACGTGGCCTTCTTCTTACGGCCGACCGTCTTGGCAGGGCCTTTCCGCGTGCGGGCGTTCGTCTTCGTCCGTTGGCCGTTGACCGGGAGCCCGCGCCGGTGGCGGATGCCGCGATAGGCCCCGATCTCCTGGAGGCGCTTGATCGACTGCGAGCGCTCGCGCCGTAGCTCTCCCTCGACCTCGAGGTTTGCGTCGATGTGCCGCTGGAGCTTCGTCGTCTCCTCGTCGGTGAGGTCCTTCACCTTCGTCTCGGGCGAGAGACCGAGATCGGTGCAGACCTTGCGCGCCGTCGCGGGGCCAATGCCATAGATGTAGGTCAGCCCGACTTCGAGGCGCTTTTGGTTGGGGAGGTTGACTCCGGCGATACGTGCCATAGCGGTCTCCTAGCCCTGGCGCTGCTTGTGACGAGGGTTCGTGCAGATGACGAACACGCGGCCATGGCGCTTGATCACACGACAGCGCTCACACATCGGCTTCACGGACGGACGAACTTTCATCGGACTCCTCTTGACGCACAAAGAACACGGCGCAGCACGGCTGCGCCGCAGGTGCCTCTATCGTAGCAAAACCCTTGTAGCCGTCAGGACTTTCGGCCCCTCGACGGTGACCGCGACCGTGTGCTCGAAGTGCGCCGCCAACGAGCCGTCGGTGGTCGAGATCGACCAGCGATCATCGTGGACCGTGATGTCCGGCCCGCCCGCCGTGATCATCGGCTCGATCGCAAGCGTCATCCCCTCGGCGAGCACCGGCCCGCGGCCAGGTGCGCCGTAGTTGAGAATCTGCGGGTCCTCGTGCATCGAGCGGCCGATGCCGTGTCCCGAGAGCTCGCGCACGACCGAGAGTCCGGCCCCTTCGGCCACGACTTGCACCGCATGGGACACGTCTGACAGCCGGTTGCCCTCGCGGCACTCCTCGATCGCCGCGTCGAGAGCAGCCTTGCATGTCTCGAGCAGTCGCTCCGTCTCCTCCCGGATCTCGCCGACTGGGAATGTGTACGCCGAGTCGGCGACGAATCCCTCGAGCGTGACCCCGACATCGGCCGAGAGGATGTCGCCCTCCTGGAGCGCATAGTTGCCGGGGATACCGTGGACGATCATGTCGTTCGGCGAGAGACAGGTCGCCGCCGGGTAGCCCCGGTAGCCCTTGAACGTCGGCTCGCCGCCCTGGGACAGGATGTACTCCTCGGCAAGCGCGTCGAGCTCGGCCGTCGTCACGCCGGGGCGGATGTTCTCGCCGAGCAACGCCAGCGACGCCGCGACGATCTCGCCGGCCGCGGCCATGAGCTCGATCTCCGCCTGGGACTTGCGGATGATCACGAGGTCGCCCTCGCCGCCACCTGCTCCAGCGCTTCCACGATCTCCGACCAGACCTCGTCCCGCGAGCGGTTGCCGTGGATGCCGACAACGATGCCGCGCGGGAGGTAGTGGCCGATCAGCGGTGCCGTCTCACGGTGGAAGATCTCGAGTCGCTTCGATATCACCGCCGGGCTGTCGTCAGCGCGACCCTCATCCTTCGCCCGGCCGAGCAGCCTCTCCATGGCCACGTCGTCCGGCACCTGGAGGTCGAGGACGAGGTCGAGCGGCCGGTCGAGCTCGTCGAGCAGCTCATCGAGGGCCTCGGCCTGCGCCGCGTTGCGCGGGAAACCGTCGAGGATGAAGCCGGCCTGGGCGTCGTCCTCCGACAGCCGGTCGCGCATCAGGCGGATGGTGAGCTCATCGGGGACGAGCGCCCCCGAGGCGAGAATCGGCTCCACTTCCCGGCCGAGCGGCGTCCCCGCGGCAATGGCGTCGCGGAACATCTCTCCGGTCGCGATGTGTGGGATGCCGTACTCAGAGGCGATGCGGGCGGCCTGTGTGCCTTTGCCGGAACCTTGGGGGCCGAGGATGAGAACGTTCAGCGACAAGGGCTACTTCAAAAAGCCTTCGTACGAGCGCATCATCATCTGCGACTCCATCTGGCGCATCGTGTCGAGCGCGACACCGACCATGATCAGCAGCGACGTGCCTCCGAGGAAGTTCCGCGACGCCGACGAGAAGTCGAAGAACTGGATGAGGAACGTCGGCACGACGGCGACGAGCGCGAGGTAGATCGAGCCCGGCAGCGTCAGTCGCGTGAGCACGCGGTCGAGGTAGTGCGCCGTCGGCGGGCCCGGGCGGATGCCGGGGATGTACCCGCCGTGCTTGCGGAGGTTGTCAGCCTGGTCGATCGGGTTGAACTGGACGGCCGTGTAGAAGTACGTGAAGAGGATGATCAGGAACGCCTCGAGCAGGAGGAAACCGGCGTCCGTCGGGCTGAACCAGTCGTTGATGAAGTCCTGCGTCTGAGGGAAGAACTGCGCGATCGTCGGCGGGAACGCGAGCACCGCGGCCGCGAAGATGATCGGGATCACGCCGGCCATGTTCACGCGCAGCGGCATGTACGTTGAGCCGCCCGACGTGATGCGCCGGCCGACGACGCGTCGCGCGTACTGAACCGGGATGCGTCGCTGACCCTCCTGGATGAACACGACGGCCACCGTCACCGCGAGGAAGACGATGGGGAAGAAAAGCTTCGTCGTCGGTCCGCCGTCGACCCACGCGCGAACCGTCGTCGGGGCGTCCGCGATGATCGAGCAGAAGATGATGATCGAGATGCCGTTGCCGACCCCGCGCTTCGTTATCAGCTCACCCATCCACATGAGCAGCGCCGTGCCCGCGGTGAGCGTGATGACGATGAGCACGACGCGGCCCGAGTTCGCCTCGAGCGCGTTCTGACGCTTGAAGAGATACGCGTACCCGAGCGACTGGAACGCCGCCAGCACGATGGTCAGGTACCGCGTGTACTGGTTGATCTTCGCGTAGCCCGCCTCGCCTTCTTTCTGCAGGCGCTCGAGGGAGGGCACGACGACCGTCAGCAGCTGGAGGATGATCGACGCCGTGACGTACGGCATGATCCCGAGCGCGAAGAGCGAGAACTGAGAGAGCGCCCCGCCGGAGAAGAGGTTGAGCAGGCCGAGCACCGTGCCGCCCTGGGTCGAGAAGTAGTTCTTGATCTGCTCCGAGTCGACGCCGGGCGCGGGCACCCACGAGCCCAGACGGTAGAGCGCGATGATCATCGCCGTGAAGAGCAGGCGACGCCGAAGCTCCGGCACGCGCCATGCGTTCGTCAACCAGGAGAGCACGGGCGACTACTCCTTGTCAGGCTGAGCTTCGGGCTCGGGTTCAGCTTCAGCCTCGGCCTCGGACGGCTCGTCCTCGGCCTCGGTCGTCTCGACCTCGGCCTCGACCTGCGGTGCAGCCTTCCGGTGCCGCTTGCGCTTCTTTTCCCTCGGCTCACGGAGGAGCGTGATCGTGCCGCCGGCGGCCTCGATCTTCTCGCGGGCCGACTGCGAGACGAGGTGGGCGGAGACCGTGAGCTTCTTCGTCAGGTCGCCCTGGCCGAGAATCTTCACGTCGATCCGGGTCGTGCGGATCAGGCGCTTCTCCTTCAACACCTCGGGCGTCACCTCATTGCCGGCGTCGAACACCCGCTCGAGGTCTCGGACGTTCACACCCTGGGTGCGGGTCCGGAACGGGCCGATCGGCATGGCGTCCTTCGACGTGTTGCCGCGCAGCTTGGGCAGCCGCATGAACAGCGGGGTCTGACCGCCCTCGAACCTCGCGTTCATCTTGTGCGAGCCCGAGCGCGCCTTCTGGCCCTTGATGCCGCGGCCGGCGTAGCGCCCCTTGCCGGAGCCCATGCCGCGGCCGACGCGCTTGCGCGCGGTGCGCTTCTGGGCCGGCTTGAGGCTGGAGAGGTTTATCTCACTGGGCACGATCAGGACTCCTCCACCCGGACGAGGTGGCTGACCTTCCTCAGCATACCGGCGAGCTCAGGGCTCTCTGGACGCTCGACCGTACGGCCGATCTTGCCCAGCCCGAGCGCGCGCAGCGTGCCCCGGTGCTTCTGCGTCTCGCCGATCTGGCTGCGGACCTGCGTGATCTTCAGCGTCTTCACTCGGTCGCCTCCGCTGTCTCAGCCTCGGGCGCTGCCTCCTCGGTAACAGCCGCCGGAGCCTCGGGCTCTTCGGCGACTTTCGCCTTCGGAATCGGCAGCACCTCGGCAATCGTCTTGCCGCGCGCCAGCGCGACGTCCTCGGGCGTTCGCAGGCGCTGGAGCCCGTTGACCGTCGCCTTGAGCATGTTGATGGGGTTCGTCGTACCGAGGCTCTTCGCGAGGATGTCGCGCACGCCGCCGAGCTCGAGCACGGCGTGAACGCCGCCGCCCGCAATGACGCCGGTGCCCTCGCTGGCCGGCCGCAGCAGGACGCGCGCAGCGCCGTACTCGCCGATGATCTCGTGCGTGATCGTCGTGCCCTTGCGCGGCACGACGAACATGTTCTTCTTGGCATCCTCGACCGCCTTCGAGATGGCGAGCGGAACCTCGCGGGCCTTGCCGTAACCGAGGCCGACCTTGTCCACCTCGTCACCGATGACGACGAGCGCGGTAAACGAGAAGCGCCGGCCGCCCTTGACGACCTTCGCCACACGGTTGATCTCGACGACGCGCTCCTTGAGCTCCCGTGTCTCCTGGAAGTCTCCGACCGTCAAAATTCGAGCCCCCCTTCGCGGGCGCCCTCGGCGAGCGCCTTCACGCGTCCGTGGTACAGGTAGCCGGCGCGGTCGAATACGCAGGCGTCGATGCCGGCCTGCTTCGCGGCGGCAGCGAGCTGCTTGCCGACCTCCGTGGCCTGGTCCGTCTTCGTGCCCTTGAAGCTCTTGGGCAGGGCCTTCCACGAGGCCGACGCGAGCGTCTTGCCCTCGAGGTCGTCGATGAGCTGCGCGTAGATGCCGACGTTCGAGCGGAAGACGGCGAGGCGCGGTCGCTCGGCCGTCCCCGAGACCTTGCCGCGGACGCGCCGGCGGCGGCGTACGCGAGCGTCACGAGTCGTAACTTTCGTCATGCGCGCTTCCCGACCTTCCGGCGGACGTACTCGCCCTCGTAACGGATGCCCTTGCCCTTGTACGGCTCAGGCGGCCGCACCTTGCGCACTTCGGCGGCCGTTTGCCCGACGAGCTGTTTGTCGATCCCCGAGACGACGACCTCGGTTGGCTGCGGCACCTCGAAGCTGATGCCGGGGCGCGGCGATACGACGACGGGATGCGAGAAGCCGACGGTGAGCTCGAGGTCGGAGCCGCGGAGCGCGGCCCGGAAGCCGACGCCCTGGATCTCCAGCCGCTTCTGGAAACCCTTCGTCACGCCCTCGACCATGTTCGCGACGAGCGAGCGCGTCAGCCCGTGCAGCGCGCGGTCCTCACCGCGGTCCGTCGGCCGTGTGACGACGAGCGTCTCCTCCTCCTTCTCCACCGAGATGCGCGCAGGCAGCTGCTGGCTCAACTCGCCGAGCGGCCCGTTGACCTGGATGCGGCCGGCGGTGATGGCGACGTTGACGCCAGCGGGCAGCTCGATTGGTTGTCGTCCGATTCGGCTCATTCGCTCAAATCACTCGTCACCAGACGAAGCAGATGACCTCGCCGCCGATTCCCTTCTGCTCGGCCGTGCGGCTCGTCATGACGCCGTTGGAGGTGGACAGGATCGCGGTGCCCATGCCGCCGAGAACGCGCGGCAGCCGGTCCTTGCGCGCGTAGACGCGGCGGCCCGGCTTCGAGATCCGCTTGAGGTCGGTGATGATGCGCTCGCGGTTGCGACCGTACTTCAGCTCGATCACAAGTCTGTTGAAGCTGTCGCCCTCCTCGATCCGGTAGTCGCGGACGTAGCCCTCCTCCTTCAGCAGGCGGGCGATCTCCACCTTGGCGCGCGAGGTCGGCATCTCCACGGTGTCGTGGAGCGCCTTGTTCGCGTTCCGGATCCTGGCGAGCATGTCGGCGATGGGATCAGTGAGCATCGTTCTCTCCTACCACGAGGCCTTCGTCATGCCGGGGATCACGCCCTGGTGCGCGAGCTCGCGCAGGCAGATCCGGCAGAGGCCGAACTTCCGGTACACGGCACGCGGGCGGCCGCAGCGGTTACAGCGGCGGTGCGCCTGCGTCGGGTACTTGGGCGTGCGGGACGCCTTCGCGATCATGGACTTCTTCGCCACTAGCTCTCTCCTTCTGCTGCTGCAAACGGAAGACCGAGGCCGGCGAGGAGCGCGCGCGCTTCCTCGTCCGTCTTGGCGGTGGTCGTGATCGTCACGTCGAGGCCGCGGATCTGCGCAACGTCGTCGTAGTCGATCTCGGGAAAGATGATCTGCTCGCGCAGGCCGATGGAGTAGTTCCCACGACCGTCGAACGAGCGCGGGCTCAGGCCGCGGAAGTCGCGGATGCGGGGCAGCGCGATCGAGACGAGCCGGTCGAGGAACTCGTACATGCGCGCGCCGCGAAGCGTCACCTTCGTGCCGACGGGCATGCCCGTGCGGATCTTGAAGCCGGCGATCGACGTCCGCGCACGGCGCAGCTGGGCCCGCTGCCCGGCGATCTGGGTCAGCTCGTCCATCGCGGCGTCCAGCAGCTTCGCCTCGGTCTTTGCCTCGCCGACGCCCATGTTGAGCGTGATCTTCTCCACCTTCGGCACCTGCATGACCGAGCTGACGCCCAGCTCGTCCTTGAGCTGCGTCCGAAGCTCCTGCTCGTAGAGCACCTTGAGGCGCGGTGCGTAGCCGTTCTCGCTCATCTGTGCTCACCCTCGTCGATCTCTTGCCGGCAGTCTGCTCGCCGGCAGACGCGCAGCTTCACCTGTCGGCCCTTGATGTCCTTGAACTTCATCCCGACTCGCGTGGGCCGTCCGCACGAGGGGCAGATGACCATGACGTTCGACACCGGGATCGGCGCCGGCTTGTCGATGACGCCGCCCGGTTGAATCATCGTGCCACCCATGCGGTTCGAGTCCTTCATCGGGCGCGGCTTCGTGTGCCGCTTGACGACGTTGAGGTTCTCGACGATCACGCGACCCTCCGCGGGGCGTGCCTCGAGCACGCGGCCCTGCTTGCCGCGATCCTTGCCGGCGATCACGTGCACCGTGTCGCCCTTCTTGACTCGCATGGTCGTGGCCATGGCTACAGCACCTCCGGTGCGAGGGAGACGATCTTCATGAAGTTGCGCTCGCGCAGCTCGCGAGCCACCGGCCCGAAGATGCGCGTGCCGCGCGGGTTCTGGGCGGTGTCGATGATGACGGCGGCGTTCTCGTCGAACGAGATCGTCGTGCCGTCGTCGCGGCCCTGCGGCTTTCTCGTGCGAACGACAACAGCGCGCACGACCTCGCCCTTCTTCACCTGGCCCTGGGGCGTGGCCGTCTTCACGGTGCCGACGATGATGTCGCCCACCCGCGCGTAGCGCCGGTGGGACCCGCCGAGCACGCGGATACAGAGGAGCTCGCGGGCTCCCGTGTTGTCGGCAACGCGGACACGTGTCTCCTGCTGGATCACAGGTCGTCCTCCGAACAGGTCGTGCCCGCCGACCGCGAAATGCGAGCCTTGCAAGGACGCAGGGAGCGCGCGTACCCGCAGGGTACGGGTGCGACCGAGGACGCCGCGAGGCGACGCATTGCAGCGGCTCGGGAGGTGCGAGATGTGAGGAGGGCGACCGTCATTACTTGGCCGCTTCCACCACTTCCGCGAGGCGCCACCGCTTCGTCTTCGAGAGCGGCCGCGTCTCGACGATCCGCACGAGATCACCGACGTTTGCCTCGTTGCGCTCGTCGTGAGCGTGGAACTTCGCCGAGCGGCGGATGATCTTCTTGTAGCGGCGGTGCGCCTTCAGCGTCTCGACGCGGACGACGATCGTCTTGTCCATCGCGCTCGAGACGACGACGCCACGGCGCTCCTGGCGCTGCCCGCGCTCGTGCTCCGGCTTCGCCTCACGCGTGCGCGGCTTGCGACCTTCGGATGCTCGCACGGGCTTCGGGCGCTGGCGACGCTCGGAACGCGGGACGTGCTTCCGCTTCTTCTTCGCGGCGGGCCCGGGCGCCTCGACGGCCACGTCGGCCGCAGCCGCTTCTGCCGCGGCCTCGTCGGCCGGAGCTTCGGCGGCGGGCTCTGCAGCCTCCGTCTCGGCCGCGGGCTCGTCAGCCTCTGCCTCGGCGGCCGGCTCGTCAGGCGCCTCGGCTTCGGGGGCAGGCTCTGGTGCCTCCTCCTCCTCCTCAGCAGCCGGCTCCTCAGCCGTGGGCTCGTCCGGCGTCTCCGCCTCGGCCACGGGCTCTTCCGAAGCCTCGGGCTCCTGCACCATCTCTTCAGTTGTCTCGTTCTTCTCTTCGTCCGCCATGTCTACGTTCGCTCCACCTGGGCCTCGCGCTCGCGCTGGACGGTGAGGATCCGTGCGATCTCCCGCTTCGCCAGCCGCAGCCGGGCGCTGTTGTCGAGCGCGCCGGTCGCCGCCTGGAAGCGGAGGTTGAACAGCTCCTGCCGCGTGTCCGCGAGCTTCTGCTGCAAGTCGTCGTCGGTCAGGTCGCGTAGCTCTCGCGCCCTCATGCCGTCACCTCACTCAAAGAGCTCACCTTCACGCTTGACCACCTTCGTACGAATGGACAGCTTGTTGCCCGCCAGGCGCAGCGCCTCCTTGCCGAGCGCCTCGGGCACGCCTGCGAGCTCGAACATCACCCGGCCGGGCTTGACGACCGCGACCCAGCCTTCCGGAGAGCCCTTGCCGGAGCCCATGCGGGTCTCGGCCGGCTTCGAGGTGAAGGGCTTGTCGGGGAAGACGTTGATCCACACCTTGCCGCCACGCTTGATCTTTCGCGTCATGGCGATTCGGGCAGCCTCGATCTCGCGGTTCGTGAGCCAGCCGGCGTCGAGCGCCTTCAGGCCGTAGTCGCCGTACTGGACGGTGAGCTGGCCCTTGGAGGTGCCCCGCCGTCGGCCGCGATGCTGCTTGCGGAACTTCGTCTTGCGCGGCATCAGCATCAGGAGTCGGCCTCCTCGCTGCTCTCCGGCGTCTCGGTCAACTCGGGCGCCTCGGCAGGCGCCTCGACCACCGGCTCGGCCTCAGCCGGCGGCTCGATGGCCTCGGCCGTCGGCTCCGTGACCTCGGCCGTCGGCTCCGTGACCTCAGCCGTCGGCTCGGTGGTCTCATCCACGCTCTCGGGCGGCTCCGCCGCCTCTTCGCGGCGCCTGCGGCCTCGGCCGCGCTCGGGACGGCGCCTGCGCACAGGCCCGAGCCCTTCGCGGTCGGGACCGCGGCGGCCTTCCCGCTGCCCGAGACCTTCGGGACGCGTGCCGCGCCGGCGGGCCTGATCCTCGTCGGAGAGCCGCACCTCGCGGTCGCCCGTCGCCCCCTCGTAGCCCTCCGGCATGATCTCGCCCTTGTTGATCCAGACCTTGACGCCGATGCGGCCGAACGTCGTCTTCGCCTCGGCGAAGCCGTAGTCGATGTCAGCTCGCAGCGTATGCAGCGGCACGCGGCCCTCGGAGTACTTCTCGGACCTCGACATCTCCGTTCCGCCGAGCCGGCCGCCGCACTGCACTTTGACGCCCTGGGCGCCCGAGCGCATGGCGGAGGCCAGGGAGCGCTTCATCGCACGTCGGAAGCTGACGCGGTTCTCGAGCTGCTCCGCGATCGACTGCGCGACGAGCTTCGCGTTCAGCTCGGGGCGCTTGATCTCGTTGATGTTGATCTGGACGTTTTTCTGCGTCATCGCGTGGATCTCGCGGCGTAGCGCGTCGACCTCCACACCCGACTTGCCGATGACGATCCCGGGCCTGGCCGTATAGACGTCGATCGTCACGCGCTGCTTGTCCTTGCGAATCAGGATGTCCGAGAGACCCGCGTGCGCGAGCTTTCCGTAGATGTGCTCGCGGATCTTCACGTCCTCGAGCAGCGCGCCTGCGAACTCCTTGTTCGACGTGTACCAGTTCGACTTCCAGTCGTGGATGACGCCGACGCGCAGGCCGCCTGGGTGGACTTTCTGGCCCATTACGACTCCTCCGTCTTCTTCCGGCGAGGCGCACGGGTGCGCTTCGGCTTGTCCTCGGCGGCCGCTGCTTCGGCCACGGGCTCCGTCGCCTTCGGCTTCGTCGCTCGCTTGCGGGCGGGCTTGGCGGGCGCCTCCGCGGCAGTCGGCTTTGCCTGCGCCCGTGCGGGCTTCGCCTCGCCGGGCACCGGCGCGAGCTTGACCGTGATGTGGCAGGTGTGCTTGCGGATCCGGGCGGCGCGACCCCGCGCGCGGGCGCGCCAGCGCTTCAGGGTCGGACCCTCGTCCACGTACGCGGCGCTCACGTAGAGGTCGTCGCCAACGAGCCCGTGGTTCGCCTCCGCGTTCGCGATAGCCGAGCGCAGCACCTTCTCGACGTCGCGGGCGGCCGCCCGCGACGTGAAGGCGAGGACGGTACGCGCCTCGGGCACGCTGCGGCCGCGGATGTGCTCGACGACGAGCCGTGCCTTCCGCGGCGACGTCCGCACCCACTTGGCCTGCGCGTGAACTTCCTGTGTTGCCGTCTCGGCCATCAAACCTTCTTCACCCGTGCCTGCCGGTCACCACCGGCGTGTGAGCGGAACGTCCGGGTCGGCGCGAACTCGCCGAGCTTGTGGCCCACCATCTGCTCCGAGATGAAGACCGGCACGTGCTTGCGGCCGTCGTGGACCGCGATCGTGTGCCCGACCATCTCGGGGAACACGGTCGAGGTGCGCGACCAGGTCCGGACCATCTGCTTCGACCCGGAGGTGTTCATCGCCTCGATTCGCTTCATGAGCCGCTCTTCCACGAACGGCCCCTTCTTCGTCGATCGACCCATGCGCTACCTCTTGTCCTTGCCGCGGCGCCGGCCGCGGACGATGAGCTTGTCTGACTCCTTGTGCTTCCGGCGCGTGCGCTTGCCGAGCGTCGGCACGCCCCAGGGCGTGACCGGGTGACGCCCACCCTTCGACTTGCCCTCACCACCGCCGTGCGGGTGGTCGACCGGGTTCATCGCAGAGCCGCGCACCGTCGGCCGGCGGCCGCGCCATCGTGAGCGCCCCGCCTTGCCCCCAGTGACGTTCGAGTGGTCGAGGTTCCCGACCTGCCCGACCGTCGCCCGGCACGTTAGCAGCACCCGCCTGAGCTCCCCGGAGGGAAGGCGCAGCACCGCGTACGGGTCGTCCTTCGCGACGAGCTGGACCGACGAGCCGGCGCTACGCGCCATCTGGCCGCCCCGCCCCGGCTTGAGCTCGACGTTGTGAACAAGCGTGCCCGTCGGGATGCGGCGCAGTGGCAGCGCGTTTCCGGGCTTGATGTCGGCCTCCGGGCCAGACTCGACCGTGGAACCGGCGCGCAGGCCGGCGGGCGCGAGGATGTACGACTTCGCGCCGTCGGCGTAGTGGAGCAGCGCGATGCGCGCCGACCGGTTGGGGTCGTACTCGATCGCGGCCACCTTCGCCGGCACGCCGTCCTTCGTCCGCTTGAAGTCGACGACGCGGAAGCGACGCTTGTGGCCGCCTCCCCGGTGACGGGTCGTGATGCGGCCGTGCTTGTTGCGACCGCCCTTCTTCGTCACCGGCTCGGTGAGGCTCTTCTCGGGCTCCGACTTCGTGACCTCGTCGAACGTCGAGACGGTCATCCAGCGGCGACCCGGGCTCGTGGGCTTGAACTTGCGCACCGGCACTAGCGGCCTCCCTCCGAGCAGATCACGTTCGCGAGCCGCGAAAGGCGAGCATCGCCAGGACGCAGAGAGCGTGCGTACCCGAAGGGTACGTGCGCGACCGAGGACGACGCGAGGCGACGCGTTACAGCGCTCTCGCGGACCTGAGCTGTGAGGTGGCCGGCCGCCATCAAACCTGCGCTCCTTCGAAGATCGGGATCGTCTCGCCCTCGCGCACCTGCACGATGGCTTTCTTCCAACCCGGCCGCATGCCGCGCTGGAAGTTTCGCCGCTTCGGCTTGGGCTGGACCTTGACGATGTTCACGGCCTCGACGTGCACGTCGAACAGCTGCTCGACCGCCTGGCGGATCTGCGTCTTGTGCGCATCGCCGTGGACGCGGAACGTGTATTTCCGGTCGCCGATCAAGCTGTAGCTCTTCTCCGACACGATCGGCGCCAGCAGGATCTCATTGGGATGGAGGCTCACGAGGACGCCTTCCCGGCGCGTGCCTCGACCATCGGCAGCGCCTTCTCCGAGACGAGCAGCGCGCGCGCCCACACGACCGCGGAGATCTCGAGGTCCTCTGGAGCGCTGATCGCGACACGCGGGAGGTTGCGGAAAGACTTGATGGCGGCCTCTTCCTCGTCTGTGGCCACGACGACGACCGGCAACTCCTTGCCGAAGGCTGCGAGGAAGCCCGCGCCGGCCTTGGTGGACGGCGTCTCGAATGCGCCTCCGTCGAAGACCGCGAGCGTTCCCTCCTCGACATGGGCAGAGAGCGCGGTACGCATCGCGGCACGCCGCTCCTTGCGGTTCACCTTGAACGAGAAGTCGCGCATCGTCGGCGGGAAGGCGAGGCCGCCGCCCACCCACTGAGGCGCGCGGATCGTGCCCTGGCGCGCGCGGCCGGTGCCCTTCTGGCGCCACGGCTTCCCGCGGCCGCCGGCCACGAGGCCACGGCTCTTCGCGCCGCGTGTGCCCGCGCGTGCAGCGGCCATCTCCGCGCGCACGGCCTCGTGCACGAGGTGAGGACGCGCCTCGGCGGCAAAGATCGCAGCGTCGAGCGACACCTGCTTCGCAGCCTTGCCGGCGCCGTCGAGCAGCGGTGCCTTGACGGCCTTACTGGTGTCGGTGGTGGCGGGTATGAGCCCTCTCCTCCCTGACCTCGACGATGCCGTTCTTCGGCCCCGGAACTGCGCCCTTCACGAGCAAGAGGTTCTGCTCCGGGTCAATCTGGTGCACGACGAGACCGATCTGCGTGCGCCGCTTGGCGCCCATCTGCCCGGCCATGCGCATGCCCTTGAAGACACGAGACGGCGTGGCGGAGGCGCCGACCGAGCCGCGCTGGCGGATGTTGTGCGAGCCATGCGACTTCGGTCCGCGGCTGAAGTTGTGGCGCTTGATCGTGCCCGCGAAGCCCTTACCGACGGAGGTGCCGGACACTTTCACGGGATCGCCCGGCTCGAAAGCCTCGACGGTGACGGTCTCGCCGACTGTCAGCTCCGAATGGCCGCGGAACTCGACGAGCCGGCGGTGCGGCGCGACGCCCGACTTCTCGAGATGGCCGAGCTCGCCCTTCGAGATCTTCCGCGCTGGCACCTCGTCGAACGCCATCTGCACGGCGTCGTAGCCGTCCGTCTCCGTCGTCTTCACCTGCACGACAGGGCACGGCCCGGCCTGGATCACGGTCACGGACGTCATGACGCCAGTCTCCTCGTCGAAGACCTGGGTCATCCCGAGCTTTCTCCCGACGATTCCCTTCATCAGAGCTTGATCTCGATGTCGACGCCGGCGGGGAGGTCGAGCCGCATGAGCGAGTCGACCGTTTTCGGCGTGGGGCTGTGGATGTCGATGAGGCGCTTGTGCGTCCGCACCTCGAACTGCTCACGCGAGTCCTTGTCCTTGAACGGACTGCGGATCACCGTGTAGACGTTGCGCTCGGTGGGCAGGGGCACGGGGCCGGTGATCGTGGCACCGGTGCGCTCCGCATTGTCGACGATGTCGCGCGCGGCGCGGTCGACCTGGTTGTGGTCGTAACCGCGCAGCCTGATGCGGATCATCTGCTGTGCCACCGTGCTCCCTACCCTCCTTTGCGCGTGCCTACTTGACGATCTCGGTGACGACGCCGGCGCCGACGGTTCGGCCACCCTCGCGGACGGCGAAGCGGAGGCCCTGGTCCATGGCGTTCGGCTGGATGAGCTCGACCTCCATGTTCGTGTTGTCGCCGGGCATGACCATCTCCTGGCCCTCGGGCAGCTGGATCGAGCCCGTCACGTCAGTCGTCCGGAAATAGAACTGCGGCCGGTAGCCCTGGAAGAACGGGGTGTGGCGACCGCCCTCGTCCTTCGAGAGAACGTACACCTCGGCCTTGAACTGCGTGTGGGGCGTGATCGACCCGGGCTTCGCGAGCACCTGGCCGCGCTCCACCTCCTCGCGCTTCGTGCCGCGGAGCAGCACGCCGGCGTTGTCGCCCGCCTGCGCGAAGTCGAGCGTCTTGTTGAACATCTCGAGGCCGGTGACGACGGTCTTCTCGATCTCGGGATGGATGCCGACCATCTCGACCTCGTCACCCGAGTTGCACTGCCCCTGCTCGATTCGGCCGGTGACCACCGTGCCGCGACCGGTGATCGTGAAGACGTCCTCGATCGGCATGAGGAACGGCTTGTCGGTGTCGCGCTGCGGCTCGGGGATGTACTCGTCGAGCTTCGACGTCAGCTCGAGGATCTTCCCGACCCACTCCTCGTCGCCCTCGAGCGCCTTCAGCGCCGAGACGTGCACGACGGGGATGTCGTCGCCCGGGAACTCGTACTTCGAGAGCAGCTCACGGACCTCCATCTCGACGAGCTCGAGCAGCTCGGGGTCGTCCACCATGTCGGCCTTGTTGAGGGCGACGACGATGTAGGGGACGTTCACCTGCCGCGCGAGCAGCACGTGCTCGCGGGTCTGCGGCATCGGGCCGTCGGCCGCCGAGACGACGAGGATCGCGCCGTCCATCTGGGCGGCGCCCGTGATCATGTTCTTGATGTAGTCGGCGTGCCCCGGGCAGTCGACGTGGGCGTAGTGCCGGTTCTCCGTCTCGTACTCGACATGCGACGTGTTGATCGTGATGCCGCGCTGGCGCTCTTCCGGCGCCTTGTCGTTCGAGTCGAAGTCGCGGTACTCCGTGTTCTCACCCTGGTCGGCGAGCACCTTCGTGATCGCCGCCGTGAGTGTGGTCTTGCCATGGTCGATGTGACCGATCGTGCCGACGTTGACGTGCGGCTTCGTGCGCTCGAACTTCTGCTTGGACATACCGTTCCTCCGGTCTCGTTCCCGAATTACGTTTGGGCGGCGACGATCTCGCCCGCGATCGACTGAGGGACTTCCTCGTACCGATCGAATTGCATGGTGAATGTGGCTCGGCCCTGCGTCGTCGAGCGCAGGTCCGTTGCATAACCGAACATCGTGGCCAACGGCACCCTGGCGGTGATCACCTGGGCGTTGCCGCGTGGCTCGAGGCCTTCGACGTGGCCCCGGCGCGAGTTGAGGTCCCCCATGACGTCGCCGAGGTACTCCTCAGGCGTCACGACCTCGACGGCCATCACGGGCTCGAGCAGCTTCGCCTTCGAGCGCTGCATGGCTGCCTTGAAGGCCATGGAGCCGGCGACCTTGAACGCCATCTCGCTCGAGTCGACGTCGTGGTACGAGCCGTCCCGGAGGACGATGCGGATGTCGACGACGGGGTAGCCGGCGAGGACGCCCGACTCCATCGCCTCCTGGATGCCGAGGTCTACGGCCGGGATGTACTCGCGCGGGATCTTGCCGCCGACGATCTTGTCGATGAACTCGTAGCCGTCCCCGGGCGCGGCCGGCTCGAGGTCGATGACCACATGCCCGTACTGGCCGCGGCCGCCGGTCTGGCGAACGAAACGGCCCTCGATCTTCTCCGCGGACTGGCCGGCGGTCTCGCGGTATGCGACCTGTGGGCGACCGACGTTCGCGTCGACGGAGAACTCGCGCAGCAGGCGGTCGACGATGATCTCGAGGTGCAACTCCCCCATTCCGGCGATGAGCGTCTGCCCGGTCTCCTCGTCGGTCCGCACGCGGAACGTCGGGTCCTCCTCCGCCAGCCGCTGGAGCGCCTGGGCGAGCTTGTCCTGATCGGCTTTCGTCTTCGGCTCGATGGCCACCGAGATCACCGGGTCTGGGAAGCTCATGGCCTCGAGCAGGATGGGCGCCGTGTCGACGGCGAGCGTCTCGCCCGTCGTCGTCTGCTTCAGACCAACGAAGGCCGCGATCTCGCCGGCGCCGATCTCGTCGCGCTCCTCGCGGTGATTCGCGTGCATCTGGAGGATGCGGCCAACGCGCTCGGTCTTGCCCGTCGTCGTGTTGAGCACCTTGTCGCCCTGGGTGATGCGGCCCGAGTAGACGCGGACGTACGTCAGCTTTCCGACGTACGGATCGGTCATGACCTTGAAGGCGAGCGCGGCGAACGGCTCGTCCACGGCCGGGCGGCGTGAGAGATCGTGCTCGGTGCGCGGGTCGACGCCGTGGACGGGCGGCACGTCGAGCGGGCTCGGCAGGTAGTCGACGACGCCGTCGAGCAGCGGCTGGATGCCCTTGTTCTTGAAGGCGGAGCCGCAGAGCACCGGGACGACCGTGAGGTCGAGCGTCGCGGCGCGCAGGGCACGGCGCAGCATCTCGGGGGTCACGGCCGACTCGTCCTCGAGGTACGTCTCCGTGAGCTCGTCGTCGTGGTCCGCCACCGCATCGATCAGCTGGTGGTGGTACTCGGCTGCCTGCTCAACGAGCTCGGCCGGGATGTCGGACGTCTCGACCTCCGTGCCGAGCGAGTCTGTCCAGATCTGCGCGTTCATCTCGATGAGGTCGACGACGCCACGGAAGTGCTCCTCCTGGCCGATCGGGAGCTGAACGGGCACGGGGCGCGCGCCGAGCCGGTCGACCATCGACTGCACGGAGGCGAAGAAGTCTGCCCCTGCGCGGTCCATCTTGTTCTTGAAGGCGATCCGCGGCACGCGGTACTTGTCGGCCTGACGCCAGACCGTCTCGGACTGGGGCTGCACGCCGGCGACCGCGTCGAAGACGGCGATGGCGCCGTCGAGCACGCGCAGGCTGCGCTCGACCTCGACTGTGAAGTCGACGTGGCCGGGCGTGTCGATGATGTTGATGCGGTGCTCGCGCCAGGAGCACGTCGTTGCGGCGGAGGTGATCGTGATGCCGCGCTCCTGTTCCTGCGCCATCCAGTCCATTGTCGCGGCGCCCTCGTGGACCTCGCCCAGCTTGTGGGTGCGGCCGGTGTAGTAGAGGATCCGCTCTGTCGTCGTGGTCTTGCCCGCGTCGATGTGGGCCATGATCCCGATGTTCCGGGTCTTCTCGAGCGTGAATTTGCGCGGCATGAGGAAGTCTTCAGTCTCTTTAGGGCAGAAAAAACGGGCCTCGCGGGCCCGCACGAACTTCCTGAGAGGACTGAGCCCGAGACGCGGGTCTATGTGTCAGGTG